>NZ_NFJT01000009.1 GCF_002160015.1 Anaerofilum sp. An201 | reverse complement strand
GGAGTGGGCGAAGGGGTGGGGGTGGGCGTCGGCTGCAGGCTGGGGATCTCCACGTTTTCAAAGAAGTCTCCCCCCTGCACGTCCGGCCCCACCGTGGTGCGGGCAAGGCCGAATTTGCGGCAGTCGTACCAGCCGCCGGCCCCCATCACATGGAAAACGCCCTGCTGGCTGGCGTGACAGGCAAAGCCCTCCTGCGCCATCTCGAAGGCCGTCTTTCCGCCGAACGCGGACAGCGGCATATTCTCCCAGTCCATGATGATCTGGTTTTCGGGGTACAGGTGCAGATAGATCTTGGGGGTGTCCCACACGCCGTATCGGTCGGCGCTGGCGGGGTACTGCGCGGGGTCGGCCGCCGCATCCGCTGCCAGCAGCAGACTTTCGGCGTTCAGGCAGTGCACGCCGTGGCCATATTCGCCGTTCAGGTCGTGCCCCACCACCACCGCCGGCCGGAATCGGCGCAGCTGTTCCACCTGCCAGGCCCGCAGCTCCTCTTCGTTGTACAGCGCGCGCGCCTGGTCGATGTTGTCGGCATAATAGTCGGGGAAATCGCTGATGACGGGATACCGCGTGACGCCCACCGTCCACAGGCCGTCCAGCAGCTCGTGCGGGCGCACCGGCTGGTCCCAGTGGCTGATGAGGTAGGCCACCTGCACCTCCAATCCCCGCTCGCCCGCATAGTAGGGCATCGCGCCGCCGAACCACAGATGCTCGTCGTCGGCGTGGGTGGGCATCAGCAGCAGATCGGCCTGGCCCTCCGGCGGCTGCCACTGCTGCACCCAGCCGGGCGGGGCGGTGTCGAAGCCGTAGATCTCGCACAGCACCGCGCCCTCCGGCAGCGTGATGCTGCACTCGGTGACCGGGGTGTCGAGCGGCAGATACTCGTGCAGAAAACCGCTGCTCTGCTTTTGGCAGCTGCCGTCCGGCAGGCAGAGCACCCAGTTGGCCGGGCGGTCGAATTCCAGATACAGCCCCTGCAGGGGGGCGTCGGCGGTGATGGTGAGGGTCTGCCCCGCCTCCAGCGTCTGTTTGGTGGCGCGGGATGCGTCGCAGAGCGAAGGCTGTGCCGCGCCGGACTGGTCGGTGACCGTCAGCGCGGCTCCCGTCTCCTCCGCCCGCACCGGCAGCGCCAGCGCCGCCGCGGCCAGCACGCCGGCGACCGGCGCGCAGATCCATCTCATCTTCATCCCCCCCGTATATCGGTTGTTGTTCTTTGATTGTACCACGTTTTCTCGACAAAAACAGTTTCAAAAGAATAACGTTTTGCATACATAGATTCTTTCAATCCGCGCCGCTTTTTTTTGCGCGCGCGATATGCTATAATAGGGGATACAACATTGCCTGTTTATGCACAAAGGAGCCGTTCATGACCTATCAGCTTGCCCGGCTGTCCGGCGACAGCCTTGCCGTTCCGCAACTGGTGCTGAACCAGCTGCAGCGCGGGGATGAAAACCTGATCCGCACCGCTTTATACATCCTGTCCACCTGCAGCACCGACCCGGCCGACATCGCCCACGCGCTGCGCCTGAAAAGCACGGCCGCGGCCCAGCGTGCGCTGGATTTCTGGTATGGCGCGGGGCTGCTGGAGCGCGCGCCCGAAGCCGCCGAGCCGGTGGAGGTGCGCCCGCCCCGCCTGACCACCGCCGAGGTGGCCGCCGCCAGCTGCACCGATCCCCAGATCGCGGCGCTGCTGCACGAATGCCAGAACCTGTTCGGCGGCGTGGTGACCCAGACAGACACCAACATCCTGGTGAGCCTCTACCGCAGCGACGGCATCCCGGTGGACACCATCCTGCTCGCCGCCGCCCACGCGGCCTCCGAGGGGCACCGCAGCGGCCGGTATGTGGAGCGGATGGTGCTGCGCTGGCGGGAGGCCGGCATCGTGACCGGCGCCGACGCCGAGCGGTATCTGCAGCAGCTGGAGATCCGCCGCCAGCGCGAACAGCAGGTGGCCGAGCTGCTGGGACGCGCCAACAGCACCTTCCCGGCCGCCGAACGGCGGATCATCGCCGGGTGGTTCGAGGAGTTCGGCTACGACACCGCCATGATCGCGGAGGCGGTTCTCTACGCCGGCGAACAGAACAGTGTGCGGTATGTGAACGGTATCCTGAAAAGCTGGTACGGCAAAGGCTGGCGAACAGTGCGGGATGTGCAGGCGGCTGCGGCGGTGTCCGGCAGCAATGTGCAGCACGCGGCGCCTGCCGCCCCGGTCTCGGCTGCCGGCAGCGAGCGCATCGCGCGCAGAAAACCGCTGAAATTTATGGTGGAGGAGGAATAAGCCATGCAGACCCGTCAGCAGCTGTATGCACAGGCACTGCGCCAGGTGCAGAGCCGCCGCCAGAAGGCGGTGACGCTGGCCACCCGGACGATGGAGCGGGCCAGAGAGGAGATCCCCGGCCTGGACGCCCTGCTGCGCCGGCAGGCCCTTGCCGAAGCGGCGGCCGGGCGCGCCCGTCTGGTGGGCGGCCCCGACGAGGCCAAAGCCGCGCAGGACGCCGCCGCCCAGGCGCGCGCCCAGCTGGAACAGGCGCTTTCCCAGGCCGGTATCCGCCCCGGCGATCTGCATCCCGCCTACACCTGCCCGCTCTGCAAAGACAAGGGCGAATACGAGGGCAAGACCTGCCGGTGCGTCCATCTGGAGGCGCGCGCGCTGCGCCGCCGGGAACTGAGCCGCATCTCGGCGCTGGAGCTGAGCCGGTTCGACACCTTCGAACTGGACCGCTACCCCGACCGCTTTGTGCCGGAATACAACTGCAACCCACGCGAGAACATGGCCGAGATCCTGAACTACTGCAAGGACTACGCCCGGCGGTTTTCCACCCGCAACCCCAGCCTTTTGATGACCGGGACCGCCGGCCTGGGCAAGACCCATCTGGCGCTTGCGATCGCAGGCGAGGTGCTGGAACGGGGCGCCGACGTGATCTACCTGACCGCCCGCACCTTTTTCGACCAGATGGAGCGGGAAAAATACGCCCCCGAAAGCGACCTTTCCCGCATCGTGCAGGAGGCGGAGCTGCTGGTGCTGGACGATCTGGGCACCGAGTTCGTCACGAATTACACCGTCAGCGCGCTGTATGAGCTGGTGAACACCCGCATGCTGCGCCGTCTGCCCACCATCTACACCACCAATATCCAGAAGGAGGACGTGCTGCGCGCACGGTATACCGAAAAGACCGCCAGCCGCCTGCTGGGCAGCTGCGAGGTGCTGGACTTCTACGGCACCGACCAGCGCCGGCGGGAAAAATGAATCTGCCAAACGCCCTGTTTTGTGCACTCCGCACAAAAACAGGGCGTTTTTTCTGTGGCACGACGGCCGTTTCCCGGTGCTGTCCGGCCTTGACAAAGCGGTTTATTCACGATAAACTAATCTCAGGGTCACAGACACAAACACAAAGGAGGCTGATCGTATGGCAGAACGAAAACTGGGCGCGGTGGAGAGCCGCTTTGCCGATCTGATCTGGGAAAACGAGCCCATCCCCTCGGGCGAGCTGGTGAAGCTGTGCCAGCGGGAACTGTGCTGGAAAAAGCCCACCACCTACAACGTGCTGCGCAAATTGTGTGAACGCGGCATTTTTCAGAATGTGAAGGGGATCGTGACATCGGTCATCTCCCGCTCCGACTTTTACGCCCGGCAGGGGGAGGAGCTGGTGGACGAGGCGTTCGGCGGCTCGCTGCCCGCCTTTATCGCCGCCTTTTCCCGGCGGCGGTCGCTGTCGGACAGGGAGATCGACGAGATCCGCCGCATGATCGACACCTACAAGGAGGAGTGACGAGATGGCTTCCCTGTTTCTGAACGCGGTGAACCTCGCGGCGATGGCCGGCTGGATGGTGCTGGCGGTGGTGCTCCTGCGCGCCGTGCTGCGCCGTCTGCCCAAGTCTGCGCGGTGCGGGCTGTGGGCGCTGGTGGCGCTGCGGCTGGTGTTCCCCTTTTCCATCCAGAGCGTTTTCAGCCTGCTGCCCAGCCCGCAGATGCTGCCCGACCTGGTCCTGTCGGGGCCTTCGTTCAGGGTGGAATCCGGCATCCCCGCCGTGGACGGGCGGGTGAACGAATATCTGGCCGACCGCTATTATGAGGGCGTGACCGTCCCCGCCAACACCGGCGCGATCTGGATGGAGCGTCTGGCCTGGATCTGGCTGGCCGGGGTCGCGGTGCTGCTGGGATACGTCCTGGTGAGCAGCCTGCGGCTGCGCTGGAAGCTGCGCACCGCCGCCGTGCTGGAAGAACCGGTGTGGGTCAGCGACGAGATCGGCACGCCGTTCCTGTTCGGTCTGCTGCGCCCGCGCATCTATCTGCCTTCCCATCTCGGCGGCGCGGAACGGGACTGTGTGCTGGCGCACGAATTCGCGCATCTGCGCCACAGGGACCACTGGTGGAAGATGCTGGGCTTTGTGCTGCTGGCAGTGTACTGGTTTCAGCCGCTCTTGTGGCTGGCGTACTTCCTGTTCTGCCGGGATCTGGAGCTCGCCTGCGACGAGCGCACCGCCCGGGAGATGAGCCTGGAGGAAAAGCGCTGCTATGCCCATGCGCTGCTGGCATGCAGCACCGGCCGGCGCCTGCCGATGGCCCCGCTGGCGTTCGGCGAACGCGATGTGAAAACCCGCGTGAAGGCGGTGCTGCGCAGCAAAAAACCCGCTCTGTGGGTGAGCGCGGCGGCGGTGCTCGTGTGCAGCGCGGTGGCGCTGGGGTTTTTGACGGTGCCCCGGGCGGCGATCGTCTACGACCATCCCAACGCCGAAACGCTGTATTCCTGCCGCACGCAATACACCGGCAACACCGCGGCGATCGAGGGGATCCTGGCCGAACTGCAGTTCCCCGAAGGCTTTGTATTTCAGGAATTTTCCTTCCAGGACAGGCAGGAGCCGTTCTATATCGACCTGGAATTCAAAACTCCTGCGCAGCCGACCATGTACTATTTCGCCCGGGAACACGAGACGGTACAGCAGCTGAACAAGAGCGCCTGCACCCTGTTTGCGCTGGTGCACAATCTGCGGCAGGTGCGCTTTGTGCTGAACGACGGCGGCGAAGAACCGCTCCTGCTCTCCTTTTCCCGGGAAAACGCGGAGACGGTCGTGGGCGTTGACCTGTGGAGCGAGAGCGGCACGGCCGATCGACTGGACGCCCTGCTGGGCCGCATCGACCGCCGGGTGGAAACGGCCGCCGGGCAGGAGGCGGAATTCCTCGCCGAGATGGACGCCCTGGTGGAGGAGATCGCCTCCTCCCCCGCCTATGCGTCCGCACCGGGCAGCTACATTGAGGAGCACCGGAAAGCTTACGACCGCCTTGTGATGTACGGCGACACCACCCTGCTGTACGCCTTTGAAACCTTCCTGCGCGGCGGACAGGACGGGCTGGAAGGACAGATCCTGTCAATCGTCTGCTGTGAAATTCTGGAAATCGAGGACACCGCCGCCTACGCCACCGGGCAGGACTGGTTCGACCATTATCTGGCCCAGGCGCTGGAGGGAGAGCTGGGGCACGGCTACGGCATGCTCCGCGAGATGACCGACCGCCAGATTGATTTGTGACAAACAAAAAGGCTCTGCCGCCGGCGCGTTTTGCCGGAGGGCAGAGCCTTTTTCGTGCGTAAAATCAGGAAGCTGCCAGCGCGAACAGCTCGTTCTGCCGCTCGCTGCTGCCGAACAGATTGTTGTACTGCACGGTCTGATACTGACGGATCAGGTTGGTATAGTCGTTGGTTTCCAGATGGCTGTACGCGTTGCCGTCGGCATCGGTGTAGCCCACAAAGGTGATGGCGGGCAGCTGCGTTTGCAGCTGATGCAGATACCGGGTGTAGGGCGCGGCCGGAAGCCCGGCGTACTGCAGCAGGTACTGCGACAGGAAATTCAGGCTGGTGTCGTTCAGTTCGTCCTGCGGCAGCGGATAGTTCGCCCAGATGACGAACGGCACCCGGAATTTGCCCATATACTGCTCCATCGTCATCCCGTCCTGGGTGACGCCGTAGGCCATGTCCAGAAACTCCTGCTCCACCGACGGCTGATGGTCGCCGAACATCAGGAGGATGGTGGGCTCGGTCTGGGCCGAGAAGTAGTCCACCAGCAGCCGGAAGGCCTCGTCCGACTTGTTGGCCAGCGTGAGGTACTGCTCGGCCATCGGGTATTTGCCCGGCTGGTCGGTGAGCTGGACGGTGGCGGGATAGTCGGGCACCGTGTAGGCGCCGTGGTTCTGGATGGTGACGTTGAACAAAAACAGGCGCTCGTTCGGCGCTTTGTGCTCGAACTCCCAGATGATCTGCCGGAAGGAGGTGTCGTCGCTGATATAGCCGTGCTCCTCGGTGACCGGGACGTCGAGGTCCTCCGCGCACTTGAACTCGTCGAAGCCGAGCCGCGGATAGGCCTGGTTGCGCTGCCAGGAGGTGCGCTCGCCCGGATGCACCGCCAGCGTGCGGTAGCCCTGCTCCGCGAGCAGCGAGGCGAGCGAATCGGACGGGCCCAGAATGTACTGCTGGTACGGGATGCTGCCGGACGGCAGGAAGGCCATCGAGTTGCCGGTGAGGAACTCGAACTCGCTGGCGCTGGTGCCCGCGCCGAACACCGAGGTGTAGGCGTGGCCGAAGATGGCGTTGTCCAGCCCGCGGATGTAGTCGGTGACGCTCTCGGACAGCGACAGGTTGCCCCATTCCTCAAAATCGGCCCAGGATTCGTTCATGATGGCGATCACATTGGGACGCTCGGGCGGATCGCCGGCCACCGGCAGCTCCGGCTGCGCTTCCAGCAGCTGATCCACCGTTTCGGCGGAATAGCCATCCGGTTTCTCCACCTGCATAAAGGCTGTGTTGCAGATAAAGGAGGCCAGTGCGCCGGTCTCGCGGTAGGCCTTGGAGGGGTCCCAGACATCGGTTTTGACGTTCAGCCTGCTCAGCACCGCAGGACGGGCCGCCAGCACGCACAGCACACCCGCACAGACTGCCGCGGTGCGGGACATCCAGCGCGCGGCGGGACGGCGGGTGAACAGGCGGCGGCGCAGCAGCACCATCTCGGCCGCCAGGATCAGCACCACGACCAGCATCTGCCAGGTGGGCACAAAGCTGTAGCTGCCCGCCACCGCGGCGGCGGTGCCCAGCGCCGAGAAGTCCCAGGGCAGCACCGGCGTGCCGCGGAATGCCGAGACAAAGTGATTCGCCGCCGCCCAAATGCCGGCGATCAGCTGGATGAGCACAAAGCTGAGCGCTACACGGCCGGTGAGCGCGCACAGCAGATAGTAGATGGCGCCGTAGCAGATGCTGTTGGCGAGCACCAGCGACAGCCCATACTGCCACAGCCATCCGCCCAGGATGAACTGGGACAGATAAAACGCAAGCACCGGCCCGGCCAGCAGCATCACCACAGTGGAACGCCGCACGCGGGACAGGCCTGCCAGAAATTGCTGTTTCATTTCTTTTCCCCTTTTTTGTGATTCATGTTCCGAATTTTGTATTATAATACATCGCGCGGACTTTGTCAAAAGTATGTAAAAGATGTGAAAAATTGTTGGTCTTTCCAATTGAAACACACATTGAAATATGGTATCATTTGGGCATCAAAACAATGCGGCGCTCTGCCGCACAGAAAGGTGGAAACACAATGCAACGATCCAACCGTTTGATTGCCGGGCTGCTGGCTGCCGGTGTGGTCCTGATGGCCGTGCCCGTATCGGCCGCCGATCTGCCGGAGGGTCTGACCGATCTGGAGGGCAAGCTGGTGGTCATCCACACCAACGATACCCACGGCCGCGACCTGGAAGGCGTGTACACCACCGCTGCCGTTGCGCAGCTGAAGCAGGACCTCACCGCCGCCGGCGCGGACGTTCTGCTGCTTTCGGCCGGCGATGCCTCGCAGGGCACTCCGCTGGTGAACCTGAGCATGGGCAGCACAGCGATCGACTTCATGAATCTGGCCGGCTACGACGCGATGGCCACCGGCAACCATGAGTTCGACTGGGGACTGGACAACCTGAAAGGACTGGCGCAGAACGCCGACTTCCCCATTCTGGCCGCCAACCTCACCTACACCGAGAGCGGCGAGCTGGTGTTTGACGATTCCATTGTCTTCACCACCGACAGCGGCCTGAAGGTGGGCGTGTTCGGACTGGCCACCCCGGAGACCGCCACCAAAGCGCATCCCGACAAGGTGAAGGGCGTTTCCTTTGCGGCCGGGCAGGAGCTGTATGACGTGGCCCAGCAGCAGGTGGACAAGCTCAACGCCGAGGGCTGCGACTATATCATTGCCCTGAGCCATCTGGGCGACAGCGCCGAGAGCGCGCCCAACCGCTCGGTGGACCTGCTGGACCATGTGACCGGCATCGACCTGATGGTGGACGGCCACAGCCACACCACCCTGCCGGAGGGCGACACCAGCCACGGCGACACGCTGCGGGTGTCCACCGGCGAATACCTGAACAACATCGGCGTGGTGGTGTACGACGCCGCCTCCGACACCGAAACGGCGCGCCTGCTGAGCTCCACGACCGAGGGCGACCAGACCGTGCTGGACTACACCGGCAGCGATCCCGACGTGCTGGCCGCCATTGAGGCGGTGAACGCCGAGGTGGAGCAGGAGCTGGGCAAGGTGTTCGCCAAGACCGAAGTGCTGCTGAACGGCGAGCGCGATCCCGGCGTGCGCACCGAGGAGACCAACCTGGGCAACTTCGCCGCCGACGCCATCCTGTGGAGCGCGCGCCAGGCACTGGGCGAGGACAAGGTGGATCTGGCGCTGACCAACGGCGGCGGCATCCGCGCCTCCATCCCGGTGGGCGATATCAGCATGAAAACGATGAAAACGGTGTTCCCCTTCGGCAACGAGGTCGCCACCGTGACCGTGACCGGCGCCGAGCTGCTGGAGGCTCTGGAAGCCGCCACCTTCTGCACCCCCACCGCGGTGGGCGCCTTCCCGCAGGTGTCCGGCGTGCAGTTCACCATCGACACCACCGTTCCCTATGAGAACGGCGAGATGTACCCCAACAGCACCTACTATGCTCCTGCCAAGCCCGGCAGCCGCATCAAAAATGTGACCGTGAACGGCCAGCCGCTGGACCTGAATGCCGAATATGTGGTGGCCACCAATGACTTCACCGCTGCCGGCGGCGATACATACGGCGCGTTCCTGGACAAGCCCGTTTACAAGACCGGCGTGGCGCTGGAGGATGCGCTGGTGCAGTACACCTCCACCGTGCTGAACGGCGTGATCTCGGAGAAGGACTACGGCAAGCCGGCCGGCCGGATCACGGTGAACACCGCCCCTGTTCCCACCGCGACACCGGCTCCCACTGCCTCTCCCACCGCGGCGCCCACGGCAGCTCCGACCGCTGTCCCCACTGCCGCACCTACGGCTGCGCCCACCGCACAGCCCGCCCCCTCCGATCCGCAGATCACCCTGCCCGCCACCGGCGACGTACAGCAGCCGGTTGTGGTGTGTGCGGCGCTGCTGCTCTTCGGCGTTGGCGCGGTCGTGATCCGCAAGCGCATCCACGACTGATTTTCACCGCATTCCAATGACAGAGAAAGGGGAGGCGGCCTTTTTCGGAGGCTGTCTCCCCTCTTTGTTTCTGCTTTTGTACAGACAAACCATGCAGCGCCCCCTCCAAAACCCATACGGGAATTGGAAGGGGCGCTTTGTGTATCACGTATGCACTTGGGGCGGCAAAGATCACCGGGCTTGTTCCGCGGACAGGTTCCTTTTGTGCCACAGCGAGAACAAAAGCAGGCTGCACACACAGATCCCCGCGCCGAAGAAAAACGCCGCCGGCAGGCTCCAATCCGACAGCGCGCCGAAGATCAGATTGGTTGCAATGGCGATGCAGTTGACGATCATGGCATGGATACTGAGCGCTGTGGCGCGGTTTTCGGTTTGAATCTGCCGGTTTTGCAGCTGCGCCCGAAACGGCTGAAACAGTGTGTTGGAGATGCGCAGGGTCAATATGCCGACAACCGCCGGGAATGCCGTCTGCGTTGCTCCCAGCACCAGACAGGCTGCCGCTGCAAGCCCACAGAAAAGCAGGCAGAAAACGCGCGTCCCCATCCGCTTTGTGAGGGGGGCGGAGCAAAACCCCAGCATCCCCAGCACTGTGGCCGCGATATACAGCACACCGATCGCCGTGCTGGAAAGACCGCAGCGCTCGTATTGCAGCTGGTTGAGAAAGACCGTGATGGTCTGGTGCGCTTCGGTGAGGAAGGCGACCGCAGCCAGAAACAAAAGCATTGTCCGGTTGCCAAGCGTCCTGTGCAGGGTGGCGCGGAAAGGCTCCGCGGGAGCGGCAGCAGAGGCGGCTTGTTTGACCTCTGTGAGCCCCAGCGAGAGCAGGGCGGCCAGACCATAGCTGACCACCGTCAGAAAACCTGCCAGAGAATAGTTGTCCCGCACAAACACCGAGAACACCGCCGCGGCCAGCAGCAGCCCGGCCATGCTCATGCTGTTGTAGATGCCGAACACCTTCTGGCTGTTTTTCCCCTGGCAGGACAGGTACAGAATACTGGTGTCCACACCCGAAAAGCCCGCTTCCACCACACTGAGCAGAATGCGTTCGGCCAGAAAACCGCCGAACCCGGTGGCTTTCCAGAAGACGATCTTGGAAACAAAATACAGCCCGCTGCAGAAGATGATGGTTTTGCGGTATCCGATTTTGTCCGCCGCAATCCCCCAGGGAATTTCCAGCAGGATCGCCAGACCCAGCGAAATGCCCTCGATCAGCGTGATCTGAAACACCGTTACCCCCTGCGCCTGCCGGTACAGGGTGGCAATCGGCCCGTAAAACACCATTCCCTGCAGCAGAGCAATGGCATACATCACATATAAATTCTTTTTCATATAAAAAGTCCTTCCTGAATTGTACACATGGCAAACAGACGCCCTTTGGATGGCGCTGTGCAATCAGCGATGTGCGTACAATCAGGTCGGACTTTTCATAGCAGCGATGCTTCTTTCTTTATAAACAGGATACTAAGAATATAGCAGACCTTGCGGTCGATTTCAAGTATACTGGTTGGGATCTTTCAGGAATTCATTGCATGTATCGTCTTTGTCGGCGTCGGTTTTCTCCGGCTTCATGCTCCAGAACACTGCATTCATCAGAATCACGATCAGGCAGACGACCGCCATCGCCGCCCAGAATCCCATATCCAGCCCCCACAGCGTGGTGGCTCCAAACAGCTTCATCCAGATAGTTGTCCAGGTCACAGGTACATCTCTCCTTTCTCACAGCAGCTCGCCATAATGACGCACATACGCTTTTTTCAGACTGGTTGCCAGCACCATATACAGCAGAATGCAGGGAATCAGGTAGGCAAAATAGGCGGCGGGAAGAGCCACAAAACCCAGCATCGCGCCGAACGGGGTGAACGGAATGACGGTGAGCACCGTGATGCCGGTGAGGGTCAGCAGGGTCAGCGGAGCGGAGGCGCGGCTCTGGAAGAAGGGCAGCTTGGGAGTGCGGATCATGTGGATCACCAGTGTCTGGCTCCACATCGACTCCACGAACCAGCCGGCCTGGAACAGCCCCATATAGGCCGCCTGCATCTGCGCCAGCTGTGCGCCGCTGTAATGGTTGGGAAGGTCGTTGAACAGCACACCGTGCGATACAAACAGCGGGCAGAATACAAAGTACATGAAGATATAGGTGGTGAAGTCGAAGATGGAGCTGGTGGGTCCGATCCAGATCATGAAGCTGCCCACACTGGAGGCGTCCCATTTGCGGGGCTTTGCGATGAATTCCTCGTCCACGTTGTCCCAGGGGATGGCGGTGCAGGACAGATCGTAGATCAGATTCAGGAAGATCAGATGCACGCTCATCATCGGCAGGAATGGCAGCAAAGCGGAGGCCGCCAGCACCGAGAACATATTGCCGAAGTTGGAGGACGCCGTCATCTTGATGTATTTGATCATGTTGGCGTAGGTTTTGCGGCCTTCGATGATGCCCTGCTCCAGCACCATCAGGTCCTTTTCCAGCAGGATGATGTCGGCCGATTCCTTTGCCACGTCCACGGCGGTGTCCACCGAGATGCCGATGTCAGCCGATTTCATCGCCGCGGCGTCGTTGATGCCGTCCCCCATGAACCCGACGGTATGGCCGTTTTCCCGCAGCACCGACACAACGCGCGCTTTCTGCTCGGGCGTGAGCTTGGCAAACACATCGGTGGATTCCGCTGCTCTGGCCAGTTCTGCGTCGCTCATCTTTTCCACGTCGGAGCCAAGCAGCATATTGCGCACCTTCAGGCCCACCTGCCGGCAGATGGTGCGGGTAACCTTGTCGTTGTCGCCGGTGAGGATCTTGGTGGTGACGCCGTGCTCCTTCAGCGCGCGGATGGCGTCCGCAGTGGACTCCTTGGGCGGGTCGAGGAAGGCCAGATACCCGATCAGCACCATGTCGCACTCGTCCTTAACGCCGAACGCGCCCGCCGGGGACGGATTGCTCTTCTGCGCAATGGCCAGCACGCGGAAGCCCTTGTCGTTGAGATCGTCCACCGTTTGCAGGATGCGGGCGCGGATCTCGTCGGTGAGCGGCCGGACCGCGCCGTCGCACTCGGCAAAGGAACAGATGGAGAGCATCTCCTCCACCGCGCCTTTTGTCACCATCTGGGTTTTGCCGGTCTTGTCCTGTACCACGGTGGTGAGGCGGCGGCGGGTGAAGTCAAACGGGATTTCGTCCACCTTTACATAGCTTTCGGACAGGTCGGTCAGGCGGGGGTCTTCCGCTTCCGCCTCCTCCGTCTTGTGGATGATCGCCAGATCCATCAGATTCTTGTAGCCGGTCTGGAAATAGCTGTTCAGATATGCATGGCGCAGTACCCGTGTATCGTCCGCCCCGTTTACGTTCAGGTGGTATTCCAGCACCACCTTGTCCTGCGTAAGGGTGCCGGTCTTGTCGGTGCAGAGGATGTCCATCGCGCCGAAGTTCTGGATAGAATTCAGGTTTTTGACGATGGTCTGCTTTTTGCTCATCGAAACCGCGCCCTTGGCAAGGCAGGTGGTCACGATCATGGGCAGCATCTCCGGCGTCAGGCCGACGGCGATGGAGATACCGAACAGAAACGCGCCCAGCCAATCCCCTTTTGTCAGGCCGTTGATGAAGAACACCAGCGGGACCATCACCATCATAAACCGGATCAGCACCCAGGAAACCGCGTTCACGCCCTTGGTGAAACTGGTTTCCACTGCCTCCCCCGCCACAGCGGACGCCATCGAACCGAACAGGGTGTTGTCGCCCACACAGACGGCCACCGCGGTGGCGCTGCCGGAGATCACATTGCTGCCCATGAACGCGATATTGGAATATTCGGTGACGCTCTCCTTCGGCTCGCTCATATAGGGCGTTTTTTCCACCGGCTCGCTCTCACCGGTAAGACTCGCCTGGCTGACGAACAGGTCCTTCGCCTCCAGAATGCGCAGGTCGGCGGGAATCATATCCCCGGCGGACAGGTGCACGATATCCCCCACCACCAGATCGTCCATCGGGATCTCCGCCTTTTCCTCGCCCCTGCGGGTGACGGTGCAGGTGGTGGTGATCATGGCCAGCAGCTTTTCCGCCGCGCTGCCGCTGCGGGATTCCTGCACAAACCGCAGTGTGCCGGAAATCAGCACCATTGTGAGGATGATGACCACGGTAAGGCAGTCGAAATCCTCCGGTGTGCTGCCGAACAGCGAAAAATAGGGAAAAATCATATCCGTGATGGTGGACACAAGCGCTAGGCAGAACAGCACAACGGTGAACGGATTCACAAACGCGCCTGCCAGCCGCCTGGGAAGGGATTTCTTTTTTTCGTGGGTCACCTTGTTGCTGCCGTATTGGGCGCGATTCTCGGACACCGTTTCGGCATCAAGCCCGCACAGCGTGGTGTGCAGATGCTTCAGCACATCCTTGACCGGATTGGCGGCTGCATACTCGATCCGGCGGTTCTGCTCCTCGCGGACAGCTGCTTTTTCCGCCGCCTGCCGAGCGGCCATGCGATTTTCTTTCTTGTTCATTGGTCTTACCTCCCTGCTCTTTTCTCAGGGCAGGCAGGCTTTACACGGCAGACAGAAATCTGCCGGTGTACCGCCCTGCTCTGCCTCCTCCCGGACTGCCGTCAGATTCCATGCCGTTCACCTCCCGTTTATGGATTGGACGCCGGGGCGGGCGTTTGTGCGCCGCGCTTCCCGGCCATTCCAGCATACAAAAATCGCAAGGAAAATCACATGGTCAAAACCTTGCGATTTCCTTGCGATCTGGTCAGAAAGTATTGTTACAGCCTGTCGTTGAAGGTATAGCCGATGCCCCAGATGGTGCGTATATATTCGGGTGCGTCGGGGTTCGGCTCGATTTTCTTGCGCAGCTTGCGGATGAACGCCATGATGTTGCTGTCGTCCAGCAGATAGTCGCCCTCCCACACCGCCTGGTAGATCTGCTCCTTGGTGAACACCCCCCACGGTTGCGCGCCAGAAAATACAGGATGTCGAACTCCTTGGGCGTGAGCGGGATCTCCCGCCCGTCCCGGATCACACGGCGCAGCCGGGGGTCGATCGAAAGCTCGCCGCAGCGGATGGTATCGCTGACCGGGAGGGAGATCTCCTCCTCGCCCAGCTCCAGCATCAGGGAATTCGCCGTGCCGTCCAGCAGCTCCGACAGCCCCTGCCGCAGTTCCTGTGCGGCGGGCGTGTCCGGCGGCGAAAGGCGCAGCTTTTCCAGCAGCCACCCCGTCAGGGAGGAATCCAGACAGATAAAGCCAATTTTCTTTTTCACAGACGGATTCCTCCTTTCTCAGAGCAGCTCATGGTATTTTTTGATATACCAGCTTTTTGCCAGCGTGACCAGCAGCAGGTACAGCAGGACAATCCCCACCAGAAAGCCGAAATACGCAGGCGGCAGGGCGGTGAGACCGATCAGACCGCCCACCGGCGTGAAGGTGAGGACAGTGAAGAACAGAATGCCCAGCGTTGTGACCAGCATCACCGGAAAGGACGGCCTGCTTTGCAGCAGCGGCACCTTCCGGGTGCGCAGCAGATGCAGGATCATCACCTGGGTCCACATGGATTCCAGAAACCACCCTGTCTGAAACAGTGCGATGAACCGGAGCTGCTCCGCACTTCCCGCCAGCGAAGCAAAGCTGCCGCCGCAGACCGAGGGACACAGCACAAAAAACAGCCAGGCAAAGGTGGCAATGTCAAACACCGAGCTGACCGGACCGAAAAACCGCATAAAGCGTCCCAGCGTCCGGCCGGACCACTCCAGCGGTCTGGCGCACACCTCCCTGTCCACGTGATCCCACGGCAGCACAAGGCACAGCATGTCGTACAGCAGATTCAGCAGCAGCAGCTGGACCGACGCCATCGGGAAAAAGGGCAGAAACACACTGGCAATCACGATGGAAAGGATATTGCCGAAGTTGGAGGACGCCGTGATGCGGATATACTTGGACACATTGGCAAAGGCTTTGCGGCCCTCCTGGATGCCCTCCTCCAGCACGTTCAGGTCTTTTTTCAGCAAAATGACGTCGGCGCCTTCCTTGACCGCCTCGGCCGCTGTATCCACCGAGATTCCCACATCCGACTCCACAATGGCGGGCAGATCGTTCATGCCGTCCCCCAAAAAGCCCACCGTATGCCCGTTGGCTTGCAGGGTTTGCAGGATGTGCACCTTCTGCCGGGGAGACAGCTCCGCAAACACGGCGGTGCGCTCGACAACAACCGGAAGCTCGTCATCGGTCAGGCGTTCCAGCTGCTCGCCGGTGAGGGTGCGGGCGGTGTCGATGCCCAGCCTGCGGCAGATGGACACCGCGACGCTTTTCTGGTCGCCGGTGAGCACCCGCACCCCCACATGCAGCTGCTGCAGCTTGCAGATGGCGTCGGCAGCGGTGCGCTTGGGGGCGTCGAAAAAGGCCAGATACCCCAGCAGGATGAGGTCCTGCTCGTCGGCAGCGGTGATCTGATCTCCCTGCAGCGGCTTGTACGCCACCGCCAGCACCTTCATGCCGTCCTCCAGCATCTCGTCCACGATCGCATGGACGCTGGCAAGTCCATCCTCCATCCCGCTGCGGCTGCCTCTGTATTCCACCCGGCTGCACCGGCGGCACACCTCCTCCAGACTGCCCTTGACCAGCAGCAGGTTTTCCCCGCTGCCCTTCACCAGCACGCTGGCAAATCTGCGCTCGTAGTCAAACGGCTTTTCGTCCAGCTTCGGGTGCTCCTCCGCCAGCTTTTGAAAGTGTGCGCCGCGTCCCGGCATTTCGCGGCACTTCAGGATGGCAGTGTCCAGATGGTTGCGCACACCGGTGTGGTACAGGCTGTTGAGGCAGGAAAAATCCAGTACCTTCTCGCTTTCGTTGCCCAGAATGTCCATGTAGTATTCCAGCGAGATGACGTCGCCGGTGAGGGTGCCGGTCTTGTCCACGCACAGGATGTCCATGCTGCCGAACCCCTGCATGGCGTTGCTGTTTTTGACGACTGTCTGCTTTTTTTCCATCGCCGCACCGCCTTTGGCAAGGCATGCATTAATGACCATCGGCAGCATCTCCGGCGTCAGGCCCACCGCCACCGACAGCGCAAACAGAAACGCGGCCAGCCAGTCCCCCTGCGTCAGGCCGCAGGCGACAAAGACCACCGGCACCAGCACCGCCATAAACCGGATCAGCACCCACGCGATGGACCCGGCACCCTGATCGAACCCGTTTTTGCGGCTTGCCTGTGTTCCGGTGAACCCGCCGTAGACAGTGTCCTGCCCCACCGCGAGCACAACGCCCTCCCCCGTTCCCCCGATGACCGAGGAGCCCATGAAGGCAATGTTGCTGTATTCGGCATAGGAGCGCGGCTTTCCCTGCGAAAGAGCGCCGGCGTTTTTCTCCAGAATCGCACTTTCGCCCGTGATGACCGACTGGGACACAAACAGGTCGTTTGCCGCGGTGAGCCGGATGTCGGCCGGAACACGGTCCCCCGCAAAGAGGCGAACTGCGTCGCCCACCACCAGCTCGGTGGAGGAGATCTCGATCCAGCGCCCGTTTCTGCGGACCAGTGCATTGGACGCAATCATCCCGGTGAGGCGGTCTGCCACCTGCTTTGCGCGCATTTCCTGCACAAACCGCACCGTGCCGCTGAGCAGCAGCATCGACAGAATGATGAACACGGTGGTCATGTCGCGGCTGAAATTGGACGCCAGCAGGACATCCGTAACAAAGGAAATACTGGCCAGCACAAACAAAATGACCGCAAAGGGATTGATAAACGCCCTGCGCAGCCGGTACAATACCGTATCCGCCGCACGGCCGGACAGGATGTTTCTGCCGTATTCGGCGCGGCTTTCCTCTGCCTGTGCGTCGCTGTATCCCTGCGCCGAGAGATGGAAGTCCCGGCGGAGCGTGTCTGTGTCCATGTAGGCGTAGTCGAGAACACGCCGGTGAATGGTGCGGTCTCTGTTCATCTTCTCACCTCCCTGTGAGTATTTCTATCATACCATAGAACCGCCCGGTTGGTGCGTCCGAAAATCTTGCTTTTTTCTTGTTCCCTTAAAAAGAACGGAAGATGGGTTATAAAAAAGTAACGGGCCGCAAAAGCACACAGTGCTTTTGCGGCCCGTCCGATGCCCGGTCAGGTTATACAACGGGAAGGCTTTCGCCTCATCCGTCCCCTGACAGGCAAATATTGCATGAATCCGCCGAGAAATCAGGTATTAGAATCGCTGCGTTTTCTGCGGTATACCATCACTGCGCTCACGCCTGCAAACATCAAACCGGCCACGAGCAGAAGCAATACATTGGTGCTGTCGCCCGTCTGCGGAATCACGGGTGCAGAGGGCGCTTCTGTGGGCTGGGGATCGGCAGACGGTTGCGGCACAGCTGTCGGCACGGGAGTGGCGGTGGGCTGGGGTTCAGTCGTCGGTGCCGGGGTAGCAGTCGGCTCAGGCTCCACAGAAGCTTCCATCTGGAATTCGGCCATGCAGGAGCTGCCGTTGGTTCCCGCCATCGCAAACTGCAGGACAATATGGTTCTCGTCCTTTTCCACCACAGTCACATTGCTGTCCAGCTTGATTTCCGATACGATCGGTTTGTTTACCGTGATCTGAATATTTCCCTTGTTTTTCATCGTGGGATCGGAAACCGCGATCTTCAGCGTATCGTCGCTGGTTTCCTGCAGAATCACAGAAGCCTCTTTGTCGCTGCTTACGCCGGCCACCGTTCCTCCATTGCTGTTCCAGAAATTGATGCCGGTCATTTTCAGGCTCTTGTCATAAACAGCCTGGATGGAACTGGTGTTTTCCAGAACTTCAATTTCGGGATTCTCCGCATAGGCTTTGGTTTCTGCCTCTGTCTTTTCGGGGAGCAGCACATAACTATAGCTTTCATCCGTGGGATTCACGCCGTGATCCACCCACATTTCCAGATAGTTCTGGGTGCTTTCGCCCTCGCGAGTACCCACATCGCTCCAGTTGCCGGTAGTCCTGGCAAGGCGCGCCTGGATCTGCGTGCCCGCATTGGGGAAGTAGTATCCGGTACCAACCGCTTTCGTTCCGGCCAAATGCGCCCAGGTGACATTATTGAAGGCGGTTCCCGAAACATCTGCGCTGCCGTCCACCAGATCCTTCACATCGGCTTCCTTCGGCGTAAGCTGCACGGTCTCGCCGTCCACCACAAACGCGTTGCTCGCATCCTCATTCAGCTTTTTATTTTCGATGGTGGTTTCCACAGGTACATCCATTTCGGCATTGGTAATCCCGGCGCCAAGGCAAACAATCTCATTGTCGAACATAAACCAGGATTTTTTGCCGCGCAGCTGGGGTGCATAGATCTGGGACGTGTCTGCACCGTCAACAACATTTGTTTCTCCGGTGAAGGACATGCCGCTGATGCCGTAATTGCCCAGCGCGCTTCCGCCAACCCAGCTTTCATTGGAACGGAAATCGCCTCCCTGTGCAAAGCCGGAGCCGTCCGGAGCACCGTTTCCAATGTTGAAGGACGCCACCGTTGTACCCGCCAGACGCAGGGGATTTACGGTGTTCCAATAGTTTTCGGTGTATTGGTTATCGGCATCGTAAATATAGGTCATGCCGTTGTTCTGATGCCAGCCAAAACGGTTTTCGTGATTCATGATCTCTGTATTCTGAATGCGCTCGGAATACATGGAAACAGCAAACAGATAATCGTTTGTTCTATGGATGGCACGGTCCATCAGGCTGTAGGACACATGGGTGGGAGAAACCTTTGCTTCGATGCTGTCATCGGCCAGGATCTCCTTTGCCTTCTGCTTCACGGCCACATACTCCGCACCGGACAGACTGTCCACAAAGCCGGGGTCCTTCTGCAGCCAGAGTTTGAGGGCGGAAAGAGTTGTGCTCTTTGCAGGCTCGGTGAAGGAATCCACCAGCTGCAGGATGATGGTCATTGCCTCTCTGCCGGCCGCCTGATTGCTGGAAGCAGGACGGGATACCGAACGGCCCTTCAGAGAATCCAGCAGCATTCCGTTGTAGATGCCGTTTCCAAAACCGTCCACTACATAGCTTTCCATATTTTGCTGGACCTCGGCGGGATACTGCCAGGGAGTGCCTGCCAGCAGCGACGGAATCTTTACCGCACCTTTCATAAATTCAATGCCATAGGCTCCCAGATACGGCACACTGATGTGATCCAGATAGGAGCCATCGGGATAGAATCCGCTGGCGTATCCCTCTTTTGCAATGAGGGAGCTGTCCTTCACTGTGTTGATCACAAACGTTCCAGAGGAAGCCTGCATGCCAATATAGACCAGTTCATTGTCCTCGCGCAGAGCGCCCAGACCCACTGCGGTTGTGGAGCAGTCGATGATATTTGCGCCCTGTGCAGTACGGTATCCCTGTCCATGCGTACTGGCGGTGTTGATGACGCCCTCATGGAAGGGATCGGGCTGGAAGAAATACAGCGCTTCTGTATAGCGCATGACCTGCTCCTGCGTGAGGTCATCATAAATCAGCATCAGAGCCGGGATCAGATCCTTCGGCAGACCAATCTCCCAGGTCCACCAGTTGTCGGTTTGAGACTTGGGCGCATAACAGGCGGTACACAGATAGTCCAGAATATTGATCATATCGCTCAGCAGAGCCGGATCCTGATACAGCTTTCCGCCTTCTGCCGCATATGCCTTTGCCATTGCCAGCACATTTTTGAACGCAGGGCGGAACTCCACCGCATCGTCCTCATAGGGAGTATCCGGGTTTCCCGCTTCGCCTTCCTGCTGGGGCCACGGAATGCCTGCACAGGTATCCTGCCCTTTATATGCATAGCTGTTCCAAATTTCCTCAGCTTCTTTGTTGAGGTTCTCCAGAATTTCCGGGCCGCCCGCTTCGGCTTCCAGATTGCTGCCGATCAGAGACTCGCGCCAGGTTTGACGGATCTTTTCAAAATCTTCCGATGTCACAGCGGGCAAATTTGCGGGATCTTCATACAGGATCTCCACGTTCCACCGCTTCTGCTGACCGGTGCTGTCGGTTGCTGTGACCACAACAGTACCCTTATTTTTTCCGGTCAGCACAACACCGCTCGGAACGGTGCGCAGTTCCAGCAGATGGCTTCCGTCTGCATCGCCGGCGGTTCGGGTTCCGTCCACTTCGCCTTCCTTCAGTTCCCGCTTGATTTTCTGGTAGCCGGAATTTCTCAGGAAGGTGCCGTCGTATTTGAGGAATTTTACATTCCATACAACTTCACCGGAGAAGTTTTCAGGGGTGAGGATCTGCACAGAGTTCCCCTTCACCAGCTGGATATCTTCCCCTGTGACAATCTCCAGTTCCTTTTCCGTCAATTTGATGCTCACCGGGGCGTCCATTTTGGTGGTGTCCAGTTTCAGGGTAACCTTTCCGCCCTCCACGGAAGACTCCACCAATGCGCCGGCCTGTCCGATTTCTTCCACTGTATCTGCCACAGTATCCATCGTTATATCAATGTACTGGCTTGTCGGCTGAGACGGTTTTGCCACCGTGAGCACCGTTGTGTTGTCCGAAAAGTCCTTTTTCATCCAAACGGACGCTGCCTGATTCAGGGTGAGATTTGCAAGCGAATTCGGAACCTGCACTTCTCCGTCCACCCATTTATTCACGGCCACCACGCCCTGGGCAGTGTTCTCCGCCGCCTGCAGTTCTTTGGTGTTGCTGATGACCTGATTCGAGGTTTTTGCCGGTACTCCGTTGTTGTAATCGTTCTGGGAGCCGCCGGCGCTCAAGGTGTAGTTATAGGCGCCGTTCACCGGCTCTACCCACAGTTCAAAGGACTGCACCTGCTCCGTTCCCTCTGTGGGGAAACGGTAGAAGACCTTCGAGTTTGTGATGCCGTCGGAGAAAATGTATCCCCACTCCAGCGGTTTATTGGAACCGCTGGGCGCAATGCCGGACGCCGTGAGCCAGTTTCGAGCGTGTTTTCCCTGTGTGACAGTATCCACAACAGGGGCCCAGCTGTAGCGCGCATCGGTGGCGGCAACCGCATCCAGAATATTGCGATATCCGTTTGCGGGGTTGGTCAGTGCGGCATAGGTGCTTTCCGTTACCAGAACGTTGTCCACAACATTGATGACTTTGTCCTGGGTGCTGCCGGTGTTTGCTATATCCGCGCCAAGGCACAAAATTTCGTTGTCAAAAAAGAACCAGGATTTTACACCCTGCAGTTCTCCCGACATCCTGACACCGGACACGCCTGCGTTGGCGCCGGTGTTGTTCAGTGTGGATTCCATGACAACATCGGCCGCTCTGCTGTTTCCGTCGGCATCCAGCATCATTGTTGCGCCCGGGATCATGGATTTTTCGGTGTTGTTCCAACCATTGCCTGTGTGAATAAGGTTTTGGAAGGTAAGGCTGCCGGTTGACAGATCGACGGCTGCTTTGTACTTCTCTGTTTCAACGGCTGCCTGGGATGGTTCTGCCGCAAGGAACGGCATTGGTACGGCGACAACGTTCGCCCCGCCAATTGCCGCGGCCAGCATTACGCTGAGCCCTCGCTGCAACTTCTTTTTCAACATGGGTTATCTCCTCCTTGTTCTTTTGTCATTTTTATAATGGCAATCAAAAATTTCCCATTGTACCAAAGCCAATCAACCATATACCGGAAAAGTGCAGAGGTATCCGCAGAAAGCCTTCTGGAAACATGCAGTGTATGCCGGTCATTTCGGCCAAATCTGCAGGTTTGTTAAAATAGCAAACAATCTTTCTTTTCAGATATCATCTTTGTTTACTGTACTCCGAGTATATCAAACTCTTTTTGTCTTTTCAAGTTTTCATAATAATAAAGTGCCATTCTATAAAAAAAATAGCTTTTTGCACAAACAACCTGTGTAAATTTTGCTTCTTTATAAGATAGTCAAAAAGTGATATATGGCTTTATTTTTTATCAGACGGCAAAACCATCGCCCACCGGATGCCTTTTTCATATGCAACTTTTCCTTTACCTCTTTTTCTCTGCGTATTGCGATGTCCGGCAATCCTCTTTCTTGCGTGTCTGCCTGCAATCATGTATAATTCAAATCGGAGCAAAAACGGCACAAAGGAGAAACTGGTATGATTCGTGAAATCTGCAAGGACGTGGAATTTCTGGCGCAGAAGGCAGAGCCTGCCCTGCCGGAGGATCTTCCCATCGCCGCCGACCTGCTGGAAACGCTGGAGCACCACAGGGACGGCTGTGTGGGGATGGCGGCCAATATGATCGGCGTGAACAAGCGCATCATCGCCTTTGAAAACGAGGATGCCTATCTGGTCATGTTCAACCCGGAGATCGTGAAAAAGTCCGGCCCCTATGACGCGGAGGAGGGGTGTCTGTCTCTCACCGGCACCCGCCCGGCCAGACGCTGGAAAACCATCAAGGTACGCTGGCAGAACGAGAAGTTTCAGCAGCGGCTGAAAACCTTCACCGGCTGGACCGCGCAGATCATCCAGCACGAGATCGACCACTGCGAGGGGATCATTATATGAAAAAGTGCCGAATCACCGTGATGCGCATCACACAATACAAGGATCTGATGGCCGAATATGAAAATCCCATCCTGCACGCCTGCGATATGCAGGAGGGACAGGTGTTCATCGCCAACGGCTGGGAAAAACCGGAGGGCTTCTGCCGGAGCGCCTGGGACACGCTCTCCCCCTTTGTGCTGGCTTTGAGCCACGGCGGGGAGAATTTCTACGATGGCTGGATGAAGAATCCCAGATCCGCCATGCTGTCCTGCAACGACGGGTTCCGTCCGGTGAGCTTTCTGGTGGAGGCGCTGGACGAGGATGCAGACTGAGGAGGAAACACCATGTTTGAAAATAAAGTTGCCGTTGTGACCGGCGGCGCAAAGGGCATCGGCAAGGCCATTGCCGAGCAGTTCCGCAAGGAAGGCGCACAGGTGTGCGTCATCGACCTGCTGGAAAACGACTTCTATGTGGGGGATCTGGCGGACCGGACCGTTCTGGAGGACTTTGCCCGCAAGGTCATCGCCGAGCATGGACATGTGGACTATTTCATCAACAACGCTCTGCCCCTGATGAAGGGCATTGACGAATGCAGCTATGAGGAGTTCAACTACGCCCTGCGGGTGGGAGTCACCGCCCCCTTTTACCTGGCCAAGCTGTTTGCACCGCACTTCGCTCCTGGCGCGGCCATCGTGAACATTTCCTCCTCGCGGGACCGGATGAGCCAGCCCCAGACCGAGAGCTACACCGCAGCCAAGGGCGGTATCTCCGCTCTGACCCACGCACTGGCAGTGAGCCTGGCGGGAAAGGTGCGGGTGAACTCCGTCTCTCCCGGCTGGATCGACACCGATTACACCGTTTACGAGGGAGCGGACGCCGCCCAGCATCCCGCCGGCCGGGTGGGAAATCCGCTGGACATCGCCAATATGGTGCTGTATCTCTGCTCGGACAAGGCCGGATTTATCACCGGCGAAAACATCTGCATTGACGGCGGCATGACCCGCCAGATGATCTATCACAACGACTTCGGCTGGACACTGCAAGGAGGGAACAATCCATGAAAACGGCTGTCTGCTACTATTCCCGCCACCACGAGAACACCCGGAAGGTTCTGGAGGCGATGCGCGCGGAGGGCGAAATCGACCTCATCGACGTGGCCGCACACCAGACGGTATGTCTGGAGGAATACGACTGCATCGGCTTTGCCTCCGGCATCTACGGCTTTGAATTCCAAAAGGATGTAGTGGCGTTTGCACAGCAGTATCTGCCCGCGAAAAAACCGGTGTTCTTTGTGTATACCTACGGCGGGGCCAGAGGCACCGGCGCAAAAGCCGTGCAGGAGATTGCCGCCGCCAAAAACTGCCCGGTGCTGGGAGAGTTTTCCTGCAAGGGATACGACACCTTCGGTCCCTTCAAGCTGGTGGGCGGCATCGCAAAGGGACACCCGAACGCACAGGATCTGGAAAACGCCCGCCGCTTTTATCGGGAGATTCTGGAACAGAATCCGCACAAATAAGAGGAAGAATATGAAACTCGCCATCCTGTCCGACACACACGGTCTGCTTCGGCCGGAGGTGACGGAACATCTGAAAACGGCCGACGTGATCCTTCACGCCGGTGACATCAACAAGCAGAGCATCGTGGACGAGCTGCGGCAGTACGCTCCGCTGCACATCGTCTGCGGCAACAACGACCGGGAATGGGCACAGAATATCCCGCACGACCTCACCGTCACGCTGGACGGCGTGACATTTTACATGGTCCACAACCGAAAAGAACTGCCGGCGGACCTGTCCGGTGTGGATGTGGTGGTGTTTGGCCACTCCCACAAGTACCTGCAGGCGGAAATGGACGGGATTCTGTGGCTGAATCCGGGGTCCTGTGGTCCCCGCCGCTTTCACCAGGAGATCACCCTGATGATGGCGGAAATCACCGGCGGGACGCTGCGTGTGGAAAAGATCACAATTCCCCACAGAGAAAAACAGACAGCACAATAAAACAGCGAGAGACAGAAAGCAGGGTATGTATGAAGAAAAGTCTGCTGTTTACCGCAGCCTTCCGCATCATGGGAATCATCCTCCTGGTTTTGGGTATCCGCATGGTCGGCGAAGGCATTTACAATTACATAGACGAGCACCACCAGACAGACTGGATTGTCACCACCGCTTCTGTGGTGGATGTATCCAGCAAATACTCCACCTCCCGGCATGACCGCGATATCAACTACGACATCACCTATGCCTACGAGGTGGACGGCCGCACCTACTCCGGTGTGCTGTACAACCGCACCCGCGAGACGGCGCTGCGCGACACGGTGACTGTCAAGTACGATCCCGACGCGCCGGAACGCTCCACCGATATCCTGTCGCCCAGCCTGAAAAATCTGATTATTTTTCTTGTCTTCGGCACGGTGCTCGGTTTTATCGGCTTTTTCCTTTCCGGTCTCTGGGCGTTGATTCGCAAAATCCGCCATAGGGGTGAACCCGAGGAGGAGGAAATCCTGCCGCCGGAGGAATATGTGCAGCCGGAAAAAACATTTGATGGAGATTAAAACAGCTGCCGCCGGGCAGCATACTGGATTTTTATACACAGGAGGAACCAAACCCTTGAACAAAGAAGAATGTCTGATCTGCAAGGCGCCGCTGGAATACCTGGTCGAGGATGCGGAAATGGAGTGCGCCATCTGCCATAAAAAAGAGCCCAGCAAAACCCGCTGTGTGAACGGCCACTATGTGTGCAGCGACTGCCACACACAGGGCATGGACAGCATCTTTGGACTGTGCCTTGCCGAGACCTCCGCCGATCCCATCGCCATCGTGCGGCGGATGATGGAGCTTCCCTTCTGCCATATGCACGGCCCCGAGCATCATGTGATGGTGGGCGCCGCCCTGCTCACCGCATATAAAAATGCTGGAGGTGCGTTGGATCTGGAGAAAGCGCTGCACAAGATGTACAGCCGCGGCAAAGCGGTGCCGGGCGGAGCCTGCGGATTTTGGGGCGCCTGCGGAGCGGGCGTCAGCGCGGGACAGTTTTTGGCCATCGTCACCGGATCGACGCCGCTGGCGCGGGAACCCTGGGGGCTGAGCAACCGGATGACCGCCCGCGCACTGGAAAGCATCGGCAAGGCAGGCGGTCCCCGCTGCTGCAAGCGGGACTCCTTTTTGTCCATCCTTGCCGCCGTGGATTTTGTGCGGGAGCATCTGGGCGTGCAGATCGAGCGCAACGTTCCTGTCTGCTCTTACAGCAGCCGGAACAATCAATGCATCGGCAAGCGCTGTCCCTTCTCGGCAGCCGGACGCCGGAAGCCCAGGGTGGCTTTTCTGTGTGTACACAACTCCTGCCGCAGCCAGATGGCGGAGGCTCTGGGCAAAAAGCTGGCCGGCGATGTGTTCGAGAGCTATTCGGCCGGCACCGAACCCGGTGCGCGGATCAATCCCGACGCAGTCCTCCTGATGAAGCAGACCCACGGCATCGACATGGAGCAGACCCAGCACAACAAGCTGCTTTCGGATCTGCCGGACGTGGATATTGTGGTAACGATGGGCTGCAACGTGCAGTGCCCGACCTTCCCCTACTCCCACCGGGAGGACTGGGGGCTGGACGATCCCAGCGGAAAGGAAGACAGCGAATTTCTCGCCGTCATCGCACAAATCGAGCAGAAGGTGCTTGACCTGAAGCGGCGCATCCAGACAGGCGCGCTGTGATTCCGACACCAGAGCCGTGCAGACGGACGCAGCGGAAAGCTCCGGCTTGCTGCGTCCCACTGCTGCAAAAAAAGGCTTTGGAACGCCAAAATGTATGGAAAAGCCACCTTTTCAGCCGGCCAAGGGGCTGCTGCAAAACAGGTCTTTCAAAAAAGAACATGCAAAAATCGGCCCGAGAGGAAGCCAAAACAGCTTCCTTTATGGGCCGATTTTCCTTACTGTTTCTGATTTTTTGTGCCGGTCTGCGATTGTGTTTTTACGCTGCGGCAGTCCCTTTTGCCGTTACCGTTTTCTGTTCTGGAAGTCCTCCTCGATGGCGTCCTTCCAATGTTCATCCAGCGGAGCGCTGCACCGGACAGTGCTCACCGCCTGGCTGACGGTTTCATAGTTGAGCCGGGTGCCCATGCTGTCCGAGTGGTAGTTCACCGCCCGGTCGGGGGTGATGCCCAGATGTCCCGCTGTCTGCACCGCGTCGATGTTCGCGCCCAGAAACAGGAATTCCCAGCCGTACTTTTCCTTCTGGCGCTGGATCATCTGCTTGACCTCCTGGGCGGAATAGCGGCGGCTGGCGTTCTCCATGCCGTCTGTCGTGATGACAAAAAGGGTGTGCTCCGGGACATCCTCGCTGCGGGCATACTTGTGGATGTTCCCGATATGGCGGATGGCCCCGCCGATGGCGTCCAGCAGAGCGGTGCAGCCGCGGACGTAGTATTCCGCATCGGTGATGGGCCGGACCTCCTCCACCTTCACCCGGTCGTGGAGAATCTCGGCATGGTCATCGAAGAGAACGGTGGACACAAAGGCTTCGCCCGGCTCCTTCTTCTGCTTTTCCAGCATGGCGTTGAAGCCGCCGATGGTGTCGCCCTCCAGCCCCTGCATGGAGCCGCTGCGGTCCAGAATGAATACCAGCTCGGTCAAATTCTTTTTCATTGGCAAATCCCCCTGTTCTGTGCGTTTTTGTTTACAAGTACAGTATAGAGGGATCGGGGGCTGCTGGGGTCGCCTGCCAAGCGACAATTATTTTCGCAGGATCTGCTCCATGCATCTGCCTTTAGCCAGCTCGTCCACCAGCTTGTCCAGATACCGGATCTCCCGCAGCAGGGTATCCTCGATTTCCTCCACCCGGACACCGCACACCTTGCCGGTGATGCGGGTGCGGTTGGGGTTCATCGCGGGGGCGGCACGGAAAAAATCCCCGTAGCTGGTATCGGATTGCTCCAGCCGGGCGATCTCCTCCGGCGTATATCCGGTGAGCCAGCAGGTCACCGCGTCCACCTCCTGGCGGGTGCGGCCTTTTTTCTCCGCCTTGGTTACCAGCAGCGGATACAGTTTGGCAAAGGGCATCTGTGTTACATCCATGCGGGGCATTGGTTCAACCTCCCAGCAGGCTCTGATCGAAGGCGAACAGGGCCTCGTTGATCTCAAAGATGTTGTAGTTTCGGTGTGCGATGAAGTATTCCACGATGATGTCGAATTTGCTGGCGTGGGAGAAGGCAAAGCCCGCCTTTTCCAGCATCTCCCGGGCTTCTTCCAGCGGCAGTTCCAGCGCGACGGCAAAGGCCATGGCGGTGGGTTTGGACGGCTTATAGTGGATATCCGAGCGGATCTTGGAAAAGAGCTTGCGGTCGATGTTGGCTTTTTTGTAGCACTGCGCGTCGGTGAGGCCGCGCTCGTCGATCTTCCGCAGCAGCATCTGGGAAAAGCTCTCGTCCAGCTTGCCGAGCGCTTCGTGCAGATCAACATAGGTGGAGGCACAGGACGCCGCGATCCAACGCTCGGCCTCTTCCAGCACCACCGATTCGGTCGGGAAATTCATCAGCAGTCGGCGCTGTTCTTCCCGCGGGTCGGTGTGACGGTCCACATAGCGGTCATCAATGTAGGCAGCGATGCTGTGAAAGAGCGTTTCGCCGATGGTATAGGCAGCGCGGTCAAAAACGACCAGATAGACGGTCATATCATAGTCCAGCAAAAACTCTCCGATCGTGTCCACCGCGACCTGCAGCGCCTGATCCTTCGGGTATCCATAGGCCCCCGACGAGATGAGCGGGAAGGCCACCGTTTCACACCGGTTGGCCAGAGCCAGCTCCAGAGAGGAGCGGTAGGCGGAAACCAGCAGTTCCCTCTCGCCGCATCCTCCGCCACGCCAGACGGGACCCACCGTGTGGATCACATACCGCGCCGGCAGACGATATCCCCCGGTGATTTTTGCCTGTCCTGTTTTGCATCCGCCCAGCGTGCGGCACTCCTGCAGCAACCCCGGCCCGGCAGCACGGTGAATGGCTCCGTCCACTCCGCCGCCCCCCAGCAGACTCTCTCTGGCGGCATTCACAATGGCGTCCACCCGCATGGCGGTGATGTCGTTTCGCTCAATATACAGCGGCATACAGCCACCTCCCCTGTTTGGATACAGTCAAATATCTACCTGATAGGCTTTGTCGATCAAAATATACGGCACACCGTATTTCCGGCAGGCTTCCAGCGCCCGGGCATTGTCCCGCAGCAGGACCTCCTGTGTGCAGTCTGTGTCGTCCAGCCTTTGCTCCGCAACGCTGGCATACCGCATGATGTCCTGCCAGTGGCTGCGGATATACGCCTCGCTCATCACCAGACAGCGGTACTGGATCTGCGCGCGGTATTCCGGTGAAAAATCCTTTTCCCAGTCGAAGGGAATGTAGCAGCCCTCCACGATGAGATTCTGCCCGTTTTCAATGGCGGTTTTGACCATCTCCCGCACCACCGGCCACAGGTACTCCGTCAGCTCCCGGTCGCTGCTGGCGGGCGTGAGGGAGGTATATCCGCTTCGGATCAAACCCATTTTCAGATGGTCGATCGACAGGCAGGAATACGCATACCGTTCCACAAGTCTTTGCGCAAGAGCGGTTTTTCCTGTGTGCGAGGCTCCCGCGATGAGAAACACCATATCATTTCCTCCCGGCTATATAGATCCTGCTCTCGACAGTTTTATCATAGCACGAACAGCCCTGTCCGGCAATCAGACAAGGCTGTCCGCCTGCTGAAAAAGCCGGCGGAACGGTGTGTTTCATTTGTCCCGGGCCGCGCGGAACTGGGCCAGCCACCGTTCCACTTCCTCTGCCGCCGGGATGGAATCCGCCGCCCCGCTGCGTGTGACAGCGATCGCGGACGCACAGCTGGCGCGCTCCAGACACTGTGCAGGGTCCTGCCCGCGGAGAAGACTGTCCAGAAAATAGCCCGTAAAGGTATCCCCCGCCGCGGTGGTGTCCACGGCTTCCACCCGGAAGGCATCCCGGTGGGTATGGCTTTGCGCCGTGAAGCAGTCGGCGCCTTTGCTGCCCTGTGTGAGAACCAGATTCAGATTCGGATAGGCGGCGTGCAGCGTCTCCCACACCTGCTGCGGCTGTGTCTGGCCGGTGATCTGTTCGGCTTCGATCCGGTTCACAAGCAGCCATGTGACCTTTTTATAGTCCAGACGCTGTGCGTCTGCGTCAAAGGGGGAAGGATTCAGCGCGATCTGCATCCCTTTGGCAAAGGCTTTTTCCAGAATTTCCTCCATGCCGTTGATCTCATTTTGCAGAACCAGCCAGTCGCCGGCTGCAAAATCCGCCAGCACCGTTTCGATCTGGCGGGAGGTAATCATGCGGTTGGAACCGCCGAACAGCAGGATACAGTTTTCCGCGTTGGCATCCACCTGAATCACCGCGTTCCCCTGCGGCGCCGGAACCTTTGCGATGTGTTTTGTATCCACTCCGTTTTTTCGCAGCTCCTGTACCAGCCGCTCGCCGTCTTCTCCCACACAGCCTGCATGGTACACCTCGGCACCTGCCCGCGACAGTGCAATCGACTGGTTCAGTCCCTTGCCGCCGCAATGTACCTGCTGCTGGGCCGCGTGCAGGGTCTCGCCCGGCTGCACAAAGTGCGGCACCTGGTATACATAATCCAGATTGAGCGAACCAAAATTCAAAACCTTTCTCATAGCCGTCTTCACACCCCTTGTTTTTGTGTATCCCATACGGTAGCAAACAACTATATCATATACGAATTTACGCCGGATTTGAAGTGCAATTTTGATAATTTTTGCACATTTCGTGGTTTTATCCTGTCTATTTGGCAACAAATTTTGCATCTGCGGCTGGTTTTATAACGCTTGTATACTTTTCATTCCGCACCGATTTCCTTATATCTGTATCAGCCTTACATATTTTATTGCAGGAGGCGTTGCCATCCGATGGCTTTCTGACAGAAACACACCTGTACACCGGCCAGGCCGCTGCACAGGTGTGTTTTTGCATTTCTGACTTTTTACCGTCGGATGCATCCGTTTGGGCAATCACCGCTTCCGCTCCATCAGGGCATAGATGGCCTGCATATCCAGCGCGCGGCGGATGCCGTCCGCCAGCAGGTCAAACTGCTGCTCCTGGTATTCTCTGTGGGAGAGGGGGGCGGCCTGCTCGCAGGGGATCCCCTTGCGGCGGCAGAGATACTCTGCCAGCTTCTGGGTGAGGCTGCCGGTGTCAAACAGACCGTGCAGGTAGGTGCCGAACACATTGCCGCTGACGCACCCGTCGGGCTGCCCGTTTTCCAGCAGACAGAAGGCGTCGCCCCGCACCGTGGTCTTTCCGGTGTGGATCTCGTAGCCGTCCAGCTTTGCGCCGGCAAAATCGGGCGCCAGCACCTTTGCCTGCATGCGGGTGCGGGTCTTGCGGTCGCTGAACACGGTGTCGATGGGCAGCAATCCCATGCCGTGCATCTCTCCGCCGCCCTCGGTCCCGTGCGGATCGGCCAGCGTTTCGCCCAGCATCTGGTACCCGCCGCAGATCCCCAGCACCGGCGTGCCGGTATGGGCCAGCTTGCACACCGCCGCCTCCAGACCGCTCTGCCGCAGCCACAAGAGGTCGGACAGGGTGCTCTTGGTGCCGGGGAGGATCACCAGGTCGGGATTCCCCAGCTCCCGCACGCTCTGGACATACCGCACACCCATGGCGGGGTGCTCGTCCAGCAGGGAGAAGTCGGTGAAGTTGGAGATGCGCGGCAGGCGAACCACCGCAATGTCCAGCGGCTTTTTCCCGCCCCGGTTTTCCAGGCAGGGGGCGAGGGAGTCCTCGTCGTCCACATTCACCTGCAGATAGGGCACCACGCCCAGCACGGGGATCCCTGTCTTTTCCTCCAGCATGGCAAGGCCGGGGCGGAGAATGGCTTCGTCGCCCCGGAACTTATTGACGATCAGCCCGCCGATCCGGGCGCGTTCCCGCTCTTCCAACAGAGCCACCGTGCCGTACAGCTGGGCGAACACGCCGCCCCGGTCGATGTCGCCCGCCAGCAGGACGGGGGCGTCCACCAGCTCGGCCATACCCATATTCACAATATCGTCGCTGCGCAGGTTGATCTCGGCCGGGCTTCCCGCCCCTTCGATGACGATGATGTCGTTTTCCGCGGCAAGGCTGTTGTAGGCTTTGAGAATATCCGGGATGAGCTGCCGTTTTATCTTGAAATACTCGGCGGCGCTCATCTGCCCGCGGATCTCGCCGTTGACGATGACCTGGCTGCCGATGTCGCTGGACGGCTTGAGCAGAATGGGGTTCATGCGCACATCCGGCTCCTTGCCGGCGGCCTGTGCCTGCACCACCTGCGCCCGGCCCATTTCGAGGCCGTCGCGGGTGACATAGCTGTTCAGCGCCATGTTCTGGCTTTTGAAGGGCGCCACCCGCAGCCCGTTCTGGGCAAACACCCGGCACAAACCAGCACACAAAAGGCTTTTCCCCGCGCCGGACATGGTGCCCTGCACCATAATACACTTGGCCTGTTTCATCGTACTACCTCGCTTATCGCCTGGAGCAGGCGGATATTGTCTGGATGGGTGCGCACTGCGGTGCGGTACCAGGTTTCGTCCAGCCCGCGGTAATTGGAGCAGCTGCGCAGCAGGATCCCCCGCTGCCGCAGCGGCTGAAGCAGCGGGACCGGGCAGCGGAACAGCAGATAGTTGGCCTCGCCGGGCACCACCCGAAGGCCCAGGCCGGTCAGCTGCCGGATCATCCACGGGCGTTCCTGCTGCACCATCCGGCGCACGCGCTCCACATACGCGGTTTCGTCCAGAGCGGCTTCTCCGGCCGCCTGCGCCAGAGACGACACCGCCCAGGGCTGGCCGGCACTGCGCATGGTCTCCATCCGTTCCCCGTCTGCACAGAGTGCATATCCCAGCCGCACGCCCGCCATGGCATAGAGCTTGGTGAAGGCTTTCAGGATCACCAGGTTCGGGAACCGGGCAAGAAACGGTTTCATCGTGTGCCGTTCCGGTTCTTCCAGAAAATCCGAAAAGCATTCATCCAGCATCAGCAGCGCCCCGCAGCGGCTGCACCGCTCCAGCACCCGCAGCAGGAATTCGCAGGGAGAGGAGACGCCGGTCGGGTTGTTGGGCTCGCAGAGAAACACCATATTCACCCCGGGAACGATGGCCTGCAGAAAGCCGTCGTCGAGGCAGAACCCGGTCTCTTCCCGGAGGAGGTAGGATTCCGTCCGGCATCCGCAGACGGTCAGCGCAGCCTCATACTCGGCAAAGGTCGGCGCAGTGAGAAGGGCTTTTTTCGGCTTTTGGGCCAGCACCGCGCGGAAGATCAGATCGGCCGCGCCGTTTCCGCAGAGCAGCCAGGATTCCGGCACGTTCTCATGCGCCGCCAGCTTGCGGCACAGGGAACGGCACAGGGGGTCCGGATAGCGGTCGGCGGTTTGGGCCGCGCCGGCAATGGCCTGCCGCACGCCCTGCGGCACCCCCAGCGGGCTGACATTGGCGGAAAAATCCAGCGGCGGTGCGCCGTATTCTTCCGAATACCCGGCCCAATCCCCGCCGTGCACCAGAGGTGCGGGGGAAACGCTGGTTTGATGGTTTTCGTTCATAGGCTCGCCTCCGTTGCAAAATGGAACAGCCGCTGCGGTGTATATCCGGCGCAGCGAAAAGCTGCCGGGGGCTCCGCGCCCCCGGACCTGCGCCAGAGGGACAAGGTCCCTCTGGACTCCCCTCCTTTAACCGGAGGAAGAAAGGCAGCAGACATATACCCTTTGTAGTGCGATTTTAGAAGATCCCGTGAGGTCCGAACAGGAAAAATACTGCTGCCGCATGCATCGCCAGCCCGATCACCAGACCGACCACACTGGCAGTCACCATGATCCGGTTGGTGCGCAGGATGTCCTCCGGCTCGATCTCGCGCAGGGCGTCCCCGATATAGGGCTTTTCCAGCCGCTTGCCGAAATAACAGGCCGGTCCCGCCAGCTGCACACCCAGTGAACCGGCACAGGCGGATTCGGTCTGCGCCGAATTGGGGCTGGCATGGTTGCGCCGGTCCCGCCGCCAGATCTTCCAGGCATCTTTCCGGTTCCCGCCCGCCAGAGGACAGGCCAGGATCCACACAAGCGCCGCGATCCGGGAGGGCAGATAGTTCGCCGCGTCGTCCAGCCTGGCCGCCGCCCGGCCAAAGTACAGGTAGCGGTCGTTTTTGTAGCCGACCATGCTGTCCATCGTATTGATGGATTTATACACAAGGGCCAGCGGTGCGCCGCCGAGCAGCATATACAGCAGCGGCGCCAGCACGCCGTCGGAAAAGTTCTCCGCCACCGTTTCCACCGTCGCCTTGATCACGCCCTGCCGGGAAAGCTGGGCGGTGTCACGGCCCACAACGCGGGAAACGGCCTTCCGCCCGGCTTCGAGGCCCTGCGTTTTCAGACAGTGGTATACATTGCGGCTCTCCTTGACAAGGCAGCGCATGGCCAGCGCCTGCCAGCACCAGAGAATCTGCAGCGCAAGGCCCAGCAGCGGATGGATCTTCCAGAACAGCCAGCACAGGCCCCCGCTGACCAGCAGCGTGCCCACCGGCAGCGTGACCGCCAGGATGACGCCGCCGGCAAGCTCCCCGTTTGGGGTTTGGGGCAGGCGGCGGCGCAGCCACTTTTCCAGCCGGGAGATCGCTTTTCCCATCCAGATCACGGGATGCGGCATCCCCTCCGGGTCGCCCAGCAGACAATCCAGCACAAACCCGCACAGAACAGCTGTCCAGATCATGCCTTGTCCCCGCCTTTCTGCTGCTCGTCCTCTTTGCGGACATACTGCACCTCTCCCACCAGCGCGAGGGTGTGGTCCCTGTGCCAGGCGGCGGCGTCGGCTTCCAGCACATAGCCGCCGGCATTGGGGCCGCACCAGTGGTAGTAGTCGTGATGCGGCAGGGCGTACCGCTCCATAATCGCCATCTGGCTGCCGCCGTGCGCCAGGATGACCAGCATCTCCTCGCCGCGCTGCAGGGCCTGGTCCACCAGCGGCGCAAAGGCATTGCAGGTGCGGCCGGAAAACTCCGCCTTGCGCTCCCCGCCGGGGCAGCAGCCTTCGCAGTTTTCGCCCACCCACGCGATGTATTCGGGATCATGCTCCATCTCGATGTAGTTGCGCCCCTGAAAAATGCCGAAGCACATCTCCCTCAAGTCGTCCACCACCACCTGCTCCGCTTCGGGGAACAGGATGTCGGCCGTGCTCCGGGCGCGGATCAGCGGGGAAACATACACCGTTTTGGGGGAGATGTCGGCCCGCACCAGCTGGGCTTTCCCCTCCGCGGAAAGCGGGATGTCCAGCGTTCCCTGGTACCGCTTTTCCACGTTGTAACTTGTTTGACCATGACGCAGCAAATAGATTTTCACAGTGCTATTTCCCCTTTTAAGACCGTGGGAATCCCACAGAATACCCGGATGACCGCATCCGCCCGTTTTGCCAGCAGACAGGCAAGCCGCCCCGCGGCCTCCCGCGCCGCCCGCTCCTGTGCAGAGGCGGGCACGATCCCGCCGCCCACTTCCGCGGCGATGACCACCTGCTTTTGCGAGAGCTGCTGTGCGAGCTGTTCCAGGTCGCCGCAGCCGGCGGCCAGCTCCTGCACATCCCACACCGCATTCCGGGACAGCGTTTCCTCGTCCCAGTGCATCCACTCTTTTACAAACGTCTTTTTTCCGCTGTACAGCGGCCCTGTTACGAAAACCATTTCATCCCCTCCAACAGCTGTGCTGCGGCCAGCGCGGACAGCATCCAGAGCTCCGCGCGCTGCAGAAACCATCCGGCCAGATCGCCGGTGATGCCGCCGAACTGCTTCTGCGACACCCGGCAGTACCTCCACAGAATCCAGCCCGCCGCCAGCACCATCGCCGCACCGGCCAGGCCGCCTGTCACCGCCAGCGCCGACGCCAGCAGCATCGACGCCGCCGCCAGCACGCGCCGCACCTTCGTTTTATCCGCAGCGGCGGCAAAGGTGTGGGCGAGGCCGGTGTTTTTGGCAAGGGGGAAGGCGGCGATGGCGAACCCGGACAGGCAGCGCTCCAGCACAAAGGCAAGGCTCATGCACCACAGCGCCCGGCCGTCCCACCGCACCGAACCGCAGAGGGCAAAATACAGCGCAAACCAGGTGCAGAGCCGGATCACCGCAAAGGCGCCGCACCGGGGGTCCTGCAGGATCTCGCGCTTTTTTTCGGGCGGGGCACAGCTTGCCAGTGCGTCGCTGGTGTCGGCGTAGCCGTCCAGATGGATGCCGCCGGTGACCAGCACCGGAATGGCACACAGTCCGCCGGCCAGCAGCAGGGAGGAACCGCCTGCCCAGTGCAGCAGGGAGGTCCAGCCCCACCAGAAAAGGCCGCACACCGCCCCGATCAGCGGAAAGGCACACAGCGAATACCGCATATTTTTTTGATTCCACACCGGCTGCGGGCAGGGAATGGCAGAGAACATGGCAAACGCCACCGCGATCGTCTCAAACAGGATCATCGTCCTCTCCCCTTTCCCTTATGGCACACCGGAACGCCGCAAACCACTTCGTACACCGTATCCGCACAGCTGGCCAGCATGCGGTTCACCTCCGCCAGCACCCGCATATACCGCCGGGTGTCGCCTTCGTATCCGCAGCCGCCGCTGAACACCTCGTTGGAAACGACGACCAGCTCCTCGCACTGACCGCGCAGCCGGTGGATGCCCCGCCGGATGGATTCCACGGCATCGTCCCCGGCGCCTTGCGGGCTGTACAGCTCGTTGGCCGCCAGATTGCTCATGCATTCCAGCAGCACCGCGCCCCTCTGCGGCAGGTCCACCTGCTCCAGCTGCACAAAACACTCCACCGTTTCAAACTGCTTTTTGGCCCGCATCTCCCGGTGGCGGCGGATGCGCGCCCGGCACTCGTCGTCGAAGGGCTGCATGGTGGCGATGTAATAGCGGGGCCTGCTGCCGGCCTGCAGGATCCGTTCTTCGGCAAATTCGCTTTTCCCGGAGGCCGCGCCTCCAATCACCAACGTCATCATTCGCAATCACCATACGGCACATAGTGTTCGATGCCGCCCTGTTCAAAGGTATAGGTTTCCTGATACACCGCGCAGGCCATATCCAGCAGCGGCATCGCGGCCACTGCGCCGGTCCCCTCGCCCAGCCGCATGCCGGCGGTGATGAGCGGCCGGCGGCGGAGCGCTTCCAATACCAGCGGGCCCGCAGGCTCGGCCGAAACATGGCTGGCAAAGACGGCCTTTTCCGCGTTGGGACACATCCGCACGGCGCACAGGGCCGCAATGGTGCTGATGAAGCCGTCGGCCAGCACCGGCACCCGGTAGAGCGCGCCGCCCAGAAAGACGCCGCACATCCCGGCGATGTCGAAACCGCCCACCTTGGAGAGGATGTCCAGCGGGTCGCGCGGGTCGGGCCGGTTCCGGGAGAGCGCCTGTTCGATGGCGCGGATCTTCCGCTGCAGGCCGTCCCGGGAAAGCCCCGCGCCGCGGCCGGTCATCTCGGCGGCCTCCCGGGACAGGAGCGCGCAGGCCACCGCGCTGGAGGTGGTGGTGTTGCCGATGCCCATCTCGCCGGTGGCCAGCAGCCGCACCCCCTGTTCCTTCTGCTCCCGCACCAGCTCGATGCCGGTGAGCACGGCCTGCGCCGCCTGTTCCCGGGTCATGGCGGGACCCTGGGAGATGTCGGCGGTGCCGTTGGCGATGCGGCGGCTGAGTACGCCCTCGGTGGGCGCAAGATCCAGAACACCCATATCTACCGGCACCACCCGGCAGCCGGCCACCGCCGCCATCCGGCAGACGGAGGTGCGCTTCAGGGCCAGATTTCTGGTGACGATGGTGGTCACCTCGCTGGTGGACTGGGTCACGCCCTGCGCCACCACACCGTTGTCGGCGCACAGCACCAGCACCGAACGCGGAAACAGCGAGATCTGCGCGTTGCCGGTGAGGGCGGCGATGGACTCGACGGCGGTTTCCAGCAAACCGAGGCTTCCCAGCGGTTTGGCGCAGTCGTTCCATTTCTGGTGCGCTGCTTGGCGGGCGGTTTCGTCCGGCCCGGTGACGGTTTGCAGCAGGCGCTGCAAGGTTTGTTCATAGGTTTGCATTCCGATTCCTTCTTCCTGACCCCCTGCTTGCGTTTGGCACAAAGGGGCGCCGCCCCTTTGCAAACCCCGCCACCTTTTTCAAAAGGTGGACGAAAACTTTATTCTTCCTTTATTCTTCCGATTTTGCATACCGCGCGGCCGCCTGCACAAAGCGTGCGGCCCACTGCGGATTTCCCCAGAAATACAGATGCGGGAAGGCGGCGTAGAGATTCTTTTCTCCAAAGCCGCACTGCCAGCTTCGGCCCGAAACCGGCTTTTGGGCTGTGAAATCGCTGCCGTTTTCGGTGGAATCCCAATAGTGGAACTCGTGCACCGGGATTTCCTCCCCCTGTGCGAACAGCAGGCTGTCGGTTTTGGCTGTGAGGCTGGCATAGCCAAACCGCACCAGCTTTTGCTTTTTGACGCCGCTGCCGGGGAGTGCTCCGGTCATGGGATAGGCGTGGCCGGTTTCGTCCTCGAGGGTTTGGCCCAGATACAGAAAACCGCCGCATTCCGCCACCGTGGGCATCCCTCTGGAGATCGCGCCGCGGATGGCCCGGCGCATGGATCCGTTTTGGGAAAGCTGCCGGGCGTACAGCTCCGGGTAGCCGCCGGGCAGATACAGCCCGCCGATCTTCTCCGGCAGGGCGGCGTCGTGCAGCGGGCGGAACGGGACGATCTGCGCCCCGGCGTCCCGCAGGGCGTCCAGCGTCTCGGCGTAGGTGAAGCAGAAGGCCTCGTCCTGCGCCACCGCGATGGCGGTTTTTACAGGCGTCGGCACTGGCCGGAAAGCGGCTGCCCGGTCGCGGCCCGCGAACAGCTCCAGCAGACGCGGCATATCGGTGGTCTGTTCCAGTTTCTGCGCCAGAATGTCGATGCGCTGCTGCAGCCCCTCGATCTCTCCGGCGGTGTACAGCCCCAGATGGCGGCTTTGGAAGGCCGCTTCCTCCATGCGGGGGAGATATCCCAGCACCGGAAGACCGGTTTCCCTCTCCAGCATGGGGGCGAGGCTGGCAAACAGCATGGGCGGGCAGTCGTTGAGAAAAATGCCGCGGATACGGCTGTTTTCCCGGAAGCTGCACAGCCCCTTGACCTGTGCCGCCAGTGTGAGGCTGGCGCCTTTGGGGCGGATGACCAGCAGCACCGGAAGCTCCAGCGTGCTGGCCACATGCCATGCGCTGGCCTGCGCAGTGCTGCCGCCCACCCCGTCGTAGTAGCCCATCACGCCCTCGCACACCGCGGCCTGATGGCCGGAAATGTGCCGTTCATACAGCGCGCGCAGACTGTCTTCCGTGCAGAGGAAAAGGTCCAGATTGTGGCTCTCCACCCCCAGCACCGAGCGGTGGAACATGGGGTCTATGTAGTCCGGGCCGCACTTGAAGGCGCAGGGGGAAAATCCCCGCTTTGCCAGCGCCGCAAGCAGCGCACAGGTGACGGTGGTTTTCCCGCCGCCCGACGCGGGAGCCGCCAGCAATATCTCAACCATCGCAATTCCCCGCAATCAGAAAGATGGGATTGTTCGCCAGCAGCAGGTGGAGCGGCCCCGCCGCCTTTCCCCGGCTGATGCCGATCTGGATTACCTCCGGGTCCACACCGCGGCTTTGCAGCGCCTGCACCGCCTGGTACAGCGTTTCGATGCAGATCGCCGAAATGCAGATGCGGGCGGCGGGATTGCGGTCCAGCACCAGATCCACCACCTTCTGCATGGAACCTTTTGTGCCGCCGATGAAGACGGCGTTGGGCGTTTCCAGCGCATCCAGCGCCTGCGGTGCGGCGCCTTCGATCAGGCGGAGATTCCACGCACCCAGCTTTTCCCGGTTCACCCGGATGAGCTCACAGGCTTTTTCATTGCACTCAATTGCATAGGTACGGCCCCAGCTTGCTGCCAGTGCCAGCTCGATGCTCACGCTGCCGGTGCCCGCGCCCACGTCCCACAGGATGTCGCGGGGACGGGGGGCCATCTTTGCCAGCACCGCCGCCCGCACCTCCTGCTTGGTCATCGGCACCTCGCCGCGGGTGAAAAGGGAATCCGGAAACCCGGGCGTCCGGCGTGTGACATGCCCGGCCGGTTCCGCCAGCAATACGCTCAGGGGTTCAAATTGCATCCCGGCAAATTCGCCCGCCGTGCCCCGGAAGATGCGCTGGTGGGGATAGGAGAGGTTTTCGCCCACGACGACCGGCAGCGTTTCCAGCCCGGCCTGCGCCAGCTCTCGGCACAGCTCGGCCGGGCCGAGTTCCCCGCCGGTGAGGAAAAACACCGGTTTCCCCTGCATCACCGCGCCCACCGGGTTGCAGTTCACCCCGTGCGCGGAGAGGAGCAGCCAGTCCTGCCACGGCCTGCCCAGCGCGGCCGAGAGCAGCTGCACGCTGGAAATGCCGGGCAGCACGGTGTAGGCGATGTGCTCCCGTTCCAGCAGGGGGATGAGGGAGCGGGTGCCGGAATAAAAGCCGGTATCCCCGCTGTACAGCACCACACAGCCCTCCCCCTGCGCCCGGATGACCTGCAGGATCTCCGCGGGGCGGGTGGCCGCCGCGCGGTTGGCTGTGCAGGAATCCGGAAGGCTCTCCAGCAGCCGCTTTGCCCCGATGATACAGGAGGCGTTTTCCAGCGCCTTCCGGCATTCCTCCGTGACGGTGCCCCGGCTGCCTCCGCCGGACGCTGCCAATATCACCTGCATCCCATCATCTCCTTGCACAATTCCAAAATCGTTTCGTAGGGTTCGCCCTCCTCCGGGGGGCGGCGGATCACCACCAGCCCCGCCCCCGTTTTGCGGGCAGCCTCGGCCTTTTCTGCAAAACCTCCCGCCGCGCCGCCGTCCTTTGTCACCAGCCAGCGGATGGAAAACTGGCGAAGCAGCGCGGTGTTCAGCTCGCAGGAAAACGGGCCCTGCATGGCGATGACATGGCCGCGGGGGATCTCCATCGCTTCACAGGCGGCAAGGCTTTCCTGCATCGGCAGCACCCGCGGATACAGCCGCTGCCGCTCTACCGCTGCAAATGCGGCCAGCTCCTTGGCGCCGGTGGTGAGGAGGATATTCCCCTCGGTGCTCTGCAAAAGGCGGGCGGCATCCGCGGCGTCCTCTGCCAGCAGGCAGTCCGGCGGCAGTTCGCTTTCCCGGCGCAGCAGCCGCCGGCAGGGAACCTTCGCCGCCTGTGCCGCCGCACGGATGTTCCGGCTGGCTTCCTTGGCATAGGGATGGGTGGCGTCGATACACAGATCGGCGGTTTGGAGCACCTCTGCCATCTGTTCCGCGTCCATGCGGCCGGAGAGTGTCCGGGTACCCGGAATCTGCTGCTGCATGGTTTTGCCGTATTCGGTGGCGACGCACACGACCGTCTGTGCGCCCATCGCCGCCGTCTGTGCGGAGAGCTGCCGCCCTTCGGTGGTGCCGCTGAAAATCACCACTCGCATTTTTTCTCGTACCCGCGGGGCGTTACCATCCGGCCGTCGATCTCCTGCGTGGTGGAGGAGCCGATGAAGACGGTGGTGAACATATCCAGCTTTGCGTCCCGCAGCGCGGCAAGGGAGAGCACCTGTGCGCTCTGCCCTTCCCGGCCGATATTCCGCACCCATCCGCAGACGGTGTCGGGGGATTTGCCCTCTGCCAACAGGATGTCGCAGGCCTTTGCCAGATAGTCCGCCCGCTTGCGGGAGCTGGGGTTATACAGGCACAGGCAGAAATCGCCCCACGCCGCACAGCGCAGCCGCTTTTCGATGACCTCCCACGGGGTGAGAAGGTCGGAGAGGGAGACGACGCAGAAGTCGTGGCCCAGCGGCGCACCCAGCACCGCGCCGCCCGAAAGCGCCGCCGTCACGCCTGCCACCACCTGGATCTCCACGCCGGGATACTGCGGCGACAGCTGCAGCAGCAGCCCCGCCATGCCGTACACCCCGGCGTCTCCGCTGCACACCAGCGCCACGTCCCTGCCCGCCTGCGCGGTCTCCATCGCCCAGCGGCAGCGGTCCAGCTCCTTTTTCATGGGAGAAGTGTAGGTTTCCTTTTCGGGAAACAGCGAGGCAATCAGGTCTACATAGACGGTATAGCCGCACAGCACCTGCGCCCGCTCCAGCGCTTCTCTGGCCTGCCCGGTGAGAAACTGCTCTCCGCCGGGACCAAGGCCCACTACATACAAGGTATTCATTGTTCTCCTCTTCTTTCTGCCGGCTTCCAGTTCCAGTGCAGCCGGAAGGACTTTTCTGCTGCCGCCATCGTCACACCGTCGGCGGCGAATTTTTTCACGGATACTCTGCCGCCGCTGACCGCCGCAGCACTGCGCTCGCAGACGTTGTCCACACCGGTCATCTGCTTCACAAACGCCGAGGGGGTGAACTCGCCCGGTGTCCGGCAGAGCTGCTGTGCGGTGCGGGTTTCCAGCGTCCAGCCATGACTGCGGCAGAACGCAAGCAGACCGGGCTCCTCTTTTTTCAGGTCGATGCTGGCCACGGCGCAGATGGACTCGATCCGCAGACCGCTCTGCCGCAAAAAGCGATGCAGCACTTCTTCGATGGTGCTTTGCGGCGTCCCCTTCCGGCAGCCCACCCCCAGCACCACGACCTTCGGCGCCAGCGACAGCACCACATCTTCCCGCCGCACACTCACTGCTACATCGGCGGGAAGGGTTTCGGTGCACTCCACGCCCGGCGGACATTCTCCCTCGATGGGACAGGTGCTGTACAGGCGGATGCTCTCTCCTGCCAGCAGCCGGCCGGAAATGTGCTTGATATGCTGCGGATCAACGACCGACAGCCCCTGACTGACGGCCCATTCATCCACCGCGAAGACGCCGTTCACGTCGGTTGCGGTGGTGACAACCGCCTGTGCGCCGCACACCTCGCTGATGGCGCGAGCAAGGCGGTTTGCTCCGCCGAGGTGTCCCGAAAGCAGGGGCACCGCAAACTGCGCGCACTCGTCCACCGCCACCACCGCCGGGTCTTTCCATTTCTTTTCGATCAAGGGGGCGATGGCGCGGACAGCGATGCCCACTGCCCCCACAAACACCAGTCCGTCCGCCTCAGCAAACTGCTTTTGTGTCCAGCCGGACAGGGAGTCGGGTTCGCCGCAGCGGGAAGCAGTGCCGCCGAGAGCCTGTGCCAGAGAACCGGCAAGGGCAAACCCCTTTTCGGTAAAGGCCAGAAACGCCAGCTTCATTTGTGTCACCGCCCTTTTGTGTGATGTACGGGATTACTGTTTTTTCGGTGCGCTTGCCTGCCGGAACTCGGTGGTAAAGGTGGGATCATACAGGCGGCTGCGCTCGTAGCAGGAATCGAGAAAATCGCCGATCAGCAGCAGGGCGGTCTTTCGGATGCCCTCCTCCGCACCGCGCCGGGCCAGTGTGCCCACCGTGCACCGGATGACCTTTTCGTCCGGCCAGGTGGCCTTGTATACGATGGCCGCGGGGGTATCGGCCTGATAGCCGCCGCGCAGCAGCTCGTCCTGCACCTTCCGGAGAAGGCCGGAGGACAGGAACAGCACCATCGAAGTCCCATGCTGTGCCATCGAGGCCAGCTGCTCCTTTTCCGGCACCGGCGTGCGTCCCGCCATGCGGGTGATGATCAGGCTCTGGCTCACGCCGGGCAGGGTGTATTCCGCATTCAAGGCAGCCGCCGCGCCGCAGAAGCTGGAAACGCCGGGGGTGTCGTCATAGGGGATGTCCCTTTCGTCCAGCGCGTCCATCTGTTCGCGGATGGCGCCGAACAGGCTGGCGTCCCCGGTGTGCAGGCGCACGGTCTCCTTTCCGGCCGCCTCCATCCGCTCCATGACCTCCAGCACCTCTTCCAGCGTCATGGCGGCGCTGTTGTGGATCTCACAGCCTTCTTTTGCCATCTCCAGCAGCGCCGGGTTGACAAGGCTGCCGGCGTAGATGATGCAGTCGGCCTTTCGCAGCAGCTCGGCACCGCGCAGGGTGATCAGGTCGGGCGCTCCCGGACCCGCTCCTACAAAATGTACCATCTTCCCTCACTCCTTTACGATCACGGTTGCAAAATAGCCGGTGGATTCCTGCGGGACCTCCCGGGCGAGATTGGGGAACACCCGCTCGTTGGGCAGACCGCAGTTCTGGATCATGGCGCTGTTTGCAAGGCTTGCGTGCTCCTCAATGGCGCGCAGAACACCCGGCATCTGGCTGCCGGATTTCATCAGGACCTTGTTTCCCGGCCAGTGGAGGACCTCCTCCAGATCAAAGCTGCCGGGCGCGATGTGCAGCGGGCTGTTCATCTCGGTGAGGCTCACACCCAGCCGGGCGGCGACGGCGCAGAAGCTGGGCACACCGGCCACCATGCGGGTCTCAAAGCCGCGCAGGCGCACCAGCTCCATCAGGTAGCAATAGGTGGAATAGATCGACACATCGCCCAGATTCGGCATGGCCACATCCATTCCCTGCTCCAGCCAGCGGCACACCTCGTCCGCCGCCTTTTCGTGCGCCGCCCGCTGCACCGCCGCGTCGCGCGACATGGTGAAGTGCAGCGGCAGGATGGTCTTTTCCGAGATGTCCATCGCCTGGCGGACGATGTCCAGCGCCAGCATCTCGCCGCTCTTTGTCTGCGGGCAGGCCAGCACCGGGCACTCCCCCATCACCCGCAGCGCCTTCACCGTCAGCAGTTCCGGGTCTCCGGGGCCCACGCCCACACCGTAAAAAATCCCTCGTTTCATTTCCATGATTCCATGATCTCCTTCGCCGTCCGGGTTTGCCCCAACAGGCCGTATTGATTGGAAAACAGCACCGCGCCGACCCGGTATTTGCCCCCGGCCCGGTGTTCCAGATGCCGCTGGATGGCGTCCAGCAGGCGGTCCAGCACCGGCTGGCGCAGACGGGCACTGTCTAAAATTTCGATGCATGCGTCGGTGGTGGCCGCCTGCAGCAGCGCCGTGCACACCGCTTGGGAAGCGCCGCACACCGCAGCATGGGCGCACACCAGCTCGGTGCGGCAGTCCGCATAGCGGGAATGGGTGTTCATCACCCCGCCCGCCACCTTGACCAGCTTGCCGATGTGCCCCACCAGCAGCACCTCCTCAAACGGATGGATACCGGCAATATCCAGCGCGTCGCCGATAAAATTCGAGCACTTGACCACCGGGACGTCCGCTGCGAGAGAGCTTTCCCGCAGAAAATCCTCCCCGTAGTTGCCGGGGGTGAGCAGGAGGCGTTTGCTGCCCAGAGCGGCTGTCTGCCGCAGCTCCACCGCGATGGTGTCCACCAGCGCCTGCTCGCTCATCGGCTCCACGATGCCGGAGGTGCCCAGGATGGACAGCCCGCCCTCCACCCCCAGCTGGGGGTTGAAGGTCTTTTGCGCCGTTTCCCGGCCGCCGGGGATGCAGATGCGCACCTCGACGCCGCCGTCGTAGCCCAGCTCGTCGCAGACCTGCTGCACCTGCTGCTCGATCATCCGGCGGGGCACCCGGTTGATGGCGGCGGCGCCCACCGGCTGGTCCAGCCCCGGCCGGGTCACGCGGCCCACCCCTTCCCCTCCGTCGATGGAGATGCCGGGGAGGCGGCTTTTCCGCACATGGGCCTCGATGGTCAGCCCGTGGGTCACGTCGGCGTCATCCCCGCCGTCCTTCACCACGCCGCAGACCGCCGTCCCTTCCTGTATAAAAAGAACCGCGGGCGCGGTTTCCACCGCGATGCCCTTGGGGGTGAGCAGCGAGAGGGTCTCCGGCCGTTTTCCGGAGAGCAGAAAGGCCGCCGCTCCCGCCGCCGCCAGCGCCGCGCAGGTGCCGGTGGTGTACCCGCAGCGCAGCTGTCTCTGCCCGCTGCGGATGTAATAGTCCAGTGCCATCTTGCTTCCTTCCCTTTATTGCAGAAGTTCCCGCAGGTGCTGCCGGTACATCTCCTGCACGCCGGGCAGCACGCCCAGCCCCTGCAGGATACATTCCACCTGATAACCCTCGCGGGTGAGGATGCTTTTCCAGCTGTCCTCTTCCTCGCCGGCCATGTCGTTGACAGCGTGGTCTCCCGCCACCAGCATCAGGGGGGCTGTACGCACATGGGTATACGATTCTGCCTGCAATTTTTTGCAGATCTCATCGATCTCCGGCCATCCCTCCACGGTTCCCACATACACGTCCTTGCGGCCCATCATGTGGAACACCGTTTGCAGGGCGGGGTACACCACATTGGAAAAATGCGGCGTGCCGTGCCCCATAAATACCAGTGCGGAATGCTCTCTTGCGGGAAATTCCTCTGCCAGCACTTTTGCCAGCGCACACAGGTCCCTGGTGCCGGAGAGGAGCGGCGCCCCCAGCAGCAGGCAGGGAAACCGCTTTTGGGCTTCTTCCACGCTGGCTTTCAGCTTTTCATATTCCAGTCCGTACAAAAAGTGGGTGGGCTGGATCACCACACGGTCGTAGCGGCCGTCTGTCAGCTGCTCCAGCGCCTGGCCCATGCTCCAGACGGTCTCGCCCTTTGCGGCCAGAATCCGCCGGATGGTCTTGCTGGTGAACACCCGGAAGAAATCTGCCTGCGGCATTTCTTCGCAGAGCACCTGCTCCACGGCGGTGATGCTTTTTCTGGCAGCCGGCACGCTGGTGCCGAAGCTGACGCAGAGCAATGCGGTTTTCATTCCGTTTTCCTCCTGATCTCGTAGTCTGCCAGTTCTTCCGGGCGTTTGGGTACCGGGATCTTCAGCGCCTTTGCCACCTTCCACAGCAAAGGCTGCTCCAGACCGCAGCGGGAGAGAAGCTCCTCCTGCGCAAAAACAGCGTGCGGCGGCGCGTCCTGTTCCAGGCGTCCATTGTGGAATACCAGAATCCGGTCGGCCCAGCGCCAGGCGAAATCCACGTCGTGGGTGGCCACCAGCAGTGTTATCCCCTTTTGGTGCAGGGATTCCAGCGTTTCCTCCAAAAGCGCCTGCCCGGCCGGGTCGAGGTTGCTGGCCGGCTCGTCCAGCAGCATGATTTCGGGCTCCATCGCCAGGACGTCGGCGATCGCCACCCGGCGCTTTTCTCCGCCCGAGAGATACTGCGGGCCGCGGCGGCGGTATGCGGCCAGACCCAGGCTCTCCAGCGCCATCTCCACCCGGCGGCGCACCTCTGCTTCCGGCAGGCCCAGATTCATCGGGCCAAAGCTGATTTCTTCCTCCACGGTGCCCGCCAGCAGCTGCACATCCGGGTCCTGGAACACCAGCCCCACCCGGCGGCGCAGCTGCATGCGCTGTTTTTCCTTTTTGCCCACCGGCTCCCCGTCCAGCAGGATGGTCCCGCTGCGGGGCGTGAGGACCCCGTTGGCCAGCAGGAAAAAGGTGGATTTTCCCGCGCCGTTGCTTCCCAGCACGGCAATCTTTTCCCCTTCGCACAGACGCACCGAGAGCGGGAAAAGGGCTTCCCGCTCTCCGCCGCTGTCGTACTGGTAGGAAACCTGCTCAAACGCAAGCAGCTCTTTCATACTTCTCTATCTTCTCCTTCAAAAACCCATGCATACGCCTGCCAGCATCCCCGCCAGCGGAACCGCCAGCAGGAAAAAGCCCTTTGCCGTCACCTTCTTTTTTTCTGTGAGGAAACGGATCTGCCCGGTATAGCAGCGGCTTTCCATCGCGTCAAAGCAGGCGCCCGCCCGCCGAAAGCTGCCCGCCAGCAGTCCGCCATATACAAGACCGGTGGTGCGCAGGCTTCGTTTCAGTCCGCGGTATCCCAGCCGGCTGGCGGCCGAATCGCGCATGTCCCGAAAGGTGGCCAGCAGAAGAAAGATATACCGGTACATCAGCACCGCCAGCTCGGTCACGACCGCGGGAATCCGCGCCCGGCGCAGCACCTCCAGCAGCTCCGGCAGCGGGGTGGACAGGCTGAGGAAGTACAGACAGCTCACCGCCCCCAGCGCCCGGGACAGCACCAGCATCCCCAGCGACTGGGCGGCGGGGACCACCGCCAGCCAGCCCCCGAACAGCGGCACCGAAACGGCGGCCTCCTGCGGAAGCCGGGGGTAAAAATCCCACAGCAGCGTCAGAGCAGACAGCAGCAGGAACACCGCCGGCAGCCCCAGCAGCGAGAGATAGTCCCGCGCCCGGATCCCGCCCGCCGCCACGGTGACAGCCGACAGAAAGCAAAACAGGCATAGCGGCGGCACCGCAGAAGACGAACAGATGCAGAGGATGAGAAGGGCAAGGCTGCCTGCCGCTTTCCATGCGGCGTTTTCCCGGCAAAGGCGCGAGCGGCGGGCGTACACGTCCATGGTCAGCACGCTGTCGTGACGGTGACCTGCGGAAAAGAGGAAACCCGCCGCCGTCAGCAGGCAGACCGCAGCAAGCCACACAGACGGCAGACGCCCCGCAAACAGGCTGAAACAAACCAGCCCCGCAAGCAGTGCCGCGATCACGGTGTTTCCTCCGGCTCGGAAGCCGATTCCTGCATGCCGCCGTATTTTTTGCGCGCTGTCAGGTAGCCGAAGCCATAGGCCAGCACGCCGACGCCCAGACCGGTCTGGATACAGAAGAACAGGCTTTCCACCTCTCCGGGCAGCTCCCTGCCGAGAATCTGCTCCAGCACCGGCGTGAACCAGGGCTCGTATTCCTTCCCGGTGACTTCCTCCACCTTTACGCTTCCCGCGTCGTCGCTGCCGCCGAACTCCGCGTCCTTCAGCGCAAACAGCGGCACAAACGCCAGCACAACCACGGCCAGCAGAGAGACAAGAACAATTTTTGTATTGCGGCTCACCGGAACATCCCCCTTTTCGCAGAGCGCAGCTCGTGTAATTCGGTTTTGGCGTAGGTTTCCAGACCCATCATCACCAGCATCGTGAGGATGCCCTCGATGACGGCCAGCGGCAGCTGGGTGGGGGCGAACACCGCCAGGAACTCGATGACGCTGGCCCACACGCCCCCCTGCACACTGGGATGTGCCAGGGCAAGCTGGACGCTGGTGACGCAATAGGTGAAAAGGTCGCCCAGCATGGCGGCCAGGAATATCGTAAACAGCTTGGGGAGCCTGCATTTTTTGCCGGCCTGATACACCGCCCAGGTGACCAGCGGACCCGCAACAGCCATGCTGAAGGTGTTGGCGCCCAGTGTGGTGATGCCGCCGTGTGCCAGCAGAAGCGCCTGGAACACCAGCACGATCACCCCCAGCACCGAGGTGGCCGGAACGCCGAACAGGATCGCGCCCAGACCGGTGCCGGTCATATGGCTGCAGCTGCCGCTGACCGAGGGGATCTTGAGCGAGGAAATCACGAACACAAAAGCGCCGGCCATCGCCAACAGCAGGATGGTTTTGCGGTGCTGCTGCATCAGACGCCGGATGGTGATAACGCCCGCTGTCAGGAACGGCAGGCAGACAGCCCCCCACGCAATGCAGAACACCGGGGGCAGATAGCCTTCCATAATGTGCATCGCAAACGCGGTCTGGGGTACACAGAGCGCGAAGCCTGCCACTATGGAGAAGAACAGCAGCTTTTTTTCCAAAGTTGTCATGTCAATTCCTCCATCTGTAAAAAAAATAACCTTTCTCAAACAGCTTGAGAAAGGCCGATACGAACCGGAGAGGCTTTCTCTCCGGCCTGGCATGGAAGCGTTTGGTCCGTCCGCTCCATGCTTTCTGCCCTTCCGGCAGTATGGAACAGAAGGCAGGTCTTCCGGCTCCGGCATCAGCGTTCCGAATCTGTCTTCCCATGTGTACCCACAGTGACATTTCCTCATCGAAACTCTGCCGTTACGGCGGCGGTCCCGCACGGGCTTTGCACCCGTTTCCCTATTCTACCGGCTGCCAAAGCAACCGGTCACCTTCTGTTCTTTTCCCTGTGAGAATACCACACTTTTTGCGGAATTTCAAGGAAAAATCCGTATAACCGTAGAAACATTTTGTCATCAAAATGCTCAGCGCATGATCTGGTACAAAAGGGCGTTGCAGATGGCAGCCGCCACATTGCTGCCTCCCTTGCGTCCTCTGGCAACGATGTGGGGCACCTCCGACTGAAGGATCAGCTCCTTACTTTCCACCACGTTCACAAATCCCACCGGCACGCCGATGACCAGCGCGGGATGCACAAGGCCTTTTTGCATCTGCCCGTGCAGCGAGACCAGCGCGGTGGGGGCGTTGCCGATAGCAAAAATGCAGGGCTTTTCCAGTTTGGCCGCCCGCTCCATCGACACGATCGCACGGGTGACGCCTCTCTCCTTTGCCTCCGCCGCCACGTCCGGGTCGGACATGAAGCAATGCACCTGTCCGCCCAGCTTTTGCAGGATCGTCTTGTTGATGCCCGCTTTGGCCATCTGGGTGTCGGTGACGATGTCGCAGCCGCCGCGCAGCGCTTCGATCCCCTTCTGTACGGCGTGCGGCGAAAAGACCAGGTTGTCCGCATAGTCGAAGTCGGCCGAGGTGTGGATCACCCGCTTGATGACCAGCTCGTTTTCGGGGTCGAGTTTGCGGTCGCCCAGCAGCTCTGTGATGATGGCAAAGCTGCGCGCTTCGATGTCCATGGGTTTGATCTGTTCAATCATATGCCAGAAGCTCCCTTCCCGTGTGGTGGTTTCAACAAGAATTCTATGCACCGGGCGGCGGTTTGTCAACCGGAATTTCTTGCGCACAAAACGCCCCGGAAAGACAAGAATTTCCCTTTACTTCCCCCTGCAAAGCTGATAAAATGAGATAAATCCTTTGTTTTGGAGCAAAACCGCCCCGGTTGACAAAGCATTTCCCGGTTGCTATAATCAGGGCAAATTTGATACCGCTTGAGTGCTGCCGAACCCGTTCAGGCCCGGCAGAGAATAGGAAATCCGGTGCAAATCCGGAACGGTACCGCCACTGTATATGCGTAGGCTGCACACGCGGCGAAAGCCGGTCATTGGGCAAAAGGCCCGAGAAGGCTGTGTGCGGGCCGGCGAGGCATAAGTCAGGAGACCTGCTCAAGGTGATTTTTTTCGCCGCCCGGCGTATACCGGGGCGGCAGAGGTGTTTGTGCGCGAAAAACGGCTGCGGCAGTGGTGATACCTGCCGCAGTTTTTGCGTTTTGCGGACAGCAGTGAATGTTGCAGATCAGGAGCGTGAAGTATTCGTGAATATCATCATGTCGGGGCTGGAGCACAGCATGGCGCCCCTCAGCCTGCGGGAAAAGCTGTCCTTCACCAAGCAGCAGACGGCGGAAATGGTGCGCAGGGTTCGGAGCTTTCCCCACATTTCCGGCTGTGTGCTGATTTCCACCTGCAACCGCACAGAGCTGTATCTGTCCTGCTGCGGCGAGCAGAACCCCGGCGAGCTGCTGTGCCGGGCGGCGGGAACCGAATACGCCCCCTATCAGGACGCCTTCGTCACCCTCGCCGGCCACAAAGCCGCCGAGCATCTGATGGAGGTGGCGGCGGGACTGCGCTCCCGCATTTTTGGCGAGAACCAGATCATCTCCCAGGTGCGGAATGCCGTCGCCCTTGCGCGGGAGGCCGGAACCACCGACCCGGTGCTGGAAACCCTGTTCTGCTGCGCGGTGTCCGCCGGCAAAGAGGTACGCACAAAGGTAAAACTGAACGCGCTGCCCACCTCCGCCGCGAGCATGGCGGTGGACCTGCTGGAAAAAAAGCTGGGCGACCTGAAAGGAAAAAAAGCCCTTGTGATCGGCAACGGGGAGATGGGACGTCTTTCCGCCTCGCTGCTGCAGCAGAAGGGGTGTACGGTGTCGGTGACGCTGCGCACCTACCGCCACGGCCAGACCATCGTGCCGCCCGGCTGCGGCGTGGTGCCCTACGAGGACCGGTTCCTTCGGATGGCAGGGTGTGACATCCTGCTTTCCGCCACCACCAGCCCTCATTACACGGTGACGGTGGAACAGCTGCACGGGGTTTCCCGTTTGCCGGCGGTGATGGTGGACCTTGCCATCCCGCGGGACATCCAGCCCGAAGCCGGACAGCTGGACGGCGTTGCCCTCTACAATGTGGACGATCTGGGCAGCCGGCTGGAAAACCGCACCGTTCCCCCCGAAGTGACCGCCATTCTGCGGGCGCAGATGGAGAACTTTTACCGCTGGCTGAACTACAAGGACTGCATGGCCTCGGTGGACAGCCTGAAAGAGGCCATTGTGAGCCGCCTGCTCACCGCCAGAGAGTTGCAGGAAGGGCTGTCCGAGGCGGAGATCATCGAGCTTTCGGTGAACAAGACGGTGGATCTGCTGGTGACCGGTCTGGCGGAGCGCATCACCTCCGAAAACCTCACCCGCTGTGAGAGCAAGATCCGCCTGCACACCACCGGCCGGCCGGTGGTCTCGTGAAAAAGAGGGACGCATATATGGATTGTATGGGATACCGGTTTCCGCTGTTTGTGGACCTGAACGGAAAAAAAGCCGTCGTTGTGGGCGGCGGAACAATCGCGCTGCGCCGGGCACAGGTGCTGCTCGCCTTTGGCGCAGCGGTGACCATCATCGCGCCGGAATGCGAAGCTGTGCCGGAGGGTGCGCGGTTCTGCCGGCGGCCCTACCAGCCGGGCGACCTTGCGGGGGCGTTCCTGGCCGTTGCCGCCACCGACTGCCGCGAGGTGAACCGTCAGGTCTGGCAGGAGGCCAACGCTGCCGGAATCTTTGTGAGCGTGGCCGACCGGAAGGAGGAAAGCACCTTCTTCTTCCCCGCCATCTGCACCGGCAGCGGACTGGTGTGCGGCGTGGTCTCGCAGGGAGAAGAACACAAAAAGACCGCCGTCGCCGCACGCAGGGTCCGCGCTGTATTGGAGGAGTTGGAATGAAACAGATACGTATCGGCAGCCGGGAAAGCCGCCTTGCCGTGATCCAGTCGGAAATGGTGATCGAGGAGATTCGCCGCTGCGACCCGGAGATGCAAACCGAGCTCGTCACCATGAAAACCACCGGGGACAAGATCCTCGACCGGACGCTGGACAAGATCGGCGGCAAGGGGCTGTTTGTCAAGGAGCTGGACGCCGCTCTGCTGGACGGACGGGTGGATATCACCGTCCACAGCAGCAAGGATCTGCCGATGGAGATCGACCCCCGTCTGCCTCTGGTGGCCTTTTCGAAACGCGCCGACCCCCGCGACGTACTGGTGCTGCCGCAGGGAGCCGACGCCATCGACTTTTCCCGGCCAATCGGATGTTCGTCGCTGCGCCGCCGGCTGCAGCTGAAAGCCCTTTTCCCCCAAGCGACGGTGGCCCCTGTCCGGGGCAATGTGCTCACCCGTCTGCGCAAGCTGGACGACGGCGAGTTCTCCGCGCTGGTGCTGGCCGGTGCGGGACTGCTCCGGCTGGGACTGGAGCACCGGATCAGCCGCTGGTTTTCCACCGAGGAGATCCTTCCCGCCGCGGGGCAGGCCATTCTTGCGGTGCAGGCACGGCAGGGCGTGGACACCTCCTGTCTGCAAACCTTCGCGGACAGCGTCAGCCGGGACTGTCTGCTGGCAGAGCGCGCCTTTGTGCGCACACTGGACGGCGGATGTTCTTCCCCGGTGGCGGCCTTTGCCACCGTTGACGGGGACACCCTCACCCTGAAGGGAATGTATGTTGCCCCCGGCGAGATCTGCTGCTTTGAGACCGTCCGCGGTCCGCGGGAGCAGGGCGAAGCGCTCGGTCGGGCGCTGGCAGAGGAGATGAGGAGGAAATACCGATGAAAAAAGGACAGGTCATTCTGGTGGGAGCAGGGCCCGGAGACCCCGACCTGCTGACCATCAAGGGACGCAAGGCGATCGAATCGGCCGATGTGGTGGTCTACGACCGGCTGGTGGGACAGGCGATCTTCGACCTGATCCCCCCCGGCGCCGAGCGCATCAATGTGGGCAAGGAGTCTTCCCACCACACGGTGCCGCAGGACCAGATCAACCGGATTCTGCTGGAAAAGGCGCTGGAAGGCAAATGTGTGGTGCGTCTGAAGGGCGGCGATCCCTTCCTGTTCGGGCGGGGCGGCGAGGAGCTGGAGCTGCTGGCCGAGCACGGGGTTTCCTTTCAGGAGATTCCCGGCATCACATCGGCCATCGCTGTGCCTGCCTACGCCGGTATCCCGGTGACACACCGTGACTGCTGCTCCTCCCTGCACATCATCACCGGCCATCAGCGGGCCGGAAAGCCCCTGAACATCAACTTCCCGGCGCTGGTGCAGACCAGGGGTACACTGGTGTTCCTGATGGGCGTGAGCGCGCTGGAGGAGATCTGCCGCGGGCTTCTGGACGCGGGAATGGAGCCGGATATGCCTGCCGCCGTGATCGAGCGGGGCACCACACCCTCGCAGCGGCCGGTGCTGGCCACCCTCTCCACCCTGCCGGAAACCGCACGCACCGAGCAGGTGAAAAGCCCCGCCATCATTGTTGTGGGCAAGGTGTGCGCCTACTCCCGCCAGTTTGACTGGTTCGACCATCTGCCGCTGAAGGGAAAGAAGGTCATCGTCACCCGTCCCCGGGAGCGAGCAGGCACCCTGTCGGAACGGCTGCGCGCACTGGGCGCGGATGTGACCGAGTTCCCCTGCATCGAGACACATCCCCTCCTCCCCTGCCCCGCGATGGAGCAGGCGGTGGACAACATCGGGCGGTATGAGTGGCTGGTCTTTACCAGCCCGGCCGGTGTGTCGGCGCTGATGGATCTGCTGGAGCGCACCGACCGGGACGTGCGTGCGCTGGGACCGGTCAAGCTGGCGGCCATCGGCCCCGGCACCGACCGCGAGCTTCGCAGGCACGGTCTGCGCGCCGACCTCATCCCGGAGGTGTATGACGGCGAGCATCTGGGACAGGCACTGTGCCGTGCAAAGCCGACCGGAAAGGTGCTGATCCTCCGCGCCCAATGGGGTACCAGAGCCTTGACAGACGCACTGGATGGGGGTACCATTGCCTATGATGACATCCGGTGCTACGAGACCCGCTACACCGCCCCCAACACCGACCGTGTGCGCGGGCTGCTGACGCCGGGGACCATCGTCACCTTCACCAGCGCCTCCACCGTGACCGGGTTCGTTTCCGCGCTGGGAGAGGACACCGACTGTTCCGCCATCACCGCCGCCTGCATCGGGAAACAGACCGAGGCACAGGCGCACAAATACAACCTGCACACCATCACCGCCGAACATGCCACGATGGATGCGCTGATTCAAAGAATCGTGGAAGGAGAATCCTCATGGAACTGATTCAAAGACCCCGCCGTCTGCGGGACGGCGACACCATCCGCCGGATGTGCCGCGAAACCCGCCTGTCGGCCGACAGCCTGATCTACCCCATCTTTGTGGACGAGACCCTCAGCGGCACACGTCCCATCGACTCGCTGCCCGGACAGTACCAGTACAGTCTGGACACGGTGGAACAGGCGGTTGCCGACTGCATCGCCGCCGGTGTGCGCAGCTGCATCCTGTTCGGCATCCCCGCCCGCAAGGACGAAACGGGCTCTTCCGCCTGGGACCCAGAGGGTGTGATTCAGAAGGCCATCCGCAAGATCAAGGCCGTCTATCCCGACTTCTACATCATCACCGACGTGTGCATGTGCGAATACACCAGCCACGGTCACTGCGGCGCGCTGTGCGGCCACAAGGTGGACAACGACGCCACCCTGGAGCTGCTGTGCAGAACCGCCCTTTCCCATGCCCGGGCAGGCGCCGATATGGTGGCTCCCTCCGACATGATGGACGGGCGTGTGGGCGCCATCCGCTGCACGCTGGATGAGGCCGGGTTCCAGGATGTGCCCATCATGGCCTATTCCGCTAAATATGCCTCGGCGTTTTACGGTCCCTTCCGCTCTGCCGCCGGTTCCGCCCCCTCCTTCGGCGACCGCAAGGGCTACCAGATGGACCCCCACAATCGCAAGGAGGCCATCAAGGAATGCGCGCTGGACGTGGAGGAAGGCGCCGACATCATCATGGTAAAGCCCGCTCTCTCCTATCTGGACATCATCCGGGAATGCTCCGACGCCTTTGATGTGCCGATGGCCGCCTATTCCGTTTCCGGCGAATATGCCATGATCAAAGCCGCGGCACAGGCCGGACTGGTGGACGAATACCGCATCATGTGCGAGTCTGCCCTGTCGGTTTTCCGGGCGGGCGCGAACATGCTGATCACCTATTATGCAAAAGAACTGGCTGCGGCCATTCAAAAAGGAGATATCGGATAATGGATACGTCTGCCGCCCTGTTTGAACGGGCCAAAAAGGTGCTTCCCGGCGGTGTGAACAGCCCGGTGCGCGCCTACCGCGCGGTGGGTCTGACTCCCCGCTTCATCGCCAAAGCCGACGGCGCCTACATCTGGGACGTCGACGGCAACCGCTACATCGACTATGTCTGCTCCTGGGGTCCCATGATTCTGGGGCATAACCATCCCCTGATCCGGGAGGCTGTGGAAAAAGCCGTGCAGGACGGACTGTCCTTCGGCGCCTCCACCCGGCGGGAGGTGGAGATTGCGGAACTGATGATCGAAATGGTGCCCAACATCGAGATGGTGCGCATGGTGAACTCCGGCACCGAGGCGGTGATGTCCGCTCTGCGGCTGGCGCGCGGCGCGACCGGACGGGACAAGATCGTCAAGTTTGAGGGATGCTATCACGGCCACAGCGACGCCATGCTGGTCAAGGCCGGTTCCTCCGCCGTGGCGGAGGGCGGGCGGCCCAGCTCGGCCGGCGTCCCGGCGGACACCGCCAAAGACACCCTCACCGCCCGATACAACGATCTGGACAGCGTGGCCGAGCTGTTTGCCGGCTATCCCGGCCAGATCGCCTGTGTGATCGTGGAGCCGGTTGCCGCCAACATGGGTGTGGTGGGACCGAATCCCGGATTTCTGGAGGGTCTGCGCACGCTGTGCGACAAGGAAGGCGCACTGCTGATCTTTGACGAGGTCATCACCGGGTTCCGTCTGGCAAAGGGCGGCGCGCAGGAATACTTCGGCGTGAAGGCGGACATCGTCACCTTCGGCAAGATCATCGGCGGCGGCATGCCGGTGGGCGCGTACTGCGGCAGCCGAGAGCTGATGGAGCAGATCGCTCCCTGCGGACCGGTGTACCAGGCGGGGACCCTCTCCGGCAATCCGGTGGCGATGGCGGCAGGCCTCGCCCAGCTCACCTATCTGAACACTCATCCCGAGGTCTACACCGACATTTCCGCAAAGGCCGACCGTCTGGCTGCGGGAATGCGCCGCGCCGCCGCCAAAACCGGTGCGGCTGTGCGGATCAACCAGGTGGGAAGTCTGGTGGCTCCCTTCTTCACCCCAGACTGCGTGGAGTCCTTCTCCGGCGCGGCCAAGAGCGACCTGAAAAAGTACGCCGCTTACTTTGAGAAGATGCTGGCGAAGGGAATCTATCTGGCTCCCGCGCAGTTTGAGGCGATGTTCCTCTCCCATGCGCACACCGAAGCCGATCTGGAGAGCACCGTCGCCGCCACAGAGCAGGTGTTTTCTGTTCTGTGAAGCGAATGCACACTGCACACAGCAAAAATCAACTGAAAGCTGCTCTATCTGCCGTTCCGTGGAAACACGGACGGCTTTTTATTTTTACAGCAGGAATTAAGTTTATTGTGTCAGGAATATACCGTGCTACTATTTATGTACTTTAATTCGGAAAGGAGCAGGCAAAATGACCGAATACAGCCCTATGTGTCAGGAACAGTTCGATGAGAAGGATACCGTGCAGTATATCAAGTCCTACATGTTTATCAAAGGTTTTGCCGTGGGCAGAGATCTCAAGCAGACCATGATAGCGCTTTCGCTGGCGCGCAAACTTCACGACGGACAGCACCGCAAGGACGGCACACCCTATTTCTCACATCCGCTGAAAGTGTGCTCTACCCTCATCAGCTACGGCATTTGCGACGATGTGGTGCTGGCGGCGGCACTTCTGCACGACGTGCTGGAGGATTGTGCAGACAAACTGCCCGGCGGGGGCGAAGAACTGGTGAACCAGTACGGCCTGAACCGCGAAGTGCTGGAGATTATCGAAACGCTGACCAAGTGTTCCGGCTTGAACGACCAGCAGCTGGCTGCCTATTTTCAAAAAATCCAGGCGAATCCCAAAGCCGCGCTTATCAAGCTCAGCGACCGTCTGCACAACAGCTCCACCCTGTACACCTTTACGGTACCCAAAATGCGCAAGTACATCCGGGAGACCGCTGTATTTCTTCTTCCGATGGCCTCCTACTGCAAAAAGTATTATCCTGTCTATTCCAACGCTTTCGGCATTCTGAAAACAGGCATTGAAAGCATGAACCACAGCATGGATGTAATGCTGCAGAAGATTGAGGAGCTTACCAGCAGCGCCGCGCAGTAACCAGCAGCCGTCCCGCACTGTGCAGTTGCTTCCGGCGCAAATTTGTGTATAATAATAGAAAAAGCTCGTGTTTGCGCGAGGCATGGGCATACTGTGCATTTTTGTGAGGAGGTAGCATTATGCTGGGGCAGTACAGGACAAGCATCTCAAAAAGCAATCTGGACCAGATTCGCAATCGTGCGATGACGCCGTCTGAAATGATCGATTTTTTGGAGGAAGGCGCGCTTTACCGCTCCTTCACTGATGTTCTGCGCTCGGTGTATCCGGGCGAAGATCTGGCGGAACGGCTGCGCACCCAGCTTTGCTCTTTTTCGGCTGAGCCGCCCGACAAAAAAGAGATGGACGCTTTGCGGAAGAACATCTCCAACTGGCTGCGCGGCAATGTGGTGCCGCAGAACCGGGAACAGATTTTCAAGATCTGCTTTGCACTGGGTCTGACCGAGGCACAGGCAAGCTGGGTACTGGCCAGCACAGCGGAAACCGGCATCCACTATCGCAGCCCCAAGGAGCTGGTGTATGCGTTTGCTCTGCGGACCGCGCGCAGCTACCCGGAGGCCGTAGCTCTTGACCGGGAAATGGCAGAAATTTATGGTCCGATTGTGGAGGCTGCCGAGGCCGAGCGGATTGCTCGCTGGAAAAAGAAGGAAAAAATACATCACGAAACACGCGCCGAGGCACATCGCATACAGCAGCAGCGCGAAAAACGCGGGCTGGAAGCAGAGCCGTATCTGGGTGTGACAGAGTTGGACGACCCGCCCAGCTTTTACACACAGCGGGTGGCGCACCAGTTTGAAAAAGTGACCACCGTCGAGCAGCTGCGCAGCTTCTTTTTGCAGCACAGCGCCGACCTGGGAGTCATCCATGAAAGCGCCTACGAAAAATTCTGGCGGCTGCTTCTGGTGCTGCAGGAGCCAGACGACTCCATCGTATACCCATCGCAGGAGGATGCGTTCTACTCTCTGGACAAGATCGCCCAAACCTATTTTCGCATGCACGTGCCCGTGGATAAAAAAACCGCCGGATACGATTATCTGCAAAAGGCCGTGAAAAAAAACTGGCCGGGCACATCGGAGCTGCAAAAAATGAAAGCGCGCAAAATTGATGTGAGCCGCAAAGCGCTGCTGCTGCTGTTTTTGATCACAGAGGATTTTCTTTTTTCGGACGATCTTCAGTACAGCGACCAGTCCGAAGAAGATGCTGCCTGGTTTTTGCCGCAGGAGGATGAATCTCCCCGCGACCAGCTGGAGATCGTGCTGAGCAAAATCAATCTTTTTCTGGTGACCTATGGCATGAATCAGTTGGACCCCGGCAGTCCCTTTGACTGTCTGGTGCTGTACGCACTGGCGGCAACCTATGAGGGAGAATTTCTCAGCGACAAATTCAGCTGTGCTCTGCGGGCGCTGTTCGCCGAGGAAACCGCCGACCCCCAGTAAAAGGACCGACAGAAAACCGCCGGTCTGTGCGGAGGAGATATGGAAGATCAACGAAAAGCAAGAGCAATCGGCAGCGAACTGGTTCTGGGAGGCATCTGTTACCGGCTGGACGGCGTGGAGGGATGCGGCAGCAGTGCCATCGTATACCGCGCCACCTATACTGACTCACTCAACCGCGATTCTCTGCACCAGGTACTGATCAAGGAACTGTTTCCCTTCAGTGCCTGGGGAGGCATCGACCGCGACCAAAACGGGGATATCGTCTGCACCGACGCGGCGCGCGACATCATGCTGGAGGCACAGCGGCGCTTCCGTATGGGCAACCAGGTAAATCTGGACCTTCTGCGGCAGATTCCCGCCTCTATTTCCGGAAATCTGAATTCCTACGAAGCGCACGGCACCTATTATTCCGTGCTGTCGGTACACGGCGGTGAGAACCTGCTGCAAAGGCTGGAAACACGGCAGAATCTCTCTGTGCGGGAATCCGCCAGGGTCCTCAGCAAATTGCTGCACGCTCTGGAATGTTTTCACCGGCACGGTCTGCTGCATCTGGACATCAGCCCCGACAATATTCTGCTGCTGCCGGAACAGGTGCTGCTGATTGATTTTAACAGCGTGTGGGATACACGCAACCCGCCCGAGGAATTTGCTTTCAGCCGCAAGGAGGGGTATTCTGCCCCTGAGGTGCTGCTGCAGCAGAGCGGTGAAATCGGACCGGCCACAGACCTCTACGCCTGCTGTGCCGTGTTTTTTCATATGCTGTCCGGGCGGCGGCTGTTGGAGGAGGAAAGCCGGGACGGACTTCGCCGCGGCTTGGCCAAGGCTTTGCCCTGCCTTGCTGAAATCCCCCAGACGGCCGCAGCAAAAGCAGCGGAAATCCTGTTGAAAGGCCTTCACACCCTGCCGCGCAGAAGATACCAAAGCACCGCAGAGCTGCAACAGGCAGTGGCAGAGCTTCTGGCGCGGCTGGATGGTTTTGGCGTTACCAAAAGCGCTTTGTGGGAAGCCGCTGCCGGCGAACAGAAAAAGCAGCGGTCCAGCTGGAGCTATCTGGAGCAGCCGGTGCAGCGCGGGCAGCAAAGTCTGTGCCGGGAACAGCTCACACAGGAACTGGCGCACGGAGGAAAGTTTCTGCTGACCGGCGCCGGCGGCATGGGAAAGACGCGCTTACTGCTGGAACTGTGCGGGCGATGCACCGCCCGATACCATGCAGCAGAACCCGTGTTTGTGTATCTTTCTCTGCGAGGGTATCAGGCGTGCAGCAACGATACCTTTTTTCTGCGCCGCACTCTCTTGCAGCTGCTGCGCTTTCCGCCCGAACATCCGCAGTATCACGACGCCCTCCACAGTCTGCATGTACTGTTCGACCAGACCGACAGCAAGGGACAGGCGTCGGTTGTGCTGCTGCTGGACGGTTTGAACGAAGCTGGGACACAGCGGAAAATGCTGTTTGCCGAGATCGAAGAATTATGCCGGTGCAAGGGTGTGGGGCTTCTGCTGACCGACCGCACAGACGCTGTAATGGAATATGCTCTGCGGGACTTTGTGTCGCTGTCCCTTTCCCCTCTGCAAGCACAGCAGATAGACAGCCAGTTTACTGCACGGGGGCTTGCGCCGCCTGAAAGTCAAAGGCTTCGGCAGCTGCTTACCACGCCCATGCTGCTGTTTCTCTATCTGGAAAGTGCAGAACCGACAGACAATTCCACACCCGAAACACAGCAAGCGCTGCTTGCTCTGTATCTGCAGCATTTCTATTTGCAGACGCTTCGCGAAGACAGCGGCGACCAGAACAGCCAGCTCATCAATCGTTATCTGCTGCGTCACTTTTTGCCGCAGGTCGCGTGGGAAATGCACCGGCAGGGAAGGACCATTCTTTCCGTGGCGAGCGTACGCCGCTTGGCGGAGAAAAGTTTCCGTGCACTGCGAGGCCGCCGGTTCGGAACCGCCTTTTCGGAATATTTGGGAAAGTCAAGACGGATGCTGGAGGGGATTGCCAGAGCGGACGAATGGTTTGATCTGGCTGTTCGCGAACGCCTGATTGACCGTTTTGGACTGCTTGCCGATACTGCACAGGGCCAGATCGCTCTTTTCCACGATGATTTTCTGCCCGTTCTGGTGCAGCAGGCTGAAGAAAACCGGCATTTGGCGGCTAAAAATATCTTCATGCTCTGGCGCAGAAGGATTGCTGTGATCGCAGCAGCGGCCATTCTTCTGGGAGTGGCAGGCGCCGGAATGATCCACTCTTCTCTCAATCACTTCTCTTACACTGCCGCTGAAAGCGCCTGTATCTACGACGCACTGTCGGCGCTGAACGCCTCTTTGAGTACATGGAGCAATCGTGTCTCCGCACAGACCGAACTGCTGGAACGTGCGGCGCTCAGTGATATCCTTGACAACCGTGACCCTCTGGCCCGAGAACAGCTGCAGGGGCTGCTGGAACAAAAGCGGCAGTTTTTATCTGCGCTCTATGCGCCCCGTCCCGACAGCGCGGTCTCTGAAACGCTGGAACAGATCGCGGAGAAAAAAGAGCTGTTTTCCCCCCAGACCCTGTCCCGTCTGCTGGAACGCTGTGCAGCAATGGAGGCCATATCCGAGGCCGCTCTGTCGCATTTGGAGCAGGCGCTCTGCACATCCGACAGTCTGTACAATACCCGCGACAAGCGCGAGCGGGTGGTGAACGCCCACAGGACCTATCTGGAAGCCGAAACGCGCTATGTTTCCTTTTTGCTGGCCTCCCTGCTGTCTGAGATGACACCTGAGCAGCAGGGCGAGATTCTGAAAGCGATGACCTACATGGAAGCGCTGGAAGGATTTTACGATGGACCCGGCAGCGTGGAACCCGACCGTCTGGCAGACGGCACCTTGCGTGCGCTGGAGGCTGTGAAGGACGCACAGCGCGAGATGACTTTACAGGGGTTTTCCATCCTTTGGCCGGACGAACAGAACAGGAGGATCGAATGATGAAGAAGCTCTGCGCTTTGGCAGCCGCTTTGCTGGCCGTGCTTGCTGGCTGCGGCGCGCAGGATGCGGCAACACCCTGGCAGGCGGAGGATATTTCGGAAGATTTTTATTATGTAACCGGGGATTTTTCACAGCATTTTCTCGCTCTGGATGCAGACGGAGCGCGGTACGAACAGGCATTGCAAGCCGTGCAGGAATATCTGGACGGTGAACTTTCCCACAACGAAGCGCAGACCTCGCTCTCGCAGACACTGGACGCCGTGCAGACCGAACTGGACCAGACAGAAGAAGCTGTGCCGGATGACTCGCTGACCGAACAGCTGCGCGCGGTGGGGATCTCGCCCGCTGAATACGAGTTGTTTATCAACGGCCGTGCCAATGAGCTGCAAACCCATCAATCCCGCCTTTCCACCCTTCTTTTCTATCTGGAAAATGCACCCGGAGATCCGCATGCAGCGGAGAACCTTCGCTTTTTCCTCGCTGCGGATCAGGCCGAGCTGGACAGTCTGCGGGGATATTATTACTACGGCTGCTACAACTACTGGTTTACCGACGCACAGGCTGCGGAACACACGTATCTGGACAAAACCGTCACGGAACATCTCACCTGCTACTATCCCGCCGATGCGGTATGGTATGACGAGAAAAGCGAGACCGAACAGCGGGCAATGCTGTGTCTGGACGGCGTGGAGGCGGTGGTGGACCTTACAACTGCGCATGTGGGAAACCAGCAGACCGAACTGTACCAGCTCGAGCAGAACTATGCGGCGCTGCTTGAGCTGGTGGAGGAAAATCGCCGTCTGGAGGAAAAACTGGTGCGGCTATGGGACATCAGCGAGCGCTTGGAAGCACTGAACGCTGAGATTGTCACTGCCAAACAAAATGGCGACACAGAGCGTCTGGCTGCGCTGAAAAAAGAACTGGAGACCATTGCGGAAGAATACGAACAGCTCAACGCTGCCGATACACCATAAACCGGAAATTACTTGCGGAAAACGCCGCGCCTCTCTGGTATAGTGTGTCTATCGAAACAAGCCGGGTTTCCCGGCGATGGAGGTGGACCATGATGGACCAGCGCACAGCGCGGGCTGTGGGAAATACGCTTTTGCTGGACGGGATTGATTATCAGCTGAAATCAGCCGCCATAAAAGGGAGCGTGATTGTATATGAGGCCGCAGCAGAGGGCAGCAGTATCTGGGAAGATATACTGATTCGGGAATTATTCCCCTGTACAGACGGCGTCAGGCGAGGCGCAGACGATCTCCTGTTTATCACCGACAAAGGCCGGACTGCGATGCTCCGCGCACGCAGAGCATTCGCCGCCGGACAAAAGGCAGAAGCGGCTCTGCTGCACTTGTATGGCGGGGACAGCCGGATTCTTGATGCATATGGCACCAGCTATGTGGTGCGACGTTTTCCCAAGGCGGTTTGTCTGCAAACCGTTCTGGAGCAGGGTGCATTGCCGCCCTCCATGACCCTGCCGCTGATGGAGCAGCTGCTGGATGCAGTGGAGTTGCTCCACCAGCAGGGACTGCTGCATCTGGGCATCGCCCCCCAACGCATTTATCTGTTGTCCGGCAGGCAGCTCTTTCTGGATCACGACTGTCTGTGGGATACGCATCTATGCGAAGAGGTCGGAAGCGATATCTCCAACCCCTACGCAGCGCCGGAGGTACGCCTGTGCAATCTGGCCGATGTGGGCACGGCAGCCGACCTGTTCAGCTGTTGTGCGGTACTGTTCGCGCTGCTTCTGGGCCGTTCCCTGCGGCAGGATGAACTGCTGAGCCGCAGTCTGTACCGCTCGCTGCTGCGGGCATTGGAGGCACTGCCATCCAGCGCCGCGGCACGCACCGGCACAGCATTGCTGCTGAATCGCGGGCTGCACACGCTCCCGCACCGACGGTTTCAGTCAGCCGCCGAGCTGCGGTATGCACTGCACAGTCTGCTTCCACTGTCCCCGGCCAATCCACCGGCCTGCTGAGAATTGATTTGGTACAACAGAGAGGAGAAAAATCATGAAGAAACTACTGCAAACATGTGCCGCCCTGTGCTGTGCAGCCGGACTGCTTCTGTTGAACGGATGCGCACAGGAGAGACCTTCCAAAACATACACTTCCGAAGCACAGAGCAGCTCCGCTGCGGCGGACAGCAGACAGGAAACAGTAAAGCGAGACCCTGCGGATACCGTTTCTGATCCGGTTTCTCTGCCGGATGTATGCGCTGTCTGCGGCGACGAAGGGGTGCTGGAATGTCCCGACTGCGAGGATGGAAGCGTATTCTGCGGCAGCTGCGATGGAGACGGCGTGTATGTGTGCAACACTTGCGATGGCAGCGGCGTGTATGCCTGCGCCGCCTGTGATGGAATGGGGGGAAGTACGTGTATTTCCTGCCAGGGCACCGGTATATTCGGGGATGAATACACCATGTTCCGCGCCAAGTGCATGATGTGCAACGGAACCGGCTATCAGACATGCGCATACTGCGGCGGAGCCGGCGCCAGTGTCTGTCTGTGCAGCGGAGATGGCGTTTGGGAATGCGAGGAATGTCTGGGCGCGGGCACGCTGACCTGCACCACCTGCTCCGGCACCCACCGCATTTCCTGCCGTGCCTGTACCAGAAACAACTTGCCGGCCGACACCGGTGGGGCAGATATTCCGGCCGGTGGGTATGATTCTCCTGCTATTGACTACACTCCGCCGGTTTCCAATACGCAGCAGTGCTCGGAATGCCGCGGTGTTGGCCAGAGAAAATGTTCCGTGTGTGATGGCAGCGGCAGCGTACAACGGCTGGTGGACCCGCCCTACTACGGCGGCGATGACGTCGGCTATCAGCCAACCCTGCAGGACTGCTCCGGTTGCAACGGGCGGGGGTATGTGGACTGTCTGCGGTGCGGCGGTGACGGCAGGATTTATTGACAGCTGTTTGATATTGCGCCCGCAGCAACACGTCCTGTTGCACAATGGCGAGAGCGCGAGCACCAAGGAGGCGAAACAAGATGACAACAGACCGTACTTTGTATACGCCGCAGACGGCAGACCCCTGCCCGCAGGGATGTATCGTGGTGATGGGCGGGTCCTTCAATCCGCCGACACTGGCACATCAAACGCTGCTGCTGGCGGCGCTGGATGCGCTGGACGCGGACTACGGGATCTTCGTCCCCTCTTCCCATGCGTATGTAGCCAACAAAATGCGCAAACTCCGCCGGCCGGAGGAGGTATACCCCGAACAGCTTCGGCTGGAAATGCTTCAGGCGATGGCGTCGGAGGACGCCAGACTGCGTGTGGATGATCTGGAATTTCATCGCACCCAAAAGGCCTATACCTATGAAACGCTGGAGGAACTGCAAACACGGTACCCCCACGCGAAGCTGTACTTTCTGGCCGGCGGGGACAAAATTGAGATTATCGCCCGCTGGCACCGCATCCGCGAGTTTCTGGACCGGTTCTGCATTCTTGTTGTCCGGCGGGACAGTGAAGACCCCCAAGCCGCTATTGAAGCACACCCCTTCCTGCGGCAGTATCGTGACCGGTTTGTGGTGCTGGACGCGCCGGACGGCATGGAGGGTGTGAGTTCTTCAGCGCTGCGGGACAAGCTGCGGCTTGGAGATCCCTCCGCCGAGACACTGTGTCATCCCCGCGTATGGGAATTGCTGCGGGAAAACGGGATGGTGAACACACCCTGTGTGCCCTCTTTTCAGAATGAATACCGCTTTCTGAGCAATTTCTGGGATGCGCCCGTGACCTATCAGGGACTGACCTACCAGAACAATGAAGCGGCTTTTCAGGCACAGAAATGTGTCCGGCCGGAGGACCGGCTCGCTTTTACCGCGATGGACGCCGCAAAAGCGAAGCGTTTGGGAAGGCAGACTGCGCTTCGTCCTGACTGGGAAGAGGTAAAGGTCGGCATTATGGAGGAGATTGTGCGGGCCAAATTCACCCAGAATGAAGACCTGAAGCAGAAGCTGCTGGAAACCGGCGGCATGACCTTGGAGGAGGGTAACCGCTGGCACGATACCTTTTGGGGAATCGACCAGAACACCGGCAAGGGAGAAAACCATCTGGGCAAAATTCTGATGAAGGTACGCGATGAAATCGCCGGGACTGCCTGACACAAAACCTGTGCGAAAGGTGCACTGTGTCCGGCGTTTTGCAGGGACTGTCTGCACGGCACAGCACAGACGGGAAGATGTCCCCGGACGGGGATTCACAGGCAATCGCTGCGGCAATGCAACGGGAAAGGAGTATATTGTATGAAAGATTTGGATCGTTACAGGGGGTGTCTGATCGGCGGAGCGGCAGGCGACGCGCTGGGATATGCCGTTGAATTTCTGGACAGCGCTTCCATCAAACAAATGTACGGCAAACAGGGAATCGCCGAATACGATTTGAAAGGCGGAAAAGCGCTGATCTCGGACGACACCCAGATGACCCTGTTCACCGCAAACGGCCTTTTGTTCGGCACTACAAGAGGCTGTGTCCGCGGAATTATGGGCTCTTATGCGTCCTATATCGGCGTCTGTTACCGGGACTGGTACCGCACACAGCGGGAATCCTACCCGCTGAAGGGGGAAGATTTCCATTCCTGGCTTGTCAATGTGCCGGAACTTTTTCACCCGCGCGCTCCCGGAGGCACCTGTCTGCGCGCGATTTCCGGGGAAACATACGGCACCCCCGAAGAGCCGGTCAACCACAGCAAGGGCTGCGGGGGCGTTATGCGGGTTGCTCCTATCGGCTTATATCTGTCGGCGGACACGATGCCGCAGGAGCAAATCGACCGCATCGGTGCAGAAGCCGCCGCACTCACCCACGGACATCCCCTTGGATATATCCCTGCGGCTGCGCTGGTCCACATCGTAAGTCTTGCCGCCCATCGGGACGATCTCTCTTTGTCGGAAATCGTGGCTGACATGAAAGCGTCGATCCATCGGCAATTTAAAGGAAACAGCTATCTGCCCGCGTTTGAACAGCTGCTGGATAAAGCGGTGCAGCTGTCGCAGCAGAATCTGCCGGACGAGGAAGCCATCGCCGCGCTGGGCGAAGGCTGGGTTGCCGAGGAAACGCTGGCAATCGCGGTTTACTGCGCGCTGAAATATTCCAGCGATTTTGACAAAGCGCTGATTGCCTCGGTGAATCACAGCGGGGACAGCGATTCGACCGGCTCTGTTACCGGCAATATTTTGGGCGCCTATCTCGGTTTACAGGCGATCCCCGCCAAATACACAGCAAATCTGGAGCTTCTGGATGTGATGACGGAATTGGCAGACGACCTTTACCACGACTGCCAGATCAACGAATACACCTGTTCTCCCGACGGGATCTGGGAGAAAAAATATATATTCTGCAAATATACGCCGCACTGATCCTGCGAAAGGAGCGCACAGCATGGACAGCAAAACGATTCAGAAAGAAAGCTATTCCGCATATCAACGGCGGATACAGGAGCTTCTTGACTGCCGGGCGTGCTTTCCGCCGGAGAATGAGCCGCTTGCAACCGCCCGTGGACTGGAGCAGAAGTTGTATGCCGACGGTTCCTTCCGGCCCTTTTACGGCGACACCGTTGTGTTCCAGCTCCCAGAAGACGCAAAACGGGTTTTGGGGGATATCCAGTCTTCGCTGTATGGTGCGGCAGGAGGAATGCTGGCGGAACCGCTTCCGGCAGATACCTTCCACATCACCCTGCACGATCTGTGTGCGGCGTCCTTGCAGCGGGATGTTCAGGCAGCGGCAGAAGCGCATCGGACACAGCTGCGGGAAAGACTGCCGTACATCACAGGCAGAGGTTCTGTGCGGCTGTTTGCAAAGGGCATGGTGAGCATGGTATCCAGCTCTATCGTAATGCTTTTTGTGCCGGTATGCGAAACGGATCACCGGGCGATACAGGACATGTACGGATGTCTGGAAGAAATACGCCCGCTTCCCTACCCTCTCACACTGCACTGTACTCTTGCGTATTACAAACCGGGCATATATTCTCCGGCGGAGTGGAACAGCCTATACCGGTTTATCCGCCAGTGGAATGCGCAGCACCCGGACGCATTTTCGGTCTCTCTGGACGGCGATGCGATTGCCTACCAGAGTTTCTGTTCCATGTGCCATTACACGAATGTCTTGGATTGCGCGGGTCCTTTTTGACAAAAATCGGCTTCGGCCCTGGTGAATGGTCTGTACAGATGACTCTTTGTGTCCTGTACAGGAAACCGGGGCTTTTCATCATACAGCGGATGTGCACGCCTTTTTGCTTGACAATGGTACCGCCTTGTTGTATCATAATCAAAGCACATCTTTGCCGCTATGGTGGAATTGGCAGACACAGCGGACTTAAAATCCTCCGGTAGAAATACCGTACCGGTTCGAGCCCGGTTAGCGGCACCACGCCGAAGCAAACTTCGTTTTGCTTCGGCGCTTTTTTATGCCTGTATGCCGGGTGTGTTGGGAATCGGACAAATTACAGGAATGGCATTGGCGAAAGCAATGTTTAAATTGCCGGCACAATGCTTTATAAATCCGGTCGGACAGCCGCTGTGTTTTTCCTGCATCTCTTAACAGACGCCGCATCAAAGCCTACAATATATCTATTCGATATATAAGGGTGATGGTATGGAGTATTTGATTTTGGGGCTGCTTATTCTCTCGCCGATGACCGGCTATGAGCTGCAGCAGTTTATCCGAAAAAATCTTGCTCTGATCTGTTCTGCCAGCGCCGGCAGCGTGCAGACCGCTCTGCTGAAGCTGGAAAGCGAAGGCAAAATCACCGCTTGTGAAACCATGAGCGGAAAACGCCGCAGAAAAATCTTTTCCATCACAGAAACCGGGCGTTCCGCTTTTTCCGCGTGGATCGCACAGCCCATGCGGGCAGACAAAAACAAACACAGGGAGCTTTCCCGGCTGTTTTTTGCGGGTCTGGCAAAGCCGGAGGAACGTCTGGAAGCAATCCGGGAATATATTCGTCAGCTGGAGGAGATGCGGGAGATTCTCTGCACGATCCGCGACCGCTTCAGCTGCATACAGGCGCGGGAGCTGCCGCCGGGTACCGACTGGCCGCAGGTGCTGCGTTTTCAGGGATACACCATCGAATACGGCATTGCTGCCGCGGAATTTGAAATCGGCTGGTATACCCGGCTGCTTGGTGAATTGGAGGAACAACCATGAACATTCTCGTATTGAACGCCAGCCCCAAGGGGAAAAACTCCACCACGGTTCACACCGCTCTGTATCTGCAGGCGCTGCATCCAGAGCACACCTTTACCTTTGTTCCGGTGGGACAGCGGATCAAAAGCTATGAAAAGGATTTTGCCCCGCTGCGCGCGGAGCTGGAAAAGGCCGATCTGCTGCTGTTTACCTATCCGGTATACACCTTTATCGCGCCCTATCAGCTCCACCGCCTCATCGAACTCATCAAAGAAAACGGCGTGGAGCTTGCCGGAAAATTTGCTTCCCAGATCACGACATCCAAGCATTTTTACGATGTCACTGCCCACCGCTATGTGGAGGAAAACTGCTTTGATCTGGGAATGAAAGTGGTGCGCGGACTGTCGGCCGATATGGACGACCTGCTCACCGAGCAGGGACAGCGAGAGGCACGGGCCTTCTTTGAGCAGCTGATTTTTTCCTGCACGCATGGTCTGTTTGCCGTGCCTCCGGTCCACGCGCCCGAACGCACAAAGGAGGTTTACCGTCCCGCTTTGCCCTCTGTTCCCAAGAGCCGGAGCAAAGACGTGGTCATCGTGACCAACTGCGCCCCCAACGACGAAAATCTTCAAAACATGATTGCCGATTTCCGTGCGGCCCTGCCCTACGAAAGCCGGGTGGTGAATCTGCGGGAGTTTCCTTTTTCCGGCGGTTGTCTGGGCTGCTTCGGCTGCGCGGTCACCGGAAAATGTGTGTACAAGGATGGCTTTGACGAATTCCTCCGCACAAAAATCCAGAGCGCTGACGCCTTTGTATATGCCTTTACCATCTCCGACCACTACACACACTCCAGCTTCAAGTGCTACGATGACCGCCAGTTTTGCAACGGACACCGCACGGTCACACACGGCACCCCCATTGCCTATCTCATCAGCGGCGAATATCAGTACGAGAGCAATCTGCGCATGATCGTGGAGGGACGCAGCGAAGTGGGCGGAAATTACCTGTGCGGCGTGGCCACAGACGAGGGAAACACCGCGGCTGATATCCGCACTCTGGCGGATTCGCTGGTGTTTGCGCTGGAGAAAAAGCTGTCCCGCCCGGCGAATTTTTACGGTGTGGGCGGTATGAAGATTTTCCGCGACCTGATCTACATCATGCAGGGGATGATGAAGGCCGACCACAAGTTTTACAAGGAGCACGGCATCTACGATTTCCCGCAGAAGCAGAAAAAGCGCATTTTACAGATGAAGCTGGTGGGAGCACTGATTTCCATCCCGTCGGTGCAGAAAAAAATGAAGGGCCAGATGAATCAGTACATCATCGGACCCTATCAGAAAGTGGTGGAGCAGGCGGCGAATTCCCGGAAAACATCCGAGTGAAAATGCCTTCCGAGCACCGGGCTCCCCTGCCTGCCGCTGCCGGCGGAAGGACAAGGATTTTTTGTGTCGGCCGGTCTTTCACCGGCAGACCGGCGGCACATTCCGAGGGAATTCATGCTGTTGCGGGGAGCGGTCCTTTCGGCGGCAGATCCCCTCACAGACCGCCGAAGCGCTGTGTGTTTTGCAGAAACGTCCTGTGTCCGCACGGTGCCGTCTGGATACAGAAAGCGCGCCCATCCTCTGCATGGATGGACGCGCTTTTTTTGTTTATCACACAGTCAACTGTTCAGCATATCCAGCGTACAGGTGCTGGCAATGCTCCTGCGGATCTCCGCGCGCAGCGGCAGCACCGCTGTGGGCGAGACGCTCAGCTCGTCGATGCCGATGGCGAGGAAGGTGGGCAGCAGGCTCAGGTCTGCGCCCAGCTCGCCGCAGATGCCGATCCAGATGCCCGCTTTGTGGGCGGCGTCGGCGGCCATCTTCAGCGCGCGCAGCACCGCCGGATGATGCGGGTCGAAGAATTTGCCCAGATCGTTGCACTGGCGGTCGCAGGCCAGAGTGTACTGGGTGAGGTCGTTGGTCCCCACCGAGAAGAAATCCACCAGCGGCGCCAGCTCGTCGGCGATGAACACCGCGGCCGGGGTCTCGATCATGATGCCGATCTCCACCTCCGGGTCGAACGGGATGCCCTCCGCTTTCAGCTCCTCCATCACCTTCTGGCAGGCGCGGCGGCACTCCTTCACCTCCCACACGCTGGCGATCATCGGGAACATGATGGCGATCTTGCCGTATGCACTCGCGCGGTACAGCGCGCGCAGCTGGGTGCGGAACACCTCGGGACGGTTCAGGCAGATGCGGATGGCGCGCAGGCCCATCGCCGGGTTTTCTTCCCTGTTCAGCCCGAAATACTCCACCTGCTTGTCGGCGCCGATGTCCAGCGTGCGGATTATCACCGTCTTGCCCTGCATGGCGGCCGCCACCTCTTTGTAGGCCCGGAACTGGTCTTCCTCGCTGGGGTAGTCCTCGGCGGCCAGATACAGAAATTCCGAGCGGAACAGGCCGATGCCCCGGCCGTCGTTGGTGAGCACCGCGTCCACATCCTCGGGCGAGCCGATGTTGCAGTATACCTTGATATGCCGGCCGTCCAGCGTGACGTCCTCTTGCCCCACCATCGTGCGCATCAGCTCGCGCTGCTCCTGCTGGGCTTTCTGCCGCACCTGCAGGGCGGCCAGCGTGTCGGCGTCGGGGTCAAAGATCAACTCGCCGGTATCGCCCACGATGTAGGCCGCGTGCCCGTTCATGCTCTCGTTCAGCGCGTCGCCCAGGCCGCAGACCGCCGGGATCCCCATCGTGCGCGCCAGGATTGCGGTGTGGCTGTTGCCGGAACCGCCCTGGGTGGCGATGGCCAGGATCTTGCTCTTGTCCAGCTGGATGGTCTCGGAGGGCGCGAGGTCGTCGGCTGCCAGGATCACCGGATGGTCGGCGTCGATGCCGCCCTCCACGATCCCCATCAGGTTGTTCAGCAGCCGCTGGGTCACGTCCCGGATATCCGCCGCGCGCGCCCGCATATACGGGTCGTCCATCGCGGCCAGCATCGCGGCGAACTGCTCGCCCGCCTGCTGCACCGCATACTCGGCGTTCCAGCCTTCCTCCAGCAGTTCGTCCATCGCGCCGGTATAGTCCTCATCCTCCACAAACATCGCGTGGGTCTCAAACAGCTCGGCGGCGCTGTCGCCCGCCTCTTCGCGGGCTTTCTCCGCCATCTGCTCCAGCTGCGCGATCGACTTCGCCTTGGCTTCTTCCAGACGCTGCGCTTCGGCGGCCGTATCCTCCACCGTCTGCTGTGTCACCTGGGTGTTGGTGCGATGGTAGAAATACAGGCTGCCGTATTCGATGCCCTTCGACACGCCCTGTCCCTGCAATACGATCATTGCACTCTCCTCCTGTTTTTAGAATGAAAACAGGCAAAGCGCCCGCCGGCCGGGGGGGACAGCCGACGGACACTTTGCCGGACCTTCACAGGTTTTCCTTGAAGAAGGCTTCCATCGCGGCGATAGCCTCGTCCTCGGCGGGGCCTTCCGCCGCCACGGTGACCTCATCGCCGGTCTTGACGCCCAGCGACATCAGCTTCATCAGCTGGGAGGCTTTCACGGTCTTGTCGCCCTTGGTGACGGTGATGGGGGTATCGGCGTAGGGCTTGGCCGCTTTGGCCAGCATGCCGGCGGGACGGGCGTGGATGCCCAGGGGGTCCTTGATCACATACACAAAGCTTTTCATAACAGTCTTCCTTTCTGTTTTATGGTTCGTCTATTCTGCGGTTTGGGACGGTTGGCTGCCTGCCCTATTTTATGCGGGAGCCGCCTCGGTCTCGAACACGCGCGCCACATGCATGGCCAGATACCCGATCTCGGCTTCGTCCACCGGCTGGCCCAGTGTGCGGCCCAGCTGGGCGCACACCTCGGCCGCGATGTCGAAGGCTTTGGGGCAGGTATCCCGCATGATGCGGTTCACGTCCATCTGCAGCCGCTCGCCCTTCAGCAGGCGGGCCGCCATGAATTTGATATGGCTCATCAGCCGGTTGTAGGAGAGGGAGGAAAGGTCGATGGACACGCCGGCCGCCCTCTGCACCAGGTCCACACATTCGCGGATGATCCGGGCGGTCTGCATCGCCTGCGACACCTGCATCGACTCCAGCGCCGAATGGATGTGCAGCGCGATGTAGCCCAGTTCGTCGTCGCTGAAATGCACGCCGGTCTGCTGTTCGATCATGCGCCCTCCCTCGCGCGCCACCGCGAACTCCTGCGCAAACAGTGCGCGGATGTCGGAGGTGAGCGGGTTGCTGAGCGCGGAATGTTTCCGGATGCGCTGGGCCGCGAAGGCGATGTGGTCGGCCATCGGGATCAGGATGCTGGTGTCCACGCTGCCGAACACCTCTTTTGCGCGCAGCAGGATGCTGTTGGCGATGCTGAGATAGACAGGGTCGATGCGCTTGACAAGATCGCGCGGGTCGCCGCGGTCGCATTTCTGCGACAGCTGATAGACGGTGACCCCGCTGGCGAACTCCAGACGCTGCCCCGGCTTTTTGCCGAAGCCCACGCCCTTGCCCACCACAAGGTTTTCCTGCCCGTCGTCGAGATTCTGGGCCAGTGTGGCGTTGTGGTTGAGCACCTTTGTGATCCTGTACACAGCATTCTCCCCTTCTGCGGCCCGGCTTATCCCTCAGGCCTCGTAGATGTCCAGCGCCAGCAGGTCTTCGCCCGGCTTGACGTGGCCGGCTTTCAGCAGGCGCAGCTGCTGGTTGTCCTCCATCGTGGTGAAGAGCACCGGAGAGGACGTGGAGGAGGCGTTCTCGCGGATATAGTCCAGGTCAAATTCCAGCAGCGGGTCGCCCTTTTTCACCTGGTCGCCCTCCTGCACCAGCGCCTTGAAGCCCTGGCCCTTCAGCTCCACGGTGTTGATGCCCACATGGATCAGCACCTCGATGCCCTCCTCCAGCTCCAGGCCGATGGCGTGGTTGGTGTCGAACACAAAGCTGATGGTGGCGTCGCACGGGGCGGTGACCAGCCCCTCGCAGGGAACGATGGTGGCGCCGTCGCCCATCATCTTCTCCGCAAAGGCGGCGTCGGGCGAGGCGGTGACCGGGGCGGCTTCGCCGTGCATCGGGCTGCCGATCACGAGGGTGCGCAGCAGCTTGCCGTGCTCCGGCTTTGTCGCTTCGGCCGTCTCTTCGGCCTGTGCCGGCGCGGGAGCTGCGGCAGCGGCGCCGCTGCGCAGATATTCCTCCAGCTCGGCCTTGATGATGTTCACCTGCGGGCCGTAGACCACCTGCACGCCCGCGCCCTTCTGGATGACGCCGGCGGCGCCGGTGGATTTCAGAACGGCCTGGTCCACCGCGGCGCTGTCCTGCACCGTGATGCGCAGACGGGTGGCGCAGCAGTCGACGTCCTTGATGTTCGCGGCGCCGCCCAGGCCCCGCGCGATGGCGGCGGAGCGGCCGGCAGAGGCTTCGCTTTCCGCCTTGCGGGCGTTGTAGTCGGCCTTGGTGTAGAGCTTGGTCTCCTGATCGCCCTCCTCACGGCCGGGGGTCTTGAAGTCGAACTTGAGGATGAGGAATCGGAACACGAAATAGTAGGCGGCAAAGAAGGCCGCGCCCAGCGGGAGAAGCAGCAACCAGCCGGTTTTCTCGTTGCCCTGCAGGATGCCGAACAGCGCCAGGTCGATGAAGCCGCCCGAGAAGGTGAGGCCCACCGTGATGTTCAGGATATGGCACAGCATATAGGCCAGGCCCGCGAACACCGCGCTGATGGCAAACAGAAGGGGCGCCACAAACAGGAAGGAGAACTCCAGCGGCTCGGTGATGCCGGTGAGGATGGAGGTCAGCGCGGCCGACAGCAGCAGGCCGCCCACCCGCTTTTTGCGGGCGGGGCTGGCACAGTGGTACATGGCCAGAGCGGCTCCGGGGAAGCCAAAGATATACAGGACGAACTCACCGGTGAAGCACCAGGTGCCGGCGGTGGAGAAGTGGGTGACGGTGGGATCGGCCAGCTGCGCAAAGAAGATGTTCTGCGCGCCGGACACCATCGTGCCGGCCACCTCCATCGTGCCGCCCACGGCGGTCTGCCAGAAGGGCAGGTAGAACACATGGTGCAGGCCGAAGGGGATCAGCAGGCGCTTGATCATGCCGAACAGGAAGGTGCCCAGATAGCCCGAGCTGTACACCAGCCCGCCCAGCGCGTTGATGCCGGTCTGGATGGGCTGCCAGATGAAGAACATCGCAATGCCCACCACTGCAAACACCAATGTACTGATGATGGGGACAAAGCGGGTGCCGCCGAAGAAGGACAACGCCTGCGGCAGCTGTATCTTATAAAAGCGGTTGTGCAAAGCGGCCACGCCCAGGCCCACGATGATGCCGCCGAAAGCGCCCATCTGCAGCGAGGTGATGCCCAGCACCGACGCGGTGGAACCTTCCAGCAGCGCTTCGGTGCCGCCGGTGAGGCCGATCATGGCCGAGATGCCGGAGTGCATCACCAGGAAGGAAACCGCGGCCGCCAGCGCGGCCACCTCTTTTTCCTGGCGCGCCATGCCGATGGCAACGCCGATGGCGAAGAGGAGCGGCAGGTTGTCGAAGATAACGCCGCCGCACCGGCTGAGCACCGAGAAGATAAAATAGGGCACGGTGCCCGGACCCATCAGGTCCAGCAGGCCATAGGTGGACAGGGTGGTCTCGTTGGTGAACGAACTGCCCAGCCCGAGCAGCAGACCTGCCACAGGCAGGATGGCGATGGGGAGCATGAAGGAACGCCCCACCCGCTGCAAAACGCCGAAAAACTTGTCTTTCATAAACAGCCTCCTAACGATCTATAACGTTTGTCGGTTGAATGAAAAAAACACCAACCAACAACTATTACACATACATACAATACGCCCTTATGTAATAGCCAAAGGTTAGTGCCTGCCAGACAGTTACACGCCTTGATTCATATTTTTCACATGTTCAGTGTAGCATACCCCACGATGGAATGTCAACCAAGCTTTTATTTTTTGGTGAAAGGTACAACTTTTCCCAGCGATTTTGTAGAAATAGCACAGGCTCTCGGCGACAGCATCCACCATATATTGACTTGTCCTGTTTTGGATGCTACACTGAAATCAGAGCGGACCTGCCAGTCCGACCGCGCAAAGGAGATGAGCGATCATGTTTTGTATGAAATGCGGCGCCGATCTGGGCGCCAATCCCCCGCCTTTCTGCCCGCAGTGCGGCGCGGCGCAGGACGTCACAGCTGTTGAACTGCCGATGAAATGGTTCAAGTTTGTGATTTATGTGCAGCTGTTTGCAAGTGCGGTGGTAAACCTGTACAATGCCTTTTCCTATCTGTCCGGTATGTTTGCGGAGAGTCTGGCTGCCGGAATGCTGACGGCCCAGGAGCTGTACGCCTACATGCCCGGTCTGGGTGCCCTGCTGACGGTGCTGGGAATCCTGCACATCGGTGCGGCGGTGTTCAGCATCGTGGTGCGCCAGTGGCTGGCGCATCACCAGTGGCGCGGAGTTCTGGGGCTGTATGCCGTGTATGCGATCCAGATCGTGATCAATGTCATCACGATGGTGGGACTTCTGATCCTGAACGCTTCCGCCCAGGCGGCTGTCGCGCTGCTGCCCGGTGTCATCACCGTCGTCGTGATGATCATTCTGAACAAGATTTACTTCGACAAACGCCGTTCTCTGTTCCGCTGAACCACAGCTGCCGCCCTGTCCGGCGCCTTGCCGGCAGGGCGGCTTTTTCTGTCTATGGCCTTTTGCGGGCGGATATGCTATGATAAAGGCACAGCGGGCGAAAGGAGGAAGGGCGATGGACGCACCCATTCTGGCCGGTCTGCGCATGGACGGTGCGCCGGAGGCGGACAGCTATCTGTCCAAACTGCCGGCGGTGCAGTTCCTGTGCCGGGAAAAGCAGCTGACATTCGACGCGCCGGTGACCTTTTTTGTGGGCGAGAACGGGACCGGGAAATCCACCGTGCTGGAGGCCATCGCGGTGGCGGCGGGGTTCAATCCCGAGGGAGGCACCCGCAACTTTCAGTTTTCCACCCGCGACACCCACGCCGGACTGCACCGGCTCATCACCCTGAAACGGCGGCGGCAGGTGCTGGAAGGGTATTTTCTGCGCGCCGAGAGCTTCTACAACGCGGCCAGCTATCTGAGCGAACTCTACGAGCACGAATTCCGCATCGGCGCCCCCACTCCCTACGGCAGCCGCGGGCTGCACGAGCAGTCGCACGGGGAGAGCTTTCTGGCACTGGTGGAGCACCGCTTTGTGCCCGGCGGGCTGTATTTGCTGGACGAGCCGGAGGCCGCCCTCTCCCCTGCCCGGCAGCTGACCCTGATGGCCTGCATCGACCGCCTGGCGCGCGCGGGCAGCCAGTTCCTCATCGCCACCCATTCGCCCATCCTGATGGCCCTGCCCGGCAGCCGGGTGGAGCTGTTCGACGAGACCGGCATCCACCCGGTGCACTACACCGAGACCGAGCACTACCGGCTCACCCGCCGGTTTCTGGAAGACCCGCAGCGGATGCTGCACTACCTGTTGGAGGAAGACAATGACTGAACATCCCTTTTTGAACAAGATCCATCACGTTGCCATCATTGCATCGGATTACGCGGCCAGCCGCCATTTTTACGTGGACCTGCTGGGCTTTGCGGTGGTGCGGGAGAATTTCCGGCCCCAGCGCGGCGACCACAAGCTGGACCTGCGCCTGGGCGACTGCGAGCTGGAGATCTTCGGAATTCCCGGCGCCCCGGCGCGCCCCAACTACCCCGAAGCCTGCGGACTGCGGCATCTGGCCTTTTGGGTGGAGGGCATCGAGCCGGCGGTGGCCTGGCTGCACAGCCTTGGCATCGAGACCGAACCGGTGCGTGTGGACGAGTTCACCGGCAAACGAATGACCTTTTTCAAGGACCCGGACGGCCTGCCGCTGGAACTGCACGAGTGAGGGAGGGGCCATGCGGGAGATCAAGGTGGAATCGGCCGCCGCGGTGCGGCTGGACAACTATCTGCAGAAGCTCTTCCCGGCGATGGGCATCGGCCGCTGGAACCGGGCGCTGCGGGAAAACAAGATCAAGCTGAACGGCAAAAAGCAGCCGCTGTCCACGCGGGTGCAGACCGGCGATGTGATCCGCCTGTTTGTGCCGGACGAGCAGCTGGGCCTGGGGCAGCCCGACGGCCCGGCCTTTCTGCGCGCCCGCTGCCCGGCCGAGGTGGCCTACGAGGACGACCAGCTTCTGGTGTGTGTGAAGCCGGCCGGCCTGGCGGTGTACGGCGATGAGGCCGACACCCTGCTGAACCGGGCGCTTCTGTATCTGTATCAGAGCGGATTTTATCGTCCGGGCGACGCGTTTGCGCCCTTTCTGTGCCACCGGCTGGACACCGGCACCAGCGGCCTTGTGATGGTGGCGAAAACCGCCGGAGCGCTGGCGAAGATGGAAGAGCTGATCCGCCGCCGCGCCGTGAAAAAAGAATATCTGTGCGTGACCTTTGGACGGCCGAAGCCTGCCGCCGGGACGCTGGGCGGTTATCTGCAGAAGGACGCCGCGCGCGGCATCGTGCGGATTCTGCCCTCCCCCCGCCCGGGCGCAAAACCGGTGGAAACGCGCTATGAGACCGTGGCGGTGAGCGGGCGGCTGGCCCTTTTGCAGGTGGAGCTGATCACCGGGCGCACCCATCAGATCCGCGCCCACATGGCCAGCATCGGCTGCCCCATTCTGGGCGACAGCAAATACGGCAGCCAGGCCGCCAACCGGGAGCTGAAGCTGAAATACCAGGCGCTGTGCGCCTGGCAGCTGACCTTCCCGGTGATGGAGGAGCCGGAATTTGCCGGTTTGTCCGGCCGGGTGGTCCGCGCGCCGCTGCCCTGGTATGCCGAGCAGGTGAAAAACCAGACCTTGAAATAACGGCAGGCGCTGCCGATTTCCTCTATCCTATAGATTCTGCATACGCAAAAAAACTCCCGTTTGGCCGCGCTGCCAGACGGGAGGTTTGTTGTTTTCAGGCAAAAAGCTCCAGCAGGCCCGTGAGCGTTTCGCTGCCCAGCTGGGCCTGCGGGGCATGGGCGGCTTCGGCCACGCCCACCGGCACCAGACCCGCGGCGGCGGCCCCGGCCAGGTCGTCGCTGGGGTTGTCGCCGATCATGTAGGCACAGGAGGGGTTGCCCGCCTGCTCCAGCGCCAGGCGGAAGATGCCCTTCTGGGGCTTGTCGTATCCCACCAGCGCCGACACGATCATCCCGCTGAAATAGGGGGCGAGGCCCAGCCCTTCCACCACCTGCGGGGTCTCGGGGAAGTTGTTGGAGAGGAGGTACTGCCGGTATCCCCGCTTCTGCAGGGCGGCGAGGGTGGAGACTGCGTCCGGCTTCAGGCGGTGCCACGACGGCTGCACGATGATGGGCCGTATGGCGGACGCGATGGCGGCGGATTCCTCGGTGGTGTAGCCGCATTGCGAGAAGATCCAGCGGAACTCCTGTTCAAAAAACGCCCACCACGCATCGGGCGTGCACAGGCGGCGTTCCTCCCCGGTGACCGGCTTCCACCACAGCAGATTGGACTGGTGGAAGGTGCGGCGGATGCGCTGGTAGTCCACCGGGCGGCCCGGGCACAGGCGCTCGATGGCCAGCCGGGCGGCGTCGTACCAGATGGGGTCGTGTTCGGCAAGGGTGCCGTGGAAATCCCAGAACAGCACCGGTTTTTCGGTCAGCATTTGGCAAAACTCCTCATAGGTATACAGGGTGTTCAGTACGTGGCAGAGCGCGTTTTTGGACAGGCGGGGCGGCAGCCCGATGCGGGCCAGCAGCGCGCGGCGGGCCTGGGCGCTGCCCTGCGTGCCGGACAGCCCGAATTCGTAGAGGTCGGTGCAGGTGATGGCGCGGCCCTCGCGCGGGGCGCACAGGCTGGCTCCCGCCTGCTCCAATGCCTGCCGCAGCACCGCCGGCGGGAGGCCCTCCACCCCCAGCGTGCCCTCCTTGGACGGCGCGGCCTTGCGGCTCTCCTTGCCCGGCACCGCCGGGATATACGCCTGGGCCACCCTGTCGGCGCCCACAAGGTCGGTGAGGAAGCGGCGGATGCGGAAGCCCGCGGCGTCCGAATCGGTGAGAAGGATCAGCCCCCGGCGGCGGCCCAGACGGCGCAGCAGCTCCTGCATCTCCTTGTCCCGGAAAATGCCGAAGCCGTTGGTGGTGAAGATGGGCGCGTCCACCAGATCGGCCAGTTTGGCGGCGTCGTAGCGGCCTTCTACCACGATCGCCTGCCGGATGCGCAGTTTTTCGCTCATCGTTTCCCCTCCGTGTGGATGATGCGGGCCAGGGCGGCCTGCAGGAGCACCGTCTTGTCGGCCGGCGAGCGCTTGAGCGCACTGTCCAGCTCCAGCAGGATGTCCAGGATCTCTTCCAACCTGGCCAGGCTGATGCGGCTGCCGGTCTCGCCCGCCTTTTTCAGCCGCCAGTCGCTGCCCTTATACCCGAACTCCTTGTGCACCGCCTGGTAGCTTTTGCCCGCCTTCATCCCCAGCTTGACCCGGTAGATGTCCACATAGCTGCCCGCCAGCGCCGCCGCGATGGCGACCGGCTCGTTCTGCAACAGCAGCAGCTGTTCCAGGCGGCGGAAGGCCTCGGCGGTGCGTCCGCGCTGGACCAGATTCACCATGTCGAACACGTCGGCTTCGATGCTGCGGGTGCCCAGCCGGGAGACCATCTCCCGCGTGATGGTGGTGTAGCCCGACAGCGCCGCCAGCTTGTCCACCTCGTTGCCCAGCAGGAAAAGGTCCTGCCCGCAGCGGTCGAGCAGCTCGCGGTCGGCGCCCGGCTCCACCGCGGTCCCCAATGCCTGCGCCTGCTTCTGGATGAACCGGCAGGCGTCGGCGGGGGTGGGTTTTGCCAGCAGGGCGGACACCCCCAGGCGGTCGGCCTCGTCCGCCAGGCGCACCGCGCGCTTGCCCTTCATCGCCTTTTCGTCGGCAAAGACGCTGGTGATGACGAACACCGCGTTCTCGGTGCTCTCCAGTATGTCCAGCAGGGCGGCCAGCTCCTTGTCGCCGTAGCTGCCCGGCTGGAGCAGGGGCAGCGACACGATGCGCCGGGTGCCGAAAAGCGAGATGGTGCCCGCCGCCGCCACGATCTCCTCCAGCGCCGGGACCGGGCCGGGGAGGACGGTGGCTTCCTCCCCCTCGGCAGCGGCCAGCAGGCCGATGGCGCGCTGGGCGGCCTGCCGCACCAGATATTCCTCGGTGGAATAGAAATAATACACCGGTTTGTCCAGCGGTTTGCCGAACACGCGGTCGAGCGTTTGTGCGGTTGCCTTCATATCCAGCTCCTTTCTGCTGTGATCGAGCGCCCCGGCCGGATGCGCAGGGCCGGGGACGGATCGTAAAACCAGGCGCAATCTTCCGGGATCTGCCAGCTGTACTGCAGGTGGGCGCTGAGGATCTGGCGGGGCTCCAGCCCCGCGGGCAGCGACGGACCGGCGAGCAGCGTCCCCACCGGGCCGAAGCCCTCCCAGCTGCCGCCGCCCGCACCCACCGCAATAGTGTAGCCGCCTATGTCGAGGAGGCACAGCTTTGCGCCCTTCTGGTTCCAGACCGCCACGGTGACATCCTCCGACAGCGCATACTGTTCCCCCAGCGGTCCAACGTCAGCCGCACGGACCACACATCCGGCTTCATCCATCGGAAGTTCGGCGGGAGGCTCCTCGCGCAGGTCGATGACAAGGGCGGGTTCTGCGCGGTGCATCGTGAGATATTCCTCCACGGCCGCAAGGTTGCTCTTTCCTCCGCGCACGGCCACAACGGCCCGGCCGTCCTGGATGGCAACCAGACAGGGATTGTAGCCCGATCCCACCGGCGCCACCGTGACCATCCCGGCGGTGGCGACGGAATACACCGCGAAGGCCAGCGCCGCTCCGGCCGGGGCGATGACTGCCATCCAGCGTGTAAGGCGAAGGTCCCAGGCCAGCAATCCCAGCGCAAACAGCACCGCCACGGTGAACAGGGCAAATTTTCCGAACACATACACGGAGCCGAACGGCAGCCGGGCAAACCACGCCACCACCGCATACAGCAGCTTGGTGAACAGCCCTGCGATGGCCAGCACAAGGCCGTGGAGCCAGCTGCCCGGCCAAAGGAAGGAGAGGGCGATGGCCGCCCAGCCAAAGCCCAGCTGGAACGGAAGCAGCGCCAATACTGCCAGATTGACCGGCAGCGAGACCAGCGACACGCCCAGGTTCATCCCCACCTGCACCGGCAGAGTGAACAGCGCGGCAAAGAGCGGGACCGCCGCGGTGTGCAGCCCGCGCAGACACAGCTTCTGCCAGCGCCTGGCGTGCGTTTCGGCCCAGGTTTTGGACACCGCCAGCCGCCCGACCGCAAACCGGGACACCAGCACACCGGCTGTGGCGGTGACGCTGAGCAGAAACCCGATGTCGCCCGCCGCATAGGGATTGGAAAGCGTGATGAGCAGGATAGCCGCGCCCAGGCTGGTGAGGCCGTCCGGACGGCGCATGCAGACGCCCGCTCCGCACAGGATGACCACCGCTGTGAGCGAGCGGCACATCGACGGCGTGAATCCGCACACCATCGCGAAAAGCACCGCTGCCAGCAGCGAGATCACCCACGCTCCGCGGTACAGCCGCAGCTTGCGGCCGGCCCAGAACCACATCCCCCACCACGCGCTCAGATGCATGCCGGACACCACCAGCAGATGGGACACGCCCGCCAGGCGGAAGGTGTCGCGGATGGAGGAGGAGAGATGCCGGGTCTCGCCCACCGTCATGGCGGCCGCGATGCCGCCCAGATCCTCCGACAGCCAGCGGACGAATCCCTCCGCCAGCCGTTCACGCAGCGCGAGCAGCCGATGAGACAAGCGCACAGTGTAGCCGGTGCAGGCGACGTCCGCTTCCTCCATGCACAGGAAAACGCCGTCGGCCAGATGGCCCAGCCGGTAGCTGTCCTGCGCGAGCGGCGCAAAGGTCCCCTCGCCTTCCAGCAGGTCGCCCGGCTCCGGCGCATCCTCCAGCACCGTCTGCACGCGGAAGGTGCGGCCGGGCAGCGCTTCGGTGTTCACCGACAGGGTGACATTGCGCAGCGCGGGCGAATAGGAGGGTCTCGTTTCCAGCACCTCGGCCGTGAAAGACGCGCGGGTCCCGGCCAGCTCTTCCAACGGCTTTTGCAGCACAATCCAGAAAAGGTTGTGCAGCAGCATCAGCAGCGCCGCGGTGAGAGCAAGCGCGGCCCAGAACCGGCGGCGGAGCGCCCGTGCAGCCACACCCGCCGCAACGCAAAAAGCCGCCAGCAGCCACAATGCCGCCGGCGGCAGCGCAAGGCACACCAGCTGGGCGGCCAGAGCGGCCAGCCCCGTACACCAGATCGGCCTTACGCGCATGGATCAATGAACGAACAGGGGCAGATGCTCCAGGAAGATGATGTCGTCGCGGTCGGCCGCGTCGCCCTCGGCCAGTACGGCCGCCTTGCCCACCACGGTGGCGGTGCTGCGGTGCACCAGCTCTTCCAGCGCGTGCAGGCTGCCGCCGGTGCTGATGACGTCGTCCACGATCAGCACACGCTTGCCGTTCATCTCGTCCAGGTCCTTCTGGTCGATGACCAGGCGCTGCTTGGCTTCGGTGGTGATCGACTGGTCCTCCACGATCACCGGCTTGCTCATATACAGCTTGGGGCCCTTGCGGGCGGGGATATACTTTTTGCCGCTCTGACGGCTCATCTCATAGGCCAGCGGAATACCCTTGGCCTCGGCGGTGACGATCAGGTCGAACTCCGGGCACTTTTTCAGCAGCGCCTCGGCACAGGCCACCGTCAGCTCCACGTCGCTGAACATGATGAACGCCGCGATGGACAGCGAGTCGTTCACCTTGCAGATGGGCAGCTCGCGGGTGACGCCGGCAACAGTCAGAGAATAGGTTTCACTCACAGGAATTTCCCTCCTTACTGGATGTGTAACAGCGGGCGCAGCATCAGCCCGGAGGCCATGCCAGACTGCGCTTGGCCAGCACGTGAAAATGCAGGTGCTGCACGCTCTGGCCGCCGTCGGCGCCGCAGTTGGTGACCACGCGGTAGCCGTTTTCCAGCCCCAGCTCCCCGGCCAGCTTCGCGATCACCGCGAAGATATGGCCCACCAGCGCCGCGTTTTTCTCGGTGATGGCGGCGGGAGAGTCGAGGTGCTGTTTGGGGATGACCAGAAAATGCACCGGCGCCTGCGGGTCGATGTCGTGGAAGGCCAGGACCTGCTCGTCCTCATACACCTTGTTCACCGGGATCTCCCCGGCGACCATCTTGCAGAACAGACAATCCATTGTTTCGGCACGCTCCTTTCGGTTTGGATGAAAAAGCGGGGGATGCCCGCCCGGGCGGGCCGGGCGGGGCGGGATCTTATTTCAGGTTCTCGCGCACGATGCCGGGCACGGCGGCCAGGGCATCGTCGATCTTGGAGGCGTCCTTGATGCCGGCCATCGCCATGTCGGGCTTGCCGCCGCCGTTGCCGCCGGCCACCGCGGCGATCGCCTTGACCAGCACGCCGGCCTTCAGCCCGCGCGCCTGGGCCTCCTTGCCCACCGACACAGCCAGGGTGGTCTTACCGTCGTTCCGGGCGCACAGAGCGGCCACAGAGGCGGGGGCCTTGTCGCGGATCTTCTCGCACATGCTGCGCAGGGCCTCGGAGTCGGTGCCGGTGAAGAAGGCGCTGATGATGCGCACGCCCTCCACATCCTCGGCCTTCTCGAACAGGCCGTCGATCTGGGAGGCGGCCGCTGCGGCCTTCATCTCGGCCAGCTCCTTGTTCAGGCTCTTGACCTCGGCGGCCATCGCGGCGGAGCGGGCGGGCAGGTCGTGCAGGTTGGCCACCTTGAGGCTGGCGGCGGTGTCGTGCAGCATCCGGGTGCGCTCGTCCAGCAGGCGCAGCACGCCGTAGCCGGTGGTGCCCTCGATGCGGCGGATACCGGCGGCCACACTGGCCTCGCTGAGGATCTTGAAGCTGCCCAGCTGGGCGGTGTTCTTCACGTGGGTGCCGCCGCAGAACTCGGTGGACCAGTTGTTGATGTCCACCACGCGGACGACGTCGCCGTATTTCTCGCCGAACAGCGCCATCGCGCCCATCTTCTTGGCCTCCTCGATGGGCATGGTCTGCACGTTCACGTCCAGCGCCTCGAAGATCTTGTCGTTCACGATCTTCTCCACACGGGCCAGCTCCTCGGGAGTGACCGCGCTGAAGTGGGTGAAGTCGAAGCGGACGCGCTCGTCGTCCTCATAGGAACCGGCCTGGTGCACATGGTCGCCCAGCACCTCGCGCAGCGCCTTCTGCAGCAGGTGGGCGCTGGTGTGGTTGCGGGCGATGGCGGCGCGGCGGGCGGTGTCCACCGAGGCGGTGACGGTGTCGCCCACCTTCACGGCGCCCTCCTCCAGCACGCAGGAGTGCACGAAGAAGCCCTTCGGGGTCTTTTTCACGGCCTGCACGCGCAGACGGGCAGAACCGGCGGTGATGACGCCGGTATCGGCCACCTGGCCGCCGCTCTCGGCATAGAACGGGGTGCGGTCCAGCACCACCAGAACGCCATCGCGCTCCTCGCCGTCGGCCTCTATGGCGTCGGCCAGGCTCTCGCCGTCGGCCAGGGCCACCACGGCGGCGGTGTCCTCCAGCTTGTCGTAGCCGGTGAACTGGGTGGCGGCGGCGTCCACCTCGCCGAACAGGTCGGTGGTCCAGCCGGAGATATCGCGGGACAGGCGGTCGGCACGGGCTTTGTCCTTCTGCTTCTGCATCTCGGCGCGGAAGCCCTCCTCGTCCACCTGGATGCCAGCCTCGGCGGCGATCTCCTTGGTGAGATCCAGCGGGAAGCCGAAGGTGTCGTTCAGCTTGAAGGCGTCCAGGCCGGACAGGATGCGCTCCCTGCCCTTGGCGGCGGCCTTCTCGATGCCGTTGATGATGCCGTTGAGGATGGACAGGCCCTGGTCGATGGTCTTGTAGAAGCTCTCCTCCTCGGTGCCGATCACCTTCTTGATGTAGTCGGCGTGCTCGGCCAGCTCGGGATAGCCCGCTTTGTTGGCCTCGATCACGGTGTCCACCAGCTCGGTCAGGAAGGGGCGGGTGATGCCCAGCATGCGGCCGTGGCGCGCGGCGCGGCGCAGCAGGCGGCGCAGCACATAGCCGCGGCCCGCGTTGGAGGGCAGGATGCCGTCGCTGACCATGAAGGTGGTGGAACGGATGTGGTCGGTGATGACGCGGATGGAGATGTCCTCCTTGTCGCTGGCGCCGTAGGTCTTGCCGGCGATCTGCTCCACCTTGTGCAGGGTGGCCTGCACGGTGTCCACCTCGAACAGGTTGCCCACGTTCTGCATCACGCAGGCCAGGCGCTCCAGGCCCATGCCGGTGTCGATGTTGGGGCGCTCCAGACGGGTGTAGGTGCCCTTGCCGTCGGAATCGAACTGGCTGAACACCAGGTTCCAGACCTCCATGTAGCGGTCGCAGTCGCAGCCCACCTTACAGCCGGGCTTGCCGCAGCCGTGCTCGGGGCCGCGGTCGAAGTAGATCTCGCTGCAGGGGCCGCAGGGGCCGGAACCGTGCTCCCAGAAGTTGTCCTCCTTGCCGAAGCGGACCATGTGGGAGGGGTCGATGCCCACCTCGTTCACCCAGATGTCCCAGGCCTCGTCGTCCTCCTCGTACACCGAGATGTACAGCAGCTCGGCGGGGATCTCCAGCACCTTGGTGAGGAACTCCCAGGCCCAGGCGGTTGCCTCGCGCTTGAAGTAGTCCTGGAAGCTGAAGTTGCCCAGCATCTCGAAGTAGGTGCCGTGGCGGGCGGTGATGCCCACGCGCTCGATGTCCGGGGTGCGGATGCACTTCTGGCAGGTGGTGACGCGGTGGCGGGGAGGCTCCTCCTGGCCCAGGAACCACTTCTTCATGGGCGCCATGCCGCTGTTGATCAGCAGCAGGCTGTTGTCGTCCTTCGGGACCAGCGGGAAGCTGCCCAGGCGCAGATGACCCTTGCTCTCGAAGAAAGACAGGTATTTTTCGCGCAATTCATTCAATCCGGTCCATTGCATGGTGTGATTCTCCTCGTGATTCAAGATTGGGATGCAGCCGGCGGCAAAATGATAGGCCTCCGCCCCTTATACAGGGACGAAGGCCATACAGAAACGCTCCGTGGTACCACCCGGTTTGCGATGCGAACAACGCACCGCCGCTTTGCACACGTTAACGCCGTGTTTACGCCCGGCTCTCGCCGGAAGCTCCGGGGTGGCATCCGGCTGCCGCGCACACGGGCCTTGCACCATACCGGCCCCTCTCTGGATTGCGCTGTGCAGCCCTTGGCCCCATCTGCGCCATGGTTGCATATTACGTTATCCATTATACGCATCCGCGCTTTCTTTGTCAATATCCGTTTCGGGGGCGTCGAGATAGCGCAGTCCGTCGCACATCCGGGCGAACAGCACGGCCGCCTCGGAGCTGAGGGCGGTGGTTTCGTCCAGCATCACCACGATGGTGTAGCGCGGGTGCTCCAGCGGCCAGAACCCGGCAAACCACAAATCGGTGTATTCCTCGCCGCCGGGGGAAAAGCGGCCGGTCTGCGCGGTGCCGGTCTTGCCGCCCGCGCTGCCGTCCGACGGCATCGCCTTCTGGCCCAGGCCCTCCCGCACCACCTCGCCCAGCATCCCCCGCAGGGCGGCGGCGGTGGCTTTGGTCGTCACCCGGCGGCTGCTGCCCGCGTATTGCAGGGGGGAGGTTTCCCCCGTCGCCTCGTCCACCGTCCCCTGCACCAGATACGGGGCGCGCCAGACGCCGTCCGACGCCAGCGCGTTCATCATCGCCGCCACCTGCAGCGGGGTGCCGGTGAGCTGCCCCTGGCCAAAGCTGAAGTTCGCCAGTTCGCCGCTGCTGGAGATGGCCTCCTCCGACGGCAGCGTGCCCGGCGCCGATTTGTAGCCGGGCGCGAGGTACACCTCCTCCCCAAACCCCGCCGCCCGGGCGGCCTGCAGCGCTCTTTCGCCGCCCAGCCACTGGCCCAGCTGCACGAAATAGCCGTTGCAGCTCTGCTCCAGCGCCTGCTCCAGATCGACGGTGCCGTGGGCGACGCCCTGCGCGCAGCGGTAGACCTGGCCGTCCACCTCGATCCAGCCCTTGCACTCATACAGCTGCCCGGCGTCCCACCCCGCGTCCAGCGCGGCGGCGGCCAGCAGCGGCTTGAAAACCGAACCGACGTTATAGGCCGCAAAACAGCGGTTGACCAGCGGGGAGTTCTCGGCGTCGATGCTGGCGGACACCCGGTTCGGGTCGTAGGAGGGGACGCTGACGGCGGCGCGGATGGCGCAGTCGGCGGTGTCCAGCACGAGGATGCACCCCTTTTCCATCCCGCCGGCCACCCCTTCCGCCACCCGCTGCACCGCTGTGTCCAGCGTCAGCTGCACGCCCTGCCCGTTGGGGGCGACGGTCCGCAGCTGCGGGTCTGTGTCCTGCAGAAGGCTCCCCCGCGCGGTGGTGATGCAGGTGACCGTCTGGCTTTCGCCGCGCCACAGGATGTCGTCGAACGCGGCCTCGATGCCGGTGACGCCGTGTCCTTCCCCGTCCAGATACCCCAGCAGGTGCACCGCGATGGGCAGCGGCAAACTGCGCCGCGCCTGGTGCACTGAGTAGACCCCGAGGGAGGAGAGGTCGCGCTCCACCGGGATGAGAAACGGGCTGGCCGCCTGCCGGGCCTTCTGATACAGCAGCGACTGGTAGGCATAGGGCACGTAGTCGAAAAGGGTGGTATAGACCGCGTCGCCCGGCACCGCCAGCGCATACCACTGCTCCACCGCGCCGGTGAGCTTCTGGCCGTTGCAGTCGTAGATGTTGCCGCGCTCGGCGGGCAGTTCCAGCGTGGACACCGTCTGCTCTCTGGCTCTGGCGGCGTACTCGGTGTTGGAGGCCAGCAGGAACAGCCGCCCCATCACCACCCCGAACATCGCCAGGAATATCCCGAACACCACCAGCAGCCTTTTTTCCGACACGGCGCATCCCCCCTGCCCTTTTTTCGCCTGTGAGAGTGTGGGCAGAAACTGCGCGGGGTAAACAGAAAGCCCTCCCTGCGCTCTGCGCGGGGAGGGTGCGGTCTGTGGGAAAATGGGGGCTTTGAGCGGGGGGACAGCTTCCCCCCAGGGGGAAGTCTTGGGAGGATACCGCGTATTACCGGAAGATCTCCGGCCAGCGGGAGGCATCCTCACACCAGAAGTCGCACAGGCTTTTCAGCCGGGGGGCGTTGGCGGCGGAAAACGCATCCGCCACACCTGCCACCGCAAACCCGGCCGCTTTGGCGGTTTGGGCGGAATAGAGGCTGTCCTCGAACACCACCGCCTCGGCCGGGTCTGTGCCGCCCATCCGGGCAAGGCTTTGCAGGAAGATGTCCGGCTTGTGTTTTCCCGCGCCCGCCAGCGTGCAGGTGTGGAGGAACGCAAAATAGTCCAGCAGGCCCAGGCGTTCCAGCACGGCGCGGATCTGTTCGTACTCGCTGGCGGAGGCCACGCACATCACGACCCCGGCCCGGCGCAGCTGCTCCAATGCCTGCGCCACATGGGGCTTTGCGGGGACACTGGTGCGGTATTGCTCGAAGGCCATCTCGCCCAGTTCCCCGGCGATCTGCTCGGGGGGCTCGGACAGGGCGTAGGCTTCCTTTATATACAGCACCGACTCGGGCAGCGTGCGCACCGCGATCTGTTCCAGCAGATCCGGCCGCGGCTGTGCGCCCTTGCGCTGAAGGTATTCGGTCGGCAGACGGCACCACATCGGCATCGAGTCCACCAGCGTCCCGTCCAGATCGAAAATGGCGTATTTGTACATCGCTTTCTCCTTTTATCCCGCCGCGGGAAGCCGGCGCCCGGCTTCTTGATGGCGGCAATGGTATCCTCAAACAAAATTTCCCTTTTGCGGCCCGCCCCGCACAACCGGCGCCGCCACGGTAAACGGGCGGCCCCTGCGCACAAGGAGCCGCCCGTGGTTCCTGCTTCTGTTTTGCGAAGGCGTTATACCTTCTGCACCCCGAGGGTGACGGTCTCGCCGTTCACATCCCACTCCTTGGTGTAGCCTTCCGCCTTGCCGCAGGTGATGGCGTCGGCCAGGGTGTCGCCCGCCACGTCCGCCTGGTTGCGGGAGACGATGCCGGCGATGCGGTCGTTGCCCTCCACCGTGACGGTGATGTGGTCCTCCACGTTGAAGCCCGCTTCCTTGCGCATGGTCTGGATCTTGCTGACGATCTCGCGCACAAAGCCCTCCTCGATCAGCTCGTCGGTGAGCCGGGTGTCGATGGCGACGGTCACGCCGCCGTCCTCCACCGAGAAGTAGCGCTCGCTGCGGGTCATCTCGATCAGCAGGTCGGCCTCGGTGAGCTCGATAACGCCGGTGGACAGCTCCAGCTTCAGCACGCCGGTGGAGTCCAGCTCCTTCTTGGCGGCGCTGCCGTCCAGGTTCGCCAGCAGGCCGCGGATCTCGCCCAGCTGCTTGCCGTACTTGGGTCCCAGCGTCTTGAGCTGCGGCTTGAAGGTGTAGTTGGTGAAGGCGGACACATCGTCGGTGAAGGTGACCTTCTTGATATTCAGCTCGTCGGCGATGATCTCGCGGTAGAACTCGCCCAGCGTCTCGTCGGCCTTGACGAACATCTCGGCCAGCGGCTGGCGGTTCTTGCGGTTGGCGCCGTTGCGCGCGGCGCGGCCCAGCACAACCACCTTCAGCACCAGATCCATGTCGTACTCCAGCTGGGTGTCGATCATGCTCTCGTCCACGGCGGGGAAGTCGCACAGATGCACGCTTTCGGGAGCGCTCTGGTCCAGGCTGCGCACCAGGTTCTGGTAGATGCTCTCGGTCATGAAGGGGATCATCGGCGCGGCGGCCTTCGCGGTGGTGACCAGCGCGGTGTACAGGGTCATGTAGGCGTTGATCTTGTCCTGCTCCATGCCCTTGGCCCAGAAGCGCTCGCGGCTGCGGCGGACATACCAGTTGGACAGGTCGTCCACGAACTCCTGCAGGGCGCGGGCGGCCTCGGGGATGGCGTAGCCGTCCAGGTTTTTGTCCACCAGCTTGACCATCGTGTTCATCTTGGACAGCACCCAGCGGTCCATCACCGACAGGCTCTCCCTGTCCAGCGTATACTTGGTGGCGTCGAACTGGTCGATGTTGGCGTACAGCACAAAGAAAGCGTAGGTGTTCCACAGGGTGGACATGAACTTGCGCTGGCCCTCCTGCACGGCCTTGCCGGAGAAGCGCTTGGGCAGCCAGGGCGCGCCCGCGGTGTAGAAGTACCAGCGGATGGCGTCGGCGCCGTAGGTCTGCAGCGCGTCGAACGGATCGACGGCGTTGCCCTTCGACTTGGACATCTTCTGGCCGTTCTCGTCCTGCACATGGCCCATCACGATGACGTTCTTGAAGGGGGCCTTGTTGAACAGCAGAGTGGAAATGGCCATCAGGGAGTAGAACCAGCCGCGGGTCTGGTCCACCGCCTCGGAGATGAAGTCGGCCGGGAACTGGGCCTCGAACAGCTCCCTGTTCTCGAACGGGTAGTGGTACTGCGCGAAGGGCATCGAGCCGGAGTCGAACCAGCAGTCGATCACCTCGGGCACGCGGTGCATCTCCCTGCCGCACTGGGGGCATTTGATGGTGACCGCGTCGATGTACGGGCGGTGCAGCTCGATGTCGTCGGGGCAGTTGCCGCTCATCGATTTCAGCTCTTCGATGCTGCCGATGGAGTGACGGCAGCCGCACTCACATTCCCAGATGTTCAGCGGGGTGCCCCAATAGCGGTTGCGGCTGATGCCCCAGTCCTGCACGTTTTCCAGCCAGTCGCCGAAGCGGCCCTTGCCCAGGCTTTCGGGCACCCAGTTGACGGTGTTGTTGTTGCGGATGAGGTCGTCCTTGACGGCGGTCATCTTGATGAACCAGGAGTCGCGGGCGTAGTAGATCAGCGGGGTGTCGCAGCGCCAGCAGTGGGGATAGCTGTGCTCGAACACAGGGGCCGAGAACAGCAGGCCGCGGCTCTCCAGATCTTTCAGCACCTCTTTGTCGGCGTCCTTGCAGAACATGCCGGCCCACTTGGTCTCCTTGGTCATGCAGCCTTTGGCGTCCACCAGCTGCACGAAGGGCAGGCCGTAGTTTTTGCCCACGATGGAGTCGTCGTTACCAAAGGCGGGCGCGATGTGTACGATGCCGGTGCCGTCGGTGAGGGTGACGTAGCTGTCGCAGGTGACATACCAGCACTTTTCCTTCGGGCTGACGAAATCGAACAGCGGCTCGTACTCCTTGTACTCCAGGTCCTTGCCGACGCAGCTCTCCAGCACGGTGTAGGTGCCTTCGCCCAGCACGGTGTCGGCCAGGGCGGCGGCCAGGTAATACACGGTGCCGTCCTCGTTCATGCGGACCTTGACGTACTGCTCCGCCGGGTTGACGCAGAGCGCCACGTTGGAGGGCAGGGTCCAGGGGGTGGTGGTCCAGGCCAGGATGTAGGCGTCCTCGCCCTTGGCGCGGAACCGGGCGATGGCGCTGCGCTCCTTCACGTCTTTATAGCCCTGCGCCACCTCGTGGCTGGACAGCGGGGTCCCGCAGCGGGGGCAGTAGGGCACGATCTTGAAGCCCTTGTACAGCAGGCCCTTTTCCCAGATGGTCTTCAGCGCCCACCACTCGGATTCGATGAAGGTGTTGTCGTAGGTGACATAGGGGTCGTCCATGTCGGCCCAGAAGCCCACGGTGTTGGAGAAATCCTCCCACATGCCCTTGTACTTCCAAACGCTCTCCTTGCACTTGTCGATGAAGGGCTCCAGGCCGTACTGCTCGATCTGCTCCTTGCCGTCCAGACCCAGCAGCTTCTCCACCTCCAGCTCCACGGGCAGGCCGTGGGTGTCCCAGCCGGCCTTGCGGGGCACCTTGTAGCCCTTCATGGCGCGGTAGCGGGGGATCATATCCTTGATGACGCGGGTCTCCACGTGGCCGATGTGCGGCTTGCCGTTGGCGGTGGGAGGGCCGTCGTAGAACATATAGGTGGGGCCTTCCCTGCGGCTGTCGATGCTTTTCTCGAAGATGTGGCGCTCTTTCCAGAACCGTTCCACGTCCTTTTCGCGCTCCACGAAATTGAGGCTTGTGGGCACTTTCTGATACATTGGCTGTTCCTCCTTGTGACGTACAAAAAAGCCCCCGTCCTGCAAAACAGGACGAGGGGGCTGCCTCGTTATACCACCTATTTGCTGTGCACAAACATGCACGCTTCCGGTAACGGCGGAAGGCCGGCGGCGCTTACTGTGCCCGTAAAGGCGGTTCGGCCCGCGGCTCGGGAGGGATCTTCGGCCGGGTGCTACCGGTGCGGGGCTTGCACTGTCCCCCGCTCGCTGTGTCTTTCGCACAGGGCGTACTGTCTCCGTCATAGCCTTTCATAATAAATTTATTTATAGCACACACCGCTGCGAAAGTCAAGCGGGAGGCGCAAAAACGCCCCGGCCGTGAAAGATTGCCGCAAACCGGCCGCTTTTATGCAAAAAACGGTTGACGCTTCTTTGCGCGGGGTGCTATCATTATATTATAGCGCAGATCGTTAAAGTTTTAACGCGCGTTTGCCGTACAGGATCTGTACGAGTGATATTATACACAAAAAGGGGTATTACATCATGAAGATCTCTATCTGCGTCGGAAGCTCTTGCCATCTGAAAGGCTCCTACGACATCATCAACCTGATGAAAGAGCATCTGGAGAAAAACGACCTGACCGATCGGGTAGAACTGAGCGCCGCTTTCTGCCTGGGCCGCTGCACCAGCACCGGCGTCACCATCCAGGTGGACGACGAGATCATCACCGGCGTATGTCCGGACAACTTTGAGAGCGTATTCAACCAGTATGTCTTGGGAGGCAAGTTGGGATGAACAGGGTTCTTTCGCTGAAAAAATCGAACTGCAAAAACTGTTATAAGTGCATCCGGCATTGTCCGGTGAAAAGCATACGATTCAGCGACGGACAAGCCAACATCGTGCCGGACGAGTGCATCCTGTGCGGCATGTGTTTTGTTGTGTGCCCGCAGAATGCAAAGCAGGTGCGCAACGACATCCCCGTGGTGCGTCAGATGCTGCAGAGCGGGAAACGGGTGGTGGCCAGCGTGGCGCCGTCCTTTATCGCCGAGTTCCCGGTGGCCGGGTTCGAGGCGATGCGCACCGCTTTGCAGCAGCTGGGCTTTGCCGACGCCGAGGAGACCGCCATCGGCGCCACCATCGTGAAAAAGGAATACGAGCGCATGGTGGCCGGCGGCGAGCGCAGTGTGATCATCTCCTCCTGCTGCCACAGCATCAACACGCTGATCCAGAAGCACTATCCCGGCGCGCTGCCCTACCTGGCCGACGTGCTCAGCCCCATGCTGGCCCACTGCCGCGCCATCAAGGAGGCGGACCCTGCGGCCCAGACCGTCTTTATCGGGCCCTGCATCTCCAAAAAGGAGGAGGCCGACCTCTACGGCTGGACCGATGCGGTGCTGACCTTTGAGGAGCTGGAGCAGATGATGGCCGAGGAGGGCGTCTCCTTCCCCGAACTGCCGGCCGAGCAGGCCGAGGGCAAACGCGCCCGCTTCTTCCCCACCGAGGGCGGCGTCATCAAGAGCATGGACCGCGACCCGCGCTTCCACTATCTGGCGGTGACCGGTGTGGAAAACTGCATCGAGGCCATCAAGGAGATCGAGGCCGGGCAGCTGGAAAACTGCTTTGTGGAGCTGAGCGCCTGCGAGGGCAGCTGCATCAACGGCCCCGGCATCCGCCACCACCACGCCACCAGCACCCTGCTGAGCGAGACCAAAGTGGACGAATTTGCCGGGCAGGACGAATTTGCAACGCCCGCCCCGTTCGACTTGGAAAAGCCGATGAAGTTCATCGGCGCCCACAAGCAGATGCCGGGCGAAAAGGCGATCCAGGACATTCTGGCCCAGATGGGCAAGACCCGCCCCGAGCAGGAGCTGAATTGCGGCTGCTGCGGCTACAACACCTGCCGCGAAAAGGCCATCGCCGTCTACCAGGGCAAGGCCGACCTGAGCATGTGCCTGCCCTATCTGAAGGAAAAGGCGGAGACCTTCTCCGGCTATGTCATCAACTCCAGCCCCAACGGCATCTTTGTGCTGGACGAAAACCTCTGCGTGCAGCAGATCAACCGGGCGGCCTGCAATCTGTTCAACCTGAAAAACCCGGAGGACATTCTGGGCAGCCCCATCGTGCGCATCCTGAACCCGGCGGACTATTTCGCGGCCATGAACAGCCCCTGCCCCATTCTGGAGAAAAAGCACTATCTGGCCGAGTACAACCGCTATGTGGCCGAGAGCATCGTCTACGACAAGGAATACCACATCATCTTCAGCATCATGCGCGACATCACCCGCGAGGAGGAGCAGGAAGCGGCCCGCAACGAGCTGCAGAGCAAGACGGTGGCCATCACCAACGAGGTGATCGAGAAGCAGATGCGCGTGGTGCAGGAGATCGCGTCTCTGCTGGGCGAGACCACCGCCGAGACCAAGATCGCCCTCACCCGTCTGAAAGATACGCTGCAGAACTGATGCGCGGAAAGGCGGGCGGATGAAATGAACGATTTGTGGACCGATCTCGGTTATGTGAGCATCAACAAGAAAAAAGAAGAGCTGTGCGGCGACCGGGTGGAGATCATCAAGACCGACACGGCCAGCACGCTGGTGCTGGCGGACGGGCTGGGCAGCGGTGTGAAGGCGAACATCCTCTCCACCCTGACCAGCAAGATCATCTGCACCATGATGGCCGCCAACATGCCCATCGAGGAGTGCGTGGACGCGGTGGTGAAAACGCTGCCGGTGTGCAGCGTGCGCCAGGTGGCCTACTCCACCTTCACCATCATCCAGATCATTGAAAACGAAACGGCCAAGATCATCCAGTTCGACAACCCCAAGGTCATCATGCTGCGGGGCGGCGAACGCTACGACTATCCGGTGATCAGCCGGGTGATCGAGGGCAAGACCATCCTGGAAAGCACCATTCCCCTGCAGCTGAACGACGTGTTCATCGCCATGAGCGACGGCGCGATCTACGCCGGTGTGGGCAAGCTGATGAATTTTGGGTGGCAGCGGGAGAACATCCTCGACTTTGCCGAGGCGTTTTATGACGACAGCCTGTCGGCCAAGATGATCGCCACCCTGATCGTGGACGAGTGCAACCGCCTGTATGAAGGTGAGCCGGGCGACGACACCACGGTGGCGGCCGTCCGCATCCGGGAGCGCAAGCCGGTGAACCTGATGATCGGGCCGCCGGCCGACCCCGCCGACGTGAACAAGATGATGACCCTGTTCTTCTCCAAGGAAGGCAAGCGGATCGTCTGCGGCGGCACCACCAGCACGCTGGCGGCCGAATACCTGCACGAGACGGTGCGCACCTCCATCGACTACAATTCCGACCCGGCCATCCCGCCCATCGGCTTTATCAAAGGGGTGGATCTGGTCACCGAAGGCGTCATCACCCTCAGCCGCGTGGTGGAATACGCGCGGGACTATGTGAACGGCACCGACCTCACCGCCGCCTGGTCCAACCGCAAGGACGGCGCGTCCCGCATTGCGCAGATGCTGTTTGAATACGCCACCGACATCAACTTCTTTGTGGGCAAGGCCATCAACCCGGCCCACCAGAACCCCGATCTTCCCATCACCTTCGGCATCAAGATCCAGCTGGTGCAGGAGCTGGCGTCCTGCCTGGAAAAGATGGGCAAGCAGATCAAGGTGAGTTATTTTTAAGGTGTGGAACCCAAAGGAAAGCCGGCCGGCGAGCGGATGCTCACCGGCCGGTTTTCGTATCGCTTTTGTGCTCCTACTTTCAGCAGCAGTCGCCGCCGCGGGAAGGATAATAGAGGTTGTTGGAGATGAACTCCAGTTTGTCGCGCAGGACCATTTCCAGGTTTGCCACCGCAGCCACCATGTTGGCGGCAGACTCGTTGGCTTCCAGCAGCTCCTGCATGGTGCAGCCCACAGCCACCGCCCGCTGGATCTTCTCGCCCTCGGCGTTGAGGATATGGCTCAGAGCGGTCTCTTCCAGAGCGATGCTCTCGATCAGGTTGGTCACAGCCTGGCACATGGTGATGGGATTTTCGGGCATGGAAATCAAGGGCATAGACATAAGTAGTTCCCTCCTGTGATGGTAGTTTGTTTCGGCCTTGCCGGCTTGCCTTAGTATATGCCCTCTGTGCAAAAAGGTTCCGATTTCCCCGCATTTACCGCTCCATCACCAGCTTGACAAGCTCTTTCATCAACGCACATGCCACGCCTGCCACCGGGAATACCACCCAGGCGGTGCCCCAATGGCCAAGCCAGAAACCCTGCACCAAAAACCACAAGGTGGCCGCCAGCATGATCACACTGTTGATGCGGCCCGTCAGGCGCTTGCGGCGCTTTTTGTGTGGGGAGACTTCCCTTTCGGGCTCCTCTTCCGGCGCTTCCTCCGGCTGATAGCGGACGGGTCCCTGTCCGCGCTTCCAGCTTTTTTCGATCTTGCTCCAGCTGTCCTCCTCCAAACAGATATACACGATCAGACCGGCGCCCAGCGCGGCAAACAGAAACAGGAACGCGCTGGCCATGTCGCCCAGCAGCGGCTCCAGAAACAGCATCACCACCAGGCCCAGCACACACAGCACGATGCCCGCCGGCAGCAGCAGTGCAAATTTTTTGCGGAACACCAGATAGTCCTCCAGCATCTCGGGCGGGACCGGAGTGCCGCCCTCCTGGCCGGCGCCTGTCTGCACGCCCAGCGCTTCCCGGATCTCGTCCACGGTGCCGAACTGGCTGACGACCTCGCCGAAGGCTTCATTTTCATTCTTTCCGGCGTCCCGCAGCGCCTGGTAGTTGTCCTCCATGCTGTCGATGATGTTCCGTTTCATCTCCCGCGCTTCGCGGCTGTCCGGAATGGCGGCGAACAGATTGTTTACATACACTTCGATGCGGCTCATTCGATCTCCTCCTTCATAAACTGCTGTACGATCTGGCTGGTGAGCGTCCACTCGGAACACTTCTCCCGGTAATATTCCCGTCCGTAGGGGGTGAGGGTGAAATAGGTGCGCGGCTTCCCCTTGCTCTGGGTGCCGGAATAGGACGCGATGCAGCCCTGCTTTTCCAGACGATTCATCGCGGAATACAGGGTGGTCTCCTTCACCTGATACCGCCCGCCGGTGCGCGCCGTGATCTCCTTGCTGATCTCGTAGCCGTAGGAATCGCCGTCCAGCAGGATGCCCAGGATCATCAGGTCGTGGTATCCGCGGATGCCGTCGCTACTGACCATGCCCTCCCCCCCTTTCTGCAAACTACTTCATCTGATGGAGTAATTTGAGTATAGCACAACTACTACGACAAGTAAAGTAGTTTAGAGAATTTTTCCACAGAAAAACGCGCCTTCCCGCCGGGAAAGCGCGTTTGGTTTTGATCTGTTCAGCAGCCGAGGTAGGCTTTGCGCACCTCGATGTTGTTGGCCAGGTCGTCGGCGTTGCCTTCCATCTTGACAAGGCCGGTTTCCAGCACATAGGCGCGGTTGGCGATGTCCAGCGCCATTTTGGCGTTTTGCTCCACCAGCAGCACCGTCACGCCGGACTTGTTCACCTCGCGGATGATGCGGAAGATCTCCTTCACCAGCAGCGGCGACAGGCCCATGCTCGGCTCATCCAGCAGCAGCATGCGCGGCTTGCTCATCAGCGCGCGGCCGATGGCCAGCATCTGCTGTTCGCCGCCCGACAGGGTGCCTGCCTGCTGCCGGCGGCGCTCCTTCAGGCGGGGCAGCCATTCAAACACCTTGTCGTAGTCCTTCTGGATCTCGGCGGCGCTGTCCACGCGGGTGTAGGCGCCCATCTCCAGATTCTGCTGCACCGTCAGGCCGGCGAACACGCGGCGGCCTTCCGGCACCTGCGCCAGGCCCAGCTTGATGATCTTGTGGGCCTCCATATGGGTGATGTCCTTGCCGCAGAAGGTGATGCTGCCCGCGTCGGACTTTTGCAGCGCCGAAATGGCGTGCAGGGTGGTGGTTTTTCCGGCGCCGTTCGCGCCGATGAGGGTGACGATCTCGCCCTCCTCCACATCGAAGCTGATGCCCTTGATCGCCTTGATCGCGCCATAGCTGACATGCAGATCCCGTACTTCCAGCATTTTTGCCATCGTTAGTCTCCTCCCAGATATGCAGCGATCACCTTGGGGTTGTTGCGCACCTGGTCGCCGGTGCCGCTGGCGATGACCCGCCCGTAATCCAGCACCGTGATGTGCTCGCAGATGCCCATGACGAAGTTCATGTCGTGCTCGATGAGCAGAATGGCGATCTTGAATTTATCCTTTACAAAGCGCACCGTTTCCATCAGCTCGGCCGTCTCGTTGGGGTTCATGCCGGCGGCCGGTTCATCCAGCAGCAGCAGCTTGGGGTTGGTGGCCAGTGCGCGCGCGATCTCCAGCTTGCGCTGCTTGCCGTAGGGCAGGCTGGCGGCCGGCAGGTTCGCCTCCTTGTCCAGATCGAAGATGCGCAGCAGCTCCATCGCCTTTTCGTTCATCGCCTTCTCCTTGCGGAAAAAGCCGGGCAGGCGGAAAATGCCGGTGAGCACCGAATAGGTGATCTGGTTGTGCAGGCCCACCTTCACGTTGTCCAGCACGGTGAGCTTGTCGAACAGGCGGATGTTCTGGAAGGTGCGGGCCACGCCGGCGCGGCAGATCTTCTCCGGGCTTTTGCCGGTGACGTTCTTGCCGTCCAGGATGATGTCGCCCTCGGTGGGCTTGTATACGCCGGTGAGCATGTTGAAAACGGTGGTTTTGCCGGCGCCGTTGGGGCCGATGAGGCCGTACAGATGGCCCTGTTCGATCTTCATATCCAGCTGGGCCACGGCCTGCAGGCCGCCGAACGCAATGCCCAGGTTGGTCACTTCAAGCAATGCCATCTCACTTCGCCTCCTTTTCCTTCTTGCGGCCGAACTTCGGCAGCTTCTCCGCCATGCGGGCGCGCCACTGGATCAGCTGCGGGCTCTGGTTGAAGATCATCACCGCGATCAGCACGATGGCGTAGATCAGCATGCGGTAGTCCTCCAGGCCGCGCAGCATCTCGGGCAGGACCGTCAGCACCACCGCCGCGATCATCGCGCCGCGCAGGCTGGTCATGCCGCCCAGCACCACGAACAGCAGCACCTGGATGGACATATTGTAGTTGAACTTGCCGGCCTGCAGCGCGGAGTAGTTGTGTCCGTAGAGCACGCCCGCCGCACCGGCCAGCGCCGCGCTGATGGAAAAGGCCATCAGCTTGTATTTGGTGACGTTGATGCCCATCGCCTCGGCCGCAATGCGGTTGTCGCGGATGGACATGATGGCACGGCCTGCGCGGCTGCGCACCAGGTTCTGCACGATGAACAGCGCGACCAGCACCAGCACAAAGCCGATGACGAAGGTGGCCAGCTTGCGGCCGCCCGAAATGCCCAGCGCGCCGGCGATGATGACCCGGCCGTCCTCGGCCAGATGCAGCGCCTTTTCATCCGAGATCGCCACATGGATACCGTTTGCATCCACGCCCACATACAGTACGTTCAGCACATTCTTGATGATCTCGCCGAAAGCCAGCGTCACGATGGCCAGATAGTCGCCGCGCAGACGCAGCACCGGAATACCGATCAGCAGGCCCACCACGCCGGCTGCGACGGTGCCCGCCACAAAGGCGAGGAACAGGCGCATCCCGTCGGACGGGATGCTGTTCTGGGTGGCCATGCTGAAGAACACGCCCACAAACGCGCCCACGCTCATGAAACCGCCGTGGCCCAGGCTCAACTCGCCCAGGATGCCCACCGTGAGGGTGAGCGAGATGGCCATGACAACATAGGCGCAGATGGGAACCAGCAGGCCCTCCATCGAGTTGGAGATCAGGCCGCCGCCCAGCGCTGCCTGCATCAGCAGGAACGCCGCCACGACGATCAGATAGTTGCCCAGATCGCGCCGGGTGTCACGGGGAAAGGATTTGAGTTTGGTTACAATGTTTTTCATGCTGCCCACCTCACACTTTCTCGCTGATCTTTTTGCCCAGCAGACCCGTGGGTTTGACCAGCAGCACTACGATCAGCATCGCAAACACCACCGCGTCGGACAGCTCGGTGGAGATGTACGCTTTGGTCAGGCTCTCGATGATGCCCAGCAAAACGCCGCCCAGCATCGCACCGGGAATGGAACCGATGCCGCCGAACACCGCGGCCACGAACGCGCGGATACCGGGCATGGCGCCGGTGGTGGGCTGCAGCAGCGGGTAGGAGGAGCACAGCAGCGCGCCGGCAACCGCCGCCAGGGCAGAGCCGATGGCAAAGGTGATGGAGATGGTGGCGTTCACGTTGATGCCCATCAGCTGTGCGGCGCCCTTGTCCTCGGCCACCGCCTGCATGGCATGGCCCAGCTTGCTCTTGTTGATGAACAGGGTCAGGCCGATCATGATGAGGGCAGACACAACCACCGTGACGATCGTCTCGCCGCTGATGGTGATGCCGCCGGGCAGAACGATGGGGTCGATCGACACAACCGACGGGAAGCTCTTGGGGGTGGAGCCCCAGATGATGAGCGCCAGGTTCTGCAGCAGGTAGCTGACGCCGATGGCGGTGATGAGCACCGCCAGGCTGGACGCCTCGCGCAGCGGCTTATAGGCCACCCGCTCGATGACGATGCCCAGCACCGTGCACACCACCATCGCGCCCAGCACCGCCAAAATGGCCGGCATGCCCAGGCTGTTCATAAAAATAAAGGTCATGTATCCACCCACCATGATGACATCGCCGTGGGCAAAGTTGAGCATCTTTGCGATGCCGTACACCATCGTATATCCCAGCGCGATGATGGCGTATACACTGCCCAGGCTGATGCCTGTGATCAGATACTTGATAAAATCCATACAGACACACTCCTCTTCCCCGGCCCTGCCATTGACAGACGCCGCGGCCAGTTTGTTGGCCCCGCCGGTCACGGCCGCACAGGCAGGGGCACTTCACCATTTTACCACGAAAAAGCAGCAAGTACAACGGTTTCTGACAAAAACCGCCTGTATACAAGCAAGAAAACAGGCCGCCGGAGATCCCGGCGGCCCGCCTGTTCAGATACAAACCTGCACCCTGCGGCAGATCACTGCAGCATGGTGTATTCGCCGCCCTCGATCTTGGCAACCAGCGGCTCCTTGTTGGGCTCGCCGTTGGCCTGCCAGCTGATCCCCTTGCCGGTGAGGCCGTCGATGGTGATCTCGGTCATGGCGGTCTTCAGAGCGTCGCACAGCTCCTGGGAGGTCATGTCGGCCGTTGCGCCGGCCTTCTTGCAGGCCTCGTAGATGGCGTAGACGCTGTCGTAGGCGTCGGCGGCGAACTGGTTGGGGGTCTGGCCGTATTTCTCCTCGTAGGTCTTCACGAAGTTCTGCACCTTCTCGTCCTCGCTGGTGGTGACGAACGGGGTGAGGAACATCAGGCCCTCGGCCAGAGAGGTGTCGAAGTTTTCCACGGTCAGGATGCCGTCCATGCCGTCACAGCCATAGAAAGAGGGGGTGTAGCCGATGTCGGACGCCTGCTTCAGGATGGTGGAAGCCTCGCTGTAGTAGATAGGCAGGAACACCAGGTCGGCGCCGGCAGACTGCAGCTTCTGCAGCTGTACGCTCATATCGGTCTTGCTGTCGCCAGTGAAGGACTCACTGGCCACAATCTCCAGGCCGATCTCCTCGGCCTCCGCGGTGAAGGCCTTAGTGATGCCGTCGGAATAGGTATCGGAGCTGTCGTAGATGATGCCGATCTTCTCGCCCAGGCCGTGCTCCTTGATGTACTGCGCCGACACGGAGCCCTGGCTGGGGTCGGAGAAGCAGGTGCGGAAAGCGTTGTCGTACTGCACGCACTTGGCGTCGGTGCCGGACGGCGTGATCTGGAAGACGTTGTCGGCGTAGGTCTCGGAACCGACCGCAATGGTGCAGCCGCTGGTGGTGGCGCCGACCACGACCAGGGGGCTGTCGCCGGCCCAGTCTTTCAGGTTGTTGTAGGCGTTGACGGCCTTCTCGTTGTCGGTCTCGTCGTCCTCGAATTTATAGCCGAACTGGATCTCGCCGCCCAGCGCGTTGATCTCCTCCACCGCGATCTCGGCGCCGTTGCGCACGGCGGTGCCGTACTGCGCGTTGGAGCCGGTGGTGGGGCCGATGCCGCCGATCAAGATCTTGCCGGCGTTGTCCTGGCTGCCGCCGCCCTGTCCGCAGGCCGCCAGCGAAACCGCCATGGCGGCTGCCATCGCAACACTGATTACTTTTTTCATAAGAATTCCTCCTTCAATCCCATTCGTCCTCTACACGCAAACAATTGGCAAGTTGTTTGTGAAATAGTTTGTCTTATTATAAACATTTTGTGAATGTTATGCAATATCCTATTTTTACAATTTTGCCCAGTATATAGGGTTCATTGTCTGCATTTTGCCGAATCGCTACATTTTTATGCATATTTATACACAAGAAATCTGTATTGTACGAATATACAGTCAGCGCCGTTTTGCCGCGAGACGCCCCAGGACCGTGCGGTACCCGCCGTTCCCGTACTGGATACAGTGGTTGATGCGGCTGATGGTGGCCGTGCTGATCTCGGCATTTTTCACGATCTGCTCGTAGGTCTTGCCCTCCAGCAGCATCTCGGCCGCCTGCAGGCGTTGGGACATATCGGCCAGCTCCTTCATCGTGCACAGATCGGCGAAAAAGGCCGCGCACTCCTCCTCGTTTTTCAAAGCCAGTACCGCCTGGAACAGGCGTGTCGTCTCGGCAGGGCGCTTGATTCGTTCTGTCATATCGGTTCCTCGCTCACTTTATCACTTTACTGTACAAAACCGAAGCGGGTAAAAAAAAGCGGCACTGTAAGCAGTTTCTTTTTGCCGGGCCGGTTATATAATAGTATAGCACATTATGCCCTGTTTGCCAAGCCGTTTCTGCCATTCCCTTTGTGTCTTTTAAGGCTCCGCATTGTTTGCGCAAACTTTTCATGTGAAAATACACGATCCAACATTGAAAAAACTTCCATTTTGTGGTAGTTTTTATATGTAATAAACCGTTGTTAAGGAGGCGTGGAAGCTGTGTGTGTCCCGGCGGCATCTGTACAGCACGGTTCTGCCCATTGTATTTTGCCCTCCTCTTAGCGCAAAAAGAAAAGGTACGCTGTATCCGCATTATCGGGGACGGGATGCGCCTGTGCATACCTTCCTGTTATTTTGTGGAGGAGCAAAATCAGAAAGGAATGAGGAAAAATGAAGGCAAACAAAAAACTCCTGTGCGCAACAGCGCTGGCCACAGCCATGTCCTTGACGATATTGTCCGGCATGGCATTTGCAGAAACGCCGGACATGGCCGGACTGTCCTCTTCGGCCACCACGGTGGAAAGCGGTACGCCGGCAGAAAACAGCAGCGAAGATGTGTTGTTCCTTGCCGGTTCTGAATACCGCTGGTCGTTCGAACTGAAGTTCGACGCCAATGGCGGCGAGAACGCCCCCGCCACCCTCACGGCCGGCAACAACGACCAGTACCGCGACACCAACAGCTTCAAGATTCCCAACCAGCTGCCCACCCGTGATGGGTACGAGTTCCTGGGCTGGGCCGAGAACGAAGAAGGCTCCGGGCACCTGTATCAGGCGGGCGAATACTGCCAGGTGAAAGCCGTGGGCGACCCCGGCACCGGCGGCTTTGGTTCCAAGACCCTCTATGCCGTGTGGGAGGAAATGAATCCCATAACTGTACATGTACAGGACAACGTCGGCGGTACAGCTTCCGCTTCTGTTGAATTTGCGGCAGAAGGCGAGACCGTGACCCTAACTGCCTCGCCCCAAACAGGCTACCACTTTAAAGAATGGAAAGCCTCTCCCAGCAGTGTAGTTATCACCGACAACGCCTTCATTATGCCTGGCGAACCGGTGACCGTTACCGCCGTTTTTGAAGAACATCAGTTTACCGGCGAATGGAAATCGGACGGAATGAACCACTGGAAAGAGTGTTCCTGCGGCACCAAAGGACTGGAGGCTGCCCACACGTACAGCGAATGGGTCGTTACAAAGGAAGCAACTGCTACCGAATCCGGCAGCCGCGAAAGAAGCTGTACCGTATGCGGCCACAAGGTAGTGGAGAGCATCCCGGCCACCGGCGACACAACACCTACCGACCCTGAGAATACCCCGGATCAGCCTGCGACCCTGCCGCAAACGGGTGATTCGTTCAATGCTTGGCTGGTAGTTGGGCTGCTGGTTGTCTGCGCGGGAGTTTTGGCCGCTGTATTGGTCGTACATCTCAAAAAACGCAAAGAATAACGGCAAACCCTGTTTTACCATTCTGATATAAACCATTCGTGCCGGGAAGGCGTTGGTCCTTCCCGGCACATTTTTTCGGCAAACGGTTTTCTTTTTCAAAAACGCCCGCGAAAAGAGCAATCTCCATGCTGAGATTTTGTAAACAAAAAAGGCCTCTTTGCTCAAGGCAAAAAGGGGCCCCAGGCTCTCCAGCAAGTGATTCCCTTTGTGCGGCGGGATATAGCTTCGACCTCATCCGCCCCGCACAGCGGGGCACCTTCCCCTACCAGGGGAAGGCGTTTGATCGAACGAAACACCGCTGGTTTTTGCCAGAGGCTCCCTCCTGGGGGGGAAGCTGTCGCCGCAGGCGACGGATGAGGGGAACACTTTTGGGCGGTGCAAACCATTCCGTTTTCGACAAAATAAAACCCCCTTCGCTCGAGTGAACAGGTCCAGTAAAAACGGACAATAGACAAAGTACCCCCTGATGTAGGAAAATAGAAGTACTACATCAGGGGGTATTACTATGGGAAAAAAGAATTACACGCATGTGCAGGAATTGTTGCCTGAAATCGAAGCTATGCTTGGATCGGGAAAAACGCAGAGAGAAGTAGCGGAGTATTTTGGTTTTCGGGATAAGTATGTCGTAAAAAGCCTTGTGAAACGGGAACGTGCCAAACAACGGAAGCGAGAAGCCGGGATCACGATACGGCCCAAAGGACGGCCGAGAAAAGCTGCTTCGCCAAGGGACATTGTTGCAGAGCAG
>NZ_NFJT01000008.1 GCF_002160015.1 Anaerofilum sp. An201 | reverse complement strand
CTATTAGTATTTAATTGTGCGGGGTTTCCCTGTTCAGGTTCTTCCAAGACAGGGGAAGCCTGTTCAGGATTATCCAGGACTGGATTTTCCCGTTCAGGTTTTTCCGGTTTAGGTTCCGGCGGTCTGGGCTGCTCCAGGATGGTGTACTCGATGGCGCCGAGCTGGCCGTTGGGGTTGCGGACCCGCTGGCGGATCACATACCCGTGTTCCTCCAGCTCCCGCACCCCGGCGCAGATGCTGTCAACGCCATCCTTGCAGATCCGGGCCAGCCCCTTGGTGGTATAGTCCCACTCCTCCGGCAGGGAGAGCATGAGGGAGAGAAGGCCCTTCGCTTTCAGCGAGAGCGACCTGTCCCGCAGGTGATGGTTGGACATCACCGTGTAATCGCGGGTTTTCTCAATGCGGAATACCGCCATGTTGGATACCTCCTTCCGTTGGTTTTGAAAAGTGTTCGTTTTGGTGGTTTTGCGCCCCTGTATCACTGCCCGTCCTCCCATGAGGGAAAGGATATGGGCGACTTCGTTTGCGCCGCTCACAGGCGAAAAAACAGGGGATTTCCCACCCGTATTCATACAGTTTTGGATGCCCCCGGCAGGGCATAAAAAACGCCACAGGTTTGTGTTACCTATGGCGTTGCCCCGGCAGATGGCCGGTCTGTATTCAGTTACTCATTACTTACTCCTCGTTATCCTCCATCCCCAGCCAATCTTCAAAGGATTTTCTGGAAATGCGGATCATGTTTCCAATCCGGATCGTCTGGAACTCGCCGGAGTTTGCCAGCTTATAAGCAGAGGATTTTCCAATGCCGAGAATAGCGGCTATGTCCTCCACGGTGTAGGTTCTGTTTTTCGGCGTCTGCTTTTCGCCCGATGCACTCATAATCTGCCTCCTGTTTCTTGTCGGCGTTTTGCCCATACCTGCCCGGTATCCCTGACGGGAAAGGCCCTCACAGACACGCTCCCTGCTAAGAATTTGCTAATTTGACCTTCTGAACGCCCCGTCACGAGGCGGCATTACAGGGATTTTTATGCAAGTTGACCAGTAACCAGGCAATACAATTTCAGATTAAACAATAAGGCAAATTATGAAGCGGACGATGTACGAAGCGGCACGCCATACTCCTAAGCGAAAGGCCGTGGGTTCGAATCCCGCCAGGGACGCCAGATTAAACGCCGAAAACCATTGATTTATCAGGGTTTTCGGCTTTTCTTATTTTCTCCGATTGCCTGAACATCCGAAAGATAAGGCCCTTGCTAACGGCCTTGCTAACGCGATTTCCGAGGATTGCAAAGAAAGGCGGCTGCTCTGTGTTCAAAGCCTTCTTTTCATGTCTGCTAATTTTGTTAGCAAGGATCGTGTAGATTTGCAAACAAATCGAGGTACTTTGCAAACACGACCTCAAAACCTGCAAAAAAACCTGCTAACAAAAAAAGTGATTGGTCATAATACAATCCCGTTCAAAAGAAGAAAGCCCCTCATAAAATGAGAGGCTTTCTTTGCTGGGCCTGCTCTTACAGAGCACTGACAATTTGCTTTAAGAGAGTAGCGGTCTCAGGGTTTTTGAGGAGTTCAAGGATTTTTGCCGTATCACTTTCGGCAGTTGTTGTGCCGGTTTCCTTTTCCTCAACCTCCTGTATGGCTGGTTCTGGAGCTTTCGCTTGAGAATAAAATGCGTCCTCAAACCGCTGTGCGTTAATGCAGCGATCCTCATCAATGATGTGGGAATAAACATCTGCCACCATCTTCATTTGTGCATGGCCAGAATCACTCTGGACTGCTTTCATATCGCCGCCATTCAGTTTGAGTTTGTAAGTAATACTGGAATGCCGGAGAGAATGGAAAACCACATGGGGGAATCCGTTTTCCTTGATGAGCTTGTTAAAGGCCCGGTTGATGATCTGACTTTCCATAGGGCGTCCGTTACTGGTGCAGAACACAAGATCGTTGTCGATGTATTCATCACCGAACAGGTCTTTCAGCTCGTCAATTTCAGCTTTTCTGTCCACCAACATTTTAGCAACCGTCTTGGGAAGGTAGACCCGCCGAATACTGGTCTTGGTCTTTGGTTCTTTCAGAACAAGTGCTGTATGGGTGCTTGCGATACAAGGAGGAAACTTTTTGATTACCCCTTTATCGCTGAGATCATCCAGCGCCCCACGAGTGACACGCTGCAATTCCTTGTTGACGAAAATGCTGGCATTACCAGCATCAATGCTGTGCGGAGATACATCGACACAATCCCATGTCAATCCGAGCATCTCTCCCATACGCAAAGAGCAGGAGAACGCAAGGTTCAGGGCCAGCAATAAAATCGGGTCATCACAAACCTCCATCGCTTTTGCGAGCATATCAGCGGTCCAGATTTCCCGCTCCTTGTGCTCCTCTTTAGGGAGGGTTGCGTTCAGAACAGGGTTCCTTGCAATCAGTTCCCAACGCACAGCTTGGTTAAAGGCATTACGCAGCAGCTTGTGGATCTCACGAACAGTATGGGGAGTCAAATACTCGTTTGTTGGTTTGCGGTTGTTTACACTGACCGCTTTCACGCTCAGTAAATCCCGGTAGTATTTGTCCATCATTCGCGGAGTGATTTCCCCCAAGCACATATCCCCAATAATAGGGGTTATGTAGTTTCGCATTAAACCTCGACGGCTTTCGTATGTGGACATTGCCCAGGTGTTTACCCCATAGATGGACATATACTCATTGAGCAAGTCATTCAAAGTCTTGGCATTGGGAACGATGAAGGTGCCGGATTCCTGCTCGTATTCAATCTGGGCTTTACGCTTTTTGGCTTCTGCATTAGTATCGAAGGTTTCCCACCGCTGCCGTCTCTTACCGGCTTCATCAAAATAGGCATATACCACCGAATACTTATTTTTACGCTTTACAATAGATGCCATACTCAGCAACTCCTTTCTGTGATTTTTATGTAGTGACTTTGACCGGCGTACCAGCTTTCAAAACTATCGTTAACGACCCGGATTCGCCGGTCTATGATCATGGTCTCTAAGTGTGCTCGCTTTACTAAGTCATAGGCTGTTGCAGATTTAAGGCCAAGAAGTTCAGCGAGTTCCGGAACAGACATTGTTGTGTGCCGCCACTTTGCGCCTGGGGGTGTGCCATCCACTTTTTTGTAGTGGAATTGTCCAGCGTACCAATCCTCAAAGCTATCCAGCATCACTCGCATACGGCCAGCCACCTGGATGGTGGTAAAATAGTTTTTCTTGACCAGCCAGTATGATTCGACCTTGCCTAAACCAAGCATCCTGCCCATCTCTGGGACAGAGATACTTTTTTTCGTCTTTGCTTGTTGCATTATGTTACCTCCTCTTAAAATTGAAGATTGCTTTTGTTGTGGCTCCATTGTAAGAGGATTCAGGAAAAAAGTTAAGGATGCCGATTGTCCAACCGACATCCTTGACAAATACTATGATTTTTGATCCAGCCATTCATCAAAACTCTTTTTGGAAATACGGATATGGCCGCCTACTCTGACGCTGTGAAACAATCCTTTTTTCACAAGATTGTATGCGGTGGGACGGCTGATTCCCAAAATGTCCTGTATCTCATCTACGGTATAAGTGCGTTTTTCATAGCAAACAGCACTTTGCTCATTTGCGCGGTTCAATGCCGCGATTTTTTCTTCAAACATGGTATGCCTCCTTATAGAAAGAAAAGCCAGCTCATGGTGCCTCCATTTCTTCCGGGATATGGATGTCCAAGCTGACTTGCAGAGCTTCATCTACGGCGCGCATTTCCTCTCGGGATACTTTCCCAATGTAGGATAAAATGCGCCGCTTATCAATCGTTTTGATTTGTTCTAACAGGACAACCGATTTCTGGCCCAGCTCTTGAACGCTTTCCAGAGTATAGTGAACCGGGAGTTCCTTTTTCTTGATCCATTTGCTGGTGAGCGGCGCGACAATCAAGGTGGGACAAAAGAAGTTGCCCATATTGTTCTGAAGCACCAGAACCGGGCGTGTGCCACCTTGCTCCGAGCCAAAATAGGGGTTCAAATTCGCATAATAAAGATCCCCGCGTTTGAATACCCAATCTTCGTTCATTTCTTTATCCTCCTATGTCTTACATGATAATTCCTATGTAAGAAGGAGGTTCCACCTTTCAAAGCAGAACCTCCTTCAATAAGTGCCTGTTTTTATCCCTTATTTGTCCACGACACCCCAGGGATTCGGGTAATCATCAAGCCACAGTAGGTTACACTGCTACCCAGGACTTTCACCTCCTTTCCATACGGTCTTACCCATGGCCTGCGACGGCTGTTAGCACGCTCGGACTACAGCTATAAGAGGGCGCTCCGCTTCATCATGCCATGACCAGAAACCAACTGGTGTATTACAGCCTGATATAAAGCCAAGCAACGCAAACTCCTCTCACAGCAAAAGTAAAGTGGCCTGTTGAGAGCTGCAATTTGCCTGGCAATATACCGCTGATGTAGCGGCGTAATTACGCCCGAAGCGGAACAAACTTGATGATTCGTATCTGAACTTGTCAAGGTACAAGCGAGTGGGAAAACCCCTCTCACTTGCATCCGCCACTTTTTTAGAAAATCGCAACCAACTTTTTTATTTTTTCTTGAATTTTTTTTAACCGCTTGTCTGCCGCCTGCCTTGTAACCCCATATTGGGATGCCAGTACAGTCATATTGGGCTTTTCCATGTCATAAAAGGACAGGATGAAATCCCGTTCCGCCTTACTCAACTGTTTCAAAGCAAGGTTCAATTTCTCCATAAGTAAGCTGTGAATAGCCTGCTCTGCCGTATCACTAATCTCATCTACAAAAAGATCTGTATCCTGATACCCTTTCTCTGCTCCGTCCAAATCTTTAAGTTGGGATGCTGGCAATATTGTATGATTCCGTTCTTGCTCCTGAAGGTAACGGCTGTGGCGATCTTCCCATTGGTACTTTCCAAAATCTGAATAAGAGCACTCCAAAATAATGCGGTCATTCTCTCCTGAAAACATCTTTGTGGTCTCAACAAAAAAGCGCCCAGAAAAAGCACCGGAGCTGCGGGCTTTTCTGAACGCGGTAAAACTGATTTCCTCCCATTCTTGTGGGCAATTATTTTTCCAGATAAATACTCTTGTCATATCCTTTCCTCCGTTCAATTTCGTGTTCAACAGCGAATTGAACGGAGATCACGGATACCTTGCTATGTACGCCTCCCAGCGCATACCGGCCCTCCCAAACCGGACAAAGAAAAAAGCCGAAGATGATTATTTCATCCTCGGCTCTGATCCCTGCCACCGTATTAGTGGCAGGAATAAAAATTGCCCAGCACCACCAGGCACCGGACTTTTAGGCTATTATTTTGGCGCATACCTGCCACTGTAGCCAGTATAGCAGGTACAAAATCGGAATGGAGTAGGGATTCCGTTGGGACTTTATCGGGATTCAGTCGGAAATTAGTCGGGGCAGCTTTTCCGACACCTCTGGAATAGCATATCCAAATAAACAGACAGAAAAGATATAGATGGCCTCCTTTTTGCGGTCATAGAAAACGCTGCGTTCCATATTGAGTTCCTCCAGCATTTCTTTCTCTGTGCTGTTGAAGCGATAGATAAACTGCTTCGTCAGGATTTCATAGTACAGCTCTCCACGATCTGGATACTTTCTGAGCCGCAAAAGTGCGCGGTCAATTATCTCCACGAACATCCGGCTTTCAACGACGCAGCACACCTTTTCCTCGAAGTCCTGCAAATCAATATCTGGTGCAAAATTCTCCAAATAGCAAAGACCTGTGTCAATATCTTGCTTTCCGAGATCCCAGGCGTATTCCTGAAGTTCCTCTACACGCTCGCTTAAAACCCAAACGACATCACGGTAGATTTTTAAGATCAGCTTACTACGATGGAATACAGCGTCACTGTCCAAGCCAAGCGCCGAAAGCTGGCTATGACATCTGCGGATGGTTGCACTTTCTTTTCTCATGGTTTCCTCCTTCCTTGTTCGCAAAGTTGCGAACATTCAGGGTAAAAAAAGAGTATGGAAATTGAGTAAGGGGCGCTCCGGCCCCTCGACTCAATTCAATCACATCAGCCATTAAATAAGATTGTGGGATTGTAGGCGGATTTGCATAGCTTGTTTGGAAACAGCAAAAGTCTGGGACATCTCGTAGATCAGCTGTTCCGTTGAACGGCCAGAGCGTAAACGGTAAAAGCATTTTTTTACCTGCGGCAAGGGCATAAGTAATGCAGTAGCCATAGCGTCGGCCTGACGCTCAATGATACCGTTACTTTCGTCCGTAGAAGAATTCCCATCATAGGCGGCCACATCACCAGTTCCGGTATAGAGCTTTTTGTGGAGTACCCAGTGAGCAAGCTCGTGACCGCAAGTAAACCGCAGACGCCCCAATCTCTGAGGCTCACACAAGCGTTCATCAATCAGAATAGTGCCTGCTTTAACCCCGATAAGGCGATACTCATGTTGATATTGGTCATACAGAATCACAGCTCCATCATCAAAAATGGTTTCGCCCAAAATACTGCCGTTTTTCCGAAGAATATGATATTCAAGAATCAAATCAAACTTCGTCTCGATAATGGTCTCTATGGGGATAGCGCATGGCTCACCCTCCAAAAGAGCTGGATCATATTCCATGAGAATTTTCCGCGCAATGGCCTCGATTGCAGCTATCCGAATTTGTGGAACAGACAAGACGGCTCCCTCCCTTAATGCTGACGATTCTTCAGCATTTCCATAAAAGCCTGCCATTCCTCATCTGTAGCATCTACTTCTTTGGCTACACGGAGCGCGGCTCGAACAATATCATTTTCCATTATGTACTCTGGCAGATCCGCCGAAACCGTATTCCGGGATCTGGCTGCCAAATCCAGCAATAGTTCATGCTCCTTTTTGCTCAGCTGAAGGAACTCAGAAATTCGGTCTACAAAGTCGCCGTCTGGAGCAGGGCGGCGGTTTTGCTCAATATCACTGAGATAGCCATACGCTATTTTAAGATATTTTGCAGTATCTCTCAGATTCTGTTTGAGTTCCTTTCGTCTTGTGCTGATAAAAGTTCCGAAAGTCATGACGGCTTGCCTCCTGTCTCCAAGGGTGTTCGCAGCATTGCGAACATCCTGGTTTTATTATAAGACGGAACAGGTGTTCGATTCAAGGCGAAAAAAGAAAAGCAGGGCGAGGTGTTAAATATCTTTAACACCTCGCCCCAATTCCTCAAATAAACACCCTTGCTGCATTTCTCATCTGGTTTACACACTCTTGGGGGGAAAGAATCTTGATCTTCCCCATAAACTTAAATACCCATCCATAGAATGTGCCGCTTGGGTTTACTTTGATTGTTGCTATAAAACGATCCTTATCATAGGTTCGCACAGGGACATTCTCTCCGTAATGGTCAATGATAACGCGCATAAGCTCGTTATCACACAGCAGCTCAACATCCAGTGTGCCCTCCGAGGCAAACATATCAATCATTGTGTTGGTGTATGCAGCCACATCAAAATTTTCAAGCTGAGCAAACTCTGTTGTTAAGACATCAACTCCTGCCAGACGATCTACACGGAAGTGGGCGACTCTGCTGTGTTTATGTGAGTAGCCAATCAAGTAATAATGGTCATTTTTCCACTCCAGCGCATAAGGGTCCAGAAGGTAGCGGTATCCGTCATGTTTCAGGATTTTTTCTTTTGTCTGAGTGTATTCATAGTATTGGAATTCGATTTGACGATGCTCCAAGATAGCAGAATGAATACTGTCGATTATGTAGTAGACTTTTTCATTTCCTGGTTTTACACGGCTGGATAAGCTGGCGAGCCTCTTGAGCTGTTCTGCCTGATGGATACTCGTCAAACACCCCAGCTTCTGTACCAGAGCCTCCGATTTCTTTGCAGAAATGATTTTGGAAGAAGCCACCGCATCCGCCAGCATTTTTAATTCCGGGTATTCAAAAAGCCTGTTTCCCATGAAATACTGATTTTGTGTGCTTTTAACTATCACAATATCAAACCCGGCTGTAATCAAAGCGTTCAAATCAGCATAGACCGTTTGGCGCACTGCCTGAATGCCTCGCTCTTTCAAGTAAGCAGTAATATCTGTAACAGTAGCAGGATGGTTTTCATCTGTATGCTGAAAAAGATAGCGAAGCATTTCAACAGCTCTGATATTGCCTTGGCTTTGCATAGTTCCCACCTCCTTTGCTGGTATGATAAAGTCAATGACCTCCCGAGGCATATTCCCCCATATTGATGTCCAGCACCCCTCCGGGCGGCTGGATCAGGGCATCCCACAGGTAGTCCAGGGACTCCGAAAAATATCTGCCGGGAGTTTTTGTTCCATAAAATCCTCCCAACCGCTTATTCTTGTTCCCCATTTCTTCCAATCGCATCCGCTAATTGACTACTAACAGTATCTATGTAGAGATATACTCCGTCCCGATCACAGTGGTAGAGGTTAGAGTAACTTGTGCTCTCATTTGGGCTGATGGGGTTGGGCTCTACCACTTCAGTGGCCTCCAACAGACCGACTCCTGACTTTGCAGCAGCAGAAAGTGCTTTTTTCAGCACAGCAATCTGTCCATTGCTCCAAAGCCCCTCCAGATCTTCAAGGACTTTTGGGTCCTGCTCCATGTCTTTAAGAAGTTGTATAACTTGATCTGGAGACTGATATACACCGGAGCAATAGTTTTCGATGATTCGGTTCTGCATGGGGTTTTGAAAGGAAACAGGAGTGATTTGTTCCCATGAGGTGAAGTACCGCGCATATTCTGGCTTTTGTTCCACCAGGAACGAAAAGGCGCTACCTCTGGTGTAATAATAATCTCGGAAAAAACCTTGGATTACTGCAATATAGAAGCCGTGGCTTTTGTCAAACAGCTCATCAGCTTCTGTTTCGGCTCCAACGCGCAAGGTATTCAGATATTTTTCGGCATAGAAATCCTCCATTCCATGCTGCGCAGCAAGGGCCAGCACTTTTTCCTCCTGTCCCTGCTGTATCCAGGTTAAGGGAGTAAAATACCATTCCCGCATTTCCTTTGGTGAAATCGGGTGAAAACTCACATCATATCCCATTGAATCCGTCCTTTCACTCCCACTCAAAAGGCTCTTTTAAGTTGTGTTTTTCCATGATTTGCTTTTCTAAAGCGAAATAGGCATCCATATCCTCTGGCTGCGCTGGAATACCCTTGTCCGCCCACCAATAACCGTTCCCATAGTAAAAAAACATAGCCCAGTAATAAGGCAGGTCATGGCTGAATATCGCCACATCCATGGCATTGTCCACTGGCACTGCCAACGGTGAGCGTTCCACTATCTTGGAGGCTTCCTCATAAGAGATCCCCACCAGCTCCACCAGCAGGTGCTTCACCAGTTCGCAGAAGCTGTACTGGTTGAATATGACCTGACCATCCTCATCTTTGAACACAAGTCCATCACGCAACACTTTTGGGACAATACCTCCTTCTTCATTGCTCAGAACATAATCCAAATCTCTGCATGATCCCTAACAGCACCTCAGCTTCACGAATCTCCTCATTGAGTAGGTCATCATAGTCATGTTCCAGCTGCTCAGCCCGGTCAGAAATCCAGCTAAACTGCTCCTGCGCCTGAACATACTGCTGATGGACGAACTGATATTCACCCAAAAGGCAGCGCGTTTGAGTTTCGCTGACGGTATCTCTGTTTTGACAGGCAAGCGCCGCCAACAAACTTTCCAGGGCTTTTTCTTCAAGTCCTCTTGATAACTGCATTTCTGCTTTTTGAAGATACAACTGTGTTGTCATTTGAGTAGCCTCCCGTCAATCCCACCAGAAGTACCAAACAGTGGACTGCCGCAGCACATCGGCCAGAGCGCCCACGGTGGCGTCCTCCGGCCCCTGGTCAATCACATCGGGACAGAAGCCATACAGTTCCACTGCTGCATCCATAGCCTTCTCCTCGGGAACGGGAGCCGGGAGCAGGAACTCCAACTCGTCGTGGCTCATGGCAGCGGGCACCGCCCCATGCTGTTCAAACCAGTATTTCGCAACTGCCATTAACTCCGGCGTGTTAGGACATTCATTCCAGCCACCAAAGGGCAGATAGGCAAAAATCTCCCAAGGATTCTTCACGGGGATTTTAGCCAGAATGAGAGGATAGGTCATATTATTATCGGAATTCCAGTAGCTTGAAAAACGACGGTTATCATATCCGCCCTCCATCTCGCCCAGGATCTCCTCATCCCAGTCCATATCGTCATCCTCGGCTTCTTCCTTACGCTGCCCAATCATTTCCTCCAGGACTGCCTTACTGTTCTCGACAGGGGCGGAGAGCATTTTCTTCCGGTATTCGGCAACTTTGTCCGGGTCGAAAGCAAAGTCGTCCTCGCCATCGCTGTCCGGGTCAGAATTCATAATCAGGCATTCCCACAGGATTTCGTCATCCGCCTTAATCAGAACCGGCACAAAGCCCTCTTTGACACTTTCCCGTTTGGCATAGTTATATGCCGACATGATGGGGTCATCATCCGTCATTGAGGGGAAATAGGTACATTCACAGTCCAGATATTCCATCATGGCTTCCGCAAGGTCTGAAGGCTCCAGAGTGGCCTCATCGAAACTCTGCCCCTGCCAGTTGGCGAACCGCTTTTCCATGACTTTTGCCATAGCCTGATAATAGTTTTCATCAAATGGGATGAACAGATAGGCTTCATCCTGGAACTTATCGGAATAATATTGCTCTGAACCGAAATACTCCAAAGCATAGTTATCAATGTCGCTGGGGAAGTACGGGCTATCCGCCTCGCCATAGTAATATCCAGCAAAGGCTGCGCCCTCCTTGTTGAACAGCGCCCCAAAGAGCTGTCCTTTCAGCTGGTCCCGGATAAAGCCACGCAGATCGGCGCGGCTCAGATCTGCCATAAACGGCTGCACCTGCTCCCAGTACCGCTCCATAAATTCCGCGCTCATCAGATCATGCTCCATGCACCAGCGCAGATAGATTGCCATGTGGTTGTATGCATTGATCTCATCCACCGGCAGGCCCTTTTCCTGAATGGATTCCAGGTGCCAGGCGGCATCGTCCATATCGCCGGTGAACTCCTCCTCTGCAAGCGTTCCTCTGGTGATGGCATTCTGGCGGGTGGGATTGACCACAAAACTGATGCCTGCCATCTTTTCAAGCAGGGCGTCCGCATCATGCTCCATCTTATACTCCATCTCATTATGATAGAGCGGGATCACCTGATAGAAGTTGACCTCCTCGCCGCTCGGCAAAGTGCAGACTTCGCCGCCTTCCTCCACGCCCTGGGGACCGGTCAGAATAGCGGCGGTGAGCTTTGTGTCCTCTGCAAACGGCGATTGCTTGTCCATTGTGTGGCCAAAGCCCAGCCAGGTATCGTTGGAAATGGGCAGGCGAGCCAACACTTTCAAGAGACCAATCGGCCAGTACCACCGCTCATCCTTCAGGGATTCCTCATCCAGTTTCCAATCCGACGGCAGAGCGATGGCCAGCTCTGCTCGCTCCAGCTTGTATTCCGCCAATTCCTCCGGCACATTCATCCGGTGAGCACCCATACCCATCGTCACCAGTGTGTAATAGTCCCGCTCATCAGAGGGTGAAACAACGCAGATGTCCACATGGATGTCAGGGGAAACCAGTTCATGGAACACATTCTCAAACTCACCAAAGGTGTTTTTGATGTGCTGCTCTATCGCAGACATCTCATCCTCCGAATAAATCTCCGGCTCACTGTTTTTTCTTGAGGACCAGAAGGCATCCGCCTTCGTACCGTCCGGATTCAGGAAAATCTGAAAATACTGATCGTCTCCCGGCTGTTGATAGACAAGACCAATGCGTCGCAGCTGATCCACAAACACACCTGTTAGAATGCCCTCTTGTTCTCCTTCAGGTGTGTGGGTCAGCCATTCACCGCTGTCCAACCGTTCCTTTAGTTGCCGCAGCCAGTCGGTTCCCATCTTGGAGAGTCCAGCTTCGTTCATACGGAAGGAAAGCTCCACAAGATATTCCTTCACCGGGTATTGGAATTCACAGCAGGGGGAATTTTTCTTATAACTATACCGCTCAGGGCAGAACAGTTCATAAAATTCGGCAAGTCCTGCTTCGTCTACTCGGATACAGGCTATGGCACGCTGTTTATCATCAGCATCCTCGTCCCGCCCCTGCTGGAGCATTTGATCGGCACCGGGGTTGATCCAATGGTACTCCATCTGTTCCAGGGTGGCTCCGGCTTTAATCTCCTCCTGCAAAGTCAAGAACTCATAATCGCCCGGCTCCAGGTTTAATCCCTGCTTGACGGCATCCAGCGCACCAGTTTTATCACCAAAATGCGCCCGCAGTTTGCCCACTTGCAGCCAGATCCAGGGGTAGTCCGGCTCCTCCTGGGCACCCTTCTCCGCATAGTTAAGCGCTTCTTCCAGCCTTCCGCAGTACATCAGCGCCACAGAATACCGGTAGTACCAGGCAGCGCAGCCTGCGGCATTTTTCTCGGAATCCTGCATCCATTCCACAGCGCGGTAGTAGTGGATATAGTCATCCAGATTGTTGCAGGCGAAGGCGTACCAGAGGGCGATTTGCAAATCCTGATGGGCCTGTTTTTTGGTGAATCTTCCTTCTTCTACGCCGTTTTTGATAAAATTCTCCAGCCAGTGGAGCATTTTCCCAAAGTAACCGGCAGTCCCTTCGTCAAAGGATTCCAGCGTTTCAATGTCTTCTGCCGAGAGCAGGGAGCCGGTTTCCTCATGAATATCAGGCTCCGGTTCTTTCTCGTCCAGTAGCGGCACACCGCCCACATCCCGCCGAAATGCGTGGAAGTGAGCATAGGGCAGGTCGCTTCCCTCAAAGAATGCCTGTGCCGCTGTTAGTACAGCGGGCAGATCCCAGGCGATAAAATCCAGATACCCACAATACAGACCAGTGGCCCCACCCAGGAAGGTCACGGCTTCCTCTCCTGCATCCCGTAGGATGGCATCCCGCAGGTTATCCCGGAAATCCAGAATAGCTTTCACTCGTTCCTCACCGGTAAAACCGGACAGCGGGTACAGGAGGAATCCAGCGGCAATGCCATCCTTGTGGTACTCATCCACCATATCACTGCGGGCAGTCAGGTAGTCGTTGATGAGCACCGGCAGGCGGCAGCTTCCAGTATAAACATCCAGCCGCCAGTCAGCCTCCGGGTCCTCCACCGGTTCCAGTTCATAGGCAAGATAACTGTTTTCCAGGTAGTCGCTGCCATCCCGCCAGAGAGAAAGCCCCATGCTTTGCAGCAACTCCGGCAGTTCGGAAAGCAGCTTGGCCGGTTCGTCTTTCGGTTGAGCATAAACATCAAACCCAGCAACAAAGGCGATAGCGGAAACTTCTCCGATGGTTTGATCCACCAGCATAGAGAGTGCCCACCAGACCTTGTCTGTGTCCTCTTTCAAGATCGGCGTCAGCTTTTCACAGTAAAGGACCAGACTTACCTGATGATCCTCTGTTTCCTCTGCCCACATCTGCACATCCTCAGCCCGAACTTCAATCTCTCCAGCTCGCAGCTCGAACCCCTCACAGGGCTGGCGGCCTACCCAGATATTCCAATGCTCAAGCACCGATTCTGGGGCCTGCTTCTGGAAGTACACCAACGGGAACAGGCGGGAGCGAAGCCCCTCTGGACTGAGGATCAATTCATGCTTTTCGCCATTGAAGCCCAGCTCGAAGGAAGTATCACGCAGGGCCGTCTTGAGTGCATTCCCGCATTTTTCAACCAGTTCTTCGCCGCGCTGGTGTGTTTCGTCCGTATCTATGATTTGACGCAGTTCTGCCTCAATCTGAGAAAAGGCTGCCCATGCTTCCTGCGTCCTTTCACGGAAGTTCTTTTCAAAGCGGGGCAGGGACAAACGACGGCGGCAATCGTTTATGTACTCCTGCGTATCTTTGTCTCCGGGGCGGGCTTTCAGGGCCTTTTCAAAGTAACGCAGGGCGGGGCCTTCCTCATCCAGACAGTAATAGGCCAAAGCGATTCGATAATTCCAGCAGTGATCTTCGGCAAAATACTCCTCATGGGGAGCCAGAAGTTCCAGCGCCTTTTCAAAAGGCTCCCGTTCTCCTATATGTGCAACGGCAATATATGCCTTGGCCAATTCGCTGTCCAGTTCCGGGGTGCGCTCCTCGGCAGGAATCGCTTCCAGGGTGTCGATTACCTTCTGCGCTTCATCCTGTTCAAACCATTGCTGGCATTGTTTCAATAAATCCATATCATAATCTCCTTTTCCATCTTCGGTAGGGATAGGTTTCACTAATAAGCAGAGCTTGTAATTTCAAAGCTAAAATTCATATCTGCATTTATGGTGACTTCTTCATTTGTGGCTGGTTGTATCACAAACTCAAATGTAGGTTCATAGTCCCCATCCTGCAAGGTTTCTCCACCCAAAATCTCGATATGATACCAGCCATTTGCAAGCTCAATCATCGGCTTCTTATGCACTCTATAGTAAGAAATCAGATCTTTCACCTTTTCAGGCGTAAACTGTTCCAATATTGGCCATGTAAAAAGCATCAGCATATTATGATCTACTTTGAGGGAATAGCCACTTTTTCTAAGTTGCAATCGGTTTCTTTCTTTGCACAGCTCCGGTCTATCACCAGAGAGATTGAACAATATGGTATAGGGATAGTTTTCAATACCGGCCATTGGGATTACAATTCCTTCGTCAAATACCCTGTCGCCGCTTTCGTTTGTGGTAAACTCCATCGTTAAATCATCTGAAAGATGATTTGCCTGCTTCCAGTCCTCCAGCAACAAAATGTCACCAAGGAGAAAATAATTAACAAGATCGTTTAATACTTCCGTAAACCTATATATCATCCATTATGCCTCCCTTACAATCCTGTCCGTTGCCAGCCGTCCAGCCGCTCCTGCACCGCGTCAATCATCCAACCCTCGCCCACGCGCTTCATGAGAAAGCGGCGGTCAAAGCTGGTATTTTTCTCTCTGGTGTAGATGTAGAGCTTGTTCTTAGTGATCTGTTCCGCGTCAAGGAATTCTTCCCCGTTGTAGGTGCCCTGGGCGCTGTATGAGAGGGCCAGAGGCCGGTAGCCCAGACGGGGCTTTTCGCTCACATACTTCTCCCAGATCGCCAGCAGGCGGGGCACAGCCTCGGCATCTTCAAACCCAACCTGATCCATGTACTGCTCCCATTCTGTCATTTCGGCAAAGAAAGCGGACAACACATTGCGGCATTCCGACGCTGCCTGCTCATCCAGCTGGACGGGCTTTTTGGCCTTTTCCCGCTGGAGCTGGGAGAAGTGTTCCATCTGCTCCTTGGTAAATTGCACATGGGCCACCGGATGGATGTAGTTGTTGCCGGCGACAGCCAGTAGTCCATCATAAGTAACAGCAGTGTGGTCGATCCAGATGTGGGAGAGTTTGGGGATGGAGGCTGCTCGAAGCAGACCGGCATCCTCCAGCCTGGTGTGGTCAAGGGCCAGTAGATCCAGCTTACAGCTTTGCAGGGCGGACAAGCCGCTTCCGTCGATCCCGGCATTCCCGGTCAGCAGCAGATAGCGCAGCTTGGGCATGGCGGAAAAAAAGGGGAAACAGGCGTCGGTGAGGGCGCCGTTCTCCACGCCGAAGTTGACCATACTTTTATGCCCGGCAAAGGGGGCAAGCAGTTCATCCGTCACCGGATACCCTTTCACATGGAAGCCCACCAGGGTGTAACCGGCCAACCGCTCCATGATCTCTGCGGTCAGCTTCGGGACTTCAAATTGTTTCTCTCTATCTAAGGCCAGGACACCATTTTCCCAATCCGCTGTCCGCGCCCGTTTTGGCCATTCCATAGCTTTCCTCCTTACTCCTGTGCTCAATCTGCTAACATTTCATGGGGAAATCTCTTTTCAAATATCCCAGTCTATGAAATCTTCACGGTTCAATACAAAGTGTTGATACAGGCACTTCAAATTTTCCTGTTCATCCCGTGAGAGCTTCGCCCCGTTTTCATACTGTAAAGTGTCGGCATACAGGATAAAGCCATCCACTTTTCCTGATGAAGCCCGAAACTCACCGTTTCCAATAATAGCAACATCGCCACATACAAATGTAACCGAAGAAGAAGTGGTATGGATTTTCATAATTGCTTTGATCATGACTTCCTCCAAAAATCACATCATTGTGTACTTTGCTCATTTGGATTGTCTTTAGCGGGCTCCAATGCCGATGAATCGCACCTGCACAACGCAGCTTCGACCTTACAGATTGCGGATATATGCTTGATCTTCCAGAAACTTTTCCAACGAAATCTGCTGCTTTTCGTACATCAATCCCCAGCGGTCAAGAGAGTTTTCCAGCGGGGCGGTTCCGGTATCAAGACCGGAATAGATCAAGAGCGGCAGTTCTTTCAGCCTGTCTTTTGTCTGCTGAAAGCTGCTGTCGCCAAAATGCTGTTTTAGAAACACCAGAGCCTTTTTGGTGTCGGAAATCCCGGTTACAATCAGGCGGATGTAGTGATAGGGATATGCTGTTTCATATTCCTGCGTTTTGGGTACATCCAAAACGCTTTCGAGAAAATCTTCCAAACAATCAAAGGCAGGCTGAAAGTCCCAAGTTCCGGCGCCATGTTCTGCCCAGAACACGGCTGTATCGTTCCGTCGCAGGTCCAGGCAGTATGGATCACCAGCATCAGACGCAATCACCACAAGATGCTCGTCCCAATCTTTAATTACCTTTTGTTCCACAGGATTATAGGCGTATCCCTCCTGGCCCTTCACAAGGGTATCCAGTCCCCACAGTTCCAGGGCCTCATAGGTATCATTGCTCCACACGGTTCGCAGTCCACAGCAGCGCTCCAACAGCATCCAATAGTCTGCCGGAAGTTCCCAGCGTCTGCGGATCTGGCTCTTATACTGCTTGGACATGGCTTGCTCCATCGCAGGTATATCAATTTGTCTTAATAGCTCGTCCAATAATTGCTCCAATCGGCTTTTCATCAATATCACCTCTCATTTTCGGGTGATACTATTCTCCACCCGGATGTCTGCACCCGGATAACAGGACGGAAAAAGTCATAGTCATTGTGAATCTCATTATCCTCCCGAACCTCCGGTTTACAGTGAGGGGAACAGGGTAAATATCCAAGCAAAGGACCCATGCCACCGCAGACATTGCAGCCGCCGTCGCCGCCGCAGGTGGTCAATGTTTTCCCGTCTACCAACTCCCGCTTATAGGGGTCGTAGGCAATAGACAGGCCAAAGAAGTTGGGCTGCTCCATGTCGTATGGCTTACCCTGATCTTCCCCGTTTTCAAAGTGGTGCAGTTTCATCTTGTGGTCCAGTCCATCCCCCCAGGGAAACAGGGTGCGGCATCCGCCCCCGCACAGATAGGCCCACTCATCCGGCGTGGGAAGGCTGGCTGCCAGCTCCCACAACAGGGACCGCTGAAATTCCGGGTAGGTCATTGGATGGCACAGCCACGCTCGCCAGCTATCACCATTGCGTTCAAAGCGGACAGTTTCGTGTATTTCAAAGCTCTGGCTGTTCTGGCCCGCCCACTTCTGCAAGTTCTCCAGCCAGTCGGGGTGGGCGGTGATGCGTGGATCGTTCATGGGTACGCTTTCCCAGCCAATTTCCTCCAGTTTTCTGCCCACGAACATGGGGGCGATGGTCACCTGGCGTACTGGGGTCATGCCCTGCCTGAGAAATTCCTCCGCAGAGCCCTCATATTCGATTTCCGCAAAAATATCCGCCAGTTCCTCTTGGTTGGCCTTGTCCATTCCTTGGACAAAACTCTCCCAGCCAAGAATCACGGTATCGCCCGGGACAAAGACAAACTCCCGGCCACCTTTTTCAAATAGGCCGGTGGTGCAGCTTTGTCCCCAGCGGGAAAAGGCGTATAGTTCCTTGAATGTCAAATGATAACGAGTCGCCAGCGTCTGCATCAGCCAGAGCTTATCGGCCAGTTTCAAGGTATCAAATTGTGGGCGAAATAGTTTTTCGTTCATAGCCATTCCCTCTTTCTGATTCAGAGCGATCCTGTCTCAAGTTAAAAAAGCAATTCACCGAAAAACAGCCTGAGAGTCACGGCAGATAATGATTCAAGCTGTGGCTTGCTGAGAGGAGTGTAGTGAAGGACGATTTCTCCATACAACTCCGTGTTGATGTGGTGTTCTTCCAGATACCGCAGAACTTTTCGGTTGTTCCGCACGATATTTAGACGAAACCTGGTATTATCAAGGGCATATTCAAAACAGTCCAGGTCAATCAACTGACCATTGGCTGGATCATTCATTTCCAAGCGGAGTGCGTCCGCGCCGGTCTTGCGGGAGAGTGTAAAGTAACCATCCTCCCATTCAAAGAACAGGCAGGACAGCCCTTTATCATTGTCCAGCTCCCAAGTCATTCTTTTTGCAAATAATTCCATCATTTTACCTCAGACTGCGTTCCAGTCGCACAACATTTCATTCTGCGTGACCCGGCGCAGCTCGTCCCGTACTTCCATTAGAGCAAAGCCCAGCAGGTTTTGCCTCCGCCACTTCATCGGGTCCTGAGCCTCGGGGGAGCTGGCTGCGAGACGAATGCCCCAGATGTTATCGTATGGACTGGCCTCCACCAGCACGCTATCTCCGGTGGAGAGGAGAAACTCCCGCAGGTCACGGTTCTGGCTGAATTTGCACCAGTTGCCATTCAACACAATAGCGTATTTGAATCTGTCCCACACCTTCTGGTCAAAGCCCCGCACCTTGCGGCCCAGGGCTTTGATCTGTTTTGGATCGCTGCACGCCAGAATCTCCTTGCGGATTTCCTGGTCGCTGAACAGCGCAGCTTTGCCCGCCATCATGTACTGCTCCATGCAGAGGTAAGTGTCAGCGATGGACCAGAAATCCTCCATCCACCACTGGCTGAGGCAGCTTTTCGTCATACTGCCTTCCGGGGCAGGCTGATGGCCCCAGAATAAGCAAAATTCCCGCTTTCTCCCAGCGGTAAACTCCTGCTGGAGCCACTGCCGGGTGTACTTGGGCCGACCTTCCGGCTGCCACGCATCCATCCAGAAGTCACCGTGCGCCAGCACCTCAACCCTGTCCTCGTCATCCCACCAGCCCTTCCAAGTCACCGGCTCGGGAAAGAGGGTGCGGTATTCCGTCCGCTCATCCAGGGAAAGGGTGTCCAGCCAATCGCCAAATCGGTATATGTAATCCTCCCCATAGCCCATGCGCCAGCCAATAGAGTATCGCTCGATTTCCCGGTGGGCCAGCCAAGGGGGAGGCATGATTTTCTTTTTCTGTAATGCCATATCGTTTCACCTCACAACATTTCTGCCTCAATTCCGCACCGTTCCAGAACCGGCAGCACCTGTTCCGGCTTGGAGGACATGAGGGTAATGTGTTTGAGATTGGGGAACTGGCGCAGCTCCGCCTCGGTAATGGTGTTGAGATCAAAGGCTCCGTCCTCGCCATCCCAGAAGGGACAGAGCTGGGTATAGATCTCGCTGCCGCCATCCATCTCGATCTCCGTCACCTCCGGGGCCAGCCGCGCCGGGACCGGGTATTTCTCCAGCCACTTCCGAATCTCCGGGATAGGTTCATACCCTTCTGCGTCAATGTCGATTTTGCGGCGGCTATACTCTCTGGCAAACTCATGGGCATCCAGTTTAGGAGCCAGTAAGCCTTTCTCGTACATCAGGACTTCCATGACCGCCAGCTTGAAGTTGAAGCTGGTAAAGGTGAGCACTGGCTCAGTCGGCTTGGATAACTTGTATTTCTGCGCTTTCGCCGTCTTTTTCTCCGGCTCTTTCCAACTGATTTGCACCATGGCGGAGAGGGCCTCCAGCTGCTTTCTGCGCTCTGCCTGCTCCTCTGGAACAGGACCCGGCAAGCGGGTATAAACGGTAAAGCCGCCTAATTTGAGGGTATGGGCAAATCCGGCGAAATCCTTCCAGCTGGCCTCCCGGTAGTCCTTGGACCCAATCCAAACCGCTCCGTCAAATATCTGCCGAACCGCATACGCTCCCTGCTCAGCTACCCGGACGCCAATGGTTTTGATGGTCTGTTCATCTTCATCCAACCAGCCCTGGAGTCCAAGCTCGTCCCACAAAGCAAGTGCCTGGATATAGGGACTCTCTCGGCCAGTCATGGGGCTTTTCTGTGTTCCCTTTTGCAGGACAATGCGGGCAGGCCCCAGCTTTTCCGCCAGCTGCGACAGGGTAAACGGCGGCGTAAATACCGACCCCAGGATGGTTAGGCTGTCTTTTTTGAGAATAATTTTTCGCTCTGTGGCCTTGGGCGGCAGAAAGATGGGAAGATTTGGGTACACTTCCCCGTACTCTCGCCAGGGTTCCAGCTTTTTGGGCTTGTTTGCCGAGCGCAAAAAGCCCCAGAAGTCGGTGGGATAACGGAATACCGGCCCCACGCCGTTCCGCCGGGTGACGATGACCACCGTGCCATCGGTGAGCATCCCGATGTGCTGCATTTTCTCCCCGCCGAACATTCCCGGACGGATACGCAGCACTTCACGGGTGTTCATGTTGATGAGCTGGGCAAAGTCATCAGATAGGATCTCACCGTTTCCCTGGACCAGCAGCCACTCCCCGGTGAACCAGCGAAGTTTCAGCCCCTCGCCCATTCCGGGCAGGGAGGCGATGCGGCACCGCCCGGTGTCCATATCCAGTTCCAGCAGGCATTCCTCCACACGCCCCTTACCGCTGACGGCGTGGATCATGTAGATGCGGCCTGTGCCGGGAACGGGGACGGCCTCGGAGAGATGGTCGTATCCATACAGAGAGAAGGCGTGTTTTGTTACCTTGCCGTTTTCCCAGCGGTAAATCTGACCCTTGTACCACTCGTTGGAGAAGTAGACCCGGCCCAGCCCGTCTGCTACGATGCCGCAATGGTAGCTGCCGCCCCAATCGTCTTTTGGCAGCGTCCAGTTTTTTACATCCTGGCAGGTGCCCCGGTCGGTCAGTTCAATCCGTGTGGCATTGGTAGGATCGCCCACCCAAAGCGAATGGCCTGCCCAGCAGAGTGTTTGGGGCGGGCCGTCATACCCAATGGGGGATGGCTCGAACCAGTTGAGGGTGGCGGGATTCTTGCTCAGCAATGCCCGGCCGATGGTTCCGCCACCAGCGGCTCTGGACGCGGCATAGAGTTCATGTTCCGGGGAATAGGTGAGGCACCCAAGGCGCGGCAAGCTGTGGGAGCGGATTACTTGGGGCGGACGGTGGCGCAGATCGGCCACACAGCCGCTTTTCCATTCCTCTGTATCCTGGTTTTTCCATTTGCCCGCCGCAAAATCACCCGCCAGGGAATTGAAGAAATAATCGTACTCATCCTGGAGGATGTATTCCTCGCAGGGCATCAGCGCACCAGGGTCTTGCTCCTTGGCATGGTCGCCCCATTTTCGCCCTTGCTGTTTCATCAGGTGGCAATATTGTCCCTGTTTTTTGCAGTAGCGTTCCCATTCGCTGCGTTCTTCCTCTGGAATCAGGGCAAACAGATACTCATCCTCATCGTCCAGGTTATACAGTGCCAAGCCGAAGGCGGAGAGTTCCTGTCCCAACGCTGCTGCCCCTTTTTCGTGGGGCAGTTTCATATACTGGACGCCAACGGCATCAAAGCGTTTATCCATCAGCGCCGGGACCTGTGCGCCCCATTTTTCTCGAAGTTCCGCCAGAGTGTCCTGTACGGCTCCGTCAAATTTCAAAATATCCAGCGCATCGGAGATGATTCGTGCCCAGTCTGGCATAAAAGTACCCCCTCTTTTTGAGGATTTCAAAGTTTATTATCCAGTGCTTCAACAGTTTTCATGGCAACGGAATCAATCGTGCATTTTTTTAGTTCTCGCTCAATCAAAGCAAAAATATCTGAAAAGCACTCAATCTCATCCTGATACTCATATTTTGCGTATAGTTTTCCAAATTCTGAGATCCAAACCTGTGCTGGGTAGTAATAACCAATTTGTCCAATCGGCTGACACTGCTCACCGGCAATCTGTTCAATTTCATCGAGTTCTGCTCCGGACATATTCCGGAAATAGGCATCCTCCAAATGGTCTTTGATTCCGTTAATAAGGTATGGAAACAGACCGAACTCAAAATCTGCGGCGCGCTTTGTTCCACCAGAAAAATACCACTGACAGCATAACCCAAAGTACTTGTGATAAAAACGCTGGGTGCTTTTCATCATCGGGACGCCTCGCTCGGCGTAGTATTGCAATGCAATGGAAATATCAATTTTTCGACCTTCATACCAACCAGCATATATCATCAGCTGTTTGATTTTGTTTTTGAGATCGCCAGACAGCGAAATTCTTTCTTTTATCATAATGTGTCTCCCTTTGCAAGAGTTACAGCGACAGCCATGTGGCCAAAGCACCGATTCCCTCTCGCAGCAATGCGGACTTCCCAGCGGCGGCAAAGGCTTTTTGGACGCCGCCATAGCGCCGCCCGGAGCGGTCTACCAGCTGGAGCGCGGCTGCCTCCAGATCGGGAATCGCCATCACAGCATCTGCCAGCGCCTGGGCGGAGAGTTTATCCGCAATCAGAGTGGCGGCAAAGTAGCGCAAATGGCTGTGAGAGAGGGTGGACAAATCGCCGAGCTTATGCAGCTCATAGAGTTTCAGGGCATAAAGAGCAGAAAGCCCATCCAGTTCTGGAAGAACCTGCACAGCAGGGAGCGACTGGAGATAGAGTTTCTGAAGCCGGGTCGCCGGAGTCAGGAAAGGGGTGATATCTTCCGTTTTCCGCATTCCCTCCAAATGGAGATCGGTAATGCTGGAGAGAAGCGGGGTAATGTCGCCATTCTTTTCCCCACGCAGGTGGAGGACACGCAGGCCGGGGAGAGAAACATTGTCCCAGGAAACAGGGGCCGACAGCCATAGGGACAGTGTATGAAGCTGCTTTAGCTGGGAGAGAACTTCTACACCCTCACATTTTTCCATTAAGGTCAGTTCCTCCAAATTGGGATAATCTCGGAGAAAGGACAGATTCACCTTCCGCTCTCCCGTCACAGACAGGCGCTGCACCGCGTTTGGTTCCAGTCCATTCAGTTCTATTTTTTCTCCGCCGCGCCAGAAAACAGCGGTGCAAAGAGGTGTTTCCATTTCGTTTCTTCCTTCCTTGATTGGGAGTCAGCCTTGCTCCGCAAAGTGTATCTTTCTTCTGCCAATCTCGATTTCCAAGGCGGCGCCATAGTCATTTACCCATGCCTGACACTTGTAAAGCAGATCAAGGATCAGTTGGTCCGGTTCTTCCGTAAAGGTTATCCGCAGTACCACAGGCCATTTGGGGTATTCTGCCTGAAACTCATCACTAAGCGTATGATTCAGGTAACCCTCCATTTTATCCAGCAGAGCTTTTTGTGTTTCGGGGGAGCCGTCAACAAAACCGTTGCATACCAAAACCATTAACACTTCTCCTGCTTTGCTTTCCGCCAGGATGTCGATTTTGCGCAGATCTCCGAACATATCTTCAATCGCCATCGTCATCACCAATCCCGTTCCCGGATAGCCTCCTCCATGTCAATCGGGATGCCGAACCACTCCAGAATGTAGGCCACGGTAACTCCGATACAATCCCGGGCCACCGTTTCGATCTCGCTGTCGTTCTCGTAAAATTCATCTTGAAGATCATTGATGCCGCGGACCGCCCCATCCAGTGTTTCCTGTATCGCTTCAGTGTCGGTTTCACCGCTCTCCAGCAGGTCGATGACCTTTTGAAGCTCGTCCTTTATCTTGTCCACCAGAAAATCAGGATAGTATTCGTCCTGGTACATCTCGTCCAGCAGTTTGTAATTTGGGTCAAATGCTTTCATAGGGTTTACTCCTTTCTCACTCAAACATCAAGCTGTATGATTCAATCTGGCTTCCGTTTTATGCACTCGCTATCCTGCAATATTGGCGCTCTCTATTCCATTTTCCAGAGATCCGCAGACTTCAACGGTGTGTCCCCAGAACATATCGTCATCATCAAAATAGGCCGTAAAGTCCCCCTCATAAGTAAGGCTCAGTTCCGACAAGGTAATACGCTGGGCAAATGCCTCTTCTGTAATGGGATCAGCGTTTTCCTTCTCATCGTCATCTGCCTGCCACTCATTGGCCAGTTCGGTCAGTTTCTTTGCCGCAAATTCCCGCATGGACCTATCCCTGCTTTCGCGGTCTGCCATAACTTTGTGGGCAATGCTGCGGGCGGTATCCCAGGTTTCCTCATCATCCAGGTCAATTTCCAGGGCAAGGGAGACTTTCTCTCCGTTCCACAAAATTTCACCATCCAGCAGCCCAAAATCCCGGTTCAGTTTCAGAGTTCCCAGGACTTCATCCTCAATGCTCACGGGTTTCTGGTATTCCTCCCATACTGCTTCCAACTGAGGACAGGATGCGGAAGGCTCCAGCACCTCTATGACGGCCCAGCTGTTGAACTGCTCTGGAGTGGTATGTTCAGGCACCAATTCATCCACCAGTCTGCGTACCTTTAGACGGCAGATCTGCCCTTGCTGCAAACGCTCCCAGCCCTTTTCGCTGTTGCGCTCCTCCTCCGTAACCGGCCACTCCAGCCGACCTTCTTTTATGCTGACCTTGCCAGTGTTGCAGAACACCATGCCCAATGTAATGGCCGTCATGTCCCAAAAATCGCCGTTATCACCCTTATGGTGCCCAGCCCCAATGCACTTGCGGATCAAGGCGATCACTTCCTGCTCTTGGGTTTCATACTTTTGATAAAATTCTTCAAACATTGCGTTTTCTCCTTTTTTCGGTGCGGCTTTATTCTCATCCACCGCCGAACCGCTTGGCAGCGTCTTTGTAAACCGTGATACTTTCTTCCACTTTCACCTTTTGGCTGCGAATGTGAAAGTAATCCCGCAGAACGCGCCTGAGTTCCGGGTTTTCCACCTTGCGGGGCAGCAGGCTGATGAACATTTCGTCATAGCTTTCGTACAGAACGCCGCCCCGGTTGTAGGTCTGCCAGGTCACAGTGGGCTTGCGGTCCTCTGGGGCCTTTGCCAGATCAAAGAGCCACCGTTCGTCCAGATCCACACAGCGTTCAAACACAAACCTTGTGTCATAGGTTCCGTAGCTGTAATCTCCCCAGAAAATGAGCGCGCGCAGTCCATCAGGGCCGGAGCGTTCAAAGGTCCAGTCATCCGGATAGCTGCGGTAATCCAGCAGCCCCAGAGCGTTCAACAGATAGCTCGCCTTCGGAGTTCCCAAAAGGGGAGAATAGGTTTCATACACCTGCTCTTTGGGCAGGGTGATGATCGCCTTCATAAAGACCGGGATCATCCAGCTGCCGCCGTAGCGTTCATTTAGTTCATCAGCCAATGTCTGCAATCGTTCATCCGGGTTGCGAATCAGGGATGCGGTCAGCACCACAGCGGGAATTTTCTCCATTTCCGTGGGGTTGGCATTCCAAAGCTGAAGTCCATCGGTGATCCGCCAGCAAGTGCAATCGTCACCGTCATAAAAAGGGGTGTGTTCAAGTTTGGCAATCCGCTCCGTGTTTTCCGCCAGGAAACGGTACACCTCCAGCATTTTGGGCGAGGCTTTGCCCAACATCAGAGCGATACAGAATCGAAACTGCTCCACCTGTTCTTGATTCAGTGGTTTTGTATCTGCCTCATCCAGCAGATGGAAAAGGGTTTTCAGGATGATAGGGGCGATCTGCTGCGATACACAGTCAGAACAGGTGTCCGACATAATATTGCTTCCCATCCATTTAGCCTTAACCAGCTTGGCCCACAGTGGGGCAGCGGGGTCATACTCCAGTTGCGCCAAAGCCTTTTGAGCAGCCGTTTTGCACTTGCCCTTTTCTGTATTCACAAGCTGGAGAAGCAGTTCGCCGTTGGCTTCCTCCTTGCCCAGCTCCAAAATGGCCTGTTCTCGCTTGACCCCCTTGGGGGGCAGTTGTTCCTTAGTCATGTTGCGTTCTCTCCTTATTCCTCAAACTCGCCCTCGATCATCCCGTTCAGATACCGGCCGGGATCAGCGATAAATTCCTCCCATTTGGCCAACGGATGAAACTCCTCGTGCTCGATGTCCAGATACCACAGCTTTTTGTCCCGGGGACTCCACAGCAGCAGATAGTCGCTGTAATTGTCCATCTTCGCCATCAGGGAGAACAGCTTCTTCCGCTTCCAGGTCATCTCCTGAACATCCATAAAGGAGTAGAGTTCCGCCCACTTCACCCATTTCTGCTTCGGGAACTCCAACCGCAGGGGGCCGGCCTTTAAGTATTCCACCAGCTTGGCAGGCAGCTTATAAGGCATGAGCTGACGCACCTTTTCCTGTTCGTTGTGCCATTTCTCCGGCTCCAGAGCTTTTAAGTAGGCGGCCATTTCCTGATTTTTGTTTTGCACTGCCACGGTATAGGGCCGGTCTCCGTATTTGTCAACAATGGTGATATCCGCACCCTGCTCCACAAGCCAGCGCACCATGGAAAAATCGTTGTGCCGTGCTGCTTCGGTGACAGGAGTGGAAGCGTAGGGGAACACCATGTCCGGCTTGTGGTAGTTGATGTCCGCCCCGTTTTGAATCAGATACTCCGCCAGCATCTGATTCCCATGGCTCGCCATACTGCGCAGGGCTTCACCGCCGTATTGTTTCAAATCCATGCCCAGCCTGTCCAAAATGGAGCGTATATCAGGATCGCGCCGATTTTCCAGATGGAGAAACAGCCGGTAGATGTTCTCTTGTTTCGCGGGGATTCTGACTCCCGCATGGATCAGAAAAGAAAACAGGGTCAGGTCTCGACTGCGCAGGGAGCCGTAAAGCAATTCTTCCGGGTTATGGGTCAAATCCGCTCCGGCTTCGATCAGCAGCTGCACCATGTCCATCCGGTTTTCCAGCACTGCCAGTTCCAGCGGAGAGGTTTCCTCCTCCCGCGGCCACGCTCCAATCGTTACCTGATAGCACTGCGGCTCATTGGGCGAATGCCCCGCATGAAGCAGGGAACGGAGTGTCTCAATGTCGCCACCTCGGATGGCAGCCATCAGAGGTGGTACATTTGAATAGCTTACTTCACTCATCTGAATCCTCCTGCCATCCTATTGAAAAATTTTCTGATACTGTTCTCTCAGTTCCGCTGGTGCTGCTTTGATCACCTTGCCGCCGCCATTTTGCGCAGCTTGCCCCCAAATGCCCCAGAGCACATCTTGCCAGAGAAAGTCCTGGGATCTTTTGTCCTGGCAATTTTCTTCCGGCAGGTAGTCCTCTAAATGCCTCTTGACCTCCAGCAGAGCGTTCAGGCTCTCCTCATTGGCAATTAGAGTACGGAACTCCTTAGCCGGTTTCATACCCTGCATAGACTGGACGCCATGAACCAAGACAGGCATGGTCTGGGCCGTAAATCCGTATTTCTTGAAAAAGGTGTGGATAAACTTCTCCTGCAAAGAGGAATGTTCATCATCACATAAATCCAGATAGTCACACACCAGCGAACACCACTGTGGTCCCTCCAGTCCCAGGGCAAACACGGCGAAGGTACCGGGCATCGCACAGGCTTCATCCGCAAGGTTTTGATACCACTCAAACTCCCGCATAGCCAGACGAGCGTATCGCTCCATAGCCGGATGAAGATCAGGGTGCTGCACAGCACAGGCAAAGAGCTGATTGACGCCCTTTTTGGGCAAGCCGGGAATGGGCAGATAGAGTTTTTCCTTCCCACGGAACTCCACCGAGTAACTGCGGGGAAATTCCTCCTGTTCCAACACCGCACACAGGTAGTCCAAGATTTCAGCATAGCACTCCTCGGTGGAGTCCCTGGCGGTGATGCGGATGGTGGCAAACGCATCATTGGCCGATGCGGTGAAATGCGCCGTCTTACGCCGCTGGATGTCCTTTGACAATTTGCCGCTGCCGCCCGTTTTCAGCTGCTTCACCATGTCTGGGCGGAGTTGGGAAACCAGGCCGAGAATGTGCTCGGTGGTGAGGGAGTCGTAGCTGGCTCCATACACCGTATAGCAGACCGCCACATAGCAGGCAAAGCGCAGCAGGCCGTCATCTACATCCTCCGGTCTCAGCTCGGGCCACACGGTGCAGGGCGGGTAAGCTGAAAAGTAATCCGCTTTCTCTCCAACCTCAAAATACCGCTCCTGCACCTGGTGTTCGATGTATTGTCCCAGTGTGTGATCAATCTCTTTCCAGCCCGCCAGCCGCCGCAGGGCATTGCAAAAGGCGACCACATCCGCATAGGGAAATCCTTTCAACGGCAGTTTGGACAGGTACCGCTCCAGCAGCTGGCTGGGAAGAAAGGGTGTTCCGTTTAGATTCCGAACAACCACCGGGTATCCGGAATGGTTTTCCTCTGCGGTTCCATCCAACACATCCTGAATGCACTGATCGGCTTGTTCCAGCACTTCGGAGTCCGTATCTGGTTTATGAATCAGGTAATAACGACCATGTACGCCGTCTCGTTTCGGTAAACTCATAGCAGGCTACCTCTTTCTTCCAGGCTCTCCGTGATTGGAATAAAAATCTGTCGGCAACGCTCTTTCAGTTCCTCCGGAACTGTTTCCACCACTTTTTGACCACCCTTGGCGCTGGCTTTGCCCCAGATCACATAGCAGACCGTATCCCATGCGTATTGCAGCACTTCCTCCGGGCTGGATTCTGTTTCCTCGGTGGGTTCCTCATTCTCGTCATCATCGTCATCCTCGTCGGAGGAAAAACCACTTGGAACGATCTCGGACAGATGGACTTTTGCCTCCAGCAGAGCGTCCAGGCTTTCTGCGTTTGCCATCCACGCGGCATAGTCCTTGGAATACTTCATGTTCTGCATGGACAGCATCCCACGGACAAAAATGGGGACGGTATCGGCGGTAAATCCGAACTGTTTCACATACTCCCGGAGGAATTTTTCCTGTAAGTGGGAGTGCTCATCATCGCAGAGATCGAGATAATCCCATACCAGCTGCCGCCACTCTTGCCCCAGCATTCCCAGAGCGAACACGGCAAAACTTCCGGGGAGCGCGCACTGCTCATCGCTGAGATTGGTGTACTGCTCATATTGCCGCATGGCAAGCCGGGCGTACTGTTCCATCAGGGGATGGAGGCCGGGGTAGTGCACGGCACAGGCAAAGAGCTGGTTTACTCCCTTTTTGGGCAGACCTGTGATGGGAAGATACCTCTTTTCCGGTCCTTTGAACTCCACTGCATAGCTGCGGGGAAAATCCTCCTGCGAAAGAACCTCGCACAGATAGTCCAGCACTTCATGGCAGCATTCCTCCGTATTGCCTCTGGCAGTAATACGGATCACAGCAAAGGCATCGTTGGCCGATGCAGTGAAGTGCTCTGTTTTCCGCTTTTGCAGGTTGAGCGGCAGCCTGCCGGTTCCATGTTCCCGGAGCTTTTTCACCATATCCGGACGGACTTTCTCCACCAATCCAAAGAGGTAATTGGTGTCCAGATACTCAAAGTCCAAACCATACACTTTATAGCTCACCGCCACATAGCAGGCAAAACGCAGCAGCGGCTCCGGGACCTCCTCCGCACGGATGCCTGGTTTCAGGGAATACTCCTGATCCCAGAAGTGATCATCTTCATTGCCTGTCACGATAAAATACTTCTCCTGCAGCTCCCGTTTCAGCATATTAAGTAAATAGTAGTCAATTTCACCCCACCGGCTCTGGCGGCGCAGGTTTTCGCTGAAGGCAATGGCCTTTTCCGCATCCAGGGTTTCGGCTCGCTGCAATTCGGCCCATTTCCTCACCAGATCGTGCACATCAAAGGGCGCGCCTTGACTGCTGACCACTACCGGCGGCCAGAGGGAATCAAGCCGCGTGATTCTCCCGTCAATGGCATCCTGGATACACCGGTCAAAGAGCGGCTGCAGTTCCTCCTGTCCCTCGGGCTTCATCCAGTAACAGCGTCCGTCCGCACTATTGCGTTTTGGTAAATTCATATCAGGCCACCTCTTTCCGAACAATAAAAAATGCCCTGCGACACCCTGTCATTTGGACAGGCTGACGCAGGGCGCGAAAAGGCCGCACAGAACCAAAACCTGTATCCCAAGGCTCTGTGTCTGACGATATTCTGCTGTCTTTCCCGTCCGTTTGGACATGGGTACTCATCTCTATCCATTTGCTTTCACCTACCGAACATCCTCTTTTACCCGCTCCATCTCGTCCACCAGAGCCCTGACCTGGAAGTCCACCGTATCCTCCGCCACCTCTGGGAATAGAAATGGCATGGTGTCTGGAATGGCTTTGTGTACCATCATCATGCTGAGGGCCAGATTGCCAAACAGCCGGGGATCAATACTGTCCACAGGGAGGCCAAAGATGGAAAGCAGCTTTCCATAAAAAATAATCTGATCCCGCCGGAACGCCTGGAAATTCTCCTCGGAAAGGCAGTGGCGTACTTGCTGCTCCTCCTCAATGGACAAAACGGCAACTCCGCTTTTAGCTCCATAACAGCAGTTTTTCAGAAAGGTTTCCACTCCCGCCCGCCAACTGAGTCCGGGGTCCTCCATTAGGGATCTGGCATAATCCAGCAGCTTGGGCTGTTGGTATCGCAGGGCGTAGAGCACCAGTTCTTCCTTGGATGAGAAAAAACTGTAGAAGAAGGTCTTGGAGATCTCTACTTTTCTGCACAAAACATCAATACTGCTGTGAATCAATCCCCGATCCGCGATACACTGAATCATGGTGGTCATTAGGGCATTCCGCACTTGCACTCTATCTTCTTCAGAATAGGCTTTTCGTGCCATATCTTCCCATCCCCCTATAAAGAACAGAATCATAAAACGGTATTTATATAATAACTGCACAGAAAAAAATATACAACTATATTTTGAAAATTTTTTATGAACTAAATAGCGGCAAGCAATGCTTGTGGCTATCCATTTCGCCACAAACGCTTGTTGAGGGCGCTGCCCCCAAGCCCCTTTGAACACAGGATTTTATCCTGTGGCCACGCGTTCTGCGAACGCTTTTGACTGCGATCAGCTCACCGCTGGTCGTGGTCTTTTTCTTTCTCCTGTTTCTGCTCCTCGTCCATTTTCAGCAGCCGATCCACATTCGCTTTGGCCGTCAAAAGTTCCCTCATTTCTTCGCGGGAACGCCGGTATTCAGCATAGATTTTTTTCTTTTCCTCCAGGAGCTTGGCATACTCAGTTTGCAATTCTTTGACCTTGGGCAGCTTCTTAACCCCCATATCGTCGAAAGCATTTTTTGCTGTCTGGTGGAGCAGGATTTCTGCTTCATGTTCCTGGCGGAATTTCTTAGAGTAACCAGCCTGTCGATAAGCTACATAGATCTCGCGGGTCTTCGCATAATTGATGATGTGGGTCCGCAAGACAGCAATCTCCGCCATGCGTTTTTCCGCCGCCTTAATCTGTGCCGACAGTTCGTTATGGTGGGCTGTAGCCGCTGCCGCTTTTTCCTCCAGCACTGCATATTCCAGCAGATTATGCTCGGTAAGAAAATTCATCGTCTGCGCCATCTGTTTGAGATTAAAGACCTTGGCCCAACGCGCATACCCAGCACCTTTTCCAGCACGGAGTTTTTCTTGGATGTCCACCAGCAGATTGACCTTGGGAGGCTCCGCTTGTACGGTGGATTTTTTACGGGGTGTGTACTGCTTTTTCCCTGCCAGTACCGCACGAATTTCTGCCTCACTGTATCCGGTTCCCAGTCCTTCATCCATCCGGGCAACATTTTTCCATCCGGGAGCCTTGAGGCGAATCGCTTTTCCGCGCCGGGTTACTTCGCAGCCCATCTCGGAAAGCATTTTCAGTAACTCATCAAAGTCTGTAGGCTTTTGCTCCAGTGCCTGGTCGATCATCATTCTCAGCTGCTCCCGATGGGATGGCTTCGCCTTATCGCCCAACCATTTATTGTAGCTTTTGCCATGGGGATTGGGATTCTCGATAATGGACAATCCATTTTCGATACAGATGGTGTCGCTCAAACGCCTAACAGCCTTTGTACTGCCCCAGAAGTTTCGGAATTTTCGGTCACAGTCCAGATTGACCGAACTCCAAATAATGTGATTATGCACATGGGCTTTGTCAATGTGAGTGCAGACAATAAAGGCGTGGTTTCCTTTGGTAAACCGTTTGGCAAATTCCACGCCCAGCCGGTTGGCTTCTTCCGGCGTGATTTCACCCGGACGGAAAGACTGACGGACATGGTAAGCAATCACATCGTCTTTTCCGCGCACCCTTCCGGTGATGGCAATATACTGACGCTTGGCCATAACAAACTCTGTGTCTGCAATCCGGCTATCACACTCATATCCGGTAACGAGCCTGCCGTTGTCTGTCTTTTGGGGATTAGCCACATAGTCGATAATATCACTGATCGCAGTGCTTTCTGTGCGGCCCTTGCCGATGTGCAGCGGCATAATTCGTGTTGTTGCCATGAAGTTCCCTCCCTTCAAAAAATGGGCAGTCTCAGCTGCCCATCTCGTCACAGTATGAAATAATTTGTTTCTTTTTTTGTTTGGCGCACCGTAGTGTTGTGGCAGCTCCACCCCAATCATGGAGAACATCAGACGCGCAACCTCCACATCCAAATCCATGCGCTCCTTGATACGGGGGTCTCCGGCGCATAGGGCCTTGATCTCGGCAAAGGACAGCGCCGTTTCGTCCACATCATCGCAGGAGCGGACCGGCGATTTAGAGGTCATAATCTGAGAAATGAATTTTTGCTTGTTTTCAACCGTCTGCCAGAGATAAGCGTGAAAAGCTGACCGCATTGCAGAATGTGCCTGACGATGAGGACGTGGTGGTCGTTGCCACCGGAAAGTATATTGGAGAGGGCTTTGACGCCCCGCGGCTGGATACCCTTCTTCTTGCCATGCCCATATCGTGGAAAGGTACATTGGCACAGTATGCCGGACGTCTCCATAGAAATTATGAAGGAAAGCAGGAAGTACGGATTTACGATTATGTGGATATCCATGTTCCTACATTGGAGCGGATGTATCATAAACGCCTGAAAGGCTATGCGGAACTGGGGTATCAGGTCAAATTCGGTGCAGCGGATCAGTCTGTCAGCGTGATTTATGATGGCCACTCATCTATGCTTCCTTTTGAGCAGGACTTAGATGACGCTGCCCGCAGCGTGGTTATCGTCAGTCCTTATCTGCAAAAAGGCAGAATCGTGAAACTTCTTCCCTCTTTACAGAAGGCGGCTGCTTCCGGTGTCGAAATTGCGATCCATACCAGAACAGCAGATAGCAGGAAACTCTCGAATCAAGAAAATGTGTGTGAAGCGATCGAGGCGCTGAAACAGGCTGGCATCGTAGTTCATACGCACGGAGAACTAAATCAGCGGTATGCCGTCGTTGATGAAAGTGTTGTGTGGTATGGCAGCGTGGATTTTCTTGCGTTTGGCAGAAAAGATACGGATGTGCTTCGATTCAAAAATCCAGACATTGCGGGTGAGTTCCTGGCACTTTCTGGTCATGCGGAAAGCGAACAGCTTGTCATAGAAGATGTTTCTATGTAGAGGTCATCTTCGGAATATTTCCGTATTTGGAATTACACGAAATGGAGAAAAAGGGTAGAGAAAAACCGCTACTTTCTGCTGTTTTTCAATGCTCTTTAACCCTGTTTGGTAGCGTTTGGACCGGCGTGTGGGGTTCGAATGTCTGGGAATGCGGTCCCAAAAATATGTCCGTCCTTTCAAATAGAGCTTTTGTACCCTGTTTAACGCTTTCCTATGCTCCGCCAGTTCCTCTTTAAAACTCTTCTGCCCTGCTTGTTTCAAGGAATTCTTTCGTCTTTTGGGATTTGTGTGGGATTGGATTCTGTGTATTAAAAGATGTTCCGCCCAGTTTGAGGAGGGCAATAACAGGACGAATCATCTCAGAGCAGAGGCGTAGGAAATGCGCCGCATAAACAAAGAAATACCCTGGGCTGCGGGCTTTTATAACACGGAATAATTTTCTTATCAAATGAATATGTTTTGACAAGAATGACAAGAATGATTATAATGACAACTAAGAAAAGGAGGTACTGTGTATGGCATTTGTTGAGAGTGAAGTTGTTGAACTGAAAGCAGAGGTCGTGGGAGATATCTGCAAAGAAGTCATTGCCTTTGCCAACACAAAAGGCGGTACGCTGTATATTGGTGTCAGCGACGATGGAAGTGTTGTGGGAGTCAAAAACGCCGACCAAGTCATTTTGCAGCTGAACAATATGATTCGAGATTCCATCAAGCCTGATGTGACCATGTTTGTGGGCTACGAAACCCAACATGTCGGCGACAAGGATATCATTGCTGTGACCATTCAAAAAGGGACCGACCGGCCCTATTATCTGGGCAGTAAGGGGTTGAAACCCAGTGGGGTCTATGTCAGAAACGGCACATCTTCTGACCCGGCTACGGATACTGCGATCCGAAGAATGATCAAGGAAACTGATGGGGACAACTTCGAATCCATGCGTTCACTGGAACAGAATCTCAGCTTTGAAGCGGCAGAGAAGCAATTTGAAAAGCAGAACATCCCATTTGATACTGCAAAAATGCAGACTCTTGGAATGATTTCTGCGGATGGTATCTACTCCAATGTGGCGCTCCTCCTGTCCGATCAGTGTCCCAGCACCATCAAGGCGGCAACCTTCTCTGGGGAAGATAAAGGAAGCTTTCAGGACAGAAGAGAATTTGGCGGTTCGCTGTTTCAGCAAATGGAGGAGTTGTACAGCTATCTGGATCTGCGTAACCAGACAAAGGCAACTTTTGATGGGCTATACCGAATCGACACACGGGATTATCCGGAAGATGCCCTGCGGGAAGCGCTGCTGAACTCGCTGATCCATAGAGACTATTCTTTCCGTGCAAGCACCCTGGTCAGTGTATATGCCGACAGGATCGAATTTGTCTCTGTAGGTGGACTGCCCTCCGGCATTGAACTGGACGACATCATGCTGGGACTCTCGGTTTGCCGAAACCCCAAGCTGGCAGCTATATTTTATCGTCTGCAGCTGATTGAGGCATACGGCACCGGTATGCCTAAAATTATGAACGCCTACACGGAGACGGAATTGAAGCCAAAAATCGAGGTATCGAGCAACGCATTCAAAATCACGCTGCCAAACAGGAACGCCGGCACAAATCATACACAGACACCGGTTGGTACGCTCAAAAGTGAAGAGAAACGGATCTTGGATTTCATTGGTTCCAATGGTCATATCGTGCGCAGTGATGTGGATCAGCTTCTGGATGTAAGCCAGGCCACAGCCAACCGAATTCTGAAACAAATGGTCGCCGAGGGCCTGATTTATCAGGATGGAAACGGCAGGAAAACAAAGTATAGACGGAAGTAACTGCTGGTGTGGAGGGGGGCTGTATATGAATCGAAAAGCGATTATCAGTGGCCGGGAGTATGCGCTTCTTGAAATCGTCCCGTCTCTGGATGGAGGGCGGGCGCTGCTTCTCTGTGAAGATGAAAACGGCAAAAGGGCAGTATGCTCCGAGCCGCTGTGGCGCAGCTGTGCGCTAACGGATGTGCAGTCTGCCCCGGTTCACGCACACAGCTCCTCACAGGAGAAAATCGAGTATTTCCTGTCTGTTTTCAAAGGGCGGGAAGATGTATATGCACGCCGGTATCACAGCACCACCACCGGGAAAAACGGTTACACCCCAGTCTGTAAAAATGAATGGGTGCATAGCCTGTGCGATAAAAAGAAATACAAGTGCGCAGAGTGCCCCAACCGTGAGTTTCGGCCGCTCACAGCCGATGTGGTCAAAGCACATTTGATTGGCCGTGATTCTTTGTGCAGAGATGTGGCGGCAATCTATCCGATGCTGGAGGACAACAAGACCTGGCTGTTGGCTGCGGATTTTGATGAAGAAAACTGGAAGCTTGATGTGACTGCATTTTGCAAATCCTGCAAAGAAGCGGGATTGGTACCGGCAGTGGAACGCTCCCGTTCCGGAAACGGCGCCCATGTCTGGTTTTTCTTTTCGGAGCCTGTTTCAGCCGCCGATGCCAGGCGCTTGGGGACCGGTTTGCTGACTGGGACCATGTCGTGCCGGCATGAGCTATCCTTTTCGTCCTATGACCGGTTGTTCCCGTCTCAGGATCTTGTGCCGAAGGGCGGTTTCGGGAATTTGATTGCCCTGCCATTTCAAGGACAGGCGCAGAAAGACGGAAATTCTCTGTTTGTGGATGATCGCTTTGAGCCTTATCCTGATCAGTGGGCATTTCTGTCCTCCCTGCCGAAAATCACGCCGGAACAGTTGGAAGAAGCTTTAAGGAAAGTATGCCATCATGGGGACATGGGAGAATTGGCGGATGCTGAGGAGAAGCAAGTGCCCTGGAAACGCAAGCGAACCAAGACAAAACTGACGCGCAGAGATTTTCCGCTGCAGGTACGCCTGCATCATTCCAATTTGATTTACGTTGAGAAAAAGGGTTTCTCTCAAGGGGCGTTGAATACGCTCAAGAGACTTGCGGCGTTTCCAAATCCGGAATTTCGCTCCAAGCAAGCCATGCGTATTTCCGTTTATGGCGTTCCTCGCGTTCTGGACTGCGGCTATGAGGATGAGGAATACATCGGCCTTCCCCGTGGTTGTATGGATGAGATTCTGGGGTTATTGGATCAATATGAAGTCCCTGTCGTTCTGGAAGATCACAGATCACCGGGACATTCCATTGATGTGGAATTTAATGGGATGCTGCGCCCAGAACAGGAACCTGCCGCCCGAGCGCTGCTGGATGCAGACACGGGTGTTCTGTCCGCAACGACTGCGTTCGGGAAAACCGTAATTGGCTCCTATCTGATTGGACAGCGTAAAGTCAATACCTTGGTATTGGTGCAGTCCAGCGCGTTGCTGGAACAGTGGAAATCCTCGCTGGAACAATTTCTGAATATCCATGAAGTCCTGCCGGAACCGCCCAAAAAGCGAGGCAGGAAGAAAAAACAGCACCTCATTGGCCAAATTGGCAGCGGAAAGAATACCCGCAGTGGAATCGTCGATATTGCCACCATGCAGTCCCTGCTTGAGGGAGGAGAAAAGTCCGTAAAGTCTTTTGTGGCAGAGTACGGAATGGTCATTGTGGATGAGTGCCATCATGTGGCCGCATTCACCTTCGAAACCGTTCTGAAAGCAGTGGAAGCCAAATATGTTTACGGATTGTCTGCCACACCTGTTCGCAAGGACGGTCATCATCCCATCATCTTTATGCAGTGCGGCCCCGTCCGGTATTTGGTGGATGCCAAAAGTCAGGCGGAAAAGCGAAGCTTCTCCCACATAGTAATTCCCAGATTTACACGCCTAAGACTGCCGGATGCCAACGGGATTCAGGATATGTACGCCGGTGTGATTGAAAATCACAACCGGAACGAACTGTTGGTGTCAGACACTTTGAAGTTGATACAGGAGGGACGTACACCAATTCTGCTGACGGAGCGGAAAGAACACGCTGTACTGCTTGCCGGTCATCTGTCGGACCAGGTAAAGCATGTTTTCCTGCTCATTGGCAGTGACAAGCAAAAGGATAAACGTGAAAAGCTGACGGCATTGCAGAATGTGCCTGACGATAAGGATGTGGTGGTCGTTGCGACCGGAAAGTATATCGGAGAGGGCTTTGACGCCCCGCGGTTGGACACCCTGCTCCTGGCGATGCCCATATCGTGGAAAGGCACATTGGCACAGTATGCCGGACGCCTCCACAGAAATTATGAAGGAAAGCAGGAAGTTCGTATCTACGATTATGTGGATATCCATGTTCCTACCCTGGAGCGGATGTATCATAAACGCATGAAAGGCTATGCGGAGCTGGGATATCAGGTCAAATTCGGTGCAGCGGATCAGTTTGTCAGTGTGATTTATGATGGACACTCATCTATGCTTCCTTTTGAGCAGGACTTGGATGATGCTGCCCGCAGCGTGGTTATTGTCAGTCCTTATCTGCAAAAAGGAAGAATCGTGAAATTGCTTCCCTCTTTGCAGAAGGCGGTTGCTTCCGGTGTCGAAATTGCGATCCATACCAGAACGGCAGAGAGCGGGAAACTCGCGAATCAAGAAAGTGTATGTGAAGCGATTGAGATGATGAGGCAGACAGGTACCGTGGTCCATACGCACAAAGAACTGAATCAGCGGTATGCTGTTGTGGATGAAAGTGTTGTGTGGTATGGCGGCGTGGATTTTCTTGCTTTTGGCAGAAAAGATACGGATGTACTTCGGTTCAAAAATCCGGATATTGCCGGTGAATTTCTGTCACTTTCCGGTCATACAGAAAGCGAGCAGCTTGTCATGGAAGATGTTTCTATGTAGTGGGCGTCTTCGGGATGTTTCCGCATTTGGGATTGCAAGAAATGGAGAAAAAGGGTAGAGATAATCCGCTGCTTTTTGCTGATGTTTGATGCTCTTTCGCTCTGTTTGGCAGTGTTTGGTCCGGCGTGTGGGGTTCGAATGTCTGGGAATGCGGACCCAAACCTATGTCTGAACCTTCAGGAAGCCCTGTTGCGCCCTCTTTGGTGCTTTCCAGCACTCCTGCGGTTCCTCTTTGAAACTCTTTTGCCCTGTTTGTTTCAGACACCGCTTTCGTCTTTTGGGATTTGTGTGGGATGGAATTCTGTATATTAAAAGTGCTTCCGACCGGGTTTACCCCTGCATCAGACGATTCTGTCGCAGAAAACGCCTCAGAAATTGCGCCACATAAACAATGAAATAAGCCTCGGCTTGGGAGTTGTTTTGAAGATGTAAAACCGGATTCTTGTCAAGTAATCAGCAACTGACAAGAATGACAAGAACGGCCACATGCGGCATCGCCTGGAACAGTCATTCTTCTCAAAAAAATTCGTTCTTTCCAGTAGCTATTTCCTGCTTTCTGTGATATTGTTCGTTTGCCAAAAGGAGGCGATGATATGCAGAAAGAAAATTATCTCACGGTTGATCAGTGGTGCGACCAGTGGTTCACCAGCAACCGGCACAAATGGAATGGCAACACCGAGGGCGGGTACCGCAATCTGATTTACAGCCACATCATCCCCAGCATCGGAAGTGTGGCGCTCTCTGACCTTACAAAGCAGACAATCACCGATTTCTACGACAGCCTGCGAAGCCAGGGACTCAGTGCCAGAAGCGTCTGGTGTGTCCACCTGCTCCTGCGCCGGTGTATGGACGAAGCGGCACAGGACCAACTCATTCCCTACAACCCGGTGCGGCTCTGCCAGGAACCCAAGGAAGAGGAATACAAAACAGCCCCTCTGCGATTGGGGCAGCTCCAGCGTTACCTGAACGCAGCGGAACAGCTCGGCGTACTCCCACTCATCTATACAGGACTATCAAGCGGTCTGCGGCAATGTGAACTGATCACCTTGTCGTGGGCCGATTTTCATGTTCGCTACAAGTACATTCTCAAAGGCCGGCGCCTGCTTACGCTCAATGAGAAAGCGGCGTATCTCCTGAAGCGAATCCCTGAAACAGACTCAATCTATGTGTTCCTCAACCCCAGAACCGGAGTGCCGTATAAGCTCCACGAGTTCTACTATCTGCACAAGAAGATATTGAAACAAGCCAGACTCCCGTGGGTAGCCTTCCGGGATTTGCAGCGTCAGTGCATGGAGGTGGAAATATGACACTTCGGGAATACATCAACTTCTGGCAGGAAACCTACGACAAGCACCAAAGCAGGCCGACCACCTATGCGGCGCACAACTATGTATTCAAAAACCATATCCTTCCCGGCCTGGGAGACACACAAATCTCTGAATTGACATCGGAGATGGTCGGAGAATTTCTGGAGGAACGGAAGCGCTTCGGTAATCACAGAAGAAGCGGTTTTGGATTGGGTGAGGAAACCATGCGGCACATCCACCGCCTGCTCCAGCAGTGTCTGAATCAGGCCATCCGGGACGGTCTCCTGACAGAGAATCCTGCCAAGGCATTCCGCTACCGCAAGTCCACGACGGTGAAAGCGAATATCATGACGCCTCTGGAAATGGAGGACTATCTGGATGCCGCCGAGCGTCTGGGCTATCTGCCCATGTTCATGCTGGCGCTGACGGCAGGCCTACGCCAAGGCGAGCTAATCGCCCTGAAATGGAGTGACCTGAATATGAAAAAACGGACGCTGACCATCGCAGAAAAACGTGCCGTGGAACGGCGTAAGCTGGTGGAGTACGGTAGCCAGACGAGGTCAATAAGGCTGACCCCGGAGGTGGTCGACCTTCTCATCATGGAGCACAGCAAGCACCCCAGCAGCCCGCTCATGTTTATGCACCCGGCCACGCTGAAACCTTACTCGCCGCAGATGGTGCGCCGGATGCACAAGGAGATTATCATAGAAGCTGGACTCGACCATATCCGGTTTACGGACCTGCGGCACACATGCGCCATCGCCTCCCTGCGAAATGGGATGGAAGCCAAGGAGCTGGCGCAGATGCTGGGGCACGCCCGAACCAGCATGACCCGGCAGAACTATACGCCGTACCTGCCCCATAAGAAGAAAAAAGACGGAGAGTCTCCAAGCGAAGCATCTCAAGCCGAGCTGAAGCAAGCCGCAAATATTCTGGATAATCTTCTGAAATTCTGATAGCTATTCCGGAAAAGGTGTGGTATATGTTTGTGTCACAAGGAGGCGAAGCCCATGAAATACAAGCTGATCAAAGAACTATATGAATGCTTCTACACTCCGCCGGAGCTTTCGGCCCCCCGGCAAGAAATAGAGAAGTGCCACAAGGCTTTGATCGAGGTGCTGGAGAAACCCGAACGCAGGCTGGTACTTCAGATCATTGACGCCAAGGACCGCATTGTTGAAGACACTTCCATCGACAGTTTCATCTCCGGATTCGAACTGGCGTGGCAGCTCTCTATGGAACTGAACAACTATAAAAACGAGCGCTTGGCCTCCTGCCGAACTGGGAGGCTGGGCGCTCGTTTCACATCTGAGAAGGAGGAGCCGAAATGAAAAGGCGTATCATCATCGCCGCAGCATTTACCGTCTGTCTGGCCCTGTGGGCCGCTGTGTGGCCGCAAGCCGAAACGGTCGGGGAAACACCTGCACCGCCCCAAACACCCGCCGCAAGCGCCCCAGAGCCGATTGTCGCAGAGGTCAAATTAGAAACAGAAAGCGATTTGCCAACAGAGAAAGAAAAGACTGCGACTCCACAGTCGGAGCCTCCCCATGAAACCACCAATGAACGGGAGCCTGCACCAGTGGAAGCGTCTGCAGCTCCCAACGCACGACCAATGTCTGAATCGGAGCATGTTCCGGAACCTACTCCCGTACCCGCCTCGGCGCAGGCGATCACTGACCTACAGCCCGGCGATATGGTTTATGTGGAGGGCTTCGGTTGGCTGGAATACCAAGGGCCAAATCACTGCGAATACGGCGCGGACATTTACGAAAACGGCAACAAAATCGGCATCATGGGCTGACCTCAAAAATTGCGCCGCATAAACAATGAAATAACCGCAGGAGAGCTAAAAACACTCCTGCGGTTACCCTTTTCCAGTTGGTAATTCAAAATCTCCTGTCTGGAAAAGAAATCACAAATCTGAAAACTGGATTTTCAATAGACAAAACGGTATTTCTGTGTTAACATTATTTTGTGTTAGTGTAAACTCAGTGTATGAGGTGTTTATATGAGTCAAATTATCCAAAGATTAGATCAGCAGCAATTGAAATCCCTTTGTGGTGTTGTGGCTCATACTTCTGAAGGATTGACTAAAAGCGAATTAACAACACTTTTAGGTCAATGCGGAATTTGTGCTGTTGATGACGGCTCCTCCCGTAATCAGTTGGGATATACCATAGGCTTAAACAAAAGAGACTGGCTTTACAATTGTCTGGTAACAGAGATAAACAGGAGCCAATCGTTTAGTAAGGTCTTTTCGTTTTTGCAGGCAGTGCTGAATCCTGCCTCATACACGAGTGCTGATAGCAGGCAAAAATACAGGTACTTATTCGAGGAAACAAACAAAGTCCTTCTCTTTGCCGGGTTATCAATTGACCAAAGTGGGCGATTGGTAGCGGTTTCGCAAGCTGAAACACTTTCTGAAGTTGACCAGCGAGTCAACCACTTGAAAAAAGCTCTATATGACCGTGCCATACATTCTGAGGTACAGAAGTACTGTGTTGAAGACTATTTGAGAGCAGACTATTATGATGCTGTGTTTGAAGCGGCAAAAGGATTGGCTGAACGTGTCCGGCAGATTTCCGGCTTGACTACAGATGGTGGAACACTTTTTCAAACTGCGTTTTCCAAGAACGATCCTTATATCTTCTTTAACGCAATGAAGACCGATAGCGAGCGCAGCGAATTTATAGGCTTGAAGGAGCTGCTTGAGGCAATCTTCCACTTGGTTAGAAATCCAGCAGCGCACACACCCAAAGTTAATTGGAAGACTGATGAAACGAAGGCACTTGATATACTTACATTAATATCGTTTGCACATAAGTATTTAGACGAGTGCCATCGTATGCCGGGAAAATAACGAGAGGATGCTTAGTATGGATAGACCTCAATATGTAAATTGGATTATTCGAGAGGACGGAGTGGTTTTTGAAGACCAGCAGCCATTGAACTGTTACAGGCTATCCTATGTCATAGATGACGCTATCCTCGATGACTGGGCACTTCACATTAGAAAGCATTATGTTCCAGATGGTGAATTGGAAGAAGATGCCGCGTTGAACAAGTTGACGGTAGAGGAATACTTGCGCCAATATGTTATCCCGCAAAAAGGAGAACCATTTGGACCGACGGCACGGTCAAATGATATTAGCGAAATTCTGTTTGCAGATTTATTTGAATTCATCCTAAACTATGAAGTTCCCCGGTGTAAGCAGCACAACCGTTCCGGTAAAAATGAATCTGAGCATGGCACAGATATAATTGCATACAGGTTCTTCGCTGAAGGAAAGGCTCCGCATAAAAACGATGAGCTTGTGGCAATAGAGGTAAAAGCACTTCTTTCTTCAAATGAGGCCGATAAAGTAATTAAAGATGCAGTCACCGATTCAAAAAAGGACGAGGATCGAGTTTCTCATACTTTGAATTACTACCGAAAAAAGCTCCGCTTTATGGGAAAGTCAGCAGAAGCAGCGGATGTAGCAAGATTTCAACAAAAAACCGAATACCCTTATAGAACATCCTTTGTAGGGGCTGCCATTTCAAGCTTGCCAGCTGTCGAAAAGAAAGTCATTGTCGGTATTAAGGGAGCAGATTTGGAACTGAAAACAGATCAGTCCGTTTTTTATGTCCACGGAGCAGATTTGATGTCCCTGACACATCAAGTATTCGAGAGGTGCATTAAATGATTTTCTCAAATACTTCAAATTATATGCTCAAATACCAAAAGGCCAAAGCAAAACTTGTAGAGTATGACATTCCGCAAAAGGATTATCCTAAGTTTCCATTAAATTCGAATGAACTATCCTATCCTGTTGTTTACATACTTTCTCGATACGCCGAAAGTGTCATTGAAAACAACATAGCTGACATGGAAGAATTTTCACCACATTTAGTGGCTGCTTCACAATACTTTGATGCGGCTGTAGGGGCCAATGATCGTGCAGAGTATGATGTTGATTTTTTGCTGTCTGGAGCTGCGTCCTACTTCCTTTCTGATGACTTCGGAAGTGCAAAAGTTTTATGCTCCGAGTATTTTGCGCGAATAAATCCGGAAACCAATGTTCCTCAAAAAATCATGGGTAACTTACTTGGGTATCTTCTACTGAATCGAGACTTTCATATAAGTGAAGATACTCCTTATGGAGAAAAAGTCTGCCGTTCATTGCTGGCCTATTACAACACCGGAAAAGGGGCGGAGGAAATACAGAATCTATTATCGGAGTATAGAAAAGTGATTTATGAAAATGATGCTCCGATGGAAATATACTATGTCGATATATTGTGCGCCATTGTCACGGTAGCTTTGTCCAAGTCATCGTGGAGCCTTCTACCCAGGTATTCCGAGTTAGATCAGTCCCTGTGGTCAGATTACCTTAAAAGCCCAAAGGCTCCAAGAATGCTGTGGCCAGCGCAACAGCTTATTGGCGAAAAGGGAGTTTTAAGGGGGCAGAGTGCGATAGTACAGTTGCCAACTGGAGTAGGAAAAACTAAAAGCATTGAGCTGATTATTCGTTCGTCTTTTGCCTCAGACAGAGCGACTACAGCAATAATAGTTGCTCCGCTCCGTGCTCTGTGCAATGAAATAGCAAATGATATGATTTCGGCATTCGGGGATGAGGTTTTAGTCAACCAGTTTTCTGATGTTCTCGAGGAAGACTTTTCTCTTGATTTATTCTTGTCCCTTAAATCGAAAATACTGATTTGTACCCCTGAGAAACTCCGCTATATCATTCATCACCAAGCTGATTTCCTGGATGAAATTGGTCTGTACATATTTGATGAAGGTCACATGTTTGATGACGGAAGTCGAGGGGCCATTTACGAATTGTTGATTTCCGAAATCCGGGGTCACATCTCGTGGGGAGAACAAATCATCCTTCTTTCTGCGGTACTTTCTAATGCCGAGCAGATTCAAAAATGGCTCTTGGGTGAAGCAGGTGTTTTAGCGTCAGATCCTAAAATCAAGGCAACACCCAAAATGATTGGGTTTGCCTCGCAAACAAAAGATATCCACTATTATTCTAATGATTCAGCACAAGAAGATTTTTATGTTCCCCGCAGTATAGAGGTTATTGCATTACAAAAGCGTCCCCGCGAGAAAAAGCAACGCTATTTCCCGGAGCTAACAGACGCCAAAGACATTGCGATATATTACGCAAATAAGCTATGCAAAAATGGTGGAGCCGCCATTTTTGCTAATCGAACCAGCACCGTGCTGACCGTAATCAACAGAATTATTGAATTAAGGGATCGGGGGCACGACCTCGCTGAGATTAAAGGAAACAGCGATGGCGAGGAAATGAATCGACTGGCACAATTAATGTCCGACTATTATGGGGAACAGCATCCATATACGATTGCCTGCTATTTAGGAGTTGTCCCGCATTATTCTAACTTGCCTAATGGACTGCGCCTTGCTGTAGAGCATGCCTGTAGAAACAAAGCGCTGCGTCTGATTGTCTGTACGTCTACCCTTGCACAAGGAGTAAACATTCCAATAAAGTATCTTTTTATGACCAGTTTTATGGTTGCGAGAAATAGCATGCAGATCCGCAGTTTTCAGAATTTGATGGGACGAACTGCACGCTCTGGAATGTACACTGAAGGAAGTGTTATTGTTACAGATCCGCGGTTGTTTGACAATAGAAATAACCGGATCAATGGTGGCAACTTGAGATGGAATGACTGTACAAAAATGTTCGATAGCAGCGCTTCGGAACCATGTGGAAGTTCTATTCTGTCATTAGTTCAAGATATTGTTATTGACTACCAAGCGGGATTTATTGGTTCAGAAGTAGCAAAGTTTATTATTGAAAACTACGGTAAAAATGATTGCTTCAATCAACTTATATCAGAGCTTTCTTCGGCACTTCTTGAAAGGTATCCGAGCAAGACCAACAATAATATTGCAGAATTAGTTAGTTTTCGGAAGCATACCATGGAAGCTATCGAAAATCATCTGTGTTTCGTTTTTTCAAACGACGAAAATACAGATAGGCAAGCAATAGCATCTGAGATTTGCAAAGAGACGTTGGCATATTTTATGGCCAATGATGATGAAAAAGCCTTGTTAGAAAGAATCTTTGACATCATCGCATTGAAGATAAGTGAGTTTGACCATTCTCAGCTTAAGAATTATGCCAGAACTATGATTGGTATTGACCTTTCGTTACAGATTGAAAAATGGATAGCCGAAAACCACCTTACCCAGCAGAATTATACGAATGAACAACTGGTTAAGATACTCATATCCTTTTTCCTGGAAACCCATACACTCAAGAAAGAAATAGGCTGCTTTGCGGATATTTGCCAAATGTGGCTTGATGGCTGTTCATTTGTTGAAATGCATGAGTGTACATCCTTGCCGATAGCGGATCTTGAAGATATCTGCAGTAAGTCCATTTCTTACGAATTGAGTTTCTTTGTGGGGAACATCATTGATATCATTGAGATCAATGACGAAGACATAGTAAATCCCTTGCCCAATTTGCTCCTCCTACAAAGAAGATTGAAATACGGAGTCAAAACAGAAACCGCAGTTTCGGTATGCGAGAAAATCTTTAATGACCGATTCCTTGCAAATCTTCTGGCAGACAAAATAGGCCATGATGCAATCGAGGCTAACAGCATCGTAGGTGTTATGAAGTCGCATAAAGAGGACATCTTGGATATCCTATCGGCCTATCCGACGTACTTTTCCGAGCGTGTCCAATGGATATGTAAGGATTAACTTCATGTCTTACGCCGAAACTTTTGGCTGCATCAATTGTTCGTGCATATGAAGAATCAGAGGTGAAAAAATGACTGTTTGCTATAATAAATTGTGGAAGCTACTGATTGATAAGAATATGAAAAAGAAAGATCTGCGGTTGGCCACCGGCATGTCTACCACTGCCCTTGCCAAGCTGGGCAAGAACGAGCATGTCAGCACGGAGATCCTCACCAAAATCTGCAAGGCGCTGGACTGCGACTTCTGCGACATCATCGAACTGGTGAAGGAGGAGCAGCATGATTGATTTTTCCAAGATAGAGCAGTATCGGGAGAATAACCGCATTGAGGCCAAGAAAGCCCTCGGCGGCCTGCCCAAGAGCATTTGGGAAACCTATTCTGCCTTTGCTAACACTCACGGCGGTATTATCTTGCTGGGCGTGGAGGAGTTGGCTGATAAGTCCTTCCGCACGGTGGATCTGCCCGACCCGGAGAAACTCATCAAAGAGTTCTGGGACATCGTCAACAATCCCAACAAGACCAGCGTAAATATACTGTCCTCCAAAGATTTGTTCGTCCAGGAGGTCGATGGCAATCATATCGTGGTCATCAACGTCCCCCGTGCAGAACGTTCCTATAAGCCGGTGTATGTGGACGGAAATCCCCTCTGCACCTATCGCCGAAATGGTGAGGGTGACTACCGCTGCACCAAAGAAGAGTACCAGGCCATGGTGCGGGATGCCTCCGTGAAAACACAGGATATGCTCATTCTGGAAGAGATGGATATGTCCGTGTTCAACAAGGAAAGTGTTCGCAGCTATCGCCAGAGAATGCGTCTCTCTCGCCCCGGTCATGTGTGGGAATCTTTGGAGGATGAAGATTTCCTTCTGCGGCTGGGTGCCGTTGGTATTGGATCTGATGGAAAGAAACATCCAACCTCGGCAGGACTTCTCATGTTTGGTAACGAATACGATATCGTCCGTGAATTTAACTCCTACTTCCTGGATTATCAGGAGCAGTATGATGCCGACACCCGCTGGACCGACCGAATCATCTCCTCTTCCGGCGACTGGAGCGGCAATGTGTATGACTTCTATTTCCGAGTCTACAACAAGCTGATCCAGGACATCAAGGTGCCTTTCAAGATGGAGGGCGGTACCAGAGTGGACGATACCAATGTGCATAAAGCCCTGCGCGAAGCATTGGCGAACTGCCTGGTTCATGCCGATTATTACGGCAGACAAGGCCTGGTCATCATCAAAAAGCGTGATTCCATCACCATGGCTAATCCCGGCGGTTTCCGTATAGAGATAGACGCAGCTAAAAGCGGTGGTGTGTCCGATCCCCGGAACGGAACTATGCTGAAATTGTTCAACCTGATTGATATTGGCGAACGTTCCGGCAGAGGCATTCCCCTTGTTTTCAGCGCTTGGCGGGAGCAGGGGTGGGCAATGCCTGCTGTTACAGAACAACTTGAGCCGGAGAGAACAATACTGACGCTCACATTCGAAAAAATCGGCGATAAAAAATCGGCGATAAAAATCGGCGATAAAAAATCGGCGATAAACGCAAAAATGAAGGAAACCATTATTGCGTATCTTACCGATAACCCCGAAGCAAAAGCTTCCTCGATTGCTGAGTATATCGGCCTGAAGCCGTCTCGCACAAGAGACTATCTGAATGAATTGATTGTGGAAGGAATCGTTGTCGCTGAAGGCAGTAACCGTAACAGAACCTATCGGTTGAAAGCGTAACAGTTCTTATAGAGATATTGTTGAGCATATAAAAGAGCCCACTCAGGATTAAGTCCGTTTTTTGGGACACGTAAGCCTGTAAAATGCTAATATGGGAGATTGTAAAAGTCTCCAGAAAACGGAGGTAGCGATAAATGGCAAGAACGATTACGGTAAAGGGCATTGGAAAAGCATCCGCAAAGCCCGATTATGTGGTGTTTTCCATGACTTTGGAATCCAAGCATAAGGATTACGATAAGGCAATGGATATGGCTGCCGACCATATCCAGCAACTCAATGAAACACTGTGTGGTATCGGCTTTGAAAAGGGCTCTGTTAAGACTACGAACTTTAGTGTCCGCACGGACTATGACCGTGTAAAAGACCGCAACGGTAATTATCAGAACGTATTCTGCGGATATGAAGTGACCCACAATCTGAAACTCGCTTTTGGTTTTGATATGGGCAGACTGTCCTTGGCGCTTTCCGCTATTGCAGGTTGTCTGTCTCACCCGCAGCTTTCGGTGGCCTTTACCGTGAAGGATGCGACTGCGATCAATGAGGCAATGCTCCGCTCCGCCGCCGCCAATGCAAAGAAAAAAGCCGAAATTCTATGCGAAGCATCCGGCGTTACAATGGGTGACCTCATTGCCATTGATTACAATTGGGGGGAGCTGGATATCTACTCCCATACCCGTTATGACTGTTGCGAGGACGCTATGCCTTTGATGGCAAAATCCATCGATATCGACCCCGATGATATTGACGTGAGTGACACGGCAACATTCATATGGGAAATCAAGTAAGGAGGAACACCTGTTATGTCTATGACTGAGCTGCAAAAGCAGACAAATGCAAATATACAGGCGAAAGCCAATCTGATCTGGGAAATCGCCACCCACCTTGTGGGCCTGTTCAAACCACATGAGTACGGCAAAGTGATTCTGCCTATGACCGTGCTGAAGCGTTTTGATGACGCTCTGAAGCCCACCAAGGCAGCCGTTGTGGAGATGGCAAAGAAACTCGACGCACAGCATGTTGAGGGCGCGGCCCGGGATGGAATTCTGTGCCGTATCTCCGGCTTTGATTTCTATAATACCAGCAACTACGATTTTGCAAAGCTGATCGCTGACCCGGACAATGCGGAAATCAACTTTGAAGCCTATCTGCAGGGCTTCTCCGCCAATATCAAGGATATCATCGATAACTTTGACTTTACCAACACCGTGAAGCTGATGGTAAAGGGTGGCGTTCTGTTCGTGACCCTGCAGGAGTTTAATTCCTCCAAAGCTGATATGTCCCCGGAGAAAATCACCTCCGCTGACATGGGCTATATCTTTGAAGAACTGATCCGGAAGTTCTCCGAGTCTTATGACGAACAGGCCGGTGCTCACTTCACCAGCCGTGACATCATCTATCTGATGACTGAGCTTCTCGTTGCACCCGAAAAGGCTGAAATTATGGCAGAGGGTTGCACCAAGACCGCCTATGACATGGCAATGGGTACTTCCCAGATGCTTGGCTGTCTGACCGAGCGCCTCCAAGAGATCAGTGAGGATGCAGCCTTGACCTGCTTCGGTCAGGAGTTCAACCCGGAAACTTACGCCATCGCAAAGGCTGATATGCTTATTAAGGGCGGCAACGCATCCGGCATGAAGTTCGGTGACACCCTGAGTGACGATGCCTTCTCCGGTTATGAGTTCGACTACATCATTTCCAATCCGCCCTTCGGCATTGACTGGAAGCGCGAAAAGGCCCAGGTTGAAAACGAAGCTAAGCGTGGCTTCGACGGTCGTTTCGGCCCCGGCCTGCCTGCCATCTCCGATGGTCAGATGCTGTTCATGCTGAATGGCGTGAAGAAGCTGAAGGAAGGCTCCGGCAGAATGGCGATCATTCAGAACGGCTCTTCCTTGTTCACGGGTGATGCTGGGTCCGGTGCATCCGAGATCCGCCGCTATGTCATCGAGGGCGATCTGGTGGAAGCCATCATTCAGCTGCCTACCGATCTCTTTTACAATACGGGGATTTCTACATACATTTGGGTACTGACCAAGGGTAAGGCCATGTACCGCAGCGGCAAGGTACAACTGATCGATGCCAGCAAGTGCTTTGTGAAGCGCCGCAAGAATATCGGCTCCAAGCGTGTCGACCTGGATGATGCCTGTATCGACCTCATTCTCCGCGCATATGAGAAGTTCAGCAATGAAACCTATGAGGAGAACGGTCTGGTTGTGGAGTCCAAGGTGTTTGACAACAGCTTCTTCGGTTTTACCAAGGTAACCGTGGAGACCGCCCAGGCAGACAAGGACGGCAAGTTCATCCTGAAGAAAGGCAAGAAACAGCCGGTCAAGGGTGCATCCGATACGGAGATCATCCCCTTGTCCGAAGATAGCGAAGCATACATGAAAAAGAACGTCCTGCCGTATAACCCTCTGGCCTACATCGACCCGGCAAAGGATAAAATCGGCTATGAGGTACCCTTTACCCGATTGTTCTATAAGTTTGAGGCACCGGCATCCTCTGATTCCATTTTCGAGGAGATTAAGGCTCTGGAGGCAGAAGAAACAATCCTGATGAAGGAGTTGTTTGGCCATGCGTGAGATGAATGATAGCGGAATTGAGTGGATTGGATCGATTCCTACACACTGGAAAACAGAGCGCTTACAGTGGCATATTACTGAAATCAAAGAAACTAACAAGCCGGAAAAATCCAGACAGGTTTTATCGTTAACAAACAAACGCGGCGTTATCCCTTATGAAGAAAAAGGTGCCCAGGGCAATGTATCTAAAGAGGACTATTCCCAATATAAGTTAGCCTATCCGGGAACCATTGTTGCTAATAGCATGAATATTTTGATTGGCTCAGTGGGACGATGCGATTATTTTGGCTGTGTTAGTCCTGTTTACTATGTATATAAGCCCAAAGACGGTGAAAACCTTGAGTTTATTAATTATTTGTTCCAGATGGAGCAGTTTCAGAAAGAATTGCGTCGTTATGCAAATGGAATTTTGGAAATCCGTCTTAGAGTTTCTTCTGATGGCATCTTAAAGCGTGAGATGGCATTTCCTCCGTATGCAGAACAGATGCAAATTGTATCTTTTCTAAATGCTAAATTATCTCATGTTGAGCAGTTAATAACGAATGTTCAGACGCAGATTGAAAAACTAAAAGAATATCGAACCAGCTTGGTTGTGGAAGCCGTTACTCGCGGATTATGTCCATGCAATATGAAGAGTACTGAAAAAATAGAATGGCTGTCCGAAATTCCGGCTCATTGGATCGAGTGTAGAATAAAGAATGCAATTTTTCCTCAAGAGAAAGAAATCTTGCCCACTGATCAAATTATAACTTGTTTCCGAGATGGAGAAGTGACTTTGAGAAGCAAACGCCGTGAAGATGGTTTTACAGTGTCATTTACTGAGCATGGTTATCATGGTGTAGATATCGGTGACTTGGTTATTCATGGTATGGATGCTTTTGCGGGAGCGATAGGTTGCTCAGATAGTAGGGGAAAAACAACACCGGTTGTTCATGTCTGCAACACAGTAGGTAATAATCGCTATTTTATGTACTATTTGCGAGCTATGGCCTATGGAAACATATTGATGGACTTGTCAAATGGTGTTCGTATCCGTTCAAGTGATTACCGAAATTTTGATCGCTTAGGTGTATTTGGCATCGCAATTCCTCCGAGAGATGAACAAGATGAAATCGCTGAATATCTTGACAGAAAATGTGCTCAAATAGAGCAATTAATTGCCATCAAGCAGGCAAAAATCGAAAAACTGGAACAATATAAGCGATCCCTCATTTATGAATATGTCACCGGCAAGCGGGAAGTGATGTAATGGCGAAGGACTATACCAATCAGCACATTGTTCCCAAGCGATATCTGGATAGATTCGGGATGAAAGATGGCAAGCGAACCATCATCGGAACCCGCATTGTCAATAAAGGCAATGTGAGGTTCTTCACCGATTCAACAGTAAATGTCGGCTACATAAAGAATTACTATGATGTGACGGACAAGAACAATCCAAAGTATTGGGAGCATTATTTCGCAAGAGAGATTGATACCCTGTGTGGACAGGATACGGAGAATATCATCGCGAAGGTTACATTATCTCGCCCCGATACAATTGTTCTGTCTGCACACGACAAGCAAGTTCTGTCGAAACTGATTATTGCACAGCTGATGCGCATTCCTGAAAGCATTGACTATGTGAAAACTGTGCTTTATCCAAAAGTCTCAGCACAGGTCAAGGAAGATCTGGTTTCCACATTACCTCCTGCTTTCGTTGAAAAGCACAGGGAGCAGATAATGAATACGGAGTTTCCCGAACAATACCAAAAAGAGTTGGTGCTTAATCATTCTTTTGAGCCAGCTAACTTCGACCGCTATTGCAAAGTGTTGCAGGACGGTGTTTGGGTAGTGTATGCCAATATGCACCGAGATACAATGCCATTTCTCACAAGCGACAATCCGGTGCTTGTTGAAGGAATTGGAAAAACGGAAACAGGTCTGTTCCGCAACGGTCTTGCGAATCCTGCAACTTGTATTTTCTATCCTTTAAGTCCTGGGATTGCGATGGCAATTTACTCCAGACAAGGAATAGTGGGGGTAGTTTCCGATGAGTATGACGGAAGAAAGATTATGCTTGGTGAGTTGAAATACATCATGAATAAGAACGTAAAGATCATGGCACAGGCATATCACCATTCGTTTATTCCCCAGCCTCTCTATGATGAGATTGCTGGCGGCAGCTTTTAATCGAAAAGACTGGAATCTAAGCATGAGCAATTCAGGGATTCCTTCATATGTCGCCTAAGGGTTGACCTTTTCGCGAAAAAACAAGGTATACTATGAAAAAATATCTGATGGAGGTATCCCATGAAAGAATTGTTTCCCATCGAAGCAGACAACCTGCCCATAGAAGTTAAGCAGGGTACTATGCCCATTCCTGCAGAGGGTAAGCGCCTATACATTACGCAAGATACCAAAGGTGTTGACTTCCATGCACTTCTGGGACAAATCGTGCAGTGCGTAAATATGAGCGAGATTCTGGCTGAGATTAAAGCCGGAACCCAGTATGTGGTTCAAATCCCCGCAGAGTTCCAGGCGGCGTATGAATCCGGCGAGATGTTCATCATGGAAAACATGAAGACCGGCAGAAAGTGGCCAAGCCTGATGAAGATTGCCGAAGATGGAAAGCATCAAGTTGTGACACCTCTCCCTATTGCGGAGCAGGCAATTGTTCAAGGTAATCCGGTACAGGAGCTTGCAAATAGCCACCACAATATGTTGATGCAACAACAGGTGGCGCGTCTGACTGAGATGGTAGAGCGTACATATCGTGTGGTTGAGCAAATCAAACATGGGCAAATGGATGACCGCATTGGGCTACTGGAAGCTGGTAAGAACGGTTTGATTCTGGCTATGTCAATGCCGGAAGGTGAGGAACGTAACCACCAGATAGACTCCAGCAGACAGAACCTACTTGTTGCTCAGGCGCAGATCGAAAAAACGCTTGAACGCCGTGCTGGAGAATTCGAACCTCTGCCAAAGGCAGCCCCCGCTCGATTCATGCGTGAGGTCATCCACAGTGGCTACCTGGCAGAAAAACGCAGAGATGTACAGGAAATGCAAGACTATTATGACCTGTATTTACAGGCAACCAAGCTGCTTGCAGCTTCCTATGCCCTATGCGGAAATTTGGAAGCAGCAGAACAAACTTTCCGATTGAGTGAATCCACTATTCGGTCTATCGATTTCAGCAAAGTTGAAACCATACGCTATCAGCACAAGGGATTGACGGATATGTTCTATTCGGCTCCTGCCGGGTATATTGCCACAGAGCGAGATGTATGTCTGGAGGCGGCAAAGCATTACGATTATGTGGCCCTTGAGGTCAGCGGAGAGAAATTGTTGGAGGTACTGGGAAATGGACAAGCAGAAGCGGTTCAAGAAGCAGGAACTGAAGAGTGAAGATTACAAGGGCATGGAACAGGGTGCAAAAGCTCTGAAGGGTGGCCTTGGACTGCTTGGTTCCTTAGTCTTGATAGTAAAAAACAAGGACAATCTGAAAACCCTTGGTAAGAGTGCCATTAAACTTGCAGGCAAAGTCACTAAGATGTAAGGGGGTGTTATATCGTGGATAAAAGCGAGAAACGATTTGAGCGAGATATAGAATCCTTCCTGATTTCCCCAGAAGGTGGTTACACTCAGTTTTGCGGACAGGATGCCGAGGGCAATTGGGTACATACTCGTCAACATGATGTTTCCAAGTGCATCTATATGGATGTGCTCTGTGAATTCATCGCCAAGACCCAGCCCAAGGAATGGGCCAAGTATACCAAGTATTATGGTGCCAGCGCTGCGGACAAGCTGTATCACCGCCTGGAAACCACCATCTCTAACCAAGGTTTACTATATGTCCTCCGCAACGGTATCGAGGATATGGGCTGCAAGCTGAAGGTCTGCTTCTTCAAGCCAGAGTCCAACCTGAACCCGCTTGCTATTGAGCTCTACGAGGCTAACATCCTTGGCTGCGCCCGTCAGTTCCGCTACACCACCGCCAATACCAATACCATCGACATGGTGCTGTCTGTGAACGGCATTCCTGTGGTTGCTCTGGAACTGAAGAACCAACTGACCGGGCAGGACTATGTCTGCGCCATCAACCAGTTCAAGCATGACCGCAGCTCCAAGGAGTTCGCGTTCCGCCTGAACCACCGTTTCCTGGTCTACTTTGCCGTCGACCTTTACGAAGCATGGATGACTACCCGGCTTGCAGACGGAGGTACTCGCTTTCTGCCTTTCAACCAAGGCTCCAATGGTGCTGGTGTTACTGGCGGTGCAGGCAATCCCCAGAATCCCAACGGCTATGCCACAAGCTACCTCTGGGAGGAAGTGCTGCAGCGTGACAGCCTGCTCGACCTCATCCACCGTTTCATTTCCTTTGTGAAGGAAAAAGAGGAAGTAGTCAAGAACGGTGTTACAAAAACTGTCACCAAGGAAAAGATGATCTTCCCGCGCTACCACCAGTACGATGTGGTACGTAAGATCATGGCTGATGTGCGAGAAAACGGTGTCGGTACCAACTATCTGATTCAGCACTCCGCAGGCTCAGGCAAGTCCAACTCCATTGCGTGGATTGCTTACCGTCTTGCCTCCGTTCACGATGTGGAGAACAATGGCCTGTTCGATTCCGTTATTGTGGTCACCAACCGCGTGGTACTGGACAGCCAGTTGCAGGACACCATCAACAGCTTTGAACACCAGGTTGGTTTGGTGGAAGCTATTGATGATAAGAAGAACTCCCGCAGCCTTGCGGAAGCCATCAACGATAAAAAGCGTATCATCATCTGCACCATCCAGAAGTTCCTCTTTGCAAAGAAGGATATGGAGAAGTTCCGTGGCCGTAAGTTCGCCATCATCATCGACGAGGCCCACCAGGGGCAGAATGGTGAAAGCGCAAAATCCCTCCGCCGCAGCCTAATTGATATTGGCGTTGCTATCAAAGAGTATGCCGAAGAAGCGGGAATCGAAGAGGAAGAAGTGGATCTGACCGACGAGTACATCAATGCAGTCATCGGCCAGGGCAGACATGACAATCAGTCCTTCTTTGCTTTCACTGCCACCCCCAAGGGGCAGACTCTGGAATCCTTTGGTACCGTAGTGGGAATGACCCCGGAAGGCGAACCCATCAAGGCTCCGTTCCATGTGTACTCTATGCGGCAGGCTATAGAGGAAGGTTATATACTGGATGTGCTGGCGAACTACACCACAGTCAAAGAGGCGTTCAGGCTAATCCGTGTGTCCGAGGATAACCCGGAACTCATTGAGGGTCAGGCATCCCGTGCGCTGTTCAAGTATTACAAACAGCACGGTTATACCATTGCCCAGAAAACTGAAATGATTATGACCAATTTCCTGGAAAACTGCCGTTATCAGATTGGCGGTAAGGGCAAGGCTATGGTCGTGGCAGACAGCCGTGCAAACGCAGTCCGTTATTATCTCGCTATCAAGAAGTATCTGGCCGACCATGCCGATCAATGCGTAGGCTGCGATGTGATGGTTGCTTTTTCTGGCGAAGTTACCCTGGATGACTATCCGAGTGAAAAGCCTTTCACCGAGGCAACCATGAACCTGGATGAAAACGGCAAGTATATCACCACCGACAAAAAGTTCCGTAAGGCGTTCCACAGCAGCCAGTACAACATTCTGGTCGTTGCGAACAAGTATCAAACGGGCTTTGATGAGCCGCTGCTCCACACCATGTATGTGGATAAGAAACTGCGTGATGTTACCGCAGTTCAGACTCTCTCGCGTCTTAATCGTACTGCTTTCGGAAAGAACAGCACCTTTGTTCTGGATTTCGAGAACACCGAGGAGGATATCAAAGGTGCCTTCCTGCCGTACTATGAAACCACGACACTTGAAGGTAGCACTGATTTGAATCAGGTCTATGACCTCCGTAATAAGATTCGGGATTTCATGCTGTACAATTTCGATGATGTGGAGACCTTCAACAAATTCATGGCAACCCAGGCAGGCAAAGACCAGGATGCCGCTGCCCTTGGCAGACTGGCAGGTATGTTCCGTCCCGTAATTGCTCGGTACATGGATCTGAGCGAAGATGACCGCTATTCCGTTCGGGACTATGTGCGAAAGTTCAATAAGGCGTATGCTTTTGTTACGCAGTTGGTGCGGCTCCATGACAGGGATTTGTTTAACGAATATCAGTATACCCTGCATCTCGTTCGACTTCTTCCGAGAAGCGGCGGCGATGAATTTGTGGATATTGAGGACAAAATCAAGCTGGAGTACGCATCCCTCACCGAGACTTTCCGTGGGGCAATCGTCCTGGATGAGAAGCCGCCCGTATTTGTGCCCGGTGGCAGCACCGCACCGAAGGTACCTAACAAGAAGAAAGATACCCTCCAGAGCATCATCGACAAGGTGAACGAACGCTTCAGTGGAAACTTCACCGATGCCGACCGCGTCATCATCGAGGGGATCTATCAGATGTTCATGAAGGACTCCGAGGTTAAGAAGTTCAGAAAATATGCCAAGGACAACAGTACCGAAATGTTCGTGCGGTCTCTGTTCCCTGATAAGTTCCGCGATATTGTGACCCAGTGTTTCCTTGATAACAACGACTCCTTTGCAAAATTGTTTAACGACCCGGATTTCTATCAGAAGGTTCAGGAAGCAATGGCCCAGGAATTGTACAAGGCATTGAGAAAAGAATAACACGATGTATTTTTTACTTGCATCATTGCCTGCTGTTGAAGCCAGGATATAAAGCAAAATTTTAGAGCAAAGAATGGGGGTATGGATATGCAGATACTTCAATTAGATGAGTTTTTAAGGTCAATAAAACAAAATATAGATACTCCACATTCTTTGCTACTCGGTGCAGGTGCATCTATTGAGTCGGGAATCCCATCGGCAGCAGACTGCATTTGGGATTGGAAACGTGAAATCTATTTATCGCAAAACCCAGGTGCAATTGGAAACTTTGACAATTCCAAGTCTGAGGGTGTCCGCAGAGTTATTCAGCGGTGGATCGATTCACAAAATATATACCCGGCAGAGAATAGCGCAGAGGAGTACTCGTATTTTGCGGAAAAGGCATACCCAATAGCGGATGATCGCCGAAAATACTTTCAGCACTTGGTGTCAAACCATGATCCAAGCTTGGGATATCATCTGATTTCTTTGCTCGCGTTAGAAAATATAATAAAAAGTGTGTGGACAACAAATTTTGATGGTATGACACTGAAGTGTGCACATCAATACAGCCCGCTCGTTCCCATAGAAATAACCGCAGAAACCTCGGGCAGGATATACCGTGGAGATGTTGACAAGGAGCTCCTATGCATCGCTTTACATGGTGACTATAAATATGGGGCGCTAAAAAATACAGAGAAAGAACTTGATTCGCAAGACGGTGAACTGGTAAAGGCATTGCTGCATGAACTGACCAACCGAGATTTAATTGTTATGGGATACAGCGGGCGAGACCAGTCACTTATGAATGCTTTGCAGCAAGTTTATTCGACGAAAGGTGCGGGCAAACTTTTTTGGTGTGGTTACGGAACGAGGGTTTCATCAGAAGTTAAAGCGTTGGTTGAGATGGCCAACAAAAATGGCAGAGCCGCTTTCTATATTCCAACTGAAGGCTTTGACAGTACAATGTATGCAATCGCCCGCCACTGCATGAGTGAAAATAGAGAGTTTTTGGGGAAAGTGGACGATATCAAAAAGAAGCTGTCTATTACACTTGAGCCACAGCATAGTGGGTTCCTGCAACCTAATCTAACTATAAACAAAGTGGTAAGCACCAATGCGTTCCCAATCGCATTCCCAAATCAGTGCTACCAGTTTGAGGTTTTGCTTGCTCCTGGCGAAAAACAGTGGGATTTTTGCAAAATGCTGGGTAGAGATGATGTTATGGCTGTGCCCTACAAGAATCTTGTGTATGCGTGGGGGTCGAAATCCGTCATCGAGGAAGCATGCAAAGGCAAGCTAAAAACCAATATTGAGTTATGCCCGTTAAGCAGAGCGACAATCGCTGGAAATGGTACATTTCGGGAGTTATTGCTCAAAACACTTGTTCACATTCTTGCCGCAAGCCATGGTCTGGGACATTCAAAGGACAAAATCTGGGATGCAAAAGAAGTGTTGAAGTACCGTGTTGGAGCCAAAACTGTTACAGCATATTCTGGAGTTCGGCTTGCGTTGTTATTTGATAACAAATACAGTTATCTCACACTTGTTCCGAGTTTCATGTACGCTGATGACGCAGTACTAACCAGGGAAGAAAAAAAGCAATTTGCGGACTGGTTCAATGCGAAAGTCAATAATGGTCGGCCAAACCAAAACGCAAATGAGCACATTAGAAAATGGGTCAGAAAAGTAATCGGCAACAAAAGGTTTTCAGCCAATTATCCTTTAGGGAGTACAACGAACTTTACATTTTCGGTTGTAAATAGCAGCGCGTTGGTTGGCGTGAACTTCGGAAAACAAGCTTCTATACAATTGCCCGATACCATTTCGCCCAAACGGATTATTTTTTCTGGAATAGAATATCGAGATCCAACACTTCGATTCTGCGGCACATCTATGCGCGGTGTGGCTGAAGATTTCCATCCAATGCGCGGGTTGATTTCGAATGCCCCTGTAGATTATGCCATGAATAGCGGCGTATTACATTCTGCAATCTCGGTAGGGGTTGTTTGTCCAGATGAGCATAACCAAAAGTTTGCTCAGTTCATTTCCGGTTTGAATCGCCAGTCGCAAGCGAAGCACAATACTGATTATCTAATTTCCTTCCCAGGTTTCTATCAGGCCTTCAAGACAGGTCTTGATTTACCGGATCCCAACAGCAGCAAGTGGAAGCAAATTACCGCTTCAAGTGAGTGGGATGTCCATAAAGCCGCTGTTGAGTTTGGTGATTCAATAATTAGAAAAATTGACCAGCTTAGCGCAAACTCTATTGATGTTATACTGATTTACATTCCCAAGGAGTACGAAGTATTCACATCATATACCGATGGAACGGTAAATTATGATTTACATGATTACATTAAAGCTTACGCTGCGCAAAAACAGGTAGCAACACAATTTGTTCGAGAAAAAACGATCGAGAGCGATCTGCATTGCCAAATTATGTGGGCTCTTTCTTTGGCGCTGTATGTAAAGTCCGGGCGGACTCCTTGGGTGGTGAACGGAATACAGCCAGATACGGCTTTTGCTGGAATTGGATACAGTGTTATGAATGGACCGTCGGAAAGCAATGTGGTTGTTGGTTGTAGCCATATATACTCTTCTGATGGTCGTGGAATGAAGTACAAGCTTTCCAAAATTCAAGATTATTCGTTCGACAGAAAGAAAAATCCGTATTTATCCGAAGAAGAAGCATATAGGATCGGTCTCAATATCAAAGAATTGTTCTACAAATCTTTTTCTGAACTACCGAAGCGGGTCGTTATTCACAAACGTACACCTTTCCGAAAAGAGGAAGTCAAAGGATTGGTGGAAAGCCTGTCATCTGTGGGAGTTAAGAATATAGAGCTTCTTGAGATAACATACGAGGATAACCTGAAATGCTTTGCGTTAAATGAGCGTTGCACGCAGGTGGACGGATATCCTGTGCGCCGAGGGATGTGCTTCCCAATTGACAAAAACACCATGTATCTTTTTACCCATGGAATTGCACCATCTGTAATTTCTCCGAACAGGAGATATTTCCAGGGCGGTAAAAGTGTCCCGCTACCACTAAAAGTGGTTAAACACTATGGTTCTGGGGATATGGCACAGATTGCGACGGAAATTCTTGGATTGTCGAAAATGAACTGGAACAGTTTTGGACTGTATTCAAAACTGCCCTGTACGATAGAATCTTCGAATGAAATTGCACGAATCGGATGGTTGCTGTCTCAATTTGAGGGAACACTTTACGATTATCGCTACTTTATGTGAAATCCGATGTAACCAAAGCGGGCGGCAATAAACAGTGATACAAAAATCACCAGAAAAGTGACGGTAAAACCAACGATAACACCATACAATCAGAAGGAGCTGAGACCACCAAAAGTCTCAGCTCCTTCTTTTGTAACGCCTATTCTTTTCTCTGTGATCCGTTCCGGCTGGCCCAGTGGTTGCGCAGCAGGCCTTCAATCTCTCTGTCCTTGAATCGGTAGACTACAGGGATGGCAACCGCTGCCGCGATTGCATAACCAACATATTCCAGCCAGGGATACAACGGCAGGAGTCGCTCCACGATGATCTCGATTCCGAAATAGCACGCAAGCAACCAAAGCAGGACAAAGATGAGAACAACAGGAGAACCGGAACCCTCGCGTTTGGTGATTTTGCTCCGCAGATGCTTCAACGCACGGGTGCGGATATCCCGGATATTTCTGGACGAGCACTGCTTGTCCCGTGCGACGGATTCGGTGGACTCGCCGTTGATGACGGTGCGAAACAGAATCTCCCTCTGCAATTCGGTCAGCTCACGCAGGCCCTCGTCAAGCTCTTTGCGCACATACATGAAGGGGTTTTCATCAGATCCCTCCGGCAGATACTTCGCCCGGTCGAACCAGCGCATATCATCATAGATTGCGTTGCGCACTTCCTCCGGAAGAAACGCCTCCGGATTGTAAGAGATGGGCTGTTTGATATCCACATCTTCCAGAGTGTCCGGCGCAACACGCTTGTGGAAGTTGGCCTCGCTGTAGTAGAGCATATGCTCCAGCTCCTTCCACTCCTCCGGATGCTCCTTCACCCACTGGTCTGCGGCAGCGGCAGCTTCCGGGTCCATAGAGTGTATCCAGCGCCAGTCGGACTGCAGTTCTTTATAAGATTGGGTATCCTTGAAGGACATGAACTCACCGCCCTTTCTGCGTTCACAAAAAGTTTACAATTTCCGACCTTCCGATTTTGCGATTTTTCTCTAAGTAATAGTAGAAGGACAATTTCACCCGGGTGGAGTTTCCTTCGGTTCGGTACGGCACGGTTTCCGCGCTGACGAACCCACATGGCCTTTGACAGAGCACCCCCTGAGAGCATGTGCGCTCTCCGCCATACGGCAATCCGCTCGGAAGGTCATTCCATCTCTGGCCGTGCTCCCGGGAGCACGGTCTCTTTTTATTCTAACACGGAGGAGGCGAAAAAGATAGCTCACAGATGAAAGCAAAAGACTCAGCTACAAAGCAGAGGAGGGATGCACACCAGTACGACCACAAAACAAAAACCGCCGTGACTGCGGCAACAGTCCGGCGGCTCGGCGCACACACAGGCACGCACAAATCTTCTGACTAAAGTATAGCAAGCAGGCGGCGGAAAAGCAATGAAAATTTTCCGCACGCTCCCTGTGTGCGCGCCATCGAACTCTACAACAACACAGGAGGTATGAATTGAGTTACAATAAATGGCCCAAGCGTAGCGCAGAGAAAAACTATTTTATGGTGCCCAACGAGATATTCAGCATTGGTCTGGATTACCGGGAGATCTCCCTCTACGCCTATCTGCTCCGGTGTGAGAACCGTGAAACCTATCAGTGCTATCCCAGCTACAAAACCATTGGCAAGGCGATTGGCATGAGTGAAAACACGGTAGCCAAGTACGTGCGGCAGTTGGAGGAGAAAGGCCTCATCTACACGGAGCCGACCATCATGCAGAGCAAAGATGGAAAACCGCTGAATGGAAATCTACTCTACACCATCCGTCCTATCCCAGGTGTACTCGAAGCGTTCTATGAGCGGCAGTTCCAGCAGATGGAGGAGGACATCGCCCGTCAGCGGGTAGAGGAACAACTCGCTAAGGCCAGCGCCCAGGGCCGCCAGAACGCCCTGTGTGCGTCTTTCCGGGAAGAAGCGAGTCCCAGTCCCAACCAGGGGGTTGAAGCCGGACTTGAGCCGTTTTCGGCAGACTTTTGCAGGACGAAAGAAAAAGCAGGATAAAGGCATGGCGTCGCAAGCGCCGCCACAGCCGCCACTTCTGCCCGCAGTGCGGGCAGTTTCGGGAGTTTGAAGCTGGCGTCTTTGAGAGGCGGAAAAAGCACCGATGGCGTCAGCTTTCCCCAAAAGCCCCATGTTACAGGGCTTTTCAAGGATGTCTTACAGAGAAATGGAGGAATTTATGAGTACAGAAACCAGAGATCGCATCGCAGTCAGAATGGACCAGGAAACCAGTCGACGGCTGGAGCAATGGTATCTTGCCGACAACTGCAAAAGCAAAAACGAGTTCATCTTGAAGGCGATGAATTTCTATATTGATCACCTGGAAATTAAGGACAACAAATCGCTCTTGCCCATGGCGATCATGTCTGCCATCGACGGTAGGCTGAGCAGACTGGAGGACTATATCGCCCGCAGAGATTTCACCAGATGCGTAGAGCAGGATATGACGAACGGAATTATTGCGGAGGCGTTCCAGATGGACGAGGATGCCCTGAAGCGCATACGCGCGCAGAGTGTTCGGAATGTGAAAGCGACCAACGGTCTCATCTCGCTGGAGAAATACGCACGCTCCCGTCAGGAGCAGGACCGGGATGATGACGAATGGCAAGACTGATCCTCAAGAGCCCCTATATCAAAAGCACCGGCGGAGCCTCCGGATACCTGCGCTACATCGCAACGCGGGAGCGGGTGGAGCTTATCCCGGATGACCGTCCGCCCACACGAAAGCAGGAACAGCTCATCGCCAAGCTGGTCAAGGACTTCCCGGACAGCAAGACGCTCTACGAGTACGAGGACTACCTGACAAAGCCCACTAAGGTCAGCGCCTCTGCGTTCATCACGCTGGCGCTGGAAGCCAACTGGGATTCCATTCACGAGTCGGAGCAGTACATGAAGTACATCGCGACTCGTCCTCGTGCCGAGCGCATCGGCACCCACGGCCTGTTCAGTGATGGTGATTCCGTCTCGCTGGAGAAAGCCATGGCAGAGTTAGAGAGCTACACCGGAAATGTGTGGACGCACATCATCTCCCTCAAGCGTGAAGATGCTGAGCGGCTCGGCTTCGACAACGCCGCCGCATGGCGAAACCTCATACGTGCCCACCGCAACGACATCGCGGCGGCGATGAAGATCCCGCCCCGCGACTTCCGATGGTACGCCGCTTTCCACGACGAGGGCGAGCACCCGCACATCCACATGATGGCCTGGTCCGCCAAAGCGGGCTACGCCTATCTCTCCAGGGAAGGTATCCGCCAGATCAAGTCCAAGCTGACCAATGATATCTTCCGCAACGAGATGCTGCACCTCTACGAACAGAAGTCTGAGTCCAGAGATGAGCTGGTGCGCCAAGCACGGCGGGCCATGCTGGAGCTGGTGCGTGCTATGCAGGACGGCGTGTGCGACCATCCGGACGCCGAGCAGCTCATGCTGGAGCTGGCGGTGCAGCTCGGTACAGTCAAGGGCAAAAAGTCCTACGGCTATCTACCAAAGCGGCTGAAGAATCTGGTGGATGAGATCGTGGACGAGATGGAACGGCTCCCTGTTGTGAGCAAGTGCTATGACCAGTGGCTGATGCTCCAGGGCAAGGTGGACAGCTACTACCATGACAAACCCCAGGAGCACATCCCGCTCTCACAGCAAAAGGAGTTCCGGCAGATCAAGAACGCGGTTATTCAGGAAGCGGAACGCCTGCGGTTAGGTGAGATCACCTACGAGGAGAAAGGCCTCAATCAGCAGGACGAGACGGAAGAATACCGAAACTCCTCCTACGACTACTGGACGCTGCGGGATATCATCCGGGACGAGAGCCTGACTATGGAGGAGCGCAGCAATGCCGTCTCTGAAATGGACAAGCTGGCGGAGAGCGGCGATATGTACGCCCAATACCTGATGGGAAAGCTCTGGCGGGACGGGCCTCTGCTGATACCCAACGCGGTTAACGCCCGGTACTGGTTCGAGCAGGCGGCGGAGCAAGGCCATCTGGTGGCGCAGTACTCCCTGGCCAAGCTGTACCTCTCCGATGATGTTGAGGTACGGGATATCCGCTTGGGATTGAATTGGCTGTACACTGCCGCGGTCAACGGCAGCCACTACGCCATGTATCGGCTGGCCAAGGAGTGTCTCAAAGGCGAACTAATCGAAAAGGATACTGAATACGCCATAGAGTGGTTCACCAGGTCGGCAGAAAGAGGAAATCCCTACGCCCAGTACATGCTGGGCAAGCTGTACCTCAACGGAAAGGAAATCCCCTACGATGAGGAACGAGCCATCCACTGGCTGACCCGGTCCGCCGAACAGGACAACCAGTATGCCCAGTATCTCCTGGACCATCTGGAGGAAAACCGTCCGCCCTCTGCGATGCTGGCAGTGACCCGACTGCTCCATCACATGAGCCGGGTGTTCCAGGACAACTCCGTACCCAAGTCCCGCCCCGGAGGTATTCAGATCGACCGGAAGCGGCTAAAGAAGCTGCAGGAAAAGCGCATCGCCCTGGGTCACAAGCCGGATGACCACGAACAGCAGTGGCCCGATCTGACCATGTAAGAGGCGCAGAAACTGCGCCGCAAAACAAAGAAAAAATCCTTCCGCCCGGAAGGTAGAAAGGAACTGAATGAGAAAATCCAAATACAACTCTTTTGACGAACTCCCTCTGATGCTGACCGTGGAGGATGTGTCCCATGTGCTGGGAATCGGCCTGGCCCACGCCTACGAGGTGGCTCACCGCAGGGATTTTCCCACCATCACTCTGGGCAGCCGCATCATCGTTCCCCGTGATAAATTCATGGAATGGATCGACGAACAGGCTGCGAAAAAATCTGAAATATTGTGATAGCTATTTCAGAGATTCTGTGGTATTTGTTTGTGTTACCAAAGGAGGGATCATAATGGCAAAGAAACGAGCCAACGGCGAGGGCAGCATCCGTAAAAAGCCCAGTGGCCGCTGGGAGGGCAGATATACCCAGGGCATCGACCCGGTCACCGGCCGGGCCATCCAGAAAAGCGTGTCCGCCAAGACCCAGGCGGAGTGCAAAGAAAAGCTGGCGAAAGCCATTCGGGAAAACCGGGGCGTGCCCCTCAATCACACGGGCGACTACACCGTAGCAGAGTGGTGCAGGCTGTGGTTTGAAACCTACAGCAAGCCCAACATCCGCTACAACACCGCCAAGGGCTATGAGGGAATCATTGAACACCACATCATTCCGGCCATCGGCGCGATCAAGCTCAAGCAGCTCTCGTCCATTCACATTCAGAGAATGTATAACGACTTAAAGGGGAACGGCCGGATGCAGCGCGGGTCGAAGCATAACGACAAAGCCTTGTCCAACACCTTCGTGCGGCGCGTCCATGCGGTGCTGCAGGCGGCGCTGAAGCAGGCGGTGAAAGAGCGGCTCATCCCGTACAATCCCTGCGAGAACTGCCGTATCCCGCCTAAGGACAAGAAAGAGATGACCATCCTCCCGCCGGAGAAGATCGGCAGATACCTCCAGGAAGCGGAGAAGTACGGCGTCCTGCCTATGTTCTTCCTGGAGCTGTCCAGCGGACTGCGCCGGGGCGAACTGCTGGCACTCCAGTGGGAGGACTTGAATGTGAAGGAGCGAATCCTGACGGTAAACAAGCAGGTCACCCGCATGGAGGGGGAGCTGGATGTAACAGAGCCGAAAACGAAAAATTCCGTCCGCAAGGTGGCGCTGTCACAGCAGGCGGTAGACCTTCTGGTGCAGGAACACGAACTGCACCCGGACAACCCCATCCTGTTCCCATCGCCCCGGACAGGCGGCTACTGGAGTCCGGACGCCGTGTCGAGGATCAACCGGAAGCTGCTGAAAAACGCAGGCATCGAGGAGCATGTACGTTTCCACGACCTCAGACACACATTCGCCACGATGGCAATCTCCAGCGGTGTGGATGTGAAGACCCTGTCCAGCATGCTGGGCCACTACAGCGCAGGCTTCACTCTTGACACCTACACGCATATCACCAACGATATGCAGCGAGGTGCGGCTGAGAAGATCGGCGGCTTCATGGAATCGGCTACGGCAACACCTACCCCAGAGCCTCCTGACCCACCGGAAGAAAGCCGGTGCAAGGTGATACCGTTTGAGAAGGTTGGGTAAGTAATGTAAAACAGTCACAGATAGAGTAGCTTCTATCTGTGGCTGTTCACATTATTGCATATCAAGATTAATAGAATCTGTTTCTCTGCTCTTGATGTATATGGTCTTCTTCGTAGGCGGCCATGATTCGCTGATATTCCTTCGGATTATCATTTTCACAGTCCAGTGTAACAATTCGGTCAACGTACGGCTTTAATGGTTCGGGGCTGTACCAAGGTTCTTTTATTGTGAGATAAATGATTTTTTTCGTCTTCTGCCGTTCTGCCATTTCATGCAGCATTTGAATCTCTTTTGGATTTTTCGTAACACTTTGCATCGGCCATACAATCATGAAGTCAAACGCATAATTGTCGTATTTATTGCTACTGCTCTTGGTGGATAGATTATCGAAATAGATAGTAAGGTTCGACAATTGCATGGACTGGCCATATTTTTTAGGAACTTTTACTTTGTAAAGACCTGCCCAACGGAAGAAATTCTCCATCTCATCCTTTGTGGTATGAATAAGAAAGATTAGACCTTTAGACCTCCCTCGGGCATTCAGTGCTTTTAGAAGTGTCCGGTGCTTTTCTTCATCGGCTATGCCGCAGATCAATAACGTTTTCTCTGTCTCATTATTTAGGAAGCTTGCAATTTGCTTATAGGCGTTCTCTACATCAGACATGAAAATCCTCCTGATAAAACACTATCACAATGTGATTGGTTGGTGACTTTTATTAACTGTACCTGACAATACAAAAACTACTATAAACATTATAGGCGCTAAAAGGGAAAAACTCAAGTTTCCGTCGTGGCTGTGGCGAAATACCCGAGTTACACCCGTTAGGGATGGGTTAGGGATTTTGCGTTTTTCGGTGCTCGTCCTTGTCCCGACTTCCACCGCCATTTTTACCTCTCTGACCACAGTTAAAATGTGGTCAAGCGCACTCTGAAAAACGAACTTTTAACGCAGAAAAACCGCCCAAAAAGGCGGTTTTTCCAAGAAAGTTGGTCCGAGTGACAGGATTCGAACCTGCGGCATCCTGCTCCCAAAGCAGGCGCGCTACCAACTGCGCTACACCCGGTTATTCAGTTTTTAATCCGGCTGGGAGTATTCTCCCAAATGTGTGTCTGAACCTTCATCCGCCACTTTTCCACCCTCTTTGGCCCTTTCCTCTGCTTGGGCGGTTCCTCTTTAACACTCTTTTGCCCTGCTTGTTTCAAGAAACCCTTTCGTCTTTTGGGATTTGTGTGGGATTGGATTCTGTGTATTAAAAGATGTTCCGCCCGGTTTGAGGGGGAGATGACAGGCCAAATACCTCAAAGCAGAGGCGCAGAAACTGCGCCGCATAAAACAAAGAAATACGCCCCGGCATGATATGGCTCGCTCGGAAACTGAAAATGTGTATTCGACCCAACAACTCGCTCACAAAATGTGCAGAGCAAAAGAAAACTCACTCATTTTTTGTGATTTCGATTGATTTCTCCATCGGGTATCGGTATAATAGTGGCGAAGGAGGTGGGTGAAATGCTCTATTTGAAACGAAAAATCGATGCATTCCTGGCTGAATGGAAGGCGAACCCCGACAGAAAACCGTTGATCGTCAAGGGCCCCCGACAGGTGGGGAAAACCGAGTCGATCAAGCGGTTTGGAGAGATGAATTACCAGAGTGTGATCACCATCAACTTCGTGGAAGAACCAAAGTATAAAATGATCACAGCGGACGGATATAAGGCGGATGACATCATCAAGAATATCTCCAGAATGGACCCGTCCAAACGGTTTATTGAGGGCGAAACACTGATATTCTTTGATGAACTGCAGGAGTTTCCGGAAATTGCAACAGCGCTGAAGTTCTTCAAAATTGACGGCAGATTCGATGTGATCTGCAGTGGCTCCATGCTTGGCATCAATTACCGGAAAATCGAGAGCAACAGCGTGGGCTACAAGTCTGACTACGAGATGTTCTCGCTGGATTTCGAGGAATTCCTGTGGGCCAAAGGCTATGACGATGCTTTCATCGAAGATATGCTGGAGCATATGCGAAATCTCACGCCCTTCAACGAGGTGCAGATGTCGGTGTGCAGCTCGCTCTTCCTTGACTACTGCATCCTGGGCGGAATGCCCGCTGTTGTCCGTGAGTTCATTGAAAAAGGTACCTTTGAGGGGTCGCTTGAGATACAGAGACAGTTGATTGCGGACTACAAGGAGGACATTCGCAAATATGCCGAGGGCATCGACCAGACCAGGATCTTGAATGTATTCAACCACATTCCCGTACAGCTTGCCAAGGACAACAAGAAGTTTCAAATCTCCAAAGTTGCCTCCGGCGCTCGCTTCCGTGACTATAGAGGATGTGTGGAATGGCTGGATGATGCGGGAATGGTCAATATCTGCTACTGCCTGAATTTCCCGGAACTGCCGCTTCAGGGCAACTATGACGATACCAAGTATAAAATCTACTTTGCCGACAGCGGCCTGCTTGTGGCCATGCTGGATGAGGAAGCCCAGGAGGATTTGCGGACCAACAAAAATCTCGGCGTCTATAAGGGCGCGCTTTATGAAAATGTGGTTGGCGAAGCACTGGTCAAGGCGGGATACAAACTCTATTACTATAAACGGGACGATTCTACGCTGGAACAGGATTTCTTCGTCCGAACGGCAAGCGCCCTGATCCCTGTTGAGGTGAAGGCCAAAAACGGGACTGCCAAGTCCATGAGGACCCTGATCAGCAGTGAGAAGTATGCGGATATTCACTGCGGCATTAAGTTCACCGGCGGAAACATCGGATATAGTGATAACATCTATACCTTCCCCTACTTCTGCGCTTTCCTGCTGAAACGCTATTTGGCTGGAGCTGATATCTGAACCAAAATCGGATTCTTGTCATGTGATGAATATATGACAAGGATGACAAGAAAGTCAACAAGCGGTATCGTTCGGGAGCAGTCATTCTTCTGCAAATATTCCATTCTTTCCAGTGGCTATTTTCCTCTTTCTGTGGTATTGTTCGTTTGCCGAAAGGAGGCGACGATATGCAGAAAGGAAATAGCTACACAGTAGGCCGGTGGTGCGACCACTGGTTCTGCGAGAATCGGGGCAGATGGAGCGGCAGCACCGTAAGCGGATACCGCAACCTGATCTACCGCCATATTCTCCCCGGAATCGGGGATATCCCGCTGGCTGAACTGGCCGAAGACACCGTCACCGATTTCTATAACAGCCTTCGGAGCCAGGGACTCAGCGCCAGAAGCGTCTGGTGCGTCCATCTGCTCCTGCGGCGCTGTATGGACGAAGCAGCCCGTGACCAGCGCGTCCCCTACAACCCGGTGCGGCTCTGTCAGGAGCCACAAGCAGAAGCGTATCAAACAACTCCCTTGCGCCTGGGACAGCTCCAACGGTACCTGAACGCAGCGGAACAACTGGGCGCACTCCCTCTCATCTACACAGGACTCTCCAGCGGCCTGCGGCAATGTGAACTCATCACCTTGTCGTGGGCCGATTTTCATATCCGCTGCCGGTACATCCTCAAGGGACAACGCCTGCTGACCCTCAACAGCAGGGCGGAGCATCTGCTGGAACGGGTACCGGAAACCGGCCGCTATGTGTTCCTCAACCCCAAGACCGGAGCACCGTACCAGCTCCACGAGTTCTACTACCTCCACAAGCAGATTCTGAAACAAGCGGGGCTTCCGCGGGTGGCCTTCCGGAACCTGCAGCGCCAATGCATGGAGGTGGGGATATGACACTGAAAGAGTACATCGTTCACTGGCAGGAGGCCTATGACAAGAACCAAAGCAGGCCAACCACCTATGCAGCCCACGGTTATCTCTTCAAAAACCATATCCTCCCCGGCTTAGGGGATATACCGATGGAAGAATTGACTGCGGAACAGGTGGGAGATTTTCTGGAAGAGAGAAAACGCTTTGGTGGTCACCGCCCGGAGAGTCCGGAATACCCAGGACTGGGCGAACACACCATGCGGCACATCCACCGCCTGCTCCAGCAATGCCTGGACCAGGCAATCCGGGATGGACTGATAGCGGAAAACCCCGCCCGTGCGTTTCATTATCCAAAGCCCAAGAAGGTCAGCGCCAATGTGCTGACGCCGGCAGAGGTGGAGGACTATCTGGATGCGGCGGAGCGGCTGGGCCACCTCCCCATGTTTCTGCTGGCGCTGACGGCGGGGCTTCGGCAAGGAGAACTGATCGCGCTGAAGTGGAGTGACCTGGACGTGGAGAAACGGACGCTGACCATCTCGGAGAGCCGCTCGGTGGAACGGCGGGAGTTGGTGGAGTACAAAGGCGCCACCAGAACCATCAGCCTGACCACGGAAGCGGTTGAACTCCTGCGCATGGAACACGCCAGACATCCCAGCAGCCCGCTCATGTTCATGCACTCGGCCACGCAAAAGCCCTACTCACCCCAGATGGTGCGCCGGATACACAATGAGATCATCAAGGAGGCCGGGCTGGATCACATTCGGTTCGCCGATCTCCGGCACTCCTGCGCCGTCCTATCTCTGCAAAACGGAATGGACACGAAAGAGGTTTCTCAGATGCTGGGGCATTTCCGAACTTCAATGACGCGTCAGAACTACGCCCCCTACCTGGCCAACCACACCGCCAAAAACGAAAACAGCTCCAGTGAAGCATCCCGGGAGGAACTGCGGCAAGCGGCAGACATTCTGGATAATCTTCTGAAATTCTGATAGCTATTCTGCGGAAAGTGTGGTATATGTTTGGGTCGCAAGGAGATGATGACGATGGAAAACAAACTGCTCAAAGAGCTGTATGATTGCTTTTATGTCCGCCCGGAGCTTGACGAACAGGAGCGCGAAGTGGAGAAGTGCCACAAGGCGTTGATTGCAGCTCTGGAAAAGCCGGAGCGAAAGCTGGTGCTGCGGATCATCGATGCCCAGGATTCTATTAGAGAACAGACATCCTTTGACAGCTTTATCGCCGGCTTTGAACTGGCTTGGAGGCTCTGAATCGAACTGCACAACGACGAAAACGAGCGCTCATTCTCCTGTCGGACCAGGAGAACGGGCGCTTGTTGTGTATCTAATGAGGAATCGGAATGAAAAACAAATTGCTATGGCCTCAGCGATTACCGCCAGTCTCGCCCTGTGGGCATCTGTGTCACCGCAAAACACCACGGGTAAGAAAACTGTCCAACACCTGCAGTGATCGCGCCCCAGGCACTGCTTCCGGAGATACCAGAAGCAACGGCACTGCAGAAACAAACACCTGGGCTGACGCAAAAACTGAGCCGCATAAACAAAGAAATAGCTGCAGAAGTATTGTGGAGTGCTCCGATATGGGAAATACCTCAATAAATTTACGACTTATCTCAAATAGTCACACAATCCTCGCATAAAATTGCGAGATTCTCTTGCAAAGAGCCAGACATTAGTGGTAAAATATAAATTAAAATGTCGTATTATGCATTTTTGAGAATTGCCTTACAAAATACATTTGCTGCTTGAAAGAAGGAGAGAATGCATGGCTCTATCTTATAACCGTATGTGGAAGTTGCTTGTAGACAAGAAAATGAGCAAAGCGGATTTGAGAAAGGCCGCAGATATTGCGCCGAATACGATGACAAAGTTAAGGCGAGATGAAGCGGTAAATCTCGCTATTTTAGGTCGTATATGTGAAACCCTCGATTGTGATTTTGGCGATATTATGGAATATGTAAAAGAGCCAAAATAAAGCAATGCAATTAAGAAATCCGAACATCTTCAAGGGAGTAGTTATGTATGGTAGAGAGGCAACCGTCTTGGGATAAATATGAAGCAGCCATCCTATTAGAAGGGCTTCTTACCTCTATGAAAGGCGAACTCACACGCTCGGACGCAATTAAGGCAGTATCTCGTGACTTAAGAGCAATGGCACTTCATCGAGGTATGGAAGTTGATGAAGTGTACCGCAATACAAATGGTATTTCATTTCAAATGAAAAGCATGGAGTCAGCGTATCTCGGTCGCACAGTTTTCAAACCAGCCACCAAACTTTTTGCAGATGTTGCAGGTTTGTATCATGAATCCTATGATGAGTACCAAAAATTACTGAAGGAGGCAAGGGCAATGATAAGCAATAGAAAAACCGTTGAAGACGACTTCATGCGGTATCTTGCTGAACGAGTGTCTCCTGCACAGCTGTCGGAGTTTTATAGATGTTATTCTGAAATAGAAACTTTTTGTCTGAAAATAAAAGTCCTACAGAATCCACTGTTCGAGACAACAGATTTTGAAACCATAAAAAAAGTGCAACGTACCATTGAACAGAACAAAATCTTCAGAATAACCCGTAGACGGCAAATAAATAAGATTGTTGATGCGGGACAGCATTACTATAACTACATAAAAGAAGGTCTTTACGCCCGCATTACTGATGGAAAAACTGTTGAAGATCGTAGCACCATTGATCATGAAATGTCGAATCAAAGCCCGCCCAATGTAGAGATGGCCGAGGTAGAATCTCCTATTACTACATACACAAAAACCGAGCAAGACGAAAGGTTGTTGCAAAAACACCCTGCTGTATATAATCAAATCTATAATGCACTGAAAGACTCTCCCGAAAGTCAACGAGTCACAATTCGAGAGATATGTGAGGCTATTAACTATATTGCTCGTCCCGCTATTGTTGAGGAGATTCTCGATAATGTGAGCTGGGCATCAAATATTGGAGATTCCTACATCTTTTCAGAAAACACTCCTGCAATCGAATCAGATACCTCCAATACGGAGAGTTCACATAGTCAGGACACAACTTTTGAAATTGATTTTCATGCGGACTTTGACTTGGCATACACGAAGCCAGAGCGGTTCAGTTACTTTGGTGAGCGAAAAGTGTGTGGCGATTCGTGGACAGCTCTCTATGTTGCTGTGATGGCTTCTGTGATGGAAGATTATCCGCACATATTCAAGCCAGGAATGTCTTTTGCGCAAAAATCTGGCCGAATCGAACTTGCGAGTGATGATAATTACAGTTTTATGATTGCTCCTAAACCTATACCGGGAACCGCATATATGCTGGAAACCAATTTGAGTGCAAACGATATTGCAGCAAAAATTCGCTATGTCTTGGACTTATGTAGTGTAGACTACGAAAATATTGTTATCACATATAGAAAAAAAGAGAAGGAAACCTTTGAACAAGTCCATCAAAGAAAGTCGTTTGAAAACGATGCGATTTGTGAGATCAATAGCAGAAGCTTCTCTCGCTATCTATCTGAAAAACTGAACATGGCTGATGCCACCTGCCGGAGCTATGCTTCTGCGATAAACAATTGTGAGGCATTTGCCCAAGAACACCAACTGGCCTCCTGGCAGCTTTACGCAACGGACAAACAAACGGCACAGGAGACAATTCAGTTGCTTTTAAGCAATGCGGAGTTTCTTTCCTACAATGCAAGGCAGCACAACCGTTTCCGTGCAGCCATACAGAAATTTCTCGGATTTGTTGGCTCAGACCTGACTTGGGCTGCACCTGTAAAGGACGATTCGGAACCGACAGAAACCTACAGAGATGAAGGCTATGAGGAGGTTCTTAGGCAATATTTCAAGAAGGGATTCCGCATGGATTCGCCACTTGAGATACGCAAATTCAAGAGATATTACACGGCAACCCATGATAGAGAGCTAACTGATCCTGATGATGACATTAGCAAAAAAATCAAGCAGCTCTGCATTATTTACGAGGGAAAAGCATTTCTCCCGGATGTCATGTTGAGCGAAGAACTAAAGGACGAATTACTAAATTACATTGAGTCTGCCTTTGCGGACGGTAAAGCCGCTATCTACTATCAAGCGATTTTTGCGGAATTTTCCGATGCGTTCTTGGACTACCATATCCACGATGCTGATATGCTGAAGTCGTACCTGACTTTTATAGGAGACGGCAGATTCTTCATCAACAGAAGTTTTATATCGAAGACGCCAGATGTCAGCATGGACCCGCTATCTGAAGTTCGTTCTTGCTTGCAAGACTATGGCAGACCGGCGACTTATGATGAAATTTTTGCTGCTCTGCCGCATCTCCCGCAAAGTAAGATAAAGTTTATTCTTGCCAGCAATGTTGAATTCGTCAACAACGGCCGCAGCGAATACTTTCACGAAAGTATCGTCCATTTGTCCGATGAAGAACTGGACGGAATTGCCGAAATTATCCAGAGAACCATTGACGAGAAAGATTTTATTGGCGGCAATGAGCTCTATGATGCAATCCGTGCGAAATATCCCTATATCATAGATGAGAATCACGCCCTCTCTATGTATGGATTCCGGGATGCGCTAAAGGCAAAATTAGGCGATAAATTTTCCTTCAAGGGAAATATTATCAGCCGCTCGGGGCAGGAACTTTCGATGGCAGATGTGTTTGCAAAATATGCGAGAAGTCATGATACTTTCACGCTGTCCGAGCTTCAGAGTTTGGCAAACAACCTCGCAACTCCCATATATTTTGAGGCGATTTACGAAAATAGCCTGCGAATCAGCCGAGATCAGTTTGTAGCAAAAACTGCCGCTCATTTTCCCGTTGAAGCAATGGATGAGGCTTTGGATCGTATCTGCATGGGAAAGTATATTCCTCTGTTGGAAGCGACAAACTTCGGCGCATTTCCCTATGTAGGATTCCCTTGGAACATCTTCTTGTTGGAGCATTATGTGGCGAGCTACAGTCAAAAATATATGCTTCTGCACAGCAGCTTTAATGGGACCGAATGTGCTGGTGCAATCGTCAAGCGCTCTGCAGGTATTGACAGCTTCGATGACTTAATCGTTGACTTATTGGCAAACAATCAAATAGAGATGAAAAAAGCCCCCGTGCTTCAATTTTTGAGTGACAAAGGGTATCTTGCCCGCCGTAGATACTCAGAAATAGAATCGCTCATTATCAAGGCGAACGCACAAAGGCAAAGGAAGGACACCGACTAATATGTACTCATACACTTGGGATGCCGAGACGGGCGGATTGCTGCTAAACAGTTCCCCGCTTTCCTTTAGCAAGGAACCCCGTCCGGTGTATTATAAAGAACTGGATATTCTGGGATTTGACCGGTATTGGAATTATGCAAAGAATGACTCCTACCCATATATGTGGGCGGAGGCCAACAATTATTTCTACCGAGGCCGGCAGGTTGCCAAGACAAAAGGCGGGAGTCTTTACACAGCACCTGAAATCGTCATTTTGGATGACCCAGAACCAAATGGACAACCGCTCCGCTTTGTTGATATCCCTGCAATGGTTGAAAAGAACCGGGATCTGTTGGAGAAACTGGCCGCAGAAACAATTAAAAAAATATACAACACTTATGTAGACTACATGGATCGAGTCGATGTCTTCTATGTGGCGTTCAGTGGTGGTAAGGATAGCGTAGTAGCCCTCGATCTGGTGCAGCGGGCTTTGCCGCACAACAAGTTTAAGGTTCTATTCGGTGATACTGGAATGGAATTCCCAGACACATACAAAATAGTTGAGCAAGTTGAACGGAACTGTACGGAATCTAAAATTGAATTTTTAAGAGCAAAGTCTGATTTCGACCCGGAATTTACATGGAGACAATTTGGCCCACCAGCACAAACAATGCGTTGGTGTTGTAGTGTGCATAAAACTACACCTCAAATTATCTTACTCAGGGAGTATACCAATAATCCACATTTTAGAGGAATGGCGTTCACAGGCGTTCGTGGAGATGAAAGTGCATCTCGTAGTGAATACGAGGGCGTTAGCCACGGAGAGAAAGTGCGTGGACAGTATAGTTGCCACCCAATCCTTGAATGGAACTCCGCCGAATTGTTTTCCTATATCTATGAGAGACAACTCCTGATAAATGATGCTTATAAAAAAGGAAATAGCCGTGCAGGATGTCTTGTGTGCCCGTTAGCCGCATCGAAGAATATGTATTTTAAGGAACAAGCATACAGCTGTAGTGATAAGGGATATCGGACAACCACAACATTCAATAATATTATTCTGGAAACAACCTCCAAAGAGCTGTCTACTCCGAGCGCCGTCAAGGAGTTTATGGACATTGGTGGATGGAAAGCACGAAGAAGTGGAAAAGAATTATCATTCGCTAAAAGTTATACAAATGAATCATTTGAACAAGGTGTACTTACAATTCAAGTATCCCGTATAGAAACTGATTGGAAGCAGTGGATTAAAACAATTGGCAATATAACATTTCTGGAGAATGGTAATGTCGAAGTACTTTACAGAGATAAGTTGTATCACATTGAGATTGCCGAAAATGCCAACGGACTAACTGCCACAGTTGTTATAGGGACAAATACCCAGAAAGACATTTATTTTATGTCAGAATTGAAGACTGTGTTCAGAAAGACCGCATATTGCATTGGCTGTAGAGTATGCGAGGCAAATTGTCCACATGGGTTTATTTCTATGAAGGATGGCCATGTAACAATCGATGACCGATGTGTAAAATGCAAAAAATGTCACGATGTATTCCATGGTTGCTTAGTAGCCAACTCGTTGCGATTACCGAAAGGAGAAAAGAAAATGGGGAGCATTGACAGGTATGGAAATATGGGTATTGAACTCGATTGGGTTAGGTCGTATTTCAAATTAAAGGATGAATTTTGGACTTCTCCTCACAGTCTTGGGACCAACATGGTTAAAAACCTCAAGAGCTTCTTGAACGATGCCGAAGTTACTGTTAAATCTAAATTTGCACCCTTTGGTAAAGTTATTGATAATATTGGAATAGAGAGTTCCGATGCTTGGGCGTTGATGCTTTGCAATTTGACATACACCTCGGAGTTTAATTGGTGGGTCAAAAACATTGATTTTTCTACAGCACAAACCCCCGATACCATTTATGCAATGCTGGATGACTCAATGAGTAAAAATTCTCGTTCACACATTGTCTCCGCATATAAGAACATCCTGATTTCTATCCCTCAATTAAGCAACGAAATTGGTTTGGGTGTCTGTGACTACACGCTAAAAAACGGAAAGCGTTTTTGGAATAGCGTGGTTCGCATCCCTTGGAAAAATCCGAATCCACTTGTCATTCTTTACAGCTTATACAAATTCGCCGAGGCTTGTGGGGATTATCACCAGTTCACCTTGTCTCGGCTCTTAAATCATGACATCGAGAGTGATGGTGTTAGTCCTACTGAGATTTTCGGACTGGATCGCAATCAGATGGAAAAGATTCTTAACGGCCTGACTATCAACTATCCAGACTTTATCAATGCCAGCTTTACGCTTGATCTGGATAATATCACACTCAACAGCGAAAAAACATCCCAGGATGTGCTGAGTCTGTTCTAAGGAGGAAGAAACAATGCCGATGTTGGAAAAATACCGTCATTATTTCGATATTGACCCAGATTATTTTCCTGCCGTAAATGAAGCGGTCATTACGAAGAACCCAGAAGTGTGGAAAAAATTCTTCCCCCACGAGACCTTTGTGAAACTTCTGAAGAACACAATCAGTGTCCTTGAGCGTAAGCAGAAACTCTGCCTGTGGGTGGAGGGAGCCTACGGTACAGGCAAATCTCACGCTGTCCATACCCTGAAGAAGTTACTGGACTCCAGTGAGGAAGAAACTCGTGAATACTTCCAAAGGCACAAGTTGGATAATGATCTGTGCAACCGCTTCCAGGCTGTGAAATCCAGTGGTCGCGTTTTGACAGTCCATCGCTACGGCTCTGCTACCATCCGCAGCGACCACAACCTTGTTTTTGCTATCCAGGAGAGCATAGAAAAAGCACTTGTCGATGCCGGAATTGAAAACAAGGGTGGAAACGCACTAAAAGAGGCCACTATCACATGGCTTTCCGATAAGGACAACAAAAATTATTTCAACGGCCTGATTACGGGTACATACTCTAACCTGTTCGGTGGAGATGATGCCGATACTGTAATTGAAAAATTACGCACTTTTTCTGGCGATGCGCTGGCAAAGGTTATGGACAACATCTTTAAGGTAGCCGATGAGCGTCAGGTAAAAGCTCTCTCGTTGAGCGTAACCGATTTGAGCAACTGGATTCGTGAAGTGATTCAGGCAAACAGCTTGAAAGCTATTGTCTTTATGTGGGATGAGTTTACTGAATACTTTTACAACAATGCCCGCAATCTCACCGGATTCCAGGAGCTTTGTGAAATCAGCGAAACCGATCCCTTCTATTTCGTGCTTGTCACCCATGTTACCCAAGGTTTGTTCCATGAGCGTGATCAGGACTTCATTAAGCTGAACGGACGCTTTGTCAGTCCGCACAGCTTAATCAGTCTACCTGAAAATATCGCATTTCAGCTCATGGGTGCAGCTATGGAGAAAAACAAAGATGAAGCCGTGCTCGAAGATTGGGAGCTTGCTCTCGGAGACCTTACCGCCAGAACACAGGAATCCCGCAAGCTGGTGAAGTCGGTAGCCCGCATTACCGACAAAGAGATGGTGGATATCCTCCCTATACACCCCTATGCTGCCCTGCTCTTAAAACACATCTCCTCTGCGTTTGATTCCAACCAGCGCAGTATGTTTGACTTTATCAAAAATGACCGTGGGGATGAAATTAAAGGCTTCCAATGGTTTATTGACAATTTCGGGCCGGAGGATGATAACCCGCTACTCTCTGTTGATATGCTTTGGGAATTCTTCTATGACAAAGGCAAGGAATATCTGGCGCACGATATTCGCTCTATTCTCGACTACTATAACCGTGCCGGGAATCAACGACTTGATTCTGACCAAAAACGAGTTCTGAAGACGGTTCTTCTGTTGCAAGCAATTTCCCAATACGCCGGCGACTCTGTTGAACTGTTTATTCCCAATGAAAAAAATCTCGACAATGCGTTTGAAGGAACCGACATGGAAGGCTCCGCAGCGAGATGTGCTGAACAGCTTGTTCGAGAGAAGGTGCTATTCTCCAAGTCCCTCGGTGGTGGAAAATTCCAGTATGCAGCCTACAACCATGAAGACGAAATTGATGTAACGCCTTTTGAGGAGCAAATTGACCGAAAAAGCACTTCTGCTTTTATTACGGAGGAACTCGCTGATCGAACTCGAATCATTGACGCTATTACCCTTGGAGGTGCCCTTAAGCTCCGCTATGAGCTACGCTTTGTTTCTGCTTCCGACTTCGATTCTACGATCAAGCAACTTCGCAACACGGAAGAAAAGTATGAAAACAAGATTGTTGCCGTAGTATGTTTCGCAAAAGATGATGCCGAAAGCGTTGTCCTGGGTAAGAAAATCCACGATGCCCTTTCTGCCGGAACTTACAACATGGTTTTTATTGATGCCAGCCGAACCCCGTTTGGTGCGGATGGATACGGCGTATATCGTCACGATATGGCGTTATCTATGTCCCAGCAAGGAAAAGACCCTGCATTAGTTACTCAGTATGCCAACAATGCAAAGGATTCGTTGAAAAAATGGAAAACCCGCATTGTTGCTGGTGAATTCATGGTTCACACCGCCGATAAGCCGGATGGTGAGCGGGCTACTACGCTTGACGCTCTGTACGGGCTTCTCGTAGAAATCAACAAGAAAAAATTTGTGTCCTGTCTTGAGGGTTCTTACAATGTAATCGCCAATATGTATACACCAAGCAGCCTGAAGCAAGGTGTTGAATGTGCTTTCAACGAGAAAACTGCCGGAACCTTCCTGTCTGGCAGTCCTGCCACAAAGTTGGAAACCGCTCTTGACGGTGCATGGAAGGTGCCTGAATACTGGGTTTCCAAACCTCATCTTTTGATTTCTAAAATCAAGGTGTGCGTTGATGGAATCATAAATGATGGATTCCAGAACGGTGGTGGCCGTGTATCAATTAAGAAAATTTATGATGTTTTGAAGGCTGCACCCTACGGTTTTATGCCCTGTAATCTGTCTGCATTTATTCTGGGCTTTGTGCTTAAAGAGTACGCTTTCGGGACATATAGCTGGAGCGATGGACTCACCAACGATGTTTTGAATGTCAACAAGCTCAAGGAAATGATTGATGAGGTCATTCGTCTCGAAATTACACCGAATCCTCGTTACAAAGACAAGTATATTGTTGCGATGACCCCTGCAGAGAAGGCTTTCAATGAAATTACTTCTGTAGCATTTGGTATTCCGCTCAATATGTGTACCTCTGTTCCGAACACAAGAGAACGCATCCGCAGTAGAATGAAGGAATTTTCGTTCCCTATTTGGACTTTGAAGTACATTCTTAAGAAAGAGACGCTTCAAACAGAAACCGCTGTGCTGTCTGAAATCATCGATTCTTTCTGTGGGATTGCCAACAGTAATAACATGGGAGCCGGGACGACTGACAGCGATATTGCCATGGCAATCGGGAATCTTGCCCTCACTAACGGAAATGCTGCAAATGATTTGCAAAGCATTTTGACCAAAGAGAAGTGTACCCAAGGCATGGCTGCCTACCTTGAAACTTTTGAAAATGGTACTCTTGTCTCCCTTGCTCAAACGGTCGGCGATGGAGGTCAATACATCAATGTCCTTCGCAAAAAGTTTGATGCAGATGCAGCAAACTGGGTGTGGAATGTCGAAACCGCACAACAGAAAATCCGTGAGGTTATTCTGGAGTATCAAATCATTGTAGAAAGCAATAAGATCATCTCTAAAAGCATCTCTTATGATGCGACCATACGGGAATGGTGCGACAAGTGTGGGTATATTCGCATCTCCTATGTGGCCGCAAAAAACTATCTCGATGATTTGGGACCATTCCTCGGGATGCTCTATACCCTGAAAAAAGCTGGAACTCTGTTGGATTCCCAGAAGCAAACCTTCTTGGAACTCGTTCAGTCTAATGAAAGCACATTCCGCAATTTCTATAATAACCAGGTTGATTTGTTCAAGCGTGTATGCGGATATTATCTTGATAATCTGTCGGACGACGAAATTAGGGAAGTATTTTCCACAATGCCCGCTGGCTCGTTCACCTACGAAAAAGCGGACTATTTGAACCAGGTCGAGGCCAAAGTTGCCGCCTACAAAGAGGGACAGAAAAATACGCAGTTAAAGAAGCTGTGGAGAGAGAAAACCCGAACAGAGTCTCCTCGGGATTGGTCGAAAAAACATAAGATGCCCATTTTGTGCCTTGTTCCAGATAGCGAGGTGGCAAAGGCAAAAGCCGCATTTGGTGCTGTCAATCGCCCAAAGGCCGATGAGCAGTCAATTGACCGTGCAATGGAGTACTTTGCTTCTGCAAAATTCTTTGACTTGCTGGATAATGCCGCAGCTTTGGATAAAGCGTTCCAGAGCAGCATTATTGGAAGCTATTCTGTTATGCTGACTGATATTCAGGAAGTGAAAGATTATCTTGACTCTCACATCACAGCAGAGCCGTTTGATTGGTTTGGCCTTCCTGAAATTGAGAAGAAGCTTCGTCAGATGGCGGAAGCAAAGTACAATCAGGGCGGTTGTGACCGTGCTCTTGCCAAAATTGATGAAATGGATATTGCTGATGTGAAGAAATATCTAAAGGACCTCATTCGGGATAACATGGTTGTTGGCATGGAGATCATCAAAGGGGATTAAGGAGGTGCAAAATGACCATCCAAGAAGTCATTAAAAAAATTGACCGTTATCTGAAGAAGGATAATGTCGAACCTCTTATTGTCGATGTTCAAAACAAGGCAGATTTGGATGCTATCGTGCTCCATTATAAATTGCCCCAGAATGTCTTTTTGTGTGCTTCTGACACGGAGTTTTGTAAAGCAGACGAATTTCCTATAATCCCGAACATTCTTGAGCGCCTTGCCAACGAAAACAGCAGTTTTTTTGTTAGTGAAATTTCGAGTTTCTTCATGTTAAAAGGTGAAAAGGCATTGGTGCAAGAATTAAAAGAACTTCTATCTATGAGTATTGCCGGTCATGCGGTAATTCTCACCTTTCAATGTGACGAATATCTGCGCACTCTTATCAAAAGCGATCGGCGTGTGGATAGCAGAGTTTGTATTTTGGATGGAGTACGATCTGTTCGGCCCAGACTTGTTTTTACTGAAGAAGGCATCAAACTCACGGGCACAAGTCTGGCGGTAAAGGGGCTTCGAGGTATAGCTAAAGCGGTGGAATCAACCACCGCAGAAGTGCTATACATCGAAACCCACAAGAGCAAGGACAGTTACCCATTTTCCCTCTATACAATTTCAGACCTGAAGAATCCTTACGCGGTTTTGTGCCACCTGGACGGAATGACAGCTGGATTGGCAGAAGGTTATGGCAGCAAAGAAGAATGGCAGTATGCCCTGGCAGAATTTCAAAAATACCCTTCGTGGCAACAGCTCATTTCTGCAAAAATAGGGAGTATCCACAATCTGGATATTGTTATTTCTACCTACCAGCAGAATAGTGCAGATAAAAAATGGCTTTGGTTGTACTTTATTGGGCTCAAACTGTTCCATGCGGGCAATGACTCATACTTAAACAAGGCAATAGAGGCAGCTTCTTCCCCGGCGGGGCTCGTTCACAATTTGTATCGCACTATTTTAGAAGTCGAGCCAACAGATGGCATATTTGCGGCCATATATGAACGCAGAAAAGCACATTTGAATGCCATTGGCAACCCGCTTGATGAAGTTAATAATTTTTGCAAGATTGTCCAGAGCAAGGGAAAGTATGCGCTCTACTATCTAACAGACAACACTATTCAGGAAAAAGAGCTTATTTTCAAGTTACTGGATAGATACAGTGAAGACTTTGAAAGGACTGAACTCTTTAGTGTATTGGAGCGCATCTATCCTGACCTTCATGCTTACCTGACACCATACCGTTTCAAAAACGAATTGCTTGACAGTTATTTTCAAGAGTATAAATACCAAAAGGTTGTCAACAAGATTTTTCCGAACTTCATGGAGGTCGTTGAGAAGCAGGCAGTCGATAGAGACTACAATATCATTCTTCGGCCTCGGAGTTCTGTGATTGAGGGAATCGATGTATCAAACGCTCAGACCTATTTCACTGATGCATTGGGCGTTGAATATCTTGGCTATATTATGGCCAGATGTCATGCTCTTGAGTTGATGGCGAAAATCACAGTATGCAGATGTGAACTTCCCTCCATTACGAGCCGGAATAAGGAATTTTGGGATGTGTTATCCACAGAACAGTTCCCGATTATTACTGTTGATAAAATAGATAAAATCAAGCATCACGGTGAAGAAGGGTATGATTATAGTCGTGAGGATAGAAAGCTCCCAATTCATTTGATTCGCGAACTGGAGCTGATTGATGAGCTTTTGAAGAAAGTCAAAACAAAACTCACAAACGGGGACTATCAAAAGGCCATCTTAATCGCAGACCATGGTGCCAGTAGACTGGCGGTGATTCATGAGACTGAGAATTTATGGGAAATGGAATCAAAAGGAGAGCATTCAGGGAGATGCTGTCCCAAAAGCGAAATCGATATGAGGCCAGACAGTGCAACTGATGCTGAAGATTTCTGGGCACTTGCTAATTATGACCGTTTCAGAGGAAGCCGGAAAGCCAATGTTGAGGCTCATGGTGGTGCAACATTGGAGGAAATTACTGTACCAATTATTGAGATTTCGTACCTTAACTCTGCCATTGAAGTAAAGATAATGCCGCTTGATTCGACAGCGATGTTTACCGGTGTCCCCGAAATTACTGTCAGCTTCCGCAAGAGGGCTGCAATTAAAGTATTCTCCACCGAAAAGTTGGTAGATGTTAGTGTTGTAATAGATGGTCATGTCTATGAAGCAAAGCCAATTGATGAAAATTTCTATGTTGTAGAGGAGATGGCCGAAATCCGCCGTGCCAAAACATACAGCGTAGATGTGTTTGCTGGTGGAATGCCTGTGGCTACTGACCTTCCTTTGAGAGTAAAGAAGGAAAGTGGCAGCGAAAAGAACATTCTGTAAGGAGGGGTGCTCGGTGACAGAAAAACTTAGGGATTGTTTCGATGAAATGGTCGTCTACAAGGATTTGAAAAAAAGCAACTTCTTTTCTGCGTTAGGTCTTCCATCATTTTTGAGAGACTGGCTACTGAAAAAGTTTGCTGATGATGAAGGAAATCTGGATATCGACGAGCTCACAGATTTCATCCACACCTATCTGCCAAACAAAGAAGAATGGGTCAGGATCAAAGATAGAATTATTAACGACAATGAGCGTGTTAAAATCCTCACGAAAATTTCTGTGGATATCAGCATCAAAACAGGAGAAATAACATTTTCGTTGCCCGACTTTGGGTTAACAAACAAAGAAACCATGATTGATGTATCCATATGGGACCAGTACCGTGGAGAGCTGGTCAGCGGGCAAGAGGTTTGGGGCGTGGTCGAACTTGGCTATCGTCCTCCTGATGACACCGTGAAGCCCAAAATTCCAGGAAAAATTCGTCTTACTGGGTTTACAAATTTTTGTCCTTATACCATCGATCTTAATTACTATAAGGATGTGCGAAATGAATTTACAACTTCCGAATGGATAGATGTACTGTTGGGTGCAATCGACTACAATGCCGGTGGATACGAAAGTGAAGAACAAAAACTTTCGATGCTAACTCGCATCCTGCCTTTTGTCGAAAAGCGTCTTAATCTAATTGAGCTGGCTCCGAAAGGAACTGGTAAGTCCTATGTGTTTGGTCATGTGAGTAAATATGGTCTTCTAACAGATGGCGGAAAGGTAACTCGGGCAAAAATGTTTTATGATACCGCTCGGAAGACTCCCGGCTTTGTTACCGGACATGACTTTATTGCAATCGATGAGGTAAAGTTGGTGCAGTTCGGCGATGTGAATGAAATGCGATCCATCATGCAGGGATATATGGAGTATGGGCAGTTTAACATTGGTGGCTATGAGGGGAAATCTGATGCGGGCATCATCTTCCTGGGTAACATCGCACAGGATAATATGGATGAGTGGCAGAATATGTTCTCCGAGCTGCCGTCACTATTTCAAGAAAGTGCATTGGTAGACCGAATCCATGGTTTCATCAAGGGGTGGGATATACCGAGAATGAATGATGATTTGAAACTGTCCGGCTGGGCGTTGAATTCAGAATACTTCTGCACCATTTTGCACGAGCTTCGCAATGATGTGAGCTACAGAGCGATTGTTGACCAAATTGTTGATGTGCCTGATAAGGCAGATACCCGTGACACGGAGGCCGTAAAGCGAATTGCAACAGCATATTTGAAACTGCTCTTCCCGAATGTGCGGAGCGCACAGGATATCAACCCCAAGAGATTCCAGCAGTATTGCCTCCGGCCTGCTGTTCGTATGCGGAAAATCATTAAACGGCAACTTGGGATTCTTGATGTAGAGTTCAAGGGTAAGGATGTGCCTTCCTTCTCGTTGAAGGAGATTTCATATGAGAACTGATTGTATTATTTGTGGACAAAAGAATCTCAGCAAAAATACCGTTGGCATCAACAAAAAACTTTTGGGTGAAGATATAGAGAATTTCTACTGTATGGATTGCCTTGCTGAGTATCTGGGGTGTACTGTCGAGGAGCTCCTTGAGAAAATTGAGGAGTTCAAAGAAGAAGGATGTAAATTGTTTGAGTGAGGTGGGATTGTGAAGCGGTTCATTTATGCTGACAATGCAGCTACAACACAATTGGATATGGATGCTTTTGAGGCAATGAAGCCATATCTTTTGGGAGAGTATGGTAATGCTTCACAACCCTACTCATTTGCGAGAACGGCGAAAAAAGCACTAAAGAACTCGAGAGAAACAATTGCTCGATGCATCGGCGCTGAACCCGAAGAAATATTTTTCACCTCAGGTGGTACAGAGAGTAACAACTGGGCCATAAAAGGAACCGCATTTTCAGGCTCTACCAAACACGCTTTCATAACTTCAGTCATTGAACACCATGCGATTCTGCGTCCGTGTGCTGATATAGAAAGTATGGGGTACCCTGTATCCTATCTCCCTGTGGATTGTACTGGCACAGTGGATGTCGGAACCCTGTCAGAATATATCAATTCTGACACTCGATTGGTTTCTATCATGACAGCAAACAATGAGATTGGCTCTATTCAGGATATTTCTGCTTTGGCTGCTATTGCACATTCCTGTGGTGCCATATTTCATACAGACGCTGTTCAGGCAGTTGGGCATATTGAAATAGATGTGAATTTGCTTGGTGTAGATATGCTTTCCGCTTCTGCTCATAAGTTTAATGGCCCAAAAGGGATAGGTTTTCTGTATGTTCGAAAAGGGACGCCACTGATGCCATACGCAAGCGGAGGTGGACAGGAACACCACATGAGAGCCGGAACGGAGAATGTTGCATCGATAGTTGGTATGGCCACTGCACTAAAAAAGAATGTGGCTGCAATGAAAGATACAGCGTCACATTTAGCTTTACTGGAAAACAGATTGCTTGTAGGGTTGTCAAATGCAAATATACGATTCTCCCGAAATGGGAGCGAGGTGCATATCCCTGGAAATTTGAGCCTCTCGTTCCCTGGCCATAGCGGTGAAGCCCTCTTGCATAGATTAGATTTGATGGGGATTTGTGTTTCTACTGGCTCTGCTTGTAATAGTGCAGAAACACAGGTGTCTCATGTGCTAAAGGCTATTGGCTTAGATGAAACGGAGGCAAAAGGAACCATTAGGTTGTCATTTGGAAAAGACAATATAGAGAATGATATTGACACAATTGTTGATGCGCTGCGAAAAATACTGGGTTGACTCCGTTCTAACACCTGCGGCTACGATTCCCGTGGCTATTTCGGCGGACGCTATGATGGGGATAATCCCTGGCTGCGGAAACCGGCTGGACCGTCTACAACATGGGACAGAATGGCCGGGAGGTTCCTGTTTCTGCCCCAGCTCTCCCAGATGACACTGATTTGCTGATTGTGGGGCTGGGAACCAACAATCTGCTTCAGGGCCGAAGCCCGGAGCAGACTGCCGAGCGGCTGGAGAGGTTCCTCGTCGGCATATCCCTGGATTGAAGCAAGATTCTGCTGATCGCACCGCCACCGGTGGCCTTGGGCGCGTGGGTACCCAGCCCACAGCTCATTGGTGACTCCTGCACCTTCGCCCGATGCTGTAAAGTTTTGGCGGAGAAAATGGGTATCCGCTTTGCCGACGCCGGAAGGTGGGACATCCCTCTGGCCTATGACGGCGCACACTTCACGGAGCAGGGCCACAAGGCCTTTGCTGCCGGACTTTTGGAGGAACTGAAATGAAACGAATTATCCCTTTCCTGCTTGCCCTTTTCCTGCTGACCGGATGTGGCGGGACTTCTGCCGACAGCTCCTACCAGCAGATCACCCAGGAAGAAGCCAAAGAGATGATGGACACCCAGGAGGTCATCATACTGGATGTGCGGGAGCAGGACGAGTACGATATCGGCCACATCTCCGGCGCTGTGCTGCTGACAGTGGGTACCATTGACGAAACGACTGCTGCTGAGGTGATCCCTGAGAAGGATTCCACGGTGCTGGTCTACTGCCGCAGTGGAAACCGCAGCAAGACAGCCTCCTCCACACTGGCCGAGTTGGGTTATACCAACATCTACGAATTTGGCGGCATTAATACCTGGCCTTATGAAACAGAGCAGTAGGGCGGGCAGAGGTCTCAAGTGGCACAAAATATGTGCCGCCTAAACAAAGAAATAGCCGCAGGAGCATATGGACAGCGGCACAAGAGCGGGCGATACACCCTTGCATCAGGCGCTCCGTGAAGCCCTTGGCAAACTGCCTGGTCAATGCAGACTGTTATGGAAGACAGGGCTTGGTCATCATCAAAAAGCGGAATGCTATCACTATGTCCAACCCCGGCAGTTTCCGCATTGAAATTGACGCAGCGAAAAGTGGTGGTATCCCCGCCATCTTCCGCGTCTGGCGCGAGCAGGGCTGGAGAGAGCCTGTCATAAAAGAGTCCTTTGAGCCGGATAGAACGGTTCTGTCATTATCGCTACTCAAAAAAGAAAGTAGCGATAAAAAGCGGCGATAAAAGAGCAAAAACAGCCGCTCAGAAAATTGCATCCTTGAATATCTTACCGATCATGCTTCTGCAAAGTGCTCGGACATTTCCAATATGTTTGGTGTTAAAGACGCACGCGCAAGACGGATGCTCGGTGAGATGATCATTGAAGAAACGATCGTTACCGAGGGCGGCAATCGGAACCGCATATATAAGCTGAAAGCATAAGGTAACCGTACGGTGTAACTTCTGGATTGAAGTATTTGTTATTTTGCTTGCGGGACAACACCGAAATTATAGAATGGAATGGTCGGGGAAATTTTTGAAACGAAGAATTCGCTAACCAGGAGCGGGTGGTAATTGCGAAAATCGCAATTACCACTCTGCACACAGCAACCAAAAGCATATTCAGAAAGGTGAGGTGACCAGATGGCAGACAGAAAAATCCGCGCAGGCTACTACCGGCGGTACGACGGCAAGTTGATCTATCTGGTCACGGCGGCCGAGGATGCGGAAACCGGTGAGGAGACGGTCATCCTGCGCTCCTATTCTTTTTCTGAGGTTCCGCAGTACTTCACAATGAGCAAGAAATCCTTCTGCGCGTTCGTGGAAGTGAACGGCGAGCGAAAGGCCAGGTACAAGCGGGTCACCAATATGAAGATCACCGAGGCAGTCATCTCCAATCTTGCCGAGGACGGTATGCGCGGGCCGATCCGCAAAAAGAGCGCGGAGCGGGATGCGGAATACGACTCCCGTGTCTATCAGACTGCGCCCACCTACCTCGCATACGCCAAAGACCTCTGCGAAAACTATCGTTTCGATTCGGCCAAGTATCGTCTCTGCATGAACGAGAAGCGGTATGCCGCTATTACGCGAAGCGACTTTGTAAAGCTGAAAGAGGACATACAGTTTCTGGACAACGCGCTGAAGACAGTGCTGCAGGATCACCAAGCGTACTTCCAGGAGCGGTTCGTGGACGGCCTATCCATCCGTAAATACGCGGAAGCCCATCAGCTGAATCGCGGCAGCGTGGACTACCTGCAAAAGAAACTACTCACCGCGCTGGCGCAGCTGCTGAAGGAGCGGGATGAAGCGGACGGGATCTGTCGTCTGCTTCCCAAAACAACTTGATACGCTTACATCAGGACGAGAGCGTCTGCTGAATGGCAGGCGCTCTTTTTGTGTCAATTTTATGTCAGTCCGCTATATGGTTCGGCTAAGTAGTGAGGGGGTATTTTCAAAATGAATTTTGAAATAGCGAATCGAAAAAACAGAGCTGCTCTTCGGTGAGGTGATGCCCGTGTCTGAGTGAGCAAGCGTATGTGTGGCTAATGATGTTCGTGCTGCAAACGAAGAAAGGACAGGAGGTGCTGTATGAAGTTTCGGCAGTGGCCCAAACGCGATCCCAACAAAAACTATTTTCTGGTTCCCAACGAAGTGTTTCACATCGGTCTCAGTCACCCGGAGATCTCCATCTACTGCTATCTGCTGAGCATCGAGGACAGAGAAACCTATCAGTGCTGGCCCAGTTACAAGACCATCGGCAAAGCGCTGGGGATGTGCCAAAACACGGTCAGCAAGTATGTACGCAGCCTGGAGGAGAAAGGTCTCATCCGCACCGAGCCGACCATGATACGAAGCAAGGACGGCAGGCCGCTCAACGGAAACCTGCTCTACACCATCTGCCCCATCCAGGCGGCGGTGGAATCATTCTACCAGCGGCAGTTCCGGCAGATGGAGGAGAATGCCGCCCGTCAGAGGGCAGCGGAGCGCCTGGCGGAATCCGCCCGCAAAAGCCCACAGAACGCCCTGTGTGCGCCTTTGGGGGAGCCTGCGGGGCTGGATACCCCCTCGGGCGTGGAGAGCGGATTTGGGCCGCTTTCGGGGGCGTTTCCAGAGCTGGCTTCTGAATCGCTTCCGGGGATGGAGGAAAAAGCGGGGACGAAGGAAAAAGCAGGATAAAACCCTGGCGCCGCAAGCGCCGCCCGGCCGGTCATGTCTGCCCGCAGTGCGGGCAGTTTCGGGGAGCGTAGGCTGGCGTCTTTGACGGGCAGAAAACAGGCCGCTGGCGTCAGCTTTCCCCCAAAGCCCTGTGTTGCAGGCTTTTTGCCGATGTCTGTTTGGACGAAAGGAGGATTTTTATGGGTAACGAAACGAAAGAGCGGCTCCCGCTGCGGATGAAGCCGGAGACCAGCCGCAGGCTGGAGCAGTGGTACGCCGCGGACAACTGCCGGAGCAAAAATGAGTTCGTGGAAAAGGCCGTCAACTTTTATGTGGACTATCTGGAGATGCAGGACAACCAATCCCTGCTGCCCACGGCGCTCCTGGCCGCGCTGGACGGCAGGCTGGGCCGGCTGGAGGATCACATCGCCAGGCGGGAGTTTACCCGGGAGGTGGAGCTGGATCTGCTCATCGGGATCATCGCGGATGCGGTGGAGGTGGACCGGGATGACCTGAAGCGCAGGCGGGCGCAGAGCGTTCGGAACGTGAAAGCCACCAACGGTCTCATCTCGCTGGAGAAGCGGCCACGCTCCGCCGGGGAGCCGGACTGGGGTGGTGACGAATGGCAAGACTGATCCTGAAAAGCCCCTACATCAAAAGCACCGGCGGCGCGGCCGGCTACCTTCGCTACATCGCGACGAGAGAGCGGGTGGAGATCCTTCCGGATGACCGTCCGCCCACGCGCAAGCAGGAGCAGCTCATCGCCAAGCTGGTGAAGGACTTCCCCGACACCAAAACTCTCTACGAGTATGAGAGCTACCAGGCCAAGCCCACCAAGGCAGCGGCCTCCGCGTTCATCACCCTGGCACTGGAATCCAACTGGGATGCGCTCCATCAGTCGGAGCAGTATATGAAGTACATCGCCACCCGGCCCCGAGCGGAACGCCTGGGTTCCCACGGGCTGTTCGGGGACAGCGACGGCGTGTCGCTGTAAGAAGCGATGGAAGAATTGGAGCAGTACACCGGAAATGTGTGGACGCACATCATCTCTCTCAAGCGGGAGGACGCGGCGCGTCTGGGCTTCGACAACGCCGCGGCATGGAGAAATCTCATCCGCGCCCACCGCAACGAGATCGCGGCGGCGATGAAGATTCCGCCCGGTGACTTCCGCTGGTACGCGGCCTTCCACGACGAGGGCGAGCATCCGCATATCCACATGATGGCCTGGTCGGCCACGCCCGGACAAGCCTACCTCTCCAAAGAGGGCATCCGGCAGATCAAGTCCAGGCTGACCAACGACATCTTCCGGAACGAGATGCTCCACCTCTACGAGCAGAAGTCGGAGTCCCGGGATGAGCTGGTGCGGCAGGCGCGGCGGGCCATGCTGGAGCTGGTGCAGTCGATGCGGGACGGCCTGTGCGACCACCCGGAGGCCGAGCGGCTCATGCAGGAGCTGGCGGCGAGGCTGGGGACAGTCAAGGGCAAGAAGTCCTACGGCTATCTTCCCAAGCGGCTCAAGCAGCTTGTGGACGAGATCGTGGACCAGATGGAGCGGCTTCCTGTGGTAAGTCAGTGCTACGATCAGTGGCTCTTGCTCCAGGGAAAGGTGGACAGCTACTACCACGACAAAACCAGAGAACGGAAAAAGCTGTCTCAGGAGAAAGAGTTCCGGCAGATCAAAAACGCCGTCATCCGGGAAGCAGAGCGGCTGCGGCTGGGCCGAATCACCTTCGAGGACCAGGACATGGGCCAGCAGGACGAGCCGGAGCAGTTTCAAAATGCGCCCTATGCGTACTGGACATTGCGGGAGGCCATCCGCAATGAAGACCTGACGCTGGAAGACCGGAGCGGCGCGGTATCGGAACTTGAGAAGCTGGCCAAGGGCGGCGACCGCTACTCCCAATACCTGCTGGGCAAGCTCTGGCGGGACGGCCCTCTGCTGATCCCAGATGGAGTGGAAGCCCGGTATTGGTTCGATCAGGCCGCCCGACAGGGGCATCCGGCGGCGCAGTACGCCCTTGCCAAGCTGTACCTCTCCGACGATCTGGAGGTGCGGGACACCGCGTGGGGCGTGGACTGGCTGCGCACCGCCGCGGCAGGCGGAAACAGCTGGGCCATGTACCGCCTGGGCCAAGAGCTGCTCCGCGGCGATATCATGGAAAAGGATACGGCGGGCGCGGTGGAGTGGTTCACCCGTTCCGCCGAGCAAGGCAATCCCCATGCCCAGTACCTGCTGGGCAAGCTGTACCTCACAGGAAAGGAAGTACCCCAGGATGAGGCGCAGGCCGTCCTCTGGTTGACCCGGTCGGCGGAGCAGGGAAACGAATATGCCCGGTACCTTCTGGACCACAGGGAGGAACAGCGCCCGCCCGATGTGATGCTGGCAGTGACCCGGCTGCTCTACCACATGAGCCGGATATTCCAGGACAACTCCCTGCCAAAGTCCCGCCCCGGCGGCATCCAGATCGACCGCAAGCGGCTCAGAAAGCTGCGGGAGAAGAAGATGGCCCAGGGCCACAAGCCGGATGACCATGAGGAGCAGCAGCCCGAAATGACCATGTGAGCGGCGCAGAAAATGGGCCGCAAAACAAGGAATAAAATCCCTTCCGCGGGAAGGGTAGAAAGGAATCCGATGAAACGATCCAAGTATAACTCTTTCAATGAACTCCCCCTGATGCTGACTGTGCAGGATGTGGCCGACGTGATGGGCATCGGGCTGGCCCACGCCTACGAGGTGGCCCACCGGAAGGACTTCCCCACCATCACCCTGGGCAGCCGCATCATCGTCCCCCGTGACAAGCTCATGGCGTGGATCGAGGAGCAGGCGGCCAGAAAGACGGAAATATTTTAGTAGCTATTCCCGGGATTCTGTGGTATTTGTTTGTGTTGCCAAGGAGGGATGAAAAATGGCAAAGAAACGAGCAAACGGCGAGGGCAGCATCCGCAGAAAACCCAACGGCCGCTGGGAGGGTAGATACACCCTGGGGATCGACCCCATCACCGGCCGGGCCATCCAGAAAAGTGTGTCCGCCAAGACACGGGCTGAGTGCAAGGAGAAGCTGGACCGGGCCATCCGGGACAACCGGGGCATCCCGATGAATCACAACGAGGATTACACCGTGGCGGAGTGGTGCAGGCTGTGGTTTGAGACCTACAGCAAGCCGGTGATCCGGCCCAACACCGCAAAGACCTATGAGAACATGATCGAAAACCACATCGTACCGGCCATCGGAGGAGTCAAACTCAAACGACTCACCGCCATCCAGATTCAGAAGATGTACAACGACTCCAAGACCAAAGGGCGGGTGCAGCGGTTCGAGAAAAAGACTGACACGGCCCTGTCTGGAAGCACGGTGCGGCGCATCCACATGGTGCTCTCCTCGGCGCTGAAGCAGGCGGTCAAGGAGCGGATCACCCCGTACAACCCCTGCGACAACTGCCGCATCCCGCGCAAAGAGTACCGGGAGATGACCATCATCCCGCCGGAGAAGCTGGGGGTGTATCTCCGCGAGGCGGAGAAGTACGGCGTCCTGCCCATGTTCTTCCTGGAACTGTCCAGCGGCCTGCGGCGGGGGGAGCTGCTGGCGCTCCTGTGGGATGACCTGAATGTGAAGGACAGGATACTATCGGTGAGCAAGCAGGTCACCCGCATCGACGGGGAGTTGGTGATAACCGAGCCGAAAACTAAGAACTCCGTCCGCAGGGTGGCGCTGTCCCAGCAGGCGGTGGACATCCTGGTGCGGGAGCATGAACAGCACCCCGACAATCCCATCCTGTTCCCATCACCCCGCACCGGCGGCTACTGGAGTCCGGACGCGGTGTCCAGGATCAACCGCAAACTGCTGGCAATGGCCGGCATCGAGGAGCATGTGCGCTTTCATGATTTAAGGCATACTTTCGCCACCATGGCACTCTCCAGCGGCGTGGATGTGAAGACATTGTCCAGCATGCTGGGCCACTACAGCGCTGGGTTCACCCTGGACACCTATACGCACATCACCAACGATATGCAGAGAGGTGCGGCGGAGAAGATTGGCGGCTTCATGGAAACGGCCACAGCCAAGCCGGAACCCGAGCCGCCCGACCCGCCGGAGGAGAGCCGGTGCAAGGTGATCCCTTTCGAGAGGGTGGGGTGAAAGAAACAAAGCCCAGGGGACAGAGCTATGTCCCCTGGGTATTTATACCTTCGTTCTCAGTTTTATGCTGTGGTTTCAAAAACTTTTTTCTGAACCTGGAGATACTGCTGTAAATTGATAATCGCTCCGTTACGATTTGTGCCAGATGGGCACAATTCACCATCAGACAAGTCCACACAGTTATCCTGTGCCAATTTGATGGTATATTCATAAATACGCTCTACTAAAATTTCCAAATCTTCGGTCGTAAGTTGGATGCTAATTTTGTTGTAGTTCTTGTGAATCTTAAGCGATTCCAGTGCTTCCATAAGATTGTCGATTTTTTCAATATCCATTTTTCCAGTACGAATGGCTTCGATATATGCATTCAAGGTGGATCGAAATTTAGTAAGTACTTTTGGTTCATGATTTTTCCATACTGTATATCCCCCAATACCGGCACCTGCTATAATTACACCAATCGCCGCAATACCAACTTCTTTCTTATGAGTCGCAACAAATTGCATTGCCTTTGCGACTATTCCTTGTGCCTGTTCAGCTGCTTTCAAATTGGCAGGTTGAAGGTGTTTAACTATCTGCCCTTTGTTAGGACCCGCGGCGTAACGGATAACACCGCCAAATCTTCTGTATAAACCGGTAGCTAATCCTGTCGCAATATCGTCCGGGATAAAAAATGTATCTTGCACTATTGCCATATGAATTCCTCCATTATCTCGTTCTATAACAGAGCCTGCAATTTTTGCGAGCGTATCTTAAATACAGCTTATAAATTTGTGTATTTATCTTCATGCTACACAAATCGGATGGGTACAATTCAATTATAGCGCGTGGGTAAGAAAAAATCTATTAGTTGTGTAGTTAGGGATGGGTTAGGGATTTGGCGGTTTCGGCGGCTATCCCTGCTCATGCTCCCACCGCTTTCCTGCCTCTAAAATCACCGCGGAACAGCAATCGTCAAAATTGCAAAAAATCGAACAAAAAACGCAGAAAAACCGCCTGTTTAGGCGGTTTTTCTGCGAAAGGTGGTCGGAGTGCGGGGACTCGAACCCCGGGCCTCCTGCTCCCAAAGCAGGCGCGCTACCAACTGCGCTACACCCGGTTATAAAGTTTTCTGATTGTGGTCAAATATGGGGTCAGCGCCGGTTTTTGACCAATTCCCGGCGAGGGGTAAAACTCCGTCAGACTTAGCGTCCCAGAGTTTTCCGGGATTTTGGAGAAGTGCGGCTCGAACTCCGGCCTCACGCTCCCAAATCGCTTATTGGTTCCGTATAAACGGTTTTTTCACCTCGAAACGAATCAAGTCGGAATAGGCGGCGGGCTTTCGGTAGGCGTTTCCCCATGTTTCATGTTCCCGATACGCTCTGATCTTGTCCATGTCAAACTCTGCAATCAGAATGTCCTCCGATGTGTCGTCCGCGGATACGATCGTATTGTCCTGATAGTTTCCCTCTTCGTCAAACACAATGGGCGAAAAGGCACAGGAACCGCCCCATCCTTTGCCGGGGTAGTTTGCCATTGCGATCCCGACCATATTTTCAAAGGCTCTCGCACTGAGTTGGTTGACCCTGGCCGGGTTCATGTCGCAGGCATTCGGGACCAAAATGATTTCCGCCCCTTTCAGCATCAGGACACGGGCGCTTTCCGGGAATTCCCGATCGTAGCAGATCATCACCCCGAGCTGGACACCTTCAAACTCACACACCTTGAATTCGCTGCCGTGTTGGAGCAATTTCTCCAAAGAAAAATCGCATGTATGGACTTTTGCGTAATTCAGGAGGATCTTTCCGCTTCGGTCGATGATGATGGCGGTATTTTGGAATTTCTCCCCCGATTTTGACAGAAACGTGGCGCAAACTCCAACGCGGTACCGGGCAGCCGTTTTTCGGATGGCGTCCACATAGTCGCTCTCGATTGCAACCGCATTTTCAAACCATTCTCTCCGCTCTCTTTCAAAAGCCGGATGGGTCGGACAGTCGAACGCCCCCGCAAAAGGCGGCGCATATCCATTCGACCACATCTCAGGAAAGAGCACGAGATCGGCTCCCCTGCTGCTCGCTTCTTGAATATATTGGACCAACAGCTCTGCATTTCGGGTTTTGCTGTTTGGCACGGCCTTTTTTTGCACCAGCGCAATTTTCATGGCAGACATCCCGTTCCCTCCCATACCTTCGCATCGGCACTGCGATGCGTTCCCCGCCCTTCTTCCCCGCTGTCGAGGATTCTGCTTTCATTATAGCAAACCTCCTGTATCTCCACAAGATTGCCCGGCGGGGATGGCGTGCGCCGAAAAAAACAAAACGATCCGGGAGACGGCTTTCTCCCGGATCGACGCGCACAGGTCTGTTGTTTGGAATACAGGGTCACTTCTGAAAGGCGATGTCCACATCGCCGTTGTTGCTGGACACCTTCAGTATTTTTTCGCCGTCCGCTTTGTTGTCCGGCAAATTGCTCTCGCCTTTTTTGATCTCCGACTGGATGGCAAAATCGTCGTAGCTGCCTGCGATCGTGCCGGAAATATCCCCGTTTTTGACGGTCAGGGTCAGGGCGCTGCCGACGTCCAGGCGTTCAAAGGCAATATTCCCACCGTTAACGGAAATATCAATACTGCCCGTGACGGCCAGCGCGGGGAGCGTCACCGTTTCATTTGTTGTGGACAGCGTGAGGGAGTCCAACAGGGTGTCCGGTACCTGCAGCAGGATCTTCCGATCTTCGGCGGAGGGCTTTTCCCCAATAAAATCCGTCCACTCCTTATCGCTGGCGCTTGTCATCGTCAGCACATGTTCGTCCGAAACAGAAAAGTCGTAGTATTCCTTGCTGTTTTCGGAATACTGGATATGGATTTGTTCGTCCTCGGACAGCGCCACTTCAATTTCCCGGTCCCGCACATCCAGGCTCACTTCCCGAATCTGCGTATCGGGCGTGTAGGTTTTTTTCTCGAACGGCTCGCTGATGCCTGAGCAGCCGGTGAGAACGAAGCCGCCCAGCAGCAGGCACAACAGAAGTGAAATCGTTCGTTTCATAGCAGTTCCTCCCAAAGTTATAGATTGCAGTTACAGTTCCGATCGATACCGGCATCCCGTTTTATCCGTTTCCCCGGTAAAGCGGAAGCCAAAAGAACAGCAGAGCTTTTTGGCAGACTCGTTCTCGTTTGCCACCACAAAAATCACCGTTTTTACGCCCTGGATTTTCAGCCCGCGCAGGATGTGGGCAAAGGCCTTTTCCTCGTTCCCGTGTTCCCGAAACCGGTCGTCCAGCATAAACCGGCAGAGGACCGCCGTATCCGGCTCGCTCTCTGTGCGCTGGTACACAAAAAATCCGATCAGCGCATTATTTTGATAGATGGCATTGGAATGCATTTCCGGATGGCAGGTTGCTTCCGCTATGGAAATCGCGTTGCAGCGTGAACATCCCCCTCCGGTTTCTGGGATCGTATCCTGCCCTGTTTTCAGCCTGCACACGTCCAATATGTTTTGTTCATCCACCGCTTTTATTTTAATCATAACGTTTTCCTTTTTAAGACCACAAGCCCTGCAAAAGACAGCGCAGCACTCAGCAGCAGGCAAACGCCAATGTGCAAAACCGCGTTGCCGTTGAGCATGATGACCTGAAAGAAACCGGACAAGATCCCTCGCAGCGGCGCGATCGGCGTGAAAATGGAGAGGATCGCAACCAGAATCGTGTCTGTCAGCCACCCATACCAGTGCGCCTGCATGGACAGCAGCACATGGAGGGAAATCATAACGAGCAGCAAAAAGACCATCTGCTGCAATCCGGCAAGGAAGATCCCGTTTTCGCTCCATTTGCACACGTCCATCAGATTGATGACCGTCCGGGCCGGATACAGAGGTTCGATCAGCAAATGGATCCCCGTGTTGACGAGGGAGATGCCAAAAGACAAAATCCCATAGCTGATCAGGGCTCCGAAAAAGTAATCCTTTTTGCTTGCCCCCAGATACATCAGCTTGGTGTAGTCGTAAAAGACAAAGAAGAAGGGGGTCATCACGGCGAGCAGCCAGGTGTAATTGCCGTTGCTCAAAACGACGTCTCCGGAAGAGGTGGCGCAGAGCACCACCAGCGCCGTGAGGATGAAACTGATTTTGTTGCTGGCAAGCAAGCGTTTTACAATCGCGAAAATGGCTTTCATCTCGCCGCACCTCCTTTGTGCCCAACCATTTGGATGAAGAAATCCTGCAAGGACAGCGGGTGGATTTCCAGGGAAGCGGACGGAGCCGACGGGGTGTCGAAGATATAGCAGGTTGCCAGTCCGCCGACCGTATCCCGGCCGATCACATTCAGATTTTGGGTTGCCGCCTCCACATCTTTTTGCAGCCCGCTGATGCTGAACGCCTTGGTTTCAACCGACTGCAGCGTGTCGAAAAAGCGGATGCTCCCTTTGTCGAGGATGATCAGCTTTTGAATGGTCTTTGCGATCTCCTCAATGATGTGGGTGGACACAACGATGATGCGGGGATGCTTGCGGAAACTCTCTGTGAGCATATCGTAGAACTCCACTCGCATGATCGCGTCGAAGCCGAGGACCGGTTCGTCCAGAAGGACGACGCTTTTGTTGCTCGCCAGGCAGAGAATGGTGGACACCATCGTTTTCATGCCAAGCGACAGATGGTTGAACTTCTTTTTTGCGTCCAGCTCGAACCGCTCCATCATTTCCGAAGCGAACTCGTAATCATAATTCGGGTTCACTTCCGAGGCGATTTTCAGCAGCTTCCCCACCGGCAGATTGAAATGCCTTGCGAAGTTTTCGATATAGCTGACGCCTGTGTCCAGGGTGGACGTTGTGATCACCTTGCCGTCGACCTGTATCGTGCCGTTTGTGATGTTCTGATACCCGGCGATCGACTTGAGCAGCGTTGTTTTTCCGGCGCCGTTCCTGCCAAGCAGGCAATAGATCCCCGGCTCGTCGATCACAAGGTCGATGTGTTTCAGCACGGTTGCCTGCCCGTACTGCTTTGTCACTCGTTTGAGCTCTATCATGCAGCCATTCCTCCTGAAATCATAGTACAAGAGCGATTGCGTTTCGCACCGCTCTGTGCTAAAATGAAGTATAAACCTTTGTGTTACACAAAAGTCAAGGAGAGAGCGAAAAAAATGAAAAAATATTTTTCGGTGGGAGAAGCGGCCAAAATGGTCCACACAACCAGCGAAACACTGCGCCACTATGACCGCATTGGGCTGGTGAAGCCGAGCAAAAAGGATGAATGGACAAAGTACCGCTACTATACCGAGCAGGATATTGTGCGACTCAATACGGTGCGCGCGCTGCAGCTGATGGACCTGCCGCTGCAGGAAATAAAAAGGGTCCTGGAATACGACGATCTTGAAAAAATCGTGGAGTTCTTTGCCCAGGCCGAGAAGAAGGCCGACAAAAAAATCGCCGCCCTGCAATACAGCAAATCCAAAATACAGCTGGCCAAAGCCGACTATGAGCGCAAATTACAGAAGCGAAAAAGCCAGGCAGGGGCTTTCGTCAAAGATATGCCGGAACGGGTGATTCTGCTGTCCGACACCCTGCAAGCGCCCACGCTCGACAACCTGTGGAATTATCTGGGCCACTTCTATGAGAAGGCGACGCCTTCCCGGAAAGAACAGTTTTCTTTTGAGGATTTGGCCGGCATATACACCGAAGATGGAACATCCCGGCTTTTTGCCGTCTGCACCCGCTATGCAGAGATAGACGGGCTGCGGGTGCTGCCCAGGGGGAAGTATCTGTGCGCCGACTGCGCGGAGGAAAACCGGAAAAGCACCCTGGACGAACTGCTCGAGAAAGCAAGAGCCGAGTACCATGTCACTCCCCCCTTCACCGTGCAGATGGTGGTGATCTCGGGTGTTTTGCATTGGAACTATCAAATCCAGATCCCTCTGTGCGAAAAATCTTAAGGCGGCGCACGGTTTCTGCTTTGGCCGCCCTGCGCAAAAACGGGGACCTCCTGCCTGGGCAGGAGGTCCCCGTTTTGGTATCTATGTATCTGTTTCAGAACAGCATCGCGCCCGTGCCAACCAGAATCAAAAGCAGCCCGACGACCGCTTTCCGGCTCAGCTTCTCTTTCAGCACAAAGTACGAAAATACGATCGTCACAACGATACTCAGTTTGTCGATCGGCACGACCACGCTGGCCGGCCCGTCCTGCAGGGCGCGATAGTAGCACAGCCAGGAAAGCCCGGTGGTGATCCCGGAAAGGAACAGGAACCCCCAGCTCTTTTTGCTGATGCCCCTGATCGCATGCTGCTTCCCGGACACAAACACCATCAGCCAGGCCATTGCCAGCACCACAACCGTCCGTATGGCTGTGCCCAGATTGGACTCTACGTTTTCCACGCCGATCTTCCCGAAGATGGAAGTCAGGCTTGCAAACACCGCAGAAAGCACGGCAAAGAGCAGCCAGCTTCCGCTCTGCACCTGCTTGCTGCCGGTCTCCTTTTTGGCGATCATGAGGAGCGTTCCCGTTCCAATCCCCAAAATGCCGATGAGTTTCGGGACCGAAATCGGTTCTCCCAAAAAGAGGAAGGCCAGCAGGATGGTCAGCACGGTGCTGGATTTGTCGATAGGCGCCACCTTATTCACATCCCCCAATTGCAGGGCGCGGAAATAGCAGAGCCAGGAAGCGCCGGTGGACAGGCCGGACAAAATCAGGAAGCAGAGGGTCTTTCCCGAGATCTGCCCGATCTGCCCCTGCGAACCGACCAGAAAAACCATCAGCCACGAAAACACCAACACCACGATCGTGCGCAGCGCTGTCGCCAGCGTGGAATTCGCCTTTCCGATCCCGATTTTTGCCAGCACAGCGGTGACCCCTGCAAAAAACGCGGAACCAAACGCAAACAACAGCCAAAGCATGGCCTATCTTCCTCCTCTTTTACGGCCTACAGGGTCATGCCACGCCCACTTTCATCGTGTCCACATCCCACTGCAGCGGCACGGCATCCCACTGCGCCAGCTTCTCGTGGTCGACGGGCACCCGCAGCATCGGCATATTGCTGTAGCTGTACAGATTGCTGCGGCAGGCGACCCCGCTCCGGTCCAGCAGCACCAGGTGCACGACGCCCGGCTGCAGGTTCGCCGCCAGCAGGTTCCCGCCCTGCCAGAGCAGCTCCCACCGGCTGAACGAGGATGCTTTCCAGCCGTCATCCCACCCGGAAGTATCGGTGTACCACAGTTTCAGAGACGGCTGTCCGGTACAGTCCGCCGCGAAAAACCAGTTCCGCATATTGCTGTCTGCCGTCACGTTGAGGCGAACCAGCAGCATGCCGTCCTGCACCTGCAGCTGGGCTTCGTTCACCGCTTCGCCGTTCCAGGGCTGCAGCGGCACCGCGTCGCTCACCGCGCCGCCCGGCACGCTCACCAGCCGCACGCTGTACCAGCCGTTTTCGATGGTCAGCAGCGCGGCCCGGCTGTCGGTGAGGCGGCACATGCCCAGGATATGATCCCCGGCGCGGGTGCAGTCCAGCGAAAACAGACGCGCGGCGGTCTCGGTTTCGGATTCCTGTTCACCGGCGAGGAAAAACACGCCGCTGTGCAGGGTATAGTCCGCCGGGGGAAGCTCTTCCGGGGCGGCCTGGTCCCCGTCCGATACGCCCCCGCCGGCGATGCTGCTCCAGCGGCCGTCCTGGGTTTGGTTGGTAAAAACCGTCTGGCTGGGCTCCCAGCGCAGGTCCATCAAACCGGCGTCCGGCAGGGTGAAAAGCATCCCGTCGGAAAGCCGCACTCCCTGTGCATAGATCTCCGGCAGATACACCTGGGGGTAGGTCGCCCGTTTGTAGGGCTGGCCCTCCAAGTCCCCCTCCTCCACCGTCAGGACCGCGTCGGCGGGAACGGGGATCTCCAGCACCGCGCCCTCTCCAAACCAAACACTGCCGACCGGGAGGAGAAAATCGTCCGATTCCAGAAACCGGCAGCCGTTCCTTTCCCATTGCGGCACCAGCGCGGCCAGCTGGTACTCCCCTTTTTGCAGGGTCTCCAGCCGGTTCTGGTTCTCTCCGTTCGCGCTGTTGTCGACCCCCACCGGCAGCTGAGAGGGAAGGCGGTACCCTGTATACCGAAATTCCCGCTGTTCCGGCGAAAAGCTGTTTTCCACCCGGGGCTGCCCGTTTTCAAAGGTCACCGTCTGTTTCCACACGCCGCCGCCCGCTCCGTGGAAGCTGCCGTCCACATTGTTGAACAGCTCGCCTTCGATGCGCACGCCGTCCAGCAGGGCAGCGTCCCCCTGCAGCGTTTCCAGCTGCACCGGAATGCTGGTTTTGTCTTTCTGCAGCCGGCACAGCAGCCCCACCGACACGCAGACACACACCGCCGGCACCGCAGCCAGCAGCCACACCGATCGTTTCATCCTTCCTCCCCTCCTCTCTCCTGCAGGAACTGCGCCGCGCGCCCGGCGGGATGGCCGTACAGCTTGTGCATCCAGCCGGACAGGGAATCGTCCAGCGCGTCCAGTGCGTCGGCGTCGGCATCGGCCAGGAGCTCCCCTTCCCGCAGCACCACCGCGCGGTTCAGGATGGGCCGCACCTCGTCCACCAGATGGGTGGACAGCAGCAGGTGTTCGTCCTCCTCCAAAAGGCCGGCCAGCAGCTTGTAGAAATCCTGCCGGTTGAAGATATCGCTGCCGGCAAAGGGTTCATCCATCAGGATATACTGCGCCCCTTTGCACAGGGCCAGCGCCATCTCCAGCTGGTTTTTCATGCCGGTGGACAGCCCGCCCGCCGCCCGCCGGACAGGAAGCGAGAAATAGTCCATCAGCATCCGGAACCGCTTTTCCCGGAAGCGCGGGAAGAGCTGCGCGTACAGTTTGGCGTGGCCTTCCGCCGACAGATCGCCGAAAAAGGTGTGTTCGCTGGAGGCGTAGGCCAGGCGGTCTTTCTGCCGCCAGGTGACCGGGACGCCGTCCAGCAGCACCTCGCCCTGGCTGGGGCGTATAAGGCCTGCCGCCAGCTTCATCAGGGTGGTTTTGCCGGCGCCGTTTTCGCCCAGCAGCGCGACGATCTGCCCCGGGCACAGCTGCAGGTTCACCCGGTGCAGCGCCGGTTTTTTCCACCATCCGTTGTATACTCTGGTGACGCCGTTCAGTGTGAGCATCCTTTGTCCCTCCTTTTATCCAATGCCCAGGCGCGCGGCCTCGGGCGTGAGCTGATAGATGATCCTGCAGAGCACCGCCGTGCATCCCTCGCCCGCCAACAGCAGCAGCACGGCGCCTGCAAAGGGCAGCCAGGTGCCCGCCCAGATCTGCCGCGGCGGAACGCCCCAGCCCCGCATGCACAGCAGCCCGCCGCCCGGACGGCGGCGCAGCGCGAGGTCGGACAGAGGCACCGTCAGCGGCAGCAGAACACAGAGCAGCAGGAGGACCCACGCGCCGCTGTGCAGCCAGAGCCGGACCGGCGGACCCAGCGGCTCGGAGTATCCCGCCACCACCTGGATGCCGCTGCGTATCTCGTGGCGGGTGATGGCCTGCAGCCGCTCGGCCGTTTCGAGAGCGAACAGCACCGTCTGGGCGAACACCGACGCCGCGATCCCCCACCCGTATTTTTGGAAGATCGGGTGGTGCAGCTGGCGCTGTGCCAGAAACCGGGACGCGGGCGGGAGGCGATCGGTCAGGCGGAGGGCGGTTTCGGACAGCCTGCTCATGCTTCCTCCACCTCCCGGCACCGTTTCAGCGCATCCAGCAGCAGGACCGCCGCCAGCACGGCGGCCGTGATCCCGGTGAAGAAATAGCGGTTGTCCAGAACGAGGGGGAGGTTCCAGGCGACGGGCACCGCCGCCACCGCCCACACCAGCGACAGACTGTCGCCGCCGCGGGTGCCGCGATAGAGGAAGGTGGTCTGCGCTCCGGCTGCACAGCAGGCCATCAGCACCAGCAGCAGCACCGTGCCCAGCAGGGCCGAAAGATCCTGCACCGGATACAGACGCCACAGCCAGCCCTGCAGGAACGCGAGGAACTGCCCGGCCGGCGCCACGAGGTCGGACGGGACGATGCAGCAATAGAGCGCCCAGCCTGCCGCCGTGACGCTCAGCTGCACCGTCCACAGCAGCAAAACCCACAGGAACGCCGCCGTGAAGCGGCCCGCGATCTGGGCCGGCGGGGCCACCGGCAGCATGTGCAGCCCCTGCTGGTGCTGCGCGCTTCCCCGCTGCTGAGCGAGACCGGACAAGGCCAGCGCCGCGAGGATGCCCGCCGCCGCCAGCCAGAACATCCACTCCCAGTGCAGCATGCCGATGCAGGCCGTGTAGGTGGGCATGCCGCGCTTCGTTTCGCCGGCCATATTGACGTATGCGAAACCGGCTGCCTGCCAGCGGTGCAGCAGCCACCACAGGCTGCCAAGCTGCCCCGCACACAGCAGCGCCAGCACTCCCGCCGGCCATCGTCCCGCATGGGTGAACTGGAACGCCGCAAAGACGGCCCAGCATTCTGTCTGTTTCATTCCGTTTCCTCCTTCCAGTGCTGCGCGATCTGTGCAGCTGCTTCGTCGGCCGAAAGCCCCAGCTGTTTTGCCTGCGACACATACCCCTGTGCCGCCGCCGCCAGCAGCCGCGCCCGGATATCGGCCGCCATCCCGGGGGTGAAGGTGAGCACGCTTTTGCTGCCCGCAAAGGAGCGGAGCAGCCCTTCCTCCTCCAGCTGGCGGTACGCCTTCTGGACCGTGTTTGGATTCACACCCAGCTGGGCGCTGAGCAGGCGGCGGCTGGGCAGTTCGTCGCCCGGCTGCACGCTCCCCGCCACCACGCACAGCTGCACGTGGCGGATGAGCTGCTGGTAGATGGGGGTGTCGTCCTGCAGCCGCAGGCCGGTGAAATCCAGCATCTGCTTTCCTCCCTTCAACTGTATTATCCGTATCATACACTTTCCATCTGTATTATAGCACTAATACAGTCGCCCGACAATCTGTATATCACTTGTTAATTTAATATTGACAATAGTGTGTGTTATACAGTATAATGCAGATGGGAGGTGATCCTCTTGGGAGAAGAAAAGGATCTGCTGTCCAGCCTTGTGCTGGAGCTGCGGCGCGGTACGCTGGTGCTGAGCGTGCTGTGCCAGCTGGGAGAGGAAAAATACGGCTACGCGCTGGTGCAGAGCATGGAGGAAAAGGGCGTTTCCATCGACCCCAACACCCTGTATCCGCTGCTGCGTCGGCTGGAAAAGCAGGGATTGCTGGAAAGCAGCTGGGAGACCGGCGGCTCCAAGCCCCGCAAATACTACCGCCGCACCCGGCAGGGCGACGAAATTTTGCAGGAACTCAAGCGCCAGTGGCGGCAGATGTCCGCCGGCATCGACACATTGCTGAAGGAGGATGAGGTATGAACCAGAAGGAACAGGAGCTGATGGAGCGCTACATCTACCAGGTGGTGCGCCGTCTGCCCCGCGACCAGCAGGACGAGGTGGCCATGGAGCTGCGGGAGCTGATCGGGGATATGTACGAGGAGCGCGGCGGCATGGAGGATGTGCTGCGCGAACTGGGAGACCCCGCCGAATTTGCCGGGAAATATCGCAGCAGCGCACAGTATCTGATCGGCCCCGCCTACTACGACACCTACCTGTGGTTTTTGAAGGTGGTGCTGCTCTGCACGGCTGTCCCGGTGGTGATCGCGGCGGTGGTGAACGGCGTACTGGAGGCGGACGGCGCCTTCCCCGCCGCGGCCGCGACCTTTGCCATCCGCGGCATCACGGAAGGCCTGCTCTCCCTGTTCAGCTGCTGCATCAGCGTGGTGGGCGGCGTGACCATCCTGTTTGCCATCCTGGAGCGCAAGCAGGTCAAGATCGAGCAGAAGGCGCGCAGACAGTGGCAGGTGCAGGATCTGGGCGACAACTTCTCCGCGCCCCACTGGACCCCGCGGATGCTCTCCCCGCTGCCGCACCCCAAGGCGCGCATCAGCCGCAGCGACAGCGTGGTGGGGATCGTGTTCATCGCCGTTTTCTGTGCACTGCTGATCTTTGCGCCGCACTTCTTCAGCGTGATCCTGCACGGCGATTCGGTGCAGATGGTCCCCGTTTTCAACCTGGAAGAGTGGGACCGGATCCTCCCCCTGTTCATCCTGACGATGGCGGTGGGGCTGGCCGACGAGGTCTTTCGTCTGGTGAACGGCCGCTACTGCACCCGGGTGATGGTGTGCAACATCGTGTGTTCGGCGGTGCAGCTGGTGCTGAGCGCCGTGGTGCTGAAGGTACTGCCGCTTTGGAACCCCCGGTTTGTCCAGCAGCTGCAGCAGGCGCAATCCCTGAGCGGCAAGCATGCCGCCGAGTTCCTCTCCCTCTGGGACCCCGCGTGGGCCTCCAACATCCTGCTGGCCATCTTCGTGCTGGTCACTCTGCTGGAGGTGGCCACCACCGTGTACAAAACACTGCGCTACGGCGCAGAACGCTGACAATAAAAAACAGGGCCTCTGGCTGTTCCTGCCCGCTGCCTGTGCGGGGGAACGGCCAGAGGCCCTGGCTTTGTGCGGCACGTGCGCTTATTCTTCGCCCGGCTCCCAGATGGTTTCGGAGGGGCGGCGGGCAAGCAGGCCGATCAGCAGCAGCGCCGCCACGGCGGCCAGACAGCATTTGACAAGGGTTTTCATTGCGGTTTCTCCTTTCTCATTCACAGCCGGCGTCGCCCCAGTAACGGACGGCGGGCGGGGTGGGTTCCGGGTGCAGGCTGCCCACCATCAGCAGGCCCGCCAGCACAAACAGCATCCATTTCATCGCGTTTCCTTTCTGTGGTTCACGCGCGGACCAGCTTGAAATAGGTGCGCGCGGTGAGGTGGTAGACAAGGCCGTAGAGAGCGGCAAAGGCGGCGAGCGTGCCCACCGTGCACAGCGCGAACAGGCCGATGTTGGTCATCATGAAGCCGCGCAGGATGCGGCAGAGCGCCGGGAAGGCAAAGGCCATGTGCAGCGCCGCCATGCCCAGCGGCAGGAAAAACACCATCAGTACCTGCTTCTGGATGGTGCGGCGGACCTCTTTCTGGCTCATGCCCACCTTTTGCAGGATGACGAAACGGTCGCGGTCGTCGTAGCCCTCGCTGACCTGCTTATAGTATATGATGAGCACCGTGGTGAGCAGAAAGAGCCCCACAAAGAAAATCGCGATGAACAGCACGCTGCCGAACATGATGTTGAAGTTCAGCGTCACCGACGTGCGGGTATCGTAGCCGGCTCTGCGGATGCCGTTTTCCACCTGCTGCTCGCTCATGTTCAAAAACTCGTTGTAGTTCCAGGCGTCGTTCAGGTCCTCATCCAGCGCCTGCAGGCTGGCTTCGCCGCCCAAAAAATCACAGCCGTACAGATAGGTGGTCACACGGGGTTCGCCGTCTGTTGTGGGCAGCGACTGCATCTGCATCAGGTCCTCATACGACGGCAGCACGATCAGCACCGGATAGCTGCCGCCCTCCGGCAGCATGCCGTATGTCGACGGGAGCATCTCTGTTTCGTATGCACGTCCGCCCAGGTCGAGGGAGGTGATCGTCTGGCCGTCTCGCCGCCAGATAAGCGCCCGGCCCGGCTGCAGCTCCCGCTCGCTGCCGGTGGCGGCGTTGAAGCCGTCCATCGTGGTGACCATGCACAGCAGGGTGTTCCAGCCGGTGGCCTCGCCGGCGGTGGAGAGGCTGTCTCCCTGCTGGATCAGCTCGATATCGCCCTCGTACAACCAATATTCATTGGTGGGCTGTGCGTTGTATTCGCCCGCCTTGTCTTTCACCCAGTCCCGCAGCAGGGCGGTGTTCCGATCGATGTTGGCGGTGAAATAGGCGCTCACGTTCATCGCGCGCGGAGCGATGGCGTTGATGAACTCCTGCCCGCCCAGATACAGCGACAGCGTGCCCGAGAGGGTGACCACCACCATCGTGGACAGGATGCAGATGCTGGCCAGGCCGGCGGCGTTCTGCTTCATGCGGTAGATCATGCCGGACACCGCGATGAAGTTCTCGGGCCGGTAGTAGAAGCGGCGGCGCTTTTTGAGGAATTTCAGCAGCGCGATACTGCCCGACATGAACAGGCAGTAGGTGCCGATCACCACCAGCAGCACCGCCGGGAAGAACAGCAGCATGGCCATCGCGGTGTCCTTCACCCGCAGCGCGATGGCATAGCCGCCGATCAGGGTGACAAGGCCCAGCAGGGTGACCATCCAGCGGGCACGGGGTTCCTTTTCACCCTGGCTGGCGCTGTGCAGCAGCTGGATGGGGCTGAGCTTCCAGATTCCCACGAGATCATAGAGCAGCACCAGCCCCCAGACCACCGCGAACAGCCGGAGCGTTTGCAGGATCGGCCCGAGGCCCACCGTGAATTCCAGCGCCACGCCCTCCCCCAGCAGCTTCATGAGGATGAGGAAGCCGAGCTGCCCGCACAGGATGCCCACCGCGACGCCGGCCAGCAGGGTGAATGCCGCGCAGAGCACGACCTCCCAGCCGATCAGCAGGCCGATATGGCGCTTTTCCATGCCCAGAATGCTGAACAGGCCGAATTCCCGCTTGCGGCGCTTCATGACGAAGCTGTTGATATAAAACATCACCACAGCGATCATATACTGGCAGACCGACGCGCACATCTTCACAAATTCCGACGAGACCTGCGCGCCCTGGCTGTCGGTGGCGGCGGCGATGTCCCCCACCGCGCACAGGGTGTAGTAGAGCATCACCATCAGGCTGCCCGCCAGCAGATACGGCAGGTAGATGGTTTTATTTTTGACCAGATTGCTGACGGCCAGACGCGGATAAAAGAACTTACGCATCGTCCCGGCCCCCTGTCGTGAGTACGGTGAGGGTATCGGAGATCTTCTGATACATCTGCTCGTTGGTGGCGTTTCCGCGGTAGAGCTGGTGGAACACCTGCCCGTCCTTGATGAACAGCACGCGCCCGGCGTGGCTGGCGGCGCGGGTGGAATGGGTGACCATGACGATGGTCTGCCCCGCGCGGTTGATGGCCTCGAACACATCCAGCAGGCCGTCGGTGGCCTTGGAGTCCAGCGCGCCGGTGGGCTCGTCGGCCAGCACCAGCCGCGGACGGGTGATCAGCGCGCGCGCCACCGCCGCCCGCTGCTTCTGGCCGCCCGACACCTCATACGGGAACTTGTTCAGCAGCGTCTCGATGCCCAGCTGCTTTGCAATCGGTGCAAGGCGCTTTTCCATCTCGTCCGGGTCGTGGCGCGCCAGCACCAGCGGCAAAAAGATGTTGTCGCGCAGCGTGAAGGTGTCGAGCAGGTTGAAGTCCTGGAAAACAAAGCCCAGGTTTTCCCGCCGGTAGGCCGACAGGCGGCCGTCCGGGATGGCGGCCATGTCGCTGCCCTCCAGCAGCACCCGGCCGGAGGTGGGCTTGTCCAGTGCGGCCAGGATGTTCAGCAGGGTGGTTTTGCCGCTGCCGCTCTCGCCCATCACCGCCACGTATTCCCCCTCCTCCACCGAGAAGTTCACGTCCTGCAATGCCTGTACCTGCACCGCGCCGAAGCGGGTGGTGTATATTTTTTTCAGATGTTCTACCTGCAACAGTGCCATGTCGGCATCCCTCTCTTTCCTTGTTCCGGGCCTCTGCGGCCCCTTCGGATGCTTCTATTATAAAACGCGGGGAAATTGCGTGCCATCGAAACGGCTTACAATTTCCCCGCGGCAGCTTACAGTTTTGTAAGGATGGCGAAAGGTTCAGTCCCGCACGTCCAGGTCCCGGCGTTCCAGGTCCAGCCGCACCTGCGTGCCCTCGCCGGGCGTGGAGGAGATGGTCATCCCGTGCCCCAGCATCTCCATTGCCTGCTTGCACAGGGCCAGCCCGATGCCGGTGGAATTGCGTCCGGCCCGCCCGTTCTGGCCGGTATAGCCCCACTCGCAGACGCGCGGCAGATCCTCGGGGCGGATGCCGATGCCGCTGTCCTCCACCCATATGCAGAGCGGGGACGCCTCGCTGCGGATGGTGACGCTGCCGCCCGCCGGGGTGTATTTGACGGCGTTGGTGAGCAGCTGTTCCAGCACAAAGGCCAGCCATTTTTCGTCGGTGAGCACCCGCAGGCCGGCCGGCTGCCAGTGCAGCTGCAGCTTTTTGTGGATGAACAGCGCGCTGGTGCGCTTGAGCGCATCCCGGACGATGTCGTCCAGCAGGCAGGCGCGCAGGACGAGGTCGCTGCCCTGCTCCAGCCGCTGGTACTGCAATGCCATGTCCACATACTGGCTCATCTTCACCAGCTCCTGGCGCATCTGTTCCCGGCTGGGGCTGGGCTCCTGCAGCAGCAGGTCCATCGCCGCCAGCGGCGTCTTGACCTGGTGGCTCCACAGCGTATAGTAGCGGCGGGAACGGGAGGCGCTCTGCTCGGCTTCCTGCTCGGCTTTCCGGCAGCGCTGCTCCAGGCGCCCGACCAGCTGCTGGTACTGGCGTTCCTTCTCCTCCCGCGCGGGGGGAAGGCCGTCCAGCTGGACGATGGCCTGCCGGTTGAGACGCCGCAGCGCCTCGCATTCCGACCGCCACCGCACAAAGCCCACCGCTGCCGCCCCCGCAAAGAGCGCCGCCATCACCAGCATCGTGTAGACGGCCGGACCCCACGGCAGGCCGTACAGGGCATAGATGCCCGCCATCACCGCCAGCAATATGGCAAACAGCGCCACACACCGCGCGCCGCGGCGAAGATACTGCAAAAGATCGTTTCCCAGAGCTTTCATCGCGCGTCCTCCAGCTGGTAGCCCATCCCCTTGCGCGTGGTGATGCAGTCCCCCGCTCCCAGCGACTGGAGGGTCTTGCGCAGACGGGCGACGTTGACGCTGAGGGTGTTGTCGTCGATGAAGCTCTCGCTCTGCCACAAGCGCTGGATGATCTCCTCCCGCGAGACGGTCCGGCCCTTGCGCTCCATCAAAATGCGCAGGATGCCGTATTCGTTTTTGGAGAGGTTCTGCCGCACGCCGTTCACCAGCACCGCCGCTTCGGACAGGTCCAGCACCAGATTGCCCGCCCGCAGCGTCTGCGGTTCGGCGCCGAAGGAATAGGCGCGGCGCAGCAGCGCCTGGATCTTGGCCACCAGCACCTCGATGCGGAAGGGCTTGGCCACAAAGTCGTCTGCGCCCATGTTGATGGCCATGACGAGGTTCATGTCGTCCCCCGCCGAGGACAGGAACAGGATGGGCAACCGGCTCTGCTGGCGGATCTGGGCGCACCAGTGGTACCCGTTGAAAAAGGGCAGCGAGACGTCCATCAGCACAAGGTCCGGGTGCAGCTGCTCGAACTCTTCCAGCACGCGGTCGAACCGCTGCACCGGACACACCTTGTATCCCCATCCCTCCAGCTGGCGGGTCAGCGACTGGCAGATCACCTCGTCGTCCTCCACCAGAAACAGTTTGTATCGTTCCATCCATGTTCCTCCTTTTGTATTGCGCACTGTTTTTGTAACGAGTTGCCCCCGTCCCTCTCTTCACGCAAAAAGGGCCGCGGTATCCCCACGGCCCTGTGCCTGCAAACAGCGTATCCAATTGTGCGCGGCGGGAACCTTCTCCCCCTCCGCGGCAAAGGACCAGCCTCCGAGGTCTTTTGCCTATTGTATCACAAACTTTCCATGCTGACCAGCTTCCACGCGCCGTCCAGCTGGGCGGCGTAGAGACGGTAGTGCACCGGGATGGTCACCTCGCGGTAGCCGATATCCACCAGGTATTCCAGCTTCAGCTCCACCCAGCAGCAGGTGTCGCTCACGCTGCCGGTGGCCAGCAGCTCCTCGTTGGCAAAGGTGGCGCTGTTGTGGTCGGTGTACCAATAGGTATCGAAGGTGCGCACCGTCTCGCGCAGCGGGGTGTCGGGGTGGAGATAGACGTCCACCTCGCCGAAGGCCGCGTCCCGCGACACATAGCGCACATAGGCGTGCGCCGCGTTCCAGGCAAAGTCTGTCAGCTCCTGCTGCTGCGCGGCGGGGACCGGCGCTGTGATCTCCACCGCGCCGTCCTTGCCGGCCTGTACGGTGCAGGCGGTGCCGTCCTCCAGGACGGCGGCGACCTCCGGCGCGGCCAGCAGGCCGTCCAGCTTGTATTCCAGCACCTGCGGCGCGTCGGCCAGGTCCTCGTAGCCGGTGGCCGTGCGGGAGCCGGTGCTCTGGTCGGCCGGGAGCGGCTGGCCGTTCACCGTCACCGCCGCATGGGAGGGCGCCAGGATGGTGCAGCTTTGGGTCTCGGGCACCGGCGGGCGCACCGTCCATCCGCCCGTCTCCTTCTCGATAAGCTCCAGTGTGACCGAGGCGTCGGGCGCGATCACTTTCACGGTGCAGGCGCCGTCCTTCTGCTGCTTGGCAAAGCGGAGCTGCTCGCGGTCGGCCGGAATGCCCTCCAGGCTGGCGGACACGGCGTCGCGGTAGGCGCCGGGCTTTTCGTAGGGGGACAGCGCAAAGCCGGACTGTTCCAGCAGCTGCTGCTCGTCGGCGCTCTGCACCGTCTTGAGGAACTGCATCACGGCCGCCTCGGGCGTGGTGCTCTCATACCTTGCCAGCGCCGCCCACAGCTGCACCAGCAGCACTGCCACGAGCACGGCCAGCGCGGCCGTCCAGAAGAACAGAAACCGGGAAAACCTGCCCTTGCGGCGGGATTTTTTCGGCTGGGTTGCCATATTGCTCTCTCCTTTACTGTACGATCCACACGGTGGGAAGATAGCGCGGGCCGTACAGCGACGCGCAGACGTTGATGGTCTCGCCCTGATACATCATCTGGGTGGAGGAACCGCCGTCGAGGTTGGCGGCGTTGATGGCGCCGTAGTCCTGCATGACCTTGATGCAGTCCTGGAAATTGGCGCCCAGGCTGTGGGGCTGGCGGCCGTCTATGACCAGCAGCAGCACCGCGCCGTCCTCCCGCTGGCCGATCACGGTGCGGGGGTTCAGTCCGCCGCCGCTGCCGGTGACGTCCACCGGCTCCCCGTTGATGATGAAGGCCGGGCCAAAGCTGACCGCGTCGCGCATGCCGCGCTCCATCACCTCGGCGCCGGTCATCTGGCCCACGATGAGGTGGTTGCCCTGGTCGAAGCCGATCACCTGATAGCTGCCGCCGGCTGTGCCCTGCAGCATCACGCCGTCCTTCACCACCAGGCCCAGCGGCATGCCGCCGTTGCCCATGCCGTTTTCATCGGCAAAGCCGCCGGCGTTCACGCCGCCCACAGCTCCTGCCTCCTCGATGAAGGTCTCCAGCTTTTTGCCCCTGGTATCGGGCGAGAACTGGTCCAGGCAGGCGACCTGCACGCGGGAAGGGTCGTAGACGATCATCATCTTTCCCTTATAGGTGGGACCGGACACGTCCTCGATCTCGATGGTGTCCAGCGGTTTGTCGGCGGAGGGCTTGAATTCCTCCTGCGGCACCTCGGTGGTCTCATCGGTCTGCACCACCGCGTTGCGCTGGACGATTTTCTCCACCTCCTCGTCGCTGAGGAAGAGGTGCGGCACAAATTTGAGCGCGCTGGTCTCCAGCATGGTGTTCACGAACAGGTCGCGCGCGGTGGGGCTGGGGCCTTTGCAGAAGATGAACGAGCCTCCCACCGCCAGTCCCAGCACGGCCACCAGCAACACGATGAAGCAGACGCCCACGCGGGCGACGGCGCGCACGGCACGGCGCTTTCTGTGTGCGGCGCGGCGCGGCGGCCTGGCCGGTTTCGGGGCGGATACACGGGCAGACTCGGCGGCCACCCGCTGGGGAGCGCGATATATGTACTTCCCGCTTTTTCGGGAAGCGGCCGGACGCCGGCGCGGCGGCGTATCAACGGTTTTGGGGGACATTTCTCTTCCTCCTTTTCTTTCGATTGCGGCGAATGCGGCGGCGGTGCTGCGCCCAGAGGGATACAGCCAGCGTCAGAACGCCGCCCGCCACACACGCCAGCCACAGGCTCGGCCAGCCGGGACCGGCCGCGGCGGGAGCGGGGGACGGGGCGGGAGCAGGCGTTGGAGATGGGG
>NZ_NFJT01000075.1 GCF_002160015.1 Anaerofilum sp. An201 | reverse complement strand
TGCTGCGATCACGGCCGCGAATGCTGCGACAAAGCCATCGCGGGTGGCGGAAACTACGACCACCTCGGAGAACGGGGCGGATGTAAGCGGCTTCCCCAATGCGTTGACTGCACCGCAACCCGCAGAAGGCTGTGCGGATATTGCAACGAATGCCCCCTCAAGCATGCCCACGTTTGACTATTCGGGACTGGACGACCAGACGGTGGCCGACCTGCATCTGGCCGAACGGGAGGTCCGCAACGGCCGGAAAATGGCCGAAATGGGGCTGCAGCGTATGGCGGATGGTGTAGCGATTGCGCATGATACGCTGTGCGGCAGTTGTGACAAATTGTCACAACTCAAACATGGGAACCGCGGTGAAAACACTTTCGGCGCATGGTGCGAGAGCCTTGGCCTTCATCGCAAAGCGGCCTATCGCTTACTGCAGGTGTCCCGATTGTTCGATGACAGTACACCTCGAGAACAGAAGGCTCTGAGGGAATTGACCAACTCTGTGCTGTATGAAGCTTCCCGCCCCT
>NZ_NFJT01000074.1 GCF_002160015.1 Anaerofilum sp. An201 | reverse complement strand
GAATGGGTGTGGGCGCTGCTGGCTATCGTTGCCGGCTTGGCAGGGATTGCGGCTGAACAAAGGAGTGACGACCGATGAAGCGCCTGCCGGATGACATCTATCGGCAGTGTGTGGCCATTGCCAAAAGCTACTATGCCATGCTCCAGCGCCGAAAAGAGCAGGAGGAGGAAATCCTGCACGGATCGGCGCCGCCCGATGGCCAGCCGCACGGCTCTGGCGTGGGTGATCCTACGGGCCGCAAGGCCGAGCGCCTGATCGCGGCTCGGCAGCGCAACGAGCAAAAAATCCGCGCCGTAGAACAGGCATGGGCCAGAATGGACGATGATACCGCCCGCGAATTTATCCGGCAGAATGTATTCGAGGGAGTTCCCATGCAGTACATTGACCTGCCTGTGAGTATCCCGACTATGAAGCGGATGCGCAGTAAATTTGTGTGTATGGTTGCCGAGGAGCTTGGAGAAATTTGAAAGTTGATACCTTTTTCTCAAGTCAAGGGTGTAAAATAGTATCATGCCGAAAGGCAGATAGATCCTCCTTACCCGCCCCGGCAGACGGCGGGACTGGCTGCGGACACTGCGGCCGAG
>NZ_NFJT01000073.1 GCF_002160015.1 Anaerofilum sp. An201 | reverse complement strand
AAAAGGCACAGCCGGGCCAGTTCATCATCGTGCGCGCGAAGGAGGATTCCGAGCGCATCCCCCTGACCGTGGCCGACTTCGACCGCGAGGCGGGCACCGTCACCATCATTTTCCAGATCGTGGGCGCGGGCACCATGGAGCTGAACACCCTGTCCGAGGGGGAGAGCGTCCATGATTTCGTGGGCCCCCTGGGCCGCCCCAGCGAGCTGGAGGGCATCAAAAAGGTGGCCGTCGTGGGCGGCGGCGTGGGCTGCGCCATCGCCTACCCCACCGCCAAGCGCCTGCACGAGTTGGGCGCCGAAGTGCACAGCATCGTCGGTTTCCGCAATAAGGACCTGGTGATCCTGGAGAAGGAGTTCGAGGCCGTCTCGGACCGGATGGCCAGGATGAGCGACGACGGCAGCTGGGGCGAGAAGGGCCTCGTCACCAACGCGCTGGAAGCCCTCATCAAGGAGGGCAACCAGTACGACGAGGTGATCGCCATCGGGCCGCTGGTGATGATGAAGTTCGTCTGCAAGCTGACCAGGGAGTACGGCATCAAGACCACCGTGTCCATGAACCCCATCATGATCGACGGCACCGGCATGTGCGGCGGCTGCCGCCTGACGGTGGGCGGCGAGACCAAGTTCGCCTGCGTGGACGGCCCGGATTTCGACGGCCATCTGGTGGACTTCGACGAGGCCATGCACCGCGGCACCATGTACAAGGAATTTGAGGCGCACGCCCGCGAGGAAGCGTGCAACC
>NZ_NFJT01000072.1 GCF_002160015.1 Anaerofilum sp. An201 | reverse complement strand
CTGAACAGGCCGATTTGATATTGTTTAATTTTGAGGGCCCTGGAAAGGGAACCTCAAGAGCGTAACCGAAACGCAAGCAGCGTGGGGGTATAGCTCAGCTGGGAGAGCATCTGCTTTGCAAGCAGGGGGTCAGGAGTTCGAGCCTCCTTATCTCCACCAATATGGGCTCATAGCTCAGGTGGTTAGAGCGCGCGCCTGATAAGCGCGAGGTCGGTGGTTCGAGTCCACTTGAGCCCACCACTTCTTGTGAAAACAAGAAGATCTTCCAGAAGCCGCCGGATGTAGCGGCTTATACGAAGCGAAAGCGAAGTATAAGCCATCTATAAAAGGTGGTTCGAGGCAAGAGTTTGTCCAACATTTCACTTGTGAAATGTTAGCAAATTTGCGCCGCAAATTTGCACCTTGAAAACTGAATAGCAACTGCGAAGCTAAGAAAGTAATGTAATTTGAAACTGCAATTTCAAAGACGGAAAACTTCTTAGTTGGCAAATGGAGAATCAAAGGATTGGATTTTCGTGAAGAATATCTGAACGGAAATCTATATAAAACGGTCAAGCGAAGAAGGGCGCAGGGCGAATGCCTTGGCACTGGGAGCCGAAGAAAGACGTGATAAGCTGCGATAAGCCGCGGGGAGCTGCAAATAAGCTTTGATCCGCGGATCTCTGAATGGGGAAACCCACACGGAGTCATATCCGTGTATCCTATACTGAATCAAATAGGTATAGGAAGGGAACTGCCTGAACTGAAACATCTAAGTAGGGCAAGGAAGA
>NZ_NFJT01000071.1 GCF_002160015.1 Anaerofilum sp. An201 | reverse complement strand
TCACCACCCTGCCCAGCAGCCGCGGCGGTTCGCTCGCCTTCAAGGCTGCCCAGTGGGGGAGCGAATCCACCGATGTCCTCGTCAAGAATATCCACTTTGAAGGCCAGGCTGAGGTGGAGAGCTACACTGTCAGCGGCAGCGTGAGCGCCGATGGCCAGCCCGCCGCCGGCGCCACCGTGTCGATCGACGGCAAGACCGCCGTGACCGGCGCGGACGGCAGCTTCACCGTCGGCGATCTGGTGGAAGGCACCTACACCGCCACCGCCACGCTGGAGGGGTATGCCTCCCAGAGCCAGCAGGTGACCGTGCAGGGCGGCAATGTGGAGGGCCTGACATTTGCGCTGGCCTCCGCCCCCACCGAGACCATCGCCTCCGACGAGATGACGGTCACCGTATATAAAGATTTCCCCGCCGTCAAGCAGTACGACATGAAGGGCGGCGAGCTGGACGGCAAGACCTTCTACGGCAGCGCCGGCGCCCTGAACACCATCCAGATCAACGGCAGCGACATCCAGCTGTCGGCCGAGGATGTGGAGCTGACCCTGGAGGGCAGCAAGGCCACCTATGTGCTGCACGTGAAGGACGATACCGGCGTGGACGCCTCCATCAAGGTGGTGCTGAGCGTGGAAGGCAACGTGCTGACCATGGAGATCCCCGAGGTCGTCTACAACCAGGAGAACGGCAAGCAGGATCATCCCGTGCAGACCATCTACTTTCCGGACCACAGCCTGGTGTCTGTGCGCAGCAGCCAGGAGAGCGCCACCTTCGCCGGCAGCGAGATGTCGGACAACACCCGCAAGACCGGCGATACCTTCCGGAACGTGGACGAGACCCTGGCCAACGGACAGAACGACTACATGTATGCCTTTGTGTCGGCCGACGGCATGAGCGCCGCGATGGAGAGCAACTCCGA
>NZ_NFJT01000070.1 GCF_002160015.1 Anaerofilum sp. An201 | reverse complement strand
AAAGGCGGGAGTAAAGGGCTGTAATTTTACTATAATCAGTCATGTGCATAACCTCCTGTGCGTCCATATAGGCTTCCTTTACACTTAAAATTATGCACTCCAGCGGGCGGAGCCGTATTCTTCATCCCGCCGGAATTTCTTTGCGTTCTTGCTTTTGAAGTAGATTAGCAGGCGGAAGCCCACCGCGCCTATAATGCCGATGAGCCAGTCAAGGGGATGGAGCCCCGGCGCAAAGTCGGCAAAGGCCGGGCCGATGCTCTGGCCCAGGCCCATTAGCTTGTGAGCAAAATCCGCTCCAGGAGCCAGGCGGTAGGCCGTCCCCAGCTTTAGGCAGGCCCACAGGATAAACAGGTACGGGATGTTGGGTATCACATATTTCTTAACGCTATCTGTCCTCATGCACCGCCTCCCTTGCACGTTCTTTCTTGTGGGACGGCTGGCGGGCCAGTTCAGCGGCGGCCCGTTTGAGCTGTTCCCGGATCGGGACGCGCCGGGACTTGGAACGCTTCATCACACGCCGGGAATATTCCGAAAAACAAGCGGTGACGGCATCGGCCTGCCCACTTTTGAAAAACAGCAGGTACTTGTCCGGCCCGGTCTTATAAAAGGCATAGTCTACATTCCATTTTCGGGCCACCCGGTCAAAGTCCTTTGGGGACTCCACCTCGATGCTGTTCGTGGCGGCCCCGTGGCCCATGAGCTGGCGCACCGTCTGTTTGCCGTGGGGTGTCTGGCGGGCCCGGTGAGCTTTCTTGATTTTCCGGCCTACCGCCAGACACGCCTGGGCCAGCACCCGGCCCGTGAGCTTTGTCGCCTTAATGGAAACTGCTATGGTACGTCTGGAAACGTCCTCATCAATCAGCCGTATTCCTCCTATTACAATAAATTTGGACAGGAAAGCCGGGCAGCCAGTCCGGCTTTCCCTCCATCTCGTGCCTAAGCTACAATGAGAGGAGCAACTGGCTGACCTATCCCTCCTT
>NZ_NFJT01000007.1 GCF_002160015.1 Anaerofilum sp. An201 | reverse complement strand
GGGCGGCCGGCTCCTGCGGCGGGGCGGCGGGCTGTGTTCCATACAGCTTTTCGTGCACCTGCCGGGCATAGGCGGCGGTGTCTTCGTCCCACTTTTTCTGGTCGAAAACGGGGCGCACGCCGTTGTTCATCAGCAGGTTGTTGGTCACGGCCAGCAGGGTGATGTCGTCGGTGACCTGGCGGCGGTACCCGTCCGAAAGCAGCGTTTCGCGCAGCTTGTCCAGCACCTGCCGGGCGTTCTCCCCGGGGGTTTCGCCGTCTGCGCACAGCGGATACAGCACAGATTCCATGAACGGATAGTACACGCGGCTGTGGTGCGCCGCGCTGTCCACAAAGCTGTCCAGCACGCCGTCGGTGGCCATGAGAAAACCGCTGATGTCCTCGTTGATGGTGACGCCCACCTGCCATTTGTCGGGGCCGATCTGGAGCGGGCAGACGCTGGACGCCTCCTCCCCTTTCATGCGGGAGGTGGTCATCCCGTAGCTCCCGTCGGCTTGCTGGGCGACGATGCCGTCGTCGCCGGCGTGGCCGTACAGGAGGGTCTTTCCGTCGTAGATCGCCACCGTGAGGGTGGACTGGAAACTGTACGAAAGCCGCTGCATCTCGGCGGCCTTGTCCTCCACGGCCTCCAAAGCGGCCGAAAAGGCTTCGCGCATCATCCGCCCGCCCTCCTGCGAGCTGGCCATGCCGCGGGGGCGGCCGTCCTCGCCGGGCGCGAGCAGCGCCTCTTTCAGGAAGGAGAGGGCGCGCTCCACCGCCGTATAGGCCCCCCAGTGGGACAGAGCGCAGCTTCCCACGCCGTCGGCGACGGCGGCCACCAGGATCTGCAGCTCCTCGATGTAGAGGTAGTTGCAGTAGTCCTGGCAGGGGATGTTTTTCTTTTCGTGCGAGGCCCCCTGCAGCGACAGCGCCACCACGCTGAACATGCCGTTGCCGTAGCTGTCGGCGCGGCCGGTCTGGGCGGGGGGGTCCGACGCGGTCTGCGCGGGGTCGGCGGGCGGTGCGGGAGGGTCTGGTTGGGCGTCCGGATGGGACGGCGCCTCGGAAGCCGGGCGGGCTTGCTCAAAGTGATCGTTCATAAGCAACCTCCATAAAACAGCGGCGGGTCCTCGTTCCCGGGGCGCGCCATGCGGCGCAAAGGAGGCGTTGCGCACGGAGATGGCGGCCCGGCGGGAAAGAGGTCAGGAGAGGAGAGATTTGAAGAAGGAGAGACGGCCGGCTTTTTTGCCGGACCCGGAGACGGGCGCGGGGGAAGAACGCGTGACGCTGCCGGAGCGCACCGAGCGCGTGACGGAGGACGAAGGGGGCGGCGCGGTGCTGGCGCTGGCGCCGCTGCCGGAGGCGGGGGCCGCCTGCTGAGCAAGGCAGAAGGGGCAGCCGCCGTGACTGGGGAAATACATGTGCTCGGGGTTGTTGCCGCACACCTTCATCTCGCCCTTGCGGATGCGCTCGTAGAGGTCGTACAGCAGCTGCCGCCACATATCGGCCGAAACGCGGGACGAGATGCGGGAGAGCGCGTTGATCTCGTCGTAGTTGAAGGTGGTGCGGAAGGCGGTCTGGATCCGGGCGGGCAGGAACTGCAGGGAGGGCGCGCCCACCGGCCTTGTCACGTTGGGGATCTGCTTGACGTAGGGGCAGTTGCCCTGGACGATGTTCATCTGCTGCGGGTTGAGCGGCGTGGACCGCTTGTATTCGCTCAGCGTGCGGGAATTGAAGGGGTGGTAGTTGTTCATCAAAAGCTGGAAGATGTGGATCGCCAGCGCAAAATCGTCGCTGTGTTCGCTGAATTTTGCGCGGCGCAGATCGGGCACCTGCAGCTCCGGCGCAAGGAACTCCGGCAGGCCCACCGTGCAGGGGAAGTGCTCGCCGGTGACGGGGTCGCAGATGTCGAAGGAATCGACGTCCAGGATCGTCACGGAGCCGTCCTTGTGGATCACGATGTTGTTGCTGTTCATGTCGCCCAGGACATAGTGGTTTTTGTGGATATGGTCCACCACCCAGGCGAGGTGATAGGCCACCACCACCGAGTAGGACCAGCGGTAGGTGGGGAACAGGGTGTGGCAGTCGTTCACGTGGTCGGGATTGTTGCGGCACAGAACATAGATCGGGCTGACATCCTTCACCAGCGGCATGGTATAGCCTGCAAAGCGGCCGTTGGAATACAGAACGTCCTGCGGCCAGGCAAGCATCAGTTTGCCGTCGATATAGGGGCTGACGGCATGGTCGACCATGCACTTGAGCTTGCGCTCGAGCATCCCGTTGGGAGCCTTGTAGATCTTGGCCGCCAGCGACGGTTTGTTTTTCACGGCGTAGACGATGCCCTCGCCGCCCTTGCCCTTTTCGGGGCCAAGGATATACCGGTCGCCGCGCAGGCCGGTGAGAGCAGAGCCGGGTTGCAGCGTCATGGGGAAAACCTCCTCTTTCAACAGCGGGAATCAGGCGCCGGGAACGGGGCGGACAGGAGGGCCGCCGCCCCGCCCGGGCTCACAGCAGTGCGATGGGCTGGGGGCAGGTGGAGGAGTTGCTGCAGATCAGCTGCGGGGGCGCGGCGGGGCTCTTGTGGGCCAGGTCGCTGAGGCTGTCGGAAATATACTGGAAGCCCGCGGCGAAGTTCTCGGCCTTGGCGGCCATCACAACGCCTTCGCCCTTGCGCGTGTAGCTTTTCAGGATATCGAAATCCGCCGAGCCGACGCCCATCGGCAGGAACACCAGCTTGTTGCGGCTGTACAGCTCCTCCAGACGGCTGCGCGCTTCGGCTTCCAGCTCGGTATCGGTGGGGACGCCGTCCGTGATGGCAACGACCCAGGGAATGTAGGAGGCGATGCCGGCCTCGAAATACACCTGGCGGCGCTGCCGGATGGCGTCCAGCGCGGCGATGATGGCGGCGTTGAAGCAGGTCTCCCCGTCGGCGGTGAGAGCGGGGGGCTGGAAGGAGGAGGCCGGACAGAAGGGCACCACCGTTTCCACGTGGTCGCCAAAGCTCATCAGGCACACGTCCACCCGGCCGGAGGCGAGGGGGTCGCTGCGCAGCGCGGTGCAGAACTCCTGGATGCCCTGGTTCAGCTTGTCGATCGCGCCGGTCAGCTCCAGCGAGAGGGAGGTGTCGGCCAGGACCACCACCGGCAGATGCGGCTCGCCCGGATTTACGGGAGGGATGGAGAGGTTGTCAGCAGGCATAGAGATGCTCCTTTCACAGATCACAGAGGGAGGTTCGGGCGGGGCGCGCCTCACAGCAGCGCTACGTTGGAGGGGGTGGGCTCCAGGTTGACGGTGCCCAGGCGGGGGTCGGAATTGACCACCAGGCCGATGCTGTTGGACACCCAGACGAAGGCTTCCTTGAAGTGGGTGGCGGAGGCTTTCAGCACACGGCCGCTGCCGTCGGCGGTGTAGCTCTTCAGGTGGGCGATATCGGCGTTTCCAACGCCCATCGGGAAGAAGTTGAGCTTCTTGTTCTGCAAAGCCTCGTGCAGGCGGCGCTTGGCCTCGCTCTCGTAGCGCCCGTCCGTGGGCAGGCCGTCCGTCAGGAGAAAGAGCCAGGGCCGGTAATACGGAATGCCCAGGTTCTTATATTCGCTCTTGCGGGCCTCGATGGCGTCCAGGGCGGTGAGGATGCCCTGGTTCATGGCGGTGCACCCGGAAGCGGTGAGGGTGGGGGCAACGTAGTTCGCGGCGGGCGCGAAGGGCAGCTGGGTCTGCACGGTGGAGTTGAAGGTGATGATGGAGATATCGGCGCGCCCCAGCGCCAGGGGGTTGTCGTCCAGCGCTTTGCGGAAGGCGACCAGGCCGTCGTTCAGCTCGTCGATGGGGACCCGGCCATTGGGGCCTTTGCAGTTGAGAGAGTCCGAGTTGTCCACGAGGAGGACGCAGGGAACATGCATCTCACCGGGGTTGACGGGAGGGAGGGGGGAGAGGATCTCATGACGGGATGGCATTTTGCAACACTCCTTTTTGACTTGATGCAGCGCTTCGTTTGCTGTGATTTCAGTATACGGGGTTTTTCTGTGAGAGAAAAGGCGGTTTTTGGTGAGAGTGGAGGAAAAGGGGCCGATCGCATCGAAACCGGACGTCCGGCAGATCAGCCCGCGGCCGGCGCGAGGAACCCTGCGAGCAGCAGCACAAGCAGCGGCGCGGCCGCACACACAAGCCCCGCGCCCAGCCAGTAGGGGAAGGAGCGGCGGGAATGTGCATACCCGCGCGCCAGCCCGCATCCCGCCGCCAGCCCGAGCAGAGCGCCCGGGATGCACAGCACCGCCGGCCCGGCCGGCGACAGAGCGGGGAAGAGGGAAGCGATCCACCCCCACAGGAAGGGCGCGGCCGCCAGCCATCCGGCGCCGCCGGCCAGGATGCAGAACACGCGCAGCGGCCAGGTGCTCCGGGAGATGACCTTCCGGCGGCGGCCGGCGGGGGCTGTGCGGGGAGGCGGGGCCGGGGAAGCCGACGGGTAGTCTTTCTCGGCGGCGCACCACGGGCAGCGGAAGTTGTGGGCGGGGTACAGGTGGGAAGGGTCCCGCCTGCAGCGGCGCAGCGGCGCGCGCTGGAGGGCGGCCAGCGCCGTGTACCAGGTCTGCGCCGAAGTGCGGCGTGCGATGGCGGCGCGGGAGCAGGCGGTGCGCTCGGTGTAGGAGAAGGTGTTCGCAAACAGCACGCGGACCCGCACCGGCAGCAGGGAGAAGGAGGGCGCGCCGCGCGGGGGAAGGCTGCCGCCCGCTCTGCGCAGATACACACAGCGCCCGCGCAGGATGTTGGCGTTGCCGGCAAAGCCGCCGGACGAGGAGGGCGCGCCGCGCCGCTGTCGGCAGTAGAAGGGGTGGTAGTTGTTCATCAGAAGGAGGAAAATATAAATGGCCAGCGAAAAATCGTCGCTCTGTGCGGAAAAACGCGCCTGCGGGGAGCGCAGATCCCGCACCTTCTGCAGCTCGGGCGCCAGCATCTCCGCTGTCCCCACCGTGCAGGGGAAGTGTTCCCGGGTGACGGGATCGGTGATGTCGAAGGAGTCGGTGTCGATCAGGACCACCGCGCCGAGGTGGTCCACAAAAATATTGTTGGGGTTCAGGTCGCCCGCCACGATGCCGTTTTGATGCAGGAGCGCAAGGCACCGGCTCAGGTTGCGGGCCACCTTCACCAGATCGTTCCAGCTCCATTGCGGGAACAGCTGCCGGCGGGAGTCCGGGCGGCATACGTCGTAGATCTTGTGCATCGACCGGATCAGCGGCATCACATATCCCACCATCCGCCCGCGCAGATACAGCACGTCCACCGGCCAGGCCAGGCTGTGTGCGGCGCTGGGGTGCAGCCGCAGCATCGCCTTGAGCTTGCGGTCCATATACGTGCGGTCGCGGGGCGGATAGGTGTAGCGGTCTTCGTGGTAGATCTTGGCGGCCAGGTCGGGCAGGCCGCGCAGACGATAGACGCGCCCCTCGCCTCCTTCGCCGCCCGACACCGCGGCGCCGACGGTATAGCTTGTGCCGGTGGTCCCCTGCAGAGTGAGACCGGTATAGTTTTTGGTGATGGACATGGGGAGAACGCTCCTTTGTGCCGACAAAATATCGCGGTGCTGGGAAAAAACAGACAGGATCACACAGTTTTCTTTAAAAATACCACAAAAGTTTGTGGAAGAACAGATGCAGTGCGGTGAAAATAGAATAAAAAGGCAGCTGGGGCGGATGGCGTTACGTCTTTCCGCTTCCTCTGTACCTGCCCTCGGCAAAAGTGGGCAAGCCCTCCCCTCATCAGTCGCCATCCGGCGACAGCTTCCCCCCAGGGGGAAGCCAGCCCTACCGCCAAAACACCGCTTCCACAAACAAACGGCCGGAGCACACACGCTCCGGCCGCTGCCTGTTTTATCACAAGGGAATCTCTTCCAGATACTGCGGGGGCACACGCTCCGTCAGCCACACCCCGTTCACCGAGCGGTAAAACCGCAGCCCGTCGGCCTGCATGGCGCGGGCATCCACCCGCAGAATCACCAGCTTGCCGTGCCGCCGCCCCACCGCCGCGGCCGTTTCGGGATCGGGCGAGAGATGCACATACAGGCGGGTGCGGGGCAGCAGACCCTGCCGGCGGATGCTGTCGATGTATTTTTCGGCGGTGCCGTGCCACAGCACGTCGGGCGGCTGCGCCTGCTCCAGTTCCACATCCACCGGGACCGAATGCCCCTGGTTGGCGCGGATGCGGGTTTTGTCGGCGCTGAAGGAATAGCGCTGCTTGTGGTCGGCCGCAACGATCTTTTCGAGGAGATCCATCGTCAGGTCGTATTTTTTGTTCACGCCCTCCAGCAGAAGGTCCACCTGCGCCCAGCCGTGGGGGTCCAGGGTCAGGCCGGCGGCCTCCGGCCGGTGGCGCAGCAGCATGCTCAGATACCGGCTCAGGCGAACCACCTTCGGGTCGTCGCAGTCCAGCAGATGCAGCTCGATGCCCACCACGCCCCAGCGCGCCTCGTCGGCGGGGGAGTAGTACTGCTCCATGTCGCGGGGGGAGGGCGTGTCCGCCGGGCCGTACCCGCAGGCCGAGAGGTCCAGCGCGGCGTACAGCTGCGCGAAGCTGCCGAACCGGTGCAGCGCCTTCACCATCGCCTGCACGTTGCGCCCGTCGGCGGTGTTGGTGAACTCGATCAGGTCGCCCGGCTGCAGCTGCCGCCGCTTTTCGTCCAGCAGCCGCAGCTCGATGGTCTTGCGCCCGGCGGCGATCTTCTCAAACGGCTCCGGCTGCAAGTTCATGCGGTGCACCATCTGGCTCCCTCCTTCTCAGGCGTCGGTCTTGCGCGGGCGGTTGACGATGTAGATGCCGGCGCACACCAGCACCAGCGCGATGAGCGTTTTCACCGACAGCGCCTGCTCCCACTCGCCCAGGAACACCGCCGACAGCGCCACGCCGAACAGCGGGGTCATGAAGTGGAAGATGGTCACCCGGCTGACGGGGTTGTATTTCAGCAGCACGCCCCACAGGGTGTAGGCCACCGCCGAGATCAGGCCCATATACACCAGCAGCAGCCAGGCCGCGGGCGGCACCGCCAGCGTGACCCGCCCGCCGGCGGCCAGGCCGGTGAGCATCAGGATGACGCCGCCCAGCACAAACTGCCAGCCGCTGAGCATCACCACGTCGAAGCGGGCGGAATATTTCTTCACCAGCGCGCCCGACACGGCATAGGAGAACTGAGCGAAAAAGACGAACCCCTCGCCCAGCAGGCTGACGTCGAACAGGCCGGCGGCCGCCTGGCCGGACAGGTTCATCACGATGATGCCGATGAACCCGGCGGCACAGCCCAGGATCTTGGCCCCGGTGAGCTTTTCATACCGGAACAGCAGGCTGGCCACCAGGATGGACAAAAGGCCGCCCATGCCCGAGATGATGGTGCCGTGCACGCCGCTGGTGTGGGCAAGGCCGATGTAGAAAAACAGATACTGGATCACCGTCTGCGCCAGCGACAGCTTGAAGATGGAGGGCAGCGCCTCCGCCGAGGGCTTCAGAAACCGGCGCTGCAGCAGGCTCTGGAACAGCACCACCAGCACGCCGGCCAGGAAAAAGCGCATGCCGGCAAAGACGATGATGGCGGCGGTGTCGGCGCTGTCGATGGAGAACATCTGGTAGCCGATCTTGATCGACGGCGTGGCGCTGCCCCACAAAAAGCAGCACACCAGCGCCAGCGTAAAGACCACGAGCGGTCGGGTGAGGGGGGACGATTTCGTATGCATGATTCTCTCCTGTGTTGATCTTGATGGGAAGGGACGGGATGCCGGGCGCGGGGGCCGGGTCATCCCTGTGCGGCCAGGATGGCCGAGAGGATGCGGTGGGCCACCTCGGATTTATCGGCCAGCGCCAGCTCCTCGCAGCGGTCGGGCCAGACAAGGGTGACCTTGTTGGTGGAGGTGCCGAAGCCCGCGCCTGCCTCGCGCAGGCTGTTGGCCACGATCAGGTCGGCGTTTTTGCGGGCCAGCTTGTGCTTGGCGTTTTCCAGCAGGTCCTGCGTTTCCATCGCAAAGCCGCACAAAAACTGGCCGGGGCGCTTGCTCTCGCCCAGCGTTTTCAGGATGTCCTGCGTGCGGGAAAGCTCCAGCGCCATCCCGTCGCCGCCCTTTTTGATCTTCTCGCCGGCCACCTGGGCGGGGCGGTAGTCGGCCACGGCGGCGGCCTTGATGATGATGTCCTGCTGCGGCGCTGCCTCCAGCACCGCGCTGCACATCTCGGCGGCGCTCTCCACCGGCACCAGCCGCACGAAGGGCGGGGGAGCGAGCGCGACCGACCCGCTGACCAGCGTCACCTCCGCCCCGCGCAGCATGGCGGCCTCGGCCAGCGCGTAGCCCATCCGCCCGGTGGACCGGTTGGTGATGAACCGCACCGGGTCGATCGCCTCGCGGGTGGGGCCTGCCGTCACCAGCACCTTTTTGCCCTGCATGTCGTGCGCGCAGGCCAGGCGGCGCAGGATGTGCTGCAAAAGCACCTCGGGCTCGGGCAGCTTGCCCGCGCCGGTGTCGCCGCAGGCCAGACGCCCGCAGGCCGCCTCGATCACCTCCATGCCGAACCGCCGCAGCTTGTCCATGTTGTCCTGCACGATGGGGTTTTCATACATCTGGGTGTTCATGGCGGGGGAGATCAGCTTGGGGCATTTGCAGGCCATCACGGTGGTGGTGAGCATATCGTCGGCGATGCCGTTTGCAAGTTTGCCGATCACGTTGGCGGTGGCGGGCGCCACCAGCACCAGGTCGGCCTGGTGGGCCACCGACACATGCGCGATGTCGAATTCAAAATTGCGGTCGAAGGTGTCCACCATGCAGCGGTGGTGCGTGAGGCTTTCAAAGGTGAGGGGCGAGATGAACTCGGTGGCGTTTTTGGTCATCAGCACCAGCACGTTGGCGTGCTGCTTCACCAGCATACTGGCCAGCGCGGCCATTTTATAGGCGGCGATGCCGCCGGTCACCGCCAGCACGACGGTCTTGTTTTTCAGCATAGCCATATCTCCTTTGCAGTGATTGAGGGATCTGTTCTATTGTACCACATCCGGCGCGGTTTGCACAGCGCCCGGCCCCTTGCACGCAAAAGAGGGGTGTGGTATACTTTTTCCTGTATTGTATCCCCGCTTTTGTATGGGGAATAATAACAAAAAGGAGAATTGAATATGAGACACACAATGCCCCGCCGCGGCTACAGCTCGCTGGGGATGGTGCAGACGGCGCTGTTTGCGGCGCTGATCGTCGCGCTGTCCTTTCTGCCCTTCATCGGATACATCCCGCTGGGCTTCACCAACGCCACCACCATCCACATCCCGGTGATCCTCGGCTCCATCCTGCTGGGACCCAAACGGGGCGCCGTGCTGGGGGGCGTGTTCGGGCTGACAAGCCTCATCAACAACACGCTGTATCCCAAGGTGACCAGCTTTGTGTTCACGCCGTTCTTTTCGGGCGGCGTGGCGGAGGGCGGCATCGGCAGCCTGGTGATCTGCTTTGTGCCCCGCATCCTGGTGGGCGTTGTGCCGTACTATGTATATAAATTTTTGTCCCGCCGGGACAGGCGCCGTCCGCTGGCGCTGGCGGTGGCCGGGTTTGCCGGTTCGCTGACCAACACCCTGCTGGTGATGAACCTGATCTATCTGCTGTTCGGCGAACAGTGGGCGGCCGCCCAGGGAAAGGCCAGCGAGTTTCTGTATGGCGTGATCTTGGGCGTGATCGGCGTGAACGGCGTGCCCGAGGCGATCGTGGCGGCGCTGCTGACGATGCTTGTGGGCGGCGGGCTGCTGCGGGCCGGCATGGGCCGCAGACAATAAAAAGGAGGGAGCTCTCGTGATCCTTGCCATCGACATCGGCAATACCAATATCGTGCTGGGCTGCTTGAACAGCGAGGAGGACGTGACCTTTGTGGAGCGCCTGTCCACCGACCGCGGCCGCACCGCGCTGGAATACGCCATCAGCATCAAGAACGTGCTGGAGATGTACGGGGTGGAACCGAAGCACCTGGAAGGGGCCATCATCTCGTCTGTGGTGCCGCCCATCACCAGCGTGGTGCGCGCGGCGGTGCAGAAGATCACCGGCCGCAAGGCGATGGTGGTGGGGCCCGGCCTGCGCACCGGCCTGCATATCCTGATGGACAACCCCGCGCAGGTGGGCAGCGATCTGGTGGTGGACGCCGTGGCGGCCATCCATCAGCACCCGGCGCCGCTGGTGGTGATCGACATGGGGACCGCCACCACCCTCTCGGTGGTGGACAGGAACAAGAACTACATCGGCGGCATGATCGTGCCGGGGATGCGCGGGTCGCTGGATTCGCTGGTGAGCCGGGCGGCGCAGCTGTCGAACATCGAGCTGGAAGCGCCGCGGCGTCTGATCGGCAAGAACAGCGCCGAGTGCATGAAAAGCGGCATGATCTACGGCAACGCCGCCCTGCTGGACGGGCTGATCGAGCGGGTGGAGGCCGAGCTGGGCGAGCCGGTGACGGTGATCGCCACCGGCGGGCTGGCGCGTCTGGTGGTGCCCTACTGCAAAAAGGAGATCCTGGTGGACGACGCGCTGCTGCTGAAAGGCATGCTGATCATCTACCGCAAAAACCAGACCGTACACCCCGAAAAATAACAGAGAAACAGCACACGCCCCGCCGGGGGAACCCGGCGGGGCGTGATTTTTTGCGGGGCGGGTGCAGAGGAGGGGGCAGGGCTTGCCCTTTCCGCCAAGGGCAGGTGCGGAGGAAGGGGCAGGACTCGACCTCATCCGCCCCCTGTCGGGGGCACCTTCCCCAGGGGAAGGCTTGCCGTGCCGTTGGCTTTTTCTTCCCGCAAATGCACAAGACGGCCAGGTCACTGGCCGTCTTGCTGCTTTTCTTCCAATTCACGCAGATGCTGCCGCAATATCAGGTTGATATACTGCGACACAGAGCGGTCGTCCTCCTCGGCCAGACGGCGCACCTCTGTCAAAACATCTTCGTCCAGAGTGAGACTGATATTTACTTTCAGTGGTTTCATAGCTGTTGCCCTCGCGTGTCATAAAACTGATTTCATTATACTATATTAGGCGATAAAGTATTGACTTACAGCGTCTAACAGCTTAAATTAGTTTTATAAGCTTTTTAACAGTGTATTACAGCGTTAAATACTATGAGACGGAGGAAACAAAATGGAACTGTATTTCGAGCTTCTGCTGCACGCGATGGAAAACAACACCGTGCAGATCTCCTTCCCCGACTTCACCGGGGACATCCCGGCCATCATTCACGACAAATGCTACGAAACACTGCAAAAAATAAAGGCCGTCGTGCAGGACGACAGCCTTTCGGACCCGGATTGCTTCGACAGGATCGAAGCCATCGTGCGCGCGCTGGAGGACGCGGGCGTCAACCCCGGCGCACGCCACGATTTCGGCTGAATCTCAGCGGTACAGCCCGCGCAGCAGCAGGGCCGCCTGCCGCAGACGGGGATAGGCATACTCGAAAAATTCCCGGTAGCTCTCACAGTAGTAGTTGTGGCTGTCCGCCCCGCCGGTGTAGTCGCGGCGGCATCCGCCCCGGCACAGCCCAAACCACCGGCATTCCCGGCACTGCGCCGGTTTTTCGCGCGAATCCTCCACGAACCGCATCGCCGTGCGCGCGGCGTCCAGCCGGGCCACCGTGTCGGTGCAGATGTTGCCCAGATAATACTCGTCCATCGCGTAGAAATCGCACGGATACACATTCCCGTTCGATTCCACCAGATACTGCACGTTGCACTGGCCGGTCATCGCGCAGCTCTCGGGCGCACGGCCCTGCAGGATCTGCATCAGGTTGTCGAAATAGCGCACCGACACCAGAAATCCCCGGCTGACGTCCTGGTACCACAGGTCGAACAGCCGTTTGAGGAACTCGGTATAGGCCGCGGGGGTGAGCGAATAGGGCTGGCCGCCCCGCTCGTTGGCCAGCGGGTCCATGCAAGGGATATACTGATGGTATAACCAGCCGTTTTTCTTGTAGAAATTATACACTTTGGTGATGTTTTTGGCAAGCGGCGCGGTGACCACCGTCAGGATGTTGAAGCTGGCTTTGGCCGCGGTCAGCCGCTGGGCGGCGCGCAGCACCGCCGCATAGCTGCCGGTGTCTGCGGGGGTGCGGCGGAAGAGGTCGTGGGTGTCCTTCACGCCGTCCAGCGACAGGCCCACCAGAAAGTTCTCCTGCGCCAGAAACCGGCACCACTCCTCGTCCAGCAGCACGCCGTTGGTCTGCAATGCGTTGGACACCACAAGGCCCGGGCGGGCGTATTTTTTTTGCAGCTGCACCACCCGGCGGAAGAACTCCAGCCCGGCCAGCGTCGGCTCGCCGCCCTGGAAGGCAAACGAACAGCTGCCGGTCGCGGCCTGCAGGAAGGTGCGCACCACCGTTTCGAGGGTATCGGCGGACATGATGCCGTAGTTGGGCACGCCGCGCAGGGCGGCTTCGTCGGCATAGAAGCAGTAGGCGCAGCGCAGGTTGCAGCCCGAGCTGGCCGGTTTGATCATCACACTGACAGGGGGCATAGGGGACCTCTTTTCTCGATTCAGGCGGGGGGATATTTGCCGTCCAGCAGCCGGACGCAGCGGTTGGCGTAGGCGCGCATGCAGGCGGCGGCCTCGTCGGCCTGCCGGTGTTCGATGGCGTCGGTGATGGACTGGAGCGCGGACAGGATCTCCTCCACCGGCATGTGGCAGAACAAAAGCGCCGACCACTCGGTGATGATCTCCGAAAAGGCGTTGAACACCAGCGGATAGATCATGTTCTGGGTGGCCAGGAACATGCGGCGGTGGTATTCCACGTTGGGCGGCACGCGCGCTTCGTTGGCGGCGGCGCGGATCTCGCTGCAGCAGGCGCGCAGGGCGGCGAGGTCGTCGTCGGTGCGGCGCAGGGCGGCCAGCCGGGCGCACTCGGCCTCGCTGTGGATGCGGAACTCGGCCAGGGAGTCGAAGGTGCGGCGGTCGAGGGGGCCGCCGCTGAAATGCAGCAGCGAGGTGAGGGTCTCCACATTGCCCCGGCGCAGGAAATCCTCCACAAAGGTGCCCTGCCGGGGCTGTACCCGCACGAACCCTTTTCGGGCCAGCTCGCGGATGCCGGAATTGATAATGGTGCGGCTCACCTTCATCTCGGCGGCCAGTTCGCGCTCGTTGGGCAGCCGCTGGCCGGGCGCCAGCTGGCCGGAGATGATCCTCTGCTCCATGCGCTGGACGAACTGCTGTGTCATGGTGACGCTCTGCGGGTGCTTCATCGCGGCCTTCCTCCTTTGCGTGTGGTTTGTGGTTCAGTTTCAGTATACTGTACTTTTTGGCAAAATTCAACAAAGCGTCATTCCGCCGGCGCAAACTGGCTGCGGTAGAGCCGCGCGTAGGCGCCGTTTTTGGCCAGCAGCTGCTCGTGGGTGCCCTGCTCGATCACCTGCCCGTTCTCCATCATCAGGATCACGTCGGCGCTCTGGATGGTGGACAGGCGGTGCGCCACCACAAAGCTGGTGCGCCCGGCCATCATCCCGGCAAAGGCGTCCTGGATGTGGGCCTCGGTGCGGGTGTCGATGCTGCTGGTGGCCTCGTCGAGGATCAGCATCGGCGGCAGGCGCAGCATCACCCGCGCGATGCACAGCAGCTGCTTCTGCCCGGCCGAAAGGCTGCCGCCCTCCTCGCCGATCACCGTGTCGTAGCCGTTCGGCAGGCGGCGGATGAAGCTGTGGGCGTGGGCCGCCTTGGCCGCCGCGACGATCTCCTCGTCGGTGGCGGAGGGGTCGGCGTAGGCGATGTTGTCCCGGATGGTGCCGCTGCGCAGCCAGGTGTCCTGCAGGACCATGCCGTACCCCGCGCGCAGGCTGCGGCGGGTGAGGCTGGGCAGGGGATGGCCGTCCACCCGGATCTCGCCGTCGGTGGGGTCGTAGAAGCGCATCAGCAGGTTGATGAGGGTGGTTTTGCCGCAGCCGGTGGGGCCGACGATCGCCACCCGCCGTCCGGGCTGCACGTCCAGCGTGAAGTGCCGGATGAGCGGGCGCTCGGGCAGGTAGGAGAAGGAGACGTCGTCCAGCTCCACATGGCCGTCCGGGGCGGGCAGCTGCACCGGGCCGTCGGGCGTTTCGGCCTCCAGCTCGATCAGCTCAAACACCCGCCCGGCGCTGGCCAGGGCGTTCTGCAGCTCGGTGATGACGCCGGAGATCTCGTTGAAGGGCTTGGTGTACTGGTTGGCGTAGGAGAGGAAGCGGGACAGCTCGCCCACCGTCAGCGCGCCGTTCAGGGCCACGAAGGCGCCCACGATGCCCACCCCCGCATACACCAGGCCGTTGACGAACCGGGTGCAGGGGTTGGTGAGGGAGGAGTAGAAGGTGGCCTTCTGGGCGGCGGAACGCAGGGCGGCGTTGGCCTCGTCGAACCGGGCGGCGGCGCGGGCTTCCCCGCAGAAGGCCTGCACCTCCTTCTCCCCGCCGGCCAGCTCGTCCGCAAGGCCGGTGAGGCGGCCGCGCGCGGCGGCCTGCTGCTGGAAATAGGCAAAGGTGCGCCGGGCGATGAAGCTGGCCACAAAGAAGCTGAGCGGGGTGAGCAGCACCACCACCGCCGTGATGGCGGCATTGGTGGCCAGCATGAAGCCCAGCGTGCCCAGGATGGTGGCCACCCCGCTGAACAGCTGGGAAAAGCCCAGCAGCAGGCCGTCGGCCATCTGGTCCACGTCGCTGGTGATGCGGCTGAGCAGCTCGCCGCGGCTGCGGCGGTCGATCTGGCTCAGCGGCAGCTGCTGGATGCGGGCGAAGGCGGTGCAGCGCAGCTGGCGCACGGTGCGGTAGGTGAGGCGGTTGTTGCACAGCGCCATCAGCCATTGGGCGGCGGCGGTGAGGGCGGCCACCAGCGCGAGCTGGAAGAGCAGCGGCCGGACGGCGGCGTAGTCCACCCGGCCGGGGGCGACGATGCAGTCGATCACGCGGCCGATCAGCACGGGGGAATACAGGCTCAGCCCCACGCCGGCAGCGGCGAACACAAGGCTGGCCGCCAGCACCGGCCAGGCCGGCGCAAGCAGGCGCAAAAGACGATGCAGCGTTTGTTTTCGGTTCATCACAGTCCCTCCTCGATGTGCTGGCTGCGGCAGATGTCGCGGTAGACGGCGCAGCTGTGCACCAGCTGGTCGTGGGTGCCGGCGGCGATCACGCGGCCGTCGTCCAGCACCAGGATGGTGTCGGCGTGGCGGATGCTGGCCGCCCGCTGGGACACGAGGAAGGTGGTGCGGCCGGACGTGTCCTTTGCCAGCGCCCGGCGCAGCTGCGCCTCGGTGGCGTAGTCCAGCGCCGAGGCGCTGTCGTCCAGGATGAGGATGTCGGGGCTGCCCACCAGCGCCCGCGCGATGCACAGCCGCTGGCGCTGGCCGCCGGAAAAATTCCTGCCGTTCTGGGCCACCGGGCTGTTCAGCCCCTGCGGCAAAGCGCGCACGAAGTCGGCGGCCTGGGCGGTCTCCAGCGCGGCCCAGAGGGCTTCGTCGGGGGCGTCGGGGCAGCGCATCCGCAGGTTGGAGGCGACGGTCCCGGCGAACAGGCGCGCTTTCTGGGGCACAAGGCCGATCCGCCCGCGCAGCCGGGCGAACGGGAGGGCGCGCACATCCACGCCGTCCACCAGCACCCGGCCCTCCGACGCCTCGTAGAAGCGGGGGATCAGGTTGACCAGCGTCGATTTGCCCGCGCCGGTGCCGCCGATGATGCCGACGGTCTGGCCGGGCAGGGCGGAAAAGGAGATCTGTTCCAGCTCCTTTTCGCCGCCCTCGTAGCCGAAGGAGACGTTCTCAAAGGCCACCCGCGCCGCGCCGGAGACCGGGGCGGGCGCTTCGGCGGGGGATTCAAATGCGGGCGCTTCGGCCAGCACTTCGCAGACGCGCCCCGCGCTGGCGAGGCCCTTGGAGAAGGACACGAGCAATGTGGCCAGCGCCACCAGCGCCAGCAGGATCTGGTTCATATAGTTCACCAGCGCCACGAGGTCGCCCTGGCTGATGCGCCCGGCGTCCACCGCGAAGGCGCCCTGCCGCAGCAGCACCAGGATGGCCAGGTTCACCAGCACGCAGGTGAGCGGGTTGTGCAGCGCCGCGATGCGGCCCACCCGCAGCTGCAAGGCGCGCAGTTCGTCGGCGGCGGCGTCGAAGCGCGCGGTCTCCTCAGACTGGCGGGAAAAGGCGCGGATCACCCGCACGCCGGCCAGGTTCTCGCGGGTCAGCAGCGAGAGGCGGTCGAGCAACTTCTGGGCCGCGCGGTAGAGCGGGGTGGTCAGCCGCAGGATGCCGAAGATCACCAGCGCCATCACCGGGGTGGCGGCCAGGAACACAAGGCCCAGCCGCCAGTCGATCCACAGTGACGCCGCCAGCGCGCCGGCCACGATGAAGGGCGAGCGCAGGAACAGGCGCAGCGCGAGGTTCAGGCCGGCCTGGGTCTGGTCCACGTCGCTGGTGAGGCGGGTGATGAGGGTGGAGGCGCCCACCCGGTCCTGCTGCGCCCAGTTCAGGCGCATCACATGGCGGAACAGGTCGCCCCGCAGCGCCTGCCCGAACCCGAACGCCGCTTTGGCCGCGAAGTACTGGGCCGTCACCGAACAGGCCAGCCCCAGCGCCCCCAGCAGCACCAGCACCCCGCCCATCGCCAGGATGTAGCCGGTGTCGGCGCTGCGGATGCCGGTGTCGATGACATGCGCCATGATGAGGGGCACCGCCAGCTCGAAGCAGGCCTCCAGCAGTTTGAACAGCGGCCCGATGACCGCCTCTTTCTCATATCCCTTCAGATAGCGCAGCAGGTGTTTCACGAAGGTCATTCCTCCTCTTTGTGTGCAGATATGCGCAGGCTGCCGGCCGGTCCGTTCCCTTTGCGCAGCCGGATCCGCCGCCGCTTTTTCGGCAAACCGACAGATATGTTTCCATTGTATACCAAACATCGTGCGGATGCAAGAATGCAGGATGCGCCCGGCTTCGGCAAAAAACGCCTTTTTTCTTGACAAACGCCGCAAAATGTGCTATCGTCAAAAAAGTATGGGCAATCGCCCGCAAAAACAAAAAATCAACTGGATTGGTAGAGGCGCGGGGTTCATCAGTACCGTTCCGCCACAGCCCGGCAGGCTGCGGAGCGGGAAAGGGGACACCGCCGAAGGGGCGCTTTGGCCGAAGGCGCCGCCTGGGGCGACGCAGAAGATGCGGCGCACTGTCACAAGAACTGTGAAGCGCTATCGTCGGTGGGCCTTGCAAGGCGGCTTTTTTGCTGTGTTTGTATCTTCCATGCTCCGGGATGCGGTTCGGGTTCGGGCCGGTGTCCGGGGCATTTTTTGTTGCCATTTTACAATGTGAGGAGACAACAAGATGAAAACAAAGCGATTCGCCTTTGCGGTCCTGGCGGTTCTGCTGTGCGCGCTGGTGGCCGGCGGGTCCGCTGCCGCGCAGCCCGCGCTCTACGGCACCTTCTGGGCACTGGTGCCCCCCATCGTGGCCATCGCGCTGGCGCTCATCACCAAAGAGGTGTACAGCTCGCTGTTCGTGGGCGTGCTGGTGGGCGCTGTGCTGTATTCCTTTTCCTTTGAAGGCGCCCTTTCCCACATGGTCAACGGCGGCTTCATCCAGGTGCTGTCCGATCCGGGCAACGTGGGCATCCTGATCTTCCTGGTGATCCTGGGCGCGATCGTCAGCCTGATGAACCGGGCGGGCGGTTCGGCCGCCTTCGGGCAGTGGTCGGCCAAGCACATCAAGACCCGCGCCGGCGCACAGCTGGCCACCATCGTGCTGGGCATCCTGATCTTTGTGGACGACTACTTCAACTGCCTGACGGTGGGCAGCGTGATGCGCCCCGTCACCGACAAGCACCAGGTGTCCCGCGCGAAGCTGGCCTACCTGATCGACTCCACCGCCGCGCCCGTCTGCATCATCGCGCCCATCTCGTCCTGGGCGGCGGCCGTGACCGGCTTTGTGGAGGGCGAGGACGGCTTTTCGCTGTTCATCCGCGCCATCCCCTACAACTTCTACGCCCTGCTCACCATCGTGATGATGGTGGCGCTGGTGGGCCTGAAGCTGGACTTCGGCCCGATGGCGCGCCACGAGAAAAACGCGATGGCGGGCGACCTGTTCAGCGCGCCCGCGGCCTCCTTTGAGGAGGACGGGGACCAGCCCGCCCGCCGCGGCAAGGTGATCGACCTGGTGCTGCCGGTGGCGGTGCTGATCGTCTGCTGCGTGGTGGGCATGATCTACACCGGCGGTTTCTTCGAGGGCGCCGGCTTTGTGGAGTCCTTCTCCAACAGCAACGCCTCGCTGGGCCTGTCGATGGGCAGCCTGGTGGCGCTGGTGATCACCGTGATCATCTACAGCCTGCGCCGGGTGCTGAAATTTGCCGACTGCATGGCCTGCATCCCCGAGGGCTTCAAGGCGATGGTCCCGGCCATCCTGATCCTCACCTTTGCCTGGACCCTGAAAGCCATGACCGACAGCCTGGGCGCCACCGCCTTTGTGGACGCCGCGATGAAGGGCTCGGCCGAGGGCCTGATGAACTTCCTGCCGGCGGTGATCTTCCTGGTGGGCTGCGGCCTGGCGTTTGCCAGCGGCACCAGCTGGGGCACCTTCGGCATCCTGATCCCCATCGTGGTGGAGGTGTTCGAGAACGACCCCACCCTGATGATCATTGCCATCTCCGCCTGCATGGCGGGCGCTGTCTGCGGCGACCACTGCTCGCCCATCTCCGACACCACCATCATGGCCTCGGCCGGCGCCAAGTGCGACCATGTGAACCATGTGTCCACCCAGCTGCCCTACGCGATGACGGTGGCGGCGGTGAGCTTTGTCACCTACATCGTGGCCGGCTTCGCCCAGTCGGCGCTGATCTCGCTGCCGGTGGGCATCGCGCTGCTGCTGGGCGTGCTGCTGGTGATCCGGGCGAGACAGAAAAAGAGCGCCTGAACAGACTTTCCACAGGGTTTTCCACCGTTCATTCAACAACTTGTTGAAAACTTTCCCGCCCCTTCCTCGTTCTGTTTTTTGAAAGGAACGAACGAAAGGGGGACAGCGGGATGAAACGGATCTGGATCGCGGTGCTTGCCGCCGCGGTGCTGGCGTTTTTGTGGGCCAGACACTGTGCAAAGCGATGAAAAAAGGACCCCATCCCCGCGTCCCTTTGCAGGGCGCGGGGGTGGGGTTTGCTTTTTCGCGGCAGGGGGGCGGAGGAAGGTGTTTTTTCTTTCGCTGTACCTGTTCTCGGTGCAAGGGGGGAAGCCCTCCCCTCATCAGTCGCCGTCCGGCGGACATGCGCCGACGGCGGCGATACCGGCGGGGAAGCCTTTGGCAAAAACCAGCGGTGCGGGCCGTTCGATCAAACGCCTTCCCCTGCGTCGGTCTTCCGCAGCAAGTGCTCCTGTGGGATCCTATTCTCCCAACTTACCGGTTCGAGCTGTCCGATTCTCTGCGTTCTTTACCAGTATTTTATCCCACCCTACCCGGTATACCGCATTCTCTTTCCCGATACAAAAAAGGCCGCCTTTCGGTGACCTTTTTGACAGGCTGAGGGCCGCAAGCCATCCGGCTTGCGGTCCCTTCTCTGTCTGTGTAAACTGTGCGCGGCGGGACGGCATCCGGGAGGGCCGGGCGCCGGCTCAGAACTCCATGCACTCCACGTATTCGTCCATGAACACCGGGTCGGTGCTCAGGTCGAGGGTGTGGGCGGAGTTTGCCAGCGCCTCGGTGCGCGCGGCAAAGGCGCGGTTTTGCAGGATCATCGCCGCGCCCGACAGCGCCGCGTTGCCCAGCACCACCGCGCGGTGTTCCAGCTCGGCCGGGTAGAGGCCGATCGACGCCGCGCGGTGCAGGTCGAGATAGCTGCCGAAGCCGCCCGCAATGGCAAGGCACTGCACGCCCTCCGCCGCCAGGCCCGCGTGGTGCAGCAGCGCCTTCGCGCCGGCGCAGACGGCGCTCTTGGCCAGCTGCACCATCCGCACGTCCTTCTGGGTGATGCACACGCCGTCCGCCAGCGGGAACTCGTCCTCGTCCAGGCAGCCGGTCTCGTCCATCGCTTCCAGCTCCTTCATCGCCGCCAGCGCGTCCACGATGCCGCTGCCGCAGATGCCCCTGGGGGCGGTCTCGCCCAGCACGTGCAGCCGCACGCCGCCGTTTTCCACCGTCACATGGTCCACGGCGCCCGGCGCGCCCTGCATCCCGCAGGACAGCCCCGCGCCCTCAAAGGCGGGGCCTGCCGCCGTGGAGCAGCAGCGCAGCGCGCCGCCGTGCCACAGGGCCATCTCGCCGTTGGTGCCGATGTCGATCAGCAGGGCGGTGTCGGGCTTGTCGCAGATCCCGCTGGCCAGCAGCGCGGTGGTGATGTCCGCCCCCACAAAGGCGGACATGCACCGGGGCAGATACGCCCGTGCGCCCGGCGCGCAGCCCAGCTCCAGCGCCGACGCCTCCACCCACTCGCCGAACAGCCGCTTTGCCTCGAACGGCGCGGCGGAGAGCGGAGAGGGGTCCTCGCCCGTGAAGAGGTGCAGCATGGCGGTGTTGCCGGTGACGACCAGACAGTCGATGGAATCCGGCGCAAGGCCGGCGTCCCGCTCCATCCCGCGCAGCAGGCCGGCGATGGCGCTGCGCACGCAGGCGGCCAGCGCGCCGGCGCTGCCCTGCATGGCGGCCCCCACGCGGGTGATGACGTCTGCGCCGAAGGTGCGCTGGGGGTTGGGCGCGGCGGCGCGCGCCAGCAGGCCGCTCTCGCCGTACAGCGCGGCCGCCAGCGTGGTGGTGCCGATGTCCACCGCGGCGCCGTACCGGGCGAACAGCGGCGCTTTTTCAAATGCGGGCATCACGCCGTCCAGACGGATGCGGCCCACCGCCTCGTCGGCCGAAGGCCACACCTCGGCGTCCCCCTCCAGCGCGGTGCAGCAGGCCAGCCGCACCCCCTGCGCCAGCAGGCCGCCCAGCGCGCTGGTTTCCTCGGCGGTGGGGGCCGAAAGACGGCCCGCCGCCTTCACGCGGCATTTGCCGCAGCGTCCCTTCCCGCCGCAGGGCATGTCGGGACTGTGCCCCTCACGACGCAGCAGGTCGGACAGTTTCTGCCCGACCTGCGCTTCCACAACAAGAGGCGAGGGGAGATGTATGGTCACGCGGGGCATTCCGCATCCTCCTCGTCAAACAGCACCGCGCCGAAATAGGTGACGGTGTCCTGTCCGTTGATGTATTTCATCCCGGCCAGCTCGGCCAGCCGCGACACGTTGACGCCATACGCCTCCAGCGAGGCCAGCGCCTTTTCGGGAAAGCGGCAGGGCTTTCCCTCCTGCTTTGCGCACACCGGGCACACCCGGCATCCGCCCGCGCCCAGATACAGCGCGTTTTGGCCGAACAGGCCGGGCAGACCGCCGCGCACCTTCCGGGCCAGCTCGTTCATCCGCTGCCCGGCCGCCATCATGCCTTCAAAGTCGTAGCTGTCCTCCAGCGCGTCCACCGTCTGGTAGACCAGCGCGCGGCGGTACCGCCGCGCACGGGCGATCAGCTCCTCCACCGGGCCGACATGCGGCGGGCACATCCAGCTGCGCCCGTACATCCCGCAGGCGTTGCTCTCGCACAGCTTGCGGAAGGCCGGTTCAAACTCGATCTTCTCCACCGGCACCACTGCCGCCCGGAACGCGCCCCAGTCCAGCAGTGTCTGCACCAGCAGCTCTTCTTTCTGCCGCGTGTCCATCGCGCTTCAGGCGCCCTTGCACAGCGCCACGGCGGCGTCGGCGGCGGTGGCGGCGTCGGGGGTGTAGCAGTCGGCGCCGATCTGCTTGCAGAAGGTGTCGGTCACGGGGGCGCCGCCCACCATGATCTTCACATGGTCGCGGATGCCGGCGGTCTCCGCCTGCTTCACGACCTCCTCCATCACGCCCATGGTGGTGGTCAGCAGGGCGGAGCAGCAGATCACCTGGCAGCCCTGCTCCTTGGCGGTCTCGATGTACTTCTCGGGGGGAACGTCGGTGCCCAGGTCCACGACTTCCAGGCCCTTGCCCTCCATCATCATCTTCACCAGGTTCTTGCCGATGTCGTGCAGGTCGCCCTTCACGGTGCCGATGCACACCTTGCCGCTGGCCTGCACGCCGGCCTCGGCCATCAGGGGCTTCAGCAGGCTGGCGCCCATGTTCATCGCGCGGGCGGCCACCAGGACCTCGGGCACAAAGACCTCGTTGTTCTTGAACTTCTCGCCGATCACGCTCATGCCGGCCAGCAGGCCGTCCTCCAGGATCTCGCGCACGGGGATGCCCTGGTCGATGGCCTGCTGCACCAGCTCCTTCACGATCTTGGCCTTGCCGCGCTGCAGGTTTTCGGAAATGTCAGTCAGGATGCTCATGGTACGGTTCCTCCCATTGGTTGAGTATTGGTTTGCCCCGCAGGGCTTTTTTTCACGCTTTCACTATACCCCCGGCCCCGGGATTTGCCTTGTAAAAAGCAAACAAGTTTTGCACTTTTTTGTTTTCTTTTTTTTCGTGTCTTGCCTGTTTTTTTGCCATGTCAAAAAATTACCAAAAATCTTCGGCTTTTCCTCTTGCCGCCCGGCCGCGAGGGTGTATACTAAGAAGAAGGAAGGCGGCCGGCAGGCCGCAGGGCAGGGAAAGGAGGGCGCGTATGCAGCTGGATTTCGATCTGCGGCTGGCCCGGGAGTGTGCCAACGCGTTCTGCGGGGCCACAGGGCTTGGCTGCACCGTGTCGGACACGCAGGGGCGCGTGCTGTACGAGCGCGGGCCCGGCTGCGCCTCCTGCCGCATCTGCACGGCGGCGGGGCGTCCGCAGGAGGACTGCGCCCGCGCCCACATCTACGGCATGACCGAGGCCGAGCGCTTCGGCGGCAAATACATCTACTTCTGCCCGATGGGCCTCACCTGCTTTGTGTCGCCCATCCTGGGCAGCCAGGGCAGCGAGGCCAAGATCACGGTGGGGCCGTTCCTGATGGTGGACCGGCAGGACTACATCGCCTGCGACCTGCAGACCCAGCTGCGCATCCCGGAAGAGCGGATGCCGGCGGTGCTGGCGCTGCTGGAGCAGATGCCCTATGTTTCGCCCGAGCGGGTGACCTGCATGTCCACCCTGGTGTTCATGGCGGTGGGTTTTTTGAACAACGTGTCGGCCTCCAGCCGGATGCTGGACACCCAGACCTCCGACGCCATCCAGAGCCAGATCACCACCTATATCCAGCAGCTGAAAGGCATCGAGGCGCCGCCCCCCTACCCCTTCGACACCGAGCGCGCGCTGCTGCGCGCGGTGGCGCAGTCGGACAAGGCGGAGGCCCAGCGGCTGCTGAACGAGCTGTTCGGGTACATATTTTTCTCGGCGGGCGGCGATTTCGAGCAGGCCAAGAGCCGGGTGTACGAGCTGCTGGTGCTCATCTGCCGCAGCGCGGTGGAGGCCGGGGCCGACCCCGAGCAGACCCTGCGCCTGAGCCACCAGTACCGCCAGGACCTGCCGCGCCTGGCCGACGTGGACGCGCTGTGCCTGTGGCTGACACGGGTGATGAACTCGTTCATGGACCGCATCTTCAACTTCACCGGCGTCAAGCACGCCAACATCATCCACCAGAGCATCCAGTACCTGAACGCGAACTATGCCCGCCATATCACGCTGGACGAGATGGCGCAGCGGGTGTATCTGTCGCCGGCCTATTTCAGCCGGATGTTCAAGCAGGAGACGGGCTGCACCTTCAGCGCCTACCTGAACCGGGTGCGCATCGAGCGCAGCAAGGCGCTTCTGCTGCACCGCAGCATCCGCCTGACCGACATCGCCCTTCTGGTGGGCTTCGAGGACCAGAGCTATTTCACCAAGGTGTTCAAAAAGGTCACCGGCATGACGCCGCTGCAGTTCCGCGAAACCAAGGGCGGCGGCCTGAAAGCCCGGCCCTGATACAATAGAAAGGATGAAAAACATGAAGAAAAAACAGATCTTGCTGGCGGTGGCTGCCCTTGTGGTGCTGGCCGCCGCGATGGTGGGGGTATACCTGGCGTTTGGGCCGCAGGCCCACGCCGGCGAAAAGACCATCACCGTGCAGGTGGTGACCGACGAAAGCGCAGAGGCGTTCACCATCCGCACCCGGGAGGAATTCCTCCGCGGCGCGCTGGAGCAGGAGGGCATGGTGGAGGGCCAGGAGAGCGCCACCGGCCTGTATGTGCAGACGGTGAACGGCATCACCGCCGACGAGAGCCGGCAGCAGTGGTGGTGCTTCACCAAAGCGGGGGAAACGCTGATGACCGGCGTGGATTCCACCCCGATCGCGGACGGCGACGTCTTTGAGATCACCCTCACCACCGGGTGGTAAGATGAAGCTGCGTTTGCAAGAGCTGGTGGCGGCGGGCCTTCTGGCGGCGCTGCTGTATGCCCAGCAGGTGCTGCTGAGCGGCCTGCCGAACATCCACCTCACGGCGCTGCTGGTGATGCTGTACGCGGTGTGTCTGCCGCGGCTGGCGATGCCGGCGGTGGCGGTGTTCATCCTGCTGGAAGGCATCACCTACGGGTTCGGCATCTGGTGGGTGAGCTATCTGTATATCTGGCCGCTGCTGGCGGCGATCGCGTGGTGTCTGCGCCGCTGCCGGCCGGCGGCGGCGTGGGCCGTGGTGGGCGGTGCGTTCGGGCTGTGCTTCGGCGCGCTGTGCGCCCTGCCCTACCTGTTCGCGGGCGGCCCGTCCGCGGCGCTTGCCTACTGGGTGTCCGGCATCCCCTTCGACCTGCTCCACGGCGCCGGCAACTTTGTGCTGACGCTGCTGCTGTGGAACCCGCTGCACCGCGGCCTGTGCGAGGTGCGCCGCAGGTTCCTGTCCTGACACAAACAACGCAGCCCGGCACAGCGTGCGCTGTGCCGGGCGGCGTTTTGCTTGTATAGGGATCTGTGTCAGTTCTGCGGGATCTGCTGCTGGCTCTGCGATTGGCTGGCGGATTGGGTCTTTTCGCCCAGGGTCACCTCCACGCTCATGATCTCGCCGCCGCGGGAGATCTGCATCGACACCACGTCGCCCACCGCTTTGTCCTGCAGGGCGCTGGTCACGTCGGCAGTGTCGGACACTTCCTTGTTGTCGATGATGACGATGCGGTCGCCGGCCTTCAGGCCCGCCTTCGCGGCGCCGGAACCGTCCTCCACGCTCATGATATACACGCCGAAGCTGTTCACGCCGTAGTACATGGCGGTCTGGGCGTCGGTGATGTTCAGCACGGTCACGCCCAGCGCGGGACGGCCGGTGACATAGCCGTTGTTGATGAGGTCCTCGGCCACTTCACGGGCGGTGTTGATGGGGATGGCGAAGCCGATGCCCTCGCTGCCGTCCTCGACCGACTTGGCGTTCACCACGCCGATCAGCTCGCCCTGCGCATTGAACAGGCCGCCGCCCGAGTTGCCCGGGCTGATGGCCGCGTTGGTCTGCAGCAGGCGCATGTTCTGGCCTTCCACGGTGATGTCACGCTCCAGCGCCGAGATGATGCCGTTGGTGACGGTGCCGCCCAGCGAACCCAGCGGGTTGCCGATGGCCACCACTTCTTCGCCCACGGCCAGCGTGTCGCTGTCGCCCATGACGGCGGCGGAGAGGCCGGTGGCGTCGATCTTCAGCACCGCGATGTCGCTGGTCTCGTCGCTGCCCACCACGGTGGCGCTGTATTCGCTCTTATCGTGCAGGCGCACGGTGATGGTGCTGGCGCCGTCGATGACGTGATGGTTGGTGATGATGTAGCCGTCCTCCGAGATGATAACGCCGCTGCCGGCGCCGCTCAGGACGCGCTGCGAGAAGTAGTTGTCGGTGACCAGCTGCTCGGTGCTCACCTCCACCACCGAGGAGGCGGTGAGGCTCACCACGTCGGCCACGGTCATGTCGCCCTTGTCGCCGGTGCTGGTGCTGGTGCGCTCCACCGACTGGTAGAGCACGGTGTTGGTTCCGTTTCCGCTGCCGCCGGCCAGCTTGGCGCCGAAGTATCCGCCGGCCACGCCGGTGCCGGCGCACACCGCCAGCGCCAGCACGCCCGCCACCAGGCGGCGGGGCCATCTGCGCTTGGCGCGGGGCTGCGGCTCCCAGGCGGGAGGGGTCTCACCGGCCGGCGCCGGATCGGCGGCGGAAGGCTGCGAGTTCTGGCCGCGATACAGGGTGCTGTAATCGTATTCCCAGTTGTTTTCCATAATCTGTCGTCCTTTCTATGCTGAACAGGGGGCGCTCTCTTGGCGGCCCGTTGTTTGTTTGTATGCCTTTAGTATACCGGCCAATTGTGAAAAAGACAGCATACCGGCGTGAAAAGAATGTGAAAGCGGCCGCCGTTTTTGACGGACGGCCCAAAATCCGCTACAATAGGATATACCAGACCCGGCTCTCCTATGCCCCCGTGTGCTGATTGTATCCCACATACGGGGTGCAGGTCAAGCCCGGTTTTCACGGTTTACAGGCCGGGTTTTCACATTTTCCTGCAAAGGAGGCGCTGTTTTGTGAACACGCTGCCCATTTCACCCTCCCACATCCCGGCGGCGGAACGCCTGCTGCAAGAGGCGAACTGCCCGCTGCCCGCCTGCCCGCAGGGGCTGGTGCTGGAAAAGGAGGGGGAGGTCGTGGGGGTCTGCCTGCTGGGCGGGACCCGCGTGGAGATGCTCGCCGTTGCGTCCGCCTGGCGGCGGCGCGGCTATGGCAGCTTCCTTCTGCGCAGGGCGCTGCACGCGCTGGGTGCCTTTGCGGGGAAAGAGGTCACGGCCGCCCTGCCCGCCGACGAGGCCGGACGCGCCCTGCTGGCGAAGTTCGGCTTTGTGCCGCGCGGAGCGGAGATGCTGCGCCCGGTGCGCCGCCAGCTGACGGCGCTGGAGCTGGGCCACCGGCTGCTGGCATCGCATCTGCGCCCCGGCGGGTTCGCGGTGGACGCCACCGCCGGGCGCGGGCGGGACACCCTGTTCCTCAGCCGTCTGGTGGGGGAAACGGGCAGGGTGCTGGCGATGGACATCCAGCCCGACGCCGTGCGGGACACCCGCGCGCTGCTGGAGCGGCACGGCATCCGCTGGGCCGAGGTGCACACCGCCGACCACGCCCGCCTGGCGGAGTTTGCCCCTCCGGCCAGCGCCGACGCGGTGGTGTTCAATTTCGGGTGGCTGCCGGGCGGCGACCACGCGCTGTTCACCACGCCCGCCACCAGCATCCCGGCCCTGGAAGCGGGGCTGGAGATCCTGCGCCCGGGCGGCATCCTGCTGGCCAGCATCTACCACGGCGGGGCGAACGGCACCGCCGAGCGGGATGTGCTGGCGCCCTGGCTGGCCGGGCTGGACGAACAAAAATATACGGTGGTGCGCTGTGATTTTGCAAACCGCGGCGGGAAAGACCCGCTGGTGTTCCTGGTGCACCGCTGCTGACGCCAACCAAAGGAGGCTTTGTATGAAACTTGTATCCTGGAACGTGAACGGGCTGCGCGCCTGCCTGACCAAGGGCTTCGCCGAGTCCTTTGCCCGGCTGGACGCCGACGTCTTCTGCATACAGGAGACGAAGATGCAGCCGGGACAGGCGGACATCTCCCCCGAGGGGTATCTGCAATACTGGAACGCGGCCGAGAAAAAAGGCTATTCCGGCACGGCGGTCTTCACCCGGCGCCGGCCGCTGGCGGTGAGCTGCGGCATCGGGGCCGAGCAGCACAGCCACGAGGGGCGCGCCATCACGCTGGAGTTTGAGAACTTCTATCTGGTCAACGTCTATACCCCCAACGCCCAGAGAGAGCTGGCCCGGCTGGACTACCGCCTGGAGTGGGAGCGGGACCTGCTGGCCTATCTGAACGGTCTGGACGCGAAAAAGCCGGTGGTCTACTGCGGCGATTTGAACGTGGCGCACACCGAGATCGACCTGAAGAACCCCAAGACCAACCGCAAAAACGCGGGCTTTTCGGATGCCGAGCGCGCGGCCTTCTCCCGCCTGCTGGAGGCGGGCTATCTGGACAGCTTCCGCCATCTGCACCCGGATACGACCGGCGCCTATACCTGGTGGAGCTATCTGCGCAACGCGCGCGCCACCAACGCGGGATGGCGCATCGACTATTTTGTGCTGTCCCGGCGGCTGGCCCCGGCCCTGCAGGCGGCCGACATCCACGCCGACATCTTCGGCAGCGACCACTGCCCGGTGTCCATCCGGATCGACCTGTGATCCCATCATATATAAGAGAGGAAGAGAGACCATGACCGAAGTAGTGGCCGCCCTGATCTGGGAGGGCGAGCGGTTCCTGATCTGCCGGCGACCGCCCCACAAGGCGCGCGGGATGCTGTGGGAGTTTGTGGGCGGAAAGGTGGAGCCGGGCGAAACGAAGGAGCAGGCGCTGATCCGGGAATGCCGCGAGGAGCTGGCGGTGGAACTGGAAGTGGGCGGGGAGTTCATGCAGGTGACCCACACCTACCCCGACCTGACCGTGCACCTGACGCTGCTGCATGCGCGCATCGTGCAGGGAACGCCGCAGCTGCTGGAGCATATGGAGCTGGCCTGGATCACCCCGGCCGAGATCCCGCAGTATACCTTCTGCCCGGCCGACGAGACCATCCTGGAAAAGCTGATGCAGCACCCCTGAGCCTTCCCCCCAGGGGGGAAGCCAACGGTACCGGGGCGGATGAGGTCGAAGCGTTCGGAAGGCACCGCACTGCCCCACAGCCCACAAAAAAAGGCCCGGCGCTTGTTCCAAAGCGCCGGGCCTTCTTTCTGTCGATCGTCGTTTATCCGCGTTTTTGCATAAGGCCCATCGCGATCTGCTCGCTGGTCACCGGCAGGCTGCGGAACTGCAGGCCGGTGGCGTTGTAGATGGCGTTGGTGATGGCCGGGGCCGGGGTGTTGATCACCAGCTCGCCGATGCTCTTGGCGCCGAAGGGGCCGGCCGGCTCGCAGCTCGGCTCAAATTCCACCCGGATGCGCCCCGCGTCCAGGCGGGTGGGGATCTTGTACTGCATCAGGGAGTTGTTCATCATCATGCCCTTGTCGGTGTACTGCACCTGCTCGGTGAGCGCCATGCCGATGCCCTGCACGATGCCGCCCTCGGTCTGCACCCGGGCCAGGTTCGCGTTGACGACGGTGCCGCAGTCCACCGCACCGGCGTAGTCCACCATCTCCACCTTGCCGGTCTCGGGGTCGAGGTCGATCTCGGCGATGCCCACCATGAAGGGCGGCGGCGAGGTGGGGCTGGTGCAGCTGGTCTCGGCCACCAGGCAGCTGTGCGCCCCGCTGAAGCTGTCGTATCCGATGTCCTCCAGCGTCACGAATCTGCCGCTGGGCAGGTGGGTCACCCGCAGGCCGTCGAATTCGCACTCCCCGGAGTCCGCCTCCAGCAGCTCGGCGCCGCGGCCCAGGATCTTCTCCCGCAGCTCCCCCGCCGCCTTCACCACCGCCATACCGGTGAGGTAGGTGGTGCTGGAGGCATAGGAGCCGCAGTCGTAGGGGGAGGTGTCGGTGTCCACGCCGGGCACCGTGATCCGCTCCAGCGGGCAGTCGAGGCAGTCGGCCGCCATCTGGGCCAGGATGGTGTCGCAGCCGGTGCCCATGTCGGTGGCGCCGATCATCAGGGTGTAGTAGCCCTCGTCGCCCAGCATGATGCGCACGCCCGCCACGTCCACATGGGAGATGGAGGAGCCCTGCATCGCCATCGCCACCCCCACGCTGCGGATGTGGCCGTTGGGCAGTGTGCGGGCGGGGTATTTCTCGTCCCACCCGATCATCTGCTTGGCGCGCGCCATGCAGCGGTCGAGCGCGCAGCTCTGCAGCATCTCGCCGTAGTAGGCGGGCATCCGCTGGCCCTCGCGCACCATGTTCTTTTCGCGCAGCACGGTGGGGTCGATGCCCAGCTGTGCCGCCAGCTCGTTCACCGCCGTCTCCAGCGCGTAGATGCCCTGGGTGGCGCCGTAGCCGCGGTAGGCACCCGCGCCCATCGTGTTGGTGTAGACCACGTCCCACGAGAAGCGGAAGTGCTGCACGCTGCCGTACAGCGGGATGGACTTGTGGCCGGACAGACCCACCGTGGTGGGGCCGTGCTCGCCGTAGGCGCCCGCGTTGGACAGGGTGTGCAGGTCGATGGCGCGGATGGTGCCGTCGCGGTCGGCCCCCAGACGGATGTGGATCTGCATCTGGTGGCGGGGGCTGCCGTTGGTCATGCTCTCGGCGCGGCTGTATACGATCATCGCGGGGCGTCCGGTGTGCAGCGCCACGATGGCGGGATACACCTCGCACACCGCCGTCTGCTTTGCCCCGAAGCCGCCGCCGATGCGGGGCTTCACCACCCGGATGCGGGACTTGGGCAGCTCCAGCGCGTTGGACAGGATGCGCCGCACATGGAACGGCACCTGGGTGGAGCTGGTGACCACCAGCCGCCCGAAGGCGTCCAGCTGCGCGAAGGCGCGGAAGGTCTCCATCATGGTCTGGTTGTTGGCGAGAGTGTTGTAGGTCTGGTCGATGACCACCTCACACTTGGCCAGCTCGGCGTCCACGTCGCCCTCGGCGTTCACGCCCTGGGCGCACAGGTTGCGCTTATTGTCGGCCCCCACGTCGCACAGGGCGCGGAAATCGGGTTCCGGGTGCACCAAAATGGGGTTGTCCAGCGCCTGGGTGAAGTCGAGAAGGGGCGTCTGTACGTCGTATTCCACCTTGATCAGCCGCAGCGCCGCGTCCACCTGCGCCTCGGTCTCGCCGGCCACGATGGCCACCGGGTCGCCCGCGCAGCGGATGCGCCGGTCGAGGATCAGGCGGTCGTAGGGGCTGGGTTCGGGCCAGGTCTGGCCGGCGGTGGTGAACCGGCTCTGGGGCACGTCCCGCCAGGTGAGCACACAGGCGATGCCGGGCGCGCGGCGGGCGGCGTCGGCGCGGATCTCCCGGATGACGGCGCTGGCGTGGGGGCTGCGCAGCAGCTTCACCACCAGGCAGCCGGCGGGGGCGATGTCGGCGGTGTAGACCGGCTGGCCGGTGACCAGCGCCATCGCGTCCCGCTTGCGCACGGGGGCGCCTACATATTTCTGTTTCATGCCTGCACCTCCCGGTTCAGGTAGTTCTCAATGGCGCGCAGCTGGCCCTGGTAGCCGCTGCACCGGCACAGGTTGCCGGCCAGGTAGTGCTGGATCTCCTCGCGGGTGGGGTGTTCCAGCTCCTCCTCCATCGCCAGCACGGTCATCACGAGCCCCGGGCTGCAGAAGCCGCACTGCTCGGCGCCCTGGTCGGCCAGGAACGCGCCAAAGACGGCGGCCCGCTCCTGCACGCCCTCCAGCGTGGTGACGGCGTGCCCGCTTGCACGGGCGGCCAGCACCGAGCAGGACAGCACCGGTTTGCCGTCCAGCAGCACGGTGCACAGGCCGCAGTTGCTGGTCTCGCAGCCGCACTTGACGCTGGCGCAGCCTTTCTGGCGCAGATAATCGAACAGGCGCAGATCGTCCGGGATCTCGTCGGTGCAGGTGCGCCCGTTCAGCGTTACTTCGATCTTCATGCCTCTCCCCCCTCGATCTGCAAAACGGCCCGGCGCAGCAGCACCCCGGCCAGATGGCGGCGATAGTCGGCCCCGGCGCGCATGTTGCTGCCGAAGGGCACCTCGGCCAGCGCGGCGGCGAGGGCGGCGTCCGCCTGCTCCCGCGTGGGATGGGCAGGCAGGGCGATCTCCACCCGCATCGCGCGCTGGGGGCGCGCGCCCACCGTCAGGGTCCACGCGCCTGCCGGCGTGCGGCTGGCGGCGGCCGCCAGCACCGGGAAGTCGGTGGCGGAATTGCGGTGGCTTTGGATGGCCACGGCCCGGCCGGTGCGGCGGATGCGCAGCGAGACGAGGATCTGGTCGTCGGGCGGCATGCGCACGAATTTTTCCAGCGGCACCCGCCCGCCGGGATACAGCTCCACCTCCACGTCCAGCGCCAAAAGAAGCGTCAGGACGTCGGAAAATCCAAACCTCCCCCACACGCTGCCGCCCACGGTGGCGCAGTTGCGCAGTTGCACGCCCACGATGGGGCGCACGGCGTCGGCAAAGGCGGAGCCGAACTCGGCGGCCAGCACCGGGCTTGTCTCCAGCTGGCGCAGGGTGACCATCGCGCCGATGGTGATCTCGTCTGCGGCGGCCTCGATCTGGTCCAGCCCCAGGGCGGAGAGGTCGATGATCGTCTGAAGACGGCGGTGTCCCATCTTCATCCAGCACATGCCGCCCATCACGGCAGCGGTGCGTTTTTGGTTGGCGGCATAGGCCTCTTCCAGGCTTTGGGCCACCAGACAGCGCTGTGCGTTGAACACGAAAACGCCTCCTTATCCGTGTTGTGCCCGCCGCTTGCGAGGCGGGCGGTTTCCTGTCGATTCTATTGTACATCATGCCGGGGGGTGCTGTAAAGGAGAACGGGGCAGATAAAGCGCGAAAGTGCCTTGTATTCCGACACAAAGCGTGATAAAATATCTACCAACAATACGGTATGATGGCGGGGTATCGCCCGTGGCTTTGTGAAGGGAAGGAACTTGCACATGGAACTTTTGAAACAGCGCATCCTGCGCGATGGCATCGTGAAAGAGGGCAACATCCTGAAGGTGGACAGCTTTCTGAACCACCAGATGGACATCGAACTGCTGCAGGCCATCGGGCAGGAATTCCGCCGCCTGTTCCCCGACCCCGCCATCAACAAGATCCTCACCATCGAGGCCAGCGGCATCGGCATCGCGGCCATCGCGGCGCAGTATTTCCCCGGCAGCAAGGTGGTGTTCGCCAAAAAGACCCAGTCCAAGAACCTGGACGGCGCGCTGTACACCGCGCCGGTGACCTCCTTCACCCGCGGCACCACCTTCGACGTGCAGGTGTCCACCAAGTTCCTCGGCCCGGACGACCACGTGCTGGTGCTGGACGATTTCCTGGCAAAGGGCCAGGCCCTGCAGGGGCTGATGAAGATCGTGGCGCAGTCCGGCGCAAAGCTGGCCGGCTGCGGCATCGTGATCGAGAAGGGCTTCCAGGAGGGCGGCCGCGCCCTGCGCGAGGCGGGCGTGAACCTGCACTCGCTGGCTGTGATCGACTCGATCGACGGCGGCCGCATCACCTTCCGCGACGAAGACTGACCCCCAGCGCGCCGCCGGCGCGCTGTTTTTTTACAAAAAGGAGAAAGGAATATGGAATACTGGGATCTATACGACGCCAACCGCCGCCCGCTGGGGCGCACCCACCGCCGCGGACAGCCGCTGCCGGACGGCGCGTTTTTCACGGCGGTGGCCATCTGGGTGGTGAACAGCCGCCGCGAGGTGCTGCTGACCCTGCGCGACCCGGCGAAGGAATCCTGGGCGGGATACTGGGAGAACACCGGCGGCGCGGTGCAGGCCGGCGAGAGCAGCCTGCAGGCGGCGGTGCGGGAGCTGCGGGAGGAGACCGGCATCCGCGCCCGTCCCGAGCAGCTGTGTTTTCTGGGCACCTCCCAGCCGCGGCACTGCTTCATGGACGTCTACGCGGTGCACGCGGATGTGCCGCTGGACGACATCGTTCTGCAAAAGGGCGAAACGGCCGACGCCCAGTGGGTGAGCCTGGAGCGGCTGGACCAGATGGCCGCCGCCGGCCAGCTGGCGCGGCCCATCGTGCAGCGCCTGCACGAGATGCGCGGGCGGCTGGAGCGCTTCATCGGATAAAACAGCAGCGTCCGGCAGGCGATTCCCTCTGGTGCGGCGGGGCAGCTTCGGCCTCATCCGCCCTCTTCGAGGGCACCTTCCCCCGCCAGGGGAAGGCTTCCCCTTGGGGGGAAGCTGTCGCCGCAGGCGACTGATGAGGGGAAAGTTTCCCCCATCGCACAAACCATCCCTTTTCCACAAACAGCAGCATCCCTCTGCCTGTGTGATCAGACGGAGGGACGCTGTCAGGCTGTCCGGCAGGCGGTTCCCTTTGGTGCGGCGGGGCAGCTTCGACCTCATCCGCCCTCTTCGAGGGCACCTTCCCCTGGGAAGGCTTCCGGGGCCGCCGGCTTCCCCCATTGCACAAACCATCCCTTTTCCACAAACAGCAGCGTCCCTCTGCCTGTGTAATCAGACGGAGGGACGCTGTTTTTTTGTATGCTTTTCGGAACGGGCAAAGCGCCGCTCACTCCATGTTGAGGATGGCCTCCTTCACTTCCAGCAGGCTGGGGGCGGCCATCGACAGCCGGTGGATGCCCATGCGCACATACTGCGCGGCGAGGGCGGGGTCGGCGGCCGACTCGCCGCACACCGACACCGGGATCCCCGCCTTCTGCGCCGCCTGCACCGTCATGCGGATCAGCTGCGTCACGGCCGGGCTGGAGACGGGATAGTAGGCCGCCACACCGGGATTCACCCGGTCGGCTGCGTGGGTGTACTGGGTGAGGTCGTTGGTGCCGATGCTGAAAAAGCTGCACATCGCGGCCAGCGGTTCGGCCAGCAGCGCCGCCGCCGGCGTCTCGATCATGGTGCCCACCTCCACCGTCTCGGCAAAGGCGACGTTGCGCTTGCGCAGCGTCTCGCGGGCGGTCTCCAGCGCGTCCAGCGCCGCCTGCATCTCGGCCGGCGTGCTGACCATCGGGAACATGATCTTCAGCGGTCCCTTGGCGGCCGCCCGCAGGAGCGCCCGCAGCTGCGGCTGGAACAGGTCGGGGTTGGCCAGGCACAGCCGCAGGCCCCGCACCCCCAGCGCCGGGTTGTCCTCGTCCTGCGAGATGCCGGCCACCTCCTTGTCGGCGCCGATGTCGAAGGTGCGCACCGTCACCGGCCGGCCGCCCGCTGCCGCCAGGCAGCTGACATAATAGCAGTACTGCTCCTCCTCGCCGGGCAGGCGTCCCGCCATCAGCATGAACTCGCTGCGTAGCAGGCCCACCCCGTCGGCCCCTTTTTCGATGGCCAGCTCGATGTCCTCCGGGCTGGAGCAGTTGGCCAGCAGATAGACGCGCTGCCCGCTCTGGGTGGTGCACTCGGCCCGGCGCAGCTTTTCCAGCGTCTGCTCCTGCCGTTTTCCCAGCTTGATGCGGTGCAGAAAGCGCGCGCGGGTGGCGTCGTCGGGACAGAGGAACATCTCGCCCGCAAAGCCGTCCAGCGCGGCGGGCTGGCCGTCGCACACCTCCAAAAAGTCCTCCCCTGCCTGCACCACCGCCGGGATGCCCATCGTGCGGCTGATGATGGCGGCGTGTCCCTGCACCGAGCCTCCCGCCGTGATGATGCCCAGGATCATCCCCCGGTCCACCGACACGATGTCGCTGGGATAGATCTCGTCGGCCGCCACGATGCAGGGGCTGTCCAGCCGCAGCGTCTCGCGGGGACGGCCGTCCAGGATATTCACCACGCGGCGGCAGGCGTCCACCACGTCGGCGGCGCGGGCGCGCAGGTATTCGTTCTCGATGCTGCGGATGCGCCCGGCGTACACCTCGGCCGCCTTCTCCACCGCCGCCGCGCCGCCCGCTCCGGCCCGGATGTTCTGCCCGATCTCGTCCAGCAGGCCCTGGTCGTCCAGCATCACCCGCTGAAACAGGAAGATGTCCTTGTCGGCCTCGCTGGCGCGCTGTTCCAGTTCGGCCAGCTCGTCCTTTGCCAGCAGAACGGCCGCCTCAAACAGCGCCTTTTCCCGGCGCGGGTCCAGCACGACCCGGGTCAGGCCGCTGCTGGCGCGGTTGATGCGTTTGACGGTGCCCACCGCCAGGCCGCCCGATGCGGCGGTGCCAGATATGTGCAGCATGGATGCTCCTCCTTTTTGCGCGGGATATGTGCCGGAAACCGTCAGAGCCGCCGGTTTCCCTGGGGCCATTATACCATATCCGGGCGCAAAAACGTGTGGTTTTTTCGTGACGGGCACAAAAAAAGCGGGCCGGGCAAAAAATGACGCCCGCCCCCGTTGACGGCACCCCAAAACTTTGCTATAATAAACAACAGCCCTATTGCAGACAGTGGGCTTTGTGCCGGGCACACAGGGGGTGCAGGCAGAACGAAATAGGGAGAGTTGTCCGAGTGGTCGATGGTGCAGCACTCGAAATGCTGTGTCCCGAAAGGGACCTAGGGTTCGAATCCCTAACTCTCCGCCAAAAAGAACCGCGATTTTGATACATGATGTATCGAGATCGCGGCTTTTTCTTTTGCCCAAAGGCAGGAAAAACAAATACGTTTGAATTATTAGTTTTCAAATTACATAATACTTGTTTGCAAAAGTGGGCTTTCGGTATATAATATGCGCATAGAAACATTGTCTCTCCCATTTGTCTGTTGTGAAACATCCGCGCGCAGATGTTAGTAAGTAGTTTCAGCCAGTCAAACAGTTTAGGAGGCGTTACAAGGAAAGTTCGTAAAAAAGTCGTTGGTGCGTTCCTGGCCGTTGCGGTCGCTGCGGCCACTTTCGGCAGGGGAAGGTGCCCCCGAAGGGGGCGGATGAGGTCGAGTCTTGCCGTTTCCTCCGCATCCGCCCTCGGTGCAAAGGGGGAGGCCCTCCCCTCATCAGTCGCCGTCCGGCGACAGCTTCCCCCCAGGGGGAAGCCAGCCGTACCGGACACAGGCAGAAACAGCCGCCCCGCATCCCATCCGGGATGCGGGGCGGCTGCCTGTTTCTGTCCGAAAACTCACATGCTCTCGGGGATGTTGATCTTGAACATGCCCAGCACGCTGCACAGCACGTTCTTCACCGCCAGGCACAGCGCCATGCGGGCCTGGCACAGGTCGCTCTGGGTGTCCTTCACGCGGCAGGCGTTGTAGAACTTGTGGTACAGGGTGGCCAGGTCGATCACATAGCGGGTGATGCGGGCGGGGTCGTAGCTCTTCGCGGCCGACACGATCTCGGCGGCAAAGTTGCCGATGTGGCGGATCAGCTCGCGCTCGGCCGGGTCGGTGAGCAGCGACAGGTCGCACTTGTCCACGCCGCCGAACTCCACGCCCTCCTCGGCCAGCTTTTTCAGCAGCGAACAGATGCGGGCATGGGCGTACTGCACATAGTACACCGGGTTGGAGCTGTCCTCCTGCACCGCCAGATCCAGATCGAACTCCATCTGGCTGCCCGGCTCGCGCAGGTTGAAGAAGAAGCGGGCGGAATCGATGGGCACCTCGTCCAGCAGGTCGGTCAGGGTGATGGCCTTGCCGGTGCGCTTGCTCATGCGGACCGGCTGGCCGTCCCGCACCAGACGCACCAGCTGCATCAGCACCACGTCCAGCTTCTCGCCGTCCAGGCCGATGGCGTCCAGCGCGCCCTTCATGCGGGCCACGTGGCCGTGGTGGTCGGCGCCCCACACGTCGATGGCGCGGTCGAAGCCGCGCACCGCGAACTTGTTGTAGTGGTAGGCGATGTCGGCCGCGAAGTAGGTGGGAACGCCGTTGGCGCGCACCAGCACCTCGTCCTTCTCCTCTTCCTCGCCGTCCTCGGTCTTTTTGCGGTTCACGCCGTACTTGGCGCTGTACTTGGTGGAGCGGTACCAGATGGCGCCGTCTTTCTCGTAGGTGGCGCCCATCTCGGTGAGCTTGTCCACCACGGCCTTCACCGCGCCGCTCTCGTGCAGGGTGGTCTCGCTGAACCACACGTCGTACTGGATGCGGTATTTGCCCAGGTCGTCCTTCAGGCCCTGCACGTTCTTGGGCAGCGCAAAGGCGGTGATGGCCTTCTGCAGCTCCTCGGCGGGGGCGTCCACGTATTTGTCGCCCACTTCCTCGGCAAACTGGGCGGCGCGCACCTTGATGTCCTCGCCCTGGTAGCCGTCCTCGGGGAAGGGGACGGCGTCCTCGCCGCGGAAGATCTGCAGATAGCGGGCGGACAGGCTCTTGCCGAACTTGAGGATCTGGTTGCCGGCGTCGTTGATGAGGAACTCGCGGGTGACGTCGTAGCCGGCCCAGTCCAGCACGGCGGCCAGGCAGTCGCCCAGCGCGCCGCCGCGCGCGTTGCCCAGATGCATCGGGCCGGTGGGGTTGGCCGACACGAACTCCACGTTCATCTTCCTGCCCTGACCGAAATCGGTGCGGCCGTAGGCGGGGTTGGTCACCGCGGCGGCCACCACGCCCGAGAAATAGGCGGGGGAGAGGAACAGGTTGATGAAGCCGGGGCCGGCGATCTCCACCTTCTGGAACAGGCTGCCCTCGATGTCGAGACAGCTCACAATGGCCTCGGCGATCTTGCGGGGGGCGGCGCGGAAAGCGCGGGCGCCCGCCAGCGTCAGGTTGGAGGCGATGTCGCCGTTCTTGTTGTCGCCGGGAACCTCCACGATGAAGTCGGGCAGCTCGGCCTCGGGCAGCAGGCCCTTGGCGATCGCGGCCCGGGCGGCGGCGGTGAGCAGCTGGCGCGCCTCGTCCATCGCGGACTGGCGGGGGTTGAAGTTGACGTAATCGGTCATTTTCTGTACTCCTTTACAAAAGTTGGTCGTCCCGGCCGGGCCGGTGGGGTATGTGTCCTGAAACAGAGGGGAGGTCACCGGCTGACGGTGATCTTCACCAGATTGCGGCTGAGCTCCTGGGTGCCGCTGTCCAGCGTGTAGCTGAAGCGCACCTCGCCGCCCTCGTCGGTGAGGGCGTGCTCGATCTCGTCGGCGGCCACGCCCAGGCTCAGCGCGCCCACGCCGGTGTCGTAGTGGCAGACATGGCGCACCCCTTTTTCAATGATCAGCTGGCTGGCCGCCCGGCCATAGCGCAGCATCGCCACCCGCCGGCCGTCCTCGGCCACCTTCACGGTGGTCACACAGCCGGCATAGCCGGTGGTCTCGCTCTCCTCGTAGGTGATGAAGAAGCTGCCGCCCCGGCGCACAAAACTGCCGCGGGTCTTGAGCTGGATGCGGTCTTTCTCGCCGTCCTGCTCCATTGCCCCGTCGATGCAGATCAGATAGCTCTGGTCCATGGGATGCTCCTTTCTTTTGTTATTCCTGCGGCTCCAGCTCGTAGTCGTCGATGGCGATCTGGGCCACGGTGCCCCCCGCATACCGGCCCATAAAGGCGTTGGCGGTGGAGGTGAAGCCCTCGATGGAGTCGCTGACATAGTAGCGCGCACCGCCCGCGCCCTCCGCCAGCAGCCCGCGGGCGGCCAGCAGCGTGCGGGTGGCGTCGGCCGTCTCCCGGCCGGGGTCGATCAGGGTCACGCCCGGGCCCATCACCTTGCCGATCACGTCGGCGATCAGCGGGTAGTGGGTGCAGCCCAGGATCAGGGTGTCCACCCCCGCCGACCGGATGGGCGCGAGGTATTCCTCGGCGATGGCGGTGGTGATGGGGTTGCCGGCGCCCAGATACCCGTTCTCCACCAGCGGCACGAACATCGGGCAGGCGCGGGTGTACACCTGCACGTCGGGGAGCAGCGCGCGCAGCAGGCGCTCGTAGCTGCCGCTGCGGATGGTGGCCGCCGTGCCGATCACGCCGATGCGCCGGATGCAGGTGGCCTTTGCCGCCGCCCGCGCCGCCGCCTCCAGCACCCCGGTGTAGGGCACCGGCAGGCGGCCGGAGACCTCGGCGGGCAGGATGCTGCTCACCGTGCCGCAGGCGGCCATGATGTATTTCACGTTCTGGGAGAGCAGGAACGCGATGTCCTGCTTGGCATACTGGATGATGGTGTCGCGGCTGCGGCTGCCGTAGGGCACCCGCCCGGTGTCGCCGAAATAGACGATGGTCTCGCCCGGCAGCACCCGGCGCAGCTCCCGCACCGCCGTCAGGCCGCCCAGCCCCGAATCGAAAACGCCGATCGGCCGCTTATCCATGCTGCTCCGCCCTTTCCAGTGCCAGGTCCACCAGCCGGTCCAGCAGCTGCGGCAGCGGGGTGCCGGCGTGGACCATCAGCTGGGGGTACATGCTGATGGCGGTGAAGCCGGGCAGGGTGTTGATCTCGTTCAGCAGCACCCGCCCGGTGTCCTTCTCCACGAAGAAGTCCACCCGCGCAAGCCCCTCGCAGCCCAGCGCCTTATACGCCTTCTCGGCGATGGCGGCCACCTTTTGCTGCATCTCGGGCGAGAGGTTGGCCGGGATCTGAGTGCGGGAGGTGCCGGCGACATACTTGTCGTCGTAGGTGTAGAACTCCTGGCTGGCCAGGATCTCGCCGGGCAGGGTGCTGTGGGGATCGCGGTTGCCGATCACCGCGCACTCGATCTCCTGCCCCTTCACGAACCGCTCAAAGACCACCTTCTCGTCCTCGGCCAGCGCCACCTCGATGGCGCGGCGCAGCGCCTGTTTGTCGGCGGCCTTGCTGATGCCCACGCTGCTGCCCGCGTTGGCGGGCTTGACGAAGATGGGATAGCCCAGCTTGCGGGCGAGGCGCGCCTCGAGGGTGTCGAAGTCGGCGGTCTCATGCCGCCAGGCCCAGTCCCAGGCGCAGCGGGGGACGCCCGCGGCGTCCAGCAGGGTGTTGGCCACCGCCTTGTCCATGCACACCGCGCTGGCCAGTACGCCGCAGCCCACATAGGGCAGGCCCGCCAGCTCCAGCAGGCCCTGCACCGTGCCGTCCTCGCCGTTCTTGCCGTGCAGCACCGGCAGCACCACGTCCAGTTTCAGGATGCGGGTGGCGTCCGGCGCGAACTCCACCAGGCCGTGGTGCGCGCGGCTGGGGGAGAGGGTGCACTCGCTGTAGCCCTTCTGCGCCCATTCGCCCGACTCGATCTCGTCGGGCGTGCCGGTGACATGCAGCCAGCGGCCGGCTTTGGTGATACCGATATAATATACGTCGTACCGCTCGGGCGAGAGGTTGCGCGCCCAGGTGGCGGCCGATTTGCAGCTGATCTCGTGTTCGCTGGAAACGCCGCCGAACAGCAGCGCACATCGAAGTTTCTGCATGGGAAAAGCCCCTTCTTTCTTTATATAAAGGATGGCGGACGCGGGGTCCGTTCCATAAGTATGATTATCATAGCACATTTCATTCCGGTTTGTCACCCCCCAAAACGGGGCAATCCGCCCCCAGAACCCCGAAAAAACCGGAAAAACCCGCATTCGGGGCTTGACGGAAGGGCGAGGAGTGTGGTATGATAACTTTACCTCTTGTGCAGGGGTATTTTTTTGTGTGCAGTTTTGCGCACGTCCCTGTCTGCATGAGGGAGGCTAAACGAACCGTTAAATGGAGGTGCCGAAGAGAATGAGAGTGAAGATTACACTGGCCTGCACGGAGTGCAAACAGCGCAATTACAACACCATGAAGAACAAGAAGAACAGCCCCGACCGGCTGGAGATGAAAAAGTATTGCCGCTTCTGCAAAAAGCATACTGTTCATCGCGAGACCAAGTAAGAAAGGCGGAGCATTATGGCAGACAAAGCGACCAAGAATGAAAAGCCCGCCAAGAAGCCGAAGAAGGGCTTCATCGCCGGCATCAAGGGCTTTTTCTCCCGCATTGCAAAGTACTTCCGCGATGTGAGAAGCGAGATGAAAAAGGTCGTGTGGCCCAGCAAATCCCAGGTGATCAACAACAGCATCGTGGTGCTGGTTGTGATGCTGATCTCCTCTGTGGTGGTGCTGGGGCTGGATACCGCGTTCGGCTGGCTGGTCCGGCTGGCTGTGGGCGCGTAAGCCAAAAAGCACGCAACACACGCAAGCGGAGGTGTAAGGATGGCAGAACAAGCAATGTGGTATGTCGTGCATACCTATTCCGGCTATGAGAATAAGGTGGCAACCAATCTGGAAACCATCGTGGAAAACCGTCGTTTGCAGGACCTGATCCACGAAGTGCGCGTGCCCACCGAACAGGTGGCCGAGCTGAAGGACGGCAAAGAGCGCATGGTGGAGCGCAAGCTCTTCCCCGGCTATGTGCTGGTGAAGATGGTGATGACCGACGAAAGCTGGTACATCGTGCGCAACTGCCGCGGCGTGACGGGCTTTGTGGGCCCGTCGTCCAAGCCCGTCCCTCTGTCGCAAAGCGAGGTGGACGCGCTGGGCGTGGATACACACGAGCAGCTGACGGTGGACTATGAGGTGGGCGACAATGTCGAGATCACCGCCGGGCCGCTGGCCGGGTTTGTGGGCATCGTGAACGCGATCGACATCCCCAAAAACCAGGTCCGTGTGACCGTTTCGATGTTCGGACGGGAGACCCCCGCCGAGCTGGAACTGGCGCAGGTAAAACCCATCTGATTCCAAGACACACAAACAAAACACATGGTAAGAGCCGCCAGGTGCGGTTTTTATAGGGCGCACAGGGTGTGCGCCCGTGGGAGGGCACGGCCGGCAGGCCGCAGCCCGCTAACTTACCACAAATTCATGGAGGTGCAGTTAAAATGGCGCAAAAGGTAACTGGCTATATCAAGCTTCAGATCCCCGCCGGCAAAGCAACCCCGGCGCCGCCTGTTGGTCCTGCTCTGGGTCAGCATGGCGTGAACATCATGGCGTTCACCAAAGAATTCAATGAGCGCACCAAGAACGACATCGGCTATATCATCCCCGTGGTGATCACCGTGTATGCCGACCGTTCCTTCAGCTTCATCACCAAGACCCCTCCGGCGGCCGTTCTGATCAAGAAGGCCTGCGGCATCGAGAGTGGTTCCGGCGTGCCCAACAAGACCAAGGTCGCCACCATCACCCGTGCCCAGCTGCAGGAGATCGCCACCACCAAAATGCCCGACCTGAACGCGGCCAACATCGAGTCCGCCATCAGCATGATCGCCGGCACCTGCCGCAGCATGGGCATCACGGTTGTGGACTGACACACCCGCCATTCGTGGGAGGAACTGAATCCGATTTACCACAGGAGGAGAAGTAATGAAACACGGCAAACACTATGTTGATAGCAAGAAGCTCGTAGATCGTACCAAGCTGTACGAGAGCGAGGAGGCCCTGGCCATCTGCTGCCAGACCGCCAAGGCCAAGTTCGACGAGACCGTCGAGCTGCATGTCCGTCTGGGCGTTGACAGCCGCCACGCCGACCAGCAGGTCCGCGGCGCTGTGGTGCTGCCCAACGGCACCGGTAAGAACGTGCGCGTCATCGCCATCGCCAAGGGCGACGCCGCCAAGGCCGCCGAGGAAGCCGGCGCCATGATGGTGGGCGACGCCGATCTGGTGGCCAAGATCCAGAACGAAGGCTTCATCGACTTCGACGTGCTGGTGACCACCCCCGACATGATGGGCCAGGTTGGCCGTCTGGGTAAGATCCTGGGCCCGCGCGGCCTGATGCCCAACCCCAAGGCCGGCACCGTGACCCCCGACGTGGGCCGCGCTGTGCGCGAGGCCATGGCCGGTAAGATCGAGTACCGCCTGGACAAGCAGAACATCATCCATGTGCCCATCGGCAAGGCCAGCTTTGGCCCCGAGAAGCTGGGTGAGAACCTGAAGGTCGTTATGGACGCCATCGTGAAGGCGAAGCCCGCCGCTGCCAAGGGTCAGTACATCCGCAGCGCCACCGTGGCTTCCACCATGGGCCCCGGCATCCGCCTGAGCGCCAACAAGTACGGCGTATAATTTTTGAAAAAACCTGTTGACACACTGCGTGCCGGCATGGTATACTATGAATGCTGTTTTTAAGACAGCAGGCGCCGCAAGGTGTAAACGAGTTGATCTGCCTGCCGAGAAACGCGTGAATGTCATCGAAGATGGATTTTTCCGCCTCTTTTTCGGCTGTGCCTGGAAAAGAGGCGTTTTTGTTTGCGGCGCGTTAGCGAGTAGTTGAAACGAGGTGAAACGAATTGCCCAGTGAGAAGATTTTGAGCCAGAAGCAGGCCTACGTCGCTGAACTGCGCGAGAAGATCGCGGGTTCCGTGGCCGGCGTTGTGGTGGACTACAAGGGTATTTCCGTTGCCGACGATACCAAGCTTCGCAAGGAGCTGCGTGAGGCCGGCGTGGAGTACAGCGTTGTGAAGAACACCATGCTGCGTCTGGCGATCAAGGACACCGGCGTGGAGGGCATCAGCGAGGTGCTGGAAGGCTCCACCGCTCTGGCCATCTCGAAGGAAGACCCCATCGTGGCCGCCAAGATCCTGAACAAGTTTGCCGAGGATTCCAAAGGCGCTTTCAGCATCAAGGCCGGTTATATGGACGGCGCTGCCATGAGCAAGGCTGAAGTGGAAGAGCTGGCCAAGCTGCCCGGCCGCGAGGGCCTGCTGTCCATGCTGCTCAGTGCCCTTACCGGCAACCTGCGCGGTCTGGCCGTGGCCATCAATGCCATCGCCGAGAAGAACGCCGAGGGCGGCGAAGTGGCCTGAGAGCCGCATAACAGCCCTGCACAAGACTGAAAAATTCAAACATATTGGAGGTAACTACCATGGCTTCTGAGAAGATCACTGCTATTGTTGAAGAAGTAAAGGCCCTCACCGTTCTGGAGCTGAACGAGCTGGTCAAGGCCATCGAAGAGGAGTTCGGCGTGTCTGCTGCTGCTCCCGTTATGGTTGCCGGCGCTGCTGCCGCCGCTCCCGCTGCCGAGGAGAAGACCGAGTTCGACGTTGTTCTGGCTGAAGTTGGCGCCAACAAGATGGCTGTCATCAAGGCTGTTAAGGAGGCCACCGGCCTGGGCCTGAAGGAAGCGAAGGCTCTGGTTGACGAGGCTCCCAAGACCCTGAAGGAGGCCGTTCCCACCGCCGAGGCCGAAGAGCTGAAGAAGAAGCTGGAAGAGGCTGGCGCGAAGATCGAGCTGAAATAAGTTCTCACGAATTCGTTTCAACCGCCCGGCGCATCCCGTCTGTGGATGCGCCGGGCTTTTTTGCGCGAAAATGGGCGCTGTGCCGGGCAAAATGCCTTCCCCCGGCGGATGAGGGGGAGTCCGGCGGATTTGCCGCGCTTTGCCGCAAGCGGGTGCAGAGGGGCAAGCCCTCCCCTCATCAGTCAGGCTGCGCCTGACAGCTTCCCCCTCGGGGGGAAGCCGGCCGTACCGAACGCCTCTCCCCCTCCCGCCAAACACACACGGCGGCGGCTCCGTCCCACAAGAGGACAAAGCCGCCGCCGTGCGTTTGACAGTGTATATTTGTTAAGGGTGCGTATTCAATATAACACACTCGGAACACAAAGCATGTCGAACCAGCCCGACAGGCAGGGGGATTTGCCAATCGCAGCGCCAAAAAACAGCGGGACTTTTTGTGCATTTCGGCAAAACCTCACGTTCACACCACCTGGAACAGGAAAAACTTGAGGTAATCGGTCTCCGGGACGTTCCACAGGATGGGGTGGTCGGGCGACTGCTGGCGCGCCTCGATCTGGCGCAGGCTGCGCCCGGCGTCGGCCGCCGCGCTGGCCAGCATCTTGCGGAACAGCTCCTCGGTGGCGAAGTGGCTGCAGCTGGCGGTGGCCAGATAGCCGCCCCGCGGCAGCATCTTCATCGCCCGGTAGTTGATCTCCTTGTAGCCCCGCAGCGCGTTCTGGGTGGTCTTGCGGGATTTGGTGAAGGCGGGCGGGTCCAGGATGATGAAATCGTAGGGACAGCCCTCTTTTTCCAGCCGGGGCAGCAGGTCGAACACATTTTCGCACAGAAAGTCCATCCGGTTGTCCAGGCCGTTGCGCACCGCGTTGGCGCGCGCCATCTCCACCGCCGTCTGGCTCACGTCCACCGCCGTCACGTGGGCCGCGCCGCCGCGCGCCGCATTCAGCGCAAAGCTGCCGGTGTGGGTGAAGCAGTCCAGCACCCGCTTGCCCCGCGCAAGGCGTGCCACCGCCTGGCGGTTGTATTTCTGGTCGAGGAAAAAGCCGGTCTTTTGGCCGTTCTCCACGTCCACCGCGTAATAGACGCCGTTCTCGCAGATCTCGGTGCAGGGGCTGCCGGGGTCGGTGCCCAGCGGATACCAGCCCTTGTACTGCGCAAGGCCCTCCCGCTCGCGCAGAGCCACGTCGTTGCGCTCGTAGATGCCGCGGATGGTCTGGCCGTCGGCGCGCAGCAGTTCGGCCAGCGCGGGCAGCAGCGTGTCCTTGATCGCCTCCATGCCCACCGACAGGATCTGCACCGACAAAAGGTCGTGGAAGCGGTCCACCGTCAGGCCGGGCAGGCTGTCCGCCTCGCCGAACACGATGCGGCAGCAGTCCAGCTCCTCGGGCGCAAGCACCGCCTTGCGGTAGGCCCAGGCGTATTCCAGACGGCGCTTCCAGAAGTTCTCGTCCATCCGGTCGTTGGCATTGCGGGACACGATGCGCACCCGGATCTTGCTGGAGGGGCTGAAAAATCCCGCGCCCAGCCAGCTGCCCTTCGGTCCGAACACGTCCACGATCGCGCCGGGGGCGGGGAGGGTGTCGGGGGCGGCGGTGATCTCGGTGTCGTACACCCAGGGATGACCGCTGTGCAGGGCGGTCTCGGCCTTGCGGGTGACGGAAAAGGCGGGCCAGGGGCGGGTCTGTTTCATGGCGATGCTCCTCGTTTTCTTGTAAAGTATAGGTACAGTATACCATATTTTGCGCCCGGGGTGTATAATGAAAGCGCAAAACGAAAGGAGCAAGCCCTATGGAGATCGAACGCAAATGGCTCACCGACGGCTGGCCCACCCTGCCCGAGACCGCCCGCATCGAGATGCGGCAGGGGTACCTCTCGCTGGGGCCCACCGTGCGCATCCGCAGCGAGCGGTGCGGCGAACACACCGACTATGTGCTGTGCATCAAGGGGGCGGGCACGCTGGCGCGCGAGGAGATCGAGCTGCCGCTGACGGCGGAACAGTTTGCCCGGCTGGAGAAGGTGGTGGGCCGCCCGCTGATCGAAAAGCAGCAGCGCCGCTATGCCCTGCCGGACGGCCTCGTGCTGGAGGTGAACCGGGTGGACGCCGGGCAGCCGGGCGAGTTTTTCTACGCCGAGGTGGAGTTTTCCTCGGTGCAGCAGGCGCTTTTGTGGGAGCCGGGCGAGCTGGCCGGGTATCTGGCCAACGAGGTGACCAGCACCCCCGGCCAGAGCATGGGCGAGTACTGGCGGCGCACCCGGCTGTGAATCAGCCCAGCGCCATATCCAGCGCCATCATCAGCACGAACCCCGCCAAAAGGCCCAGCGTGCCCGCGCGGTCCTCGCCGGCGCTGGCGGTGGGGATCAGCTCCTCGGCGCTGACATACACCATCGCGCCCGCCGCAAAGGCCAGCATCCAGGGCAGCGCAGGGGCGGCCAGACCGGCCAGCGCGCCCGCCGCGAACCCGCCCGCCGGTTCCGGCAGACCGGACAGCACCCCCGCCAGAAAGGCGCGGGGGCGGCTCCCCCCCTGCTGACACCGCGGCAGGCTGACCGCCGCGCCCTCGGGCAGGTTCTGGATGCCCACCCCCAGCGCCAGCGCCCCGGCGCCGGCCGCCAGGCCCACCCCGCTTTTCAGGGCCAGCGCGGCCGCCAGGCCCACCGCCATCCCTTCGGGCAGGTTGTGCAGCGTGATGGCAAACCCCGCCAGACGCCGCCGCCGGCCCCCTGTGCGGGCCAGCAGGCGGTCCAGCGCCAGCAGGAAGGCCGCGCCCGCCGCGAAGCCGCCGCAGGCCGCCGCCCAGCCGGGGACCCCCAGCGCCTCGGCCTGCTGGGCTGCCGGCAGCAGCAGGCTGAACACGCTGGCCGCCAGCATCACCCCCGCCGCGAAGCCCAGCAGCGCGCGCATCCGCTTGGCGCCGCCGCCCGGCCGGGTGAGGAACACCGCCGCCGCGCCGGTGGAGGTGCACAGAAAAGGCAGCACGGTGGCGGCGAGGCCCGCCGCGCCGTATCGCATCCAATCAGTCACAAAACATCCCCTCCTTTTGCCCAGTATATGGGCCGGGAGGGGATGTGTGCGTTTTATACCGGCGCCAGCGTCTGCCCGATGGGGGTGCGGATGACGAGGTCGGCCAGGCGGTCGGCGGGGGTGGGGGTGCGGTTGATGACCACCAGCGGCCCGCCGTCGTAGTAGCGCAGAAGGCCCGCCGCCGGGTAGACCGCCAGCGAGGTGCCGCCCACGATCAGCAGGTCGGCCGCGCGCAGCGCCGCGATGGAACCGGCCAGCACTTCGCTGTCCAGCCCCTCGCCGTAGAGCACGACGTTCGGCTTCACAAGCCCGCCGCAGGCCGGGCAGCGGGGGATGCCGGCGGTGTTTTCCAGCAGCTCCAGCCCGTATGCCGCCCCGCAGGAAAGGCAGTGGTTGCGCCGCACGCTGCCGTGCAGCTCATACACCCGCCTGCTGCCCGCGTCGGTGTGCAGGCCGTCGATGTTCTGGGTGATGACGGCGGTGAGCTTGCCCTCCGCCTCCAGCGCCGCCAGGCGCAAATGCGCCGCGCCCGGCGCGGCCTTCACCAGCATCTTCTCGCGGTAGAACCGGAAAAATTCCGCGGTGTGGGAGAAAAAGAAGTCGTGGCTGAGGATCTCCTCCGGCGGCCAGGCCCACTGCTGGTTGTACAGGCCGTCCTGGCTGCGGAAGTCCGGGATGCCGCTCTCGGTGCTCACCCCCGCGCCGCCGAAAAAGACGATGCGGCGGCTTTGGGCGATCAGCGCTTCCAGACGCTGTTTTTCTTCGGTCATGGCGATACCTCCTTGGATGGGCAAAACCCTTTTCTTCATCATACCACATCTGCGCCGCGCGTGCTATAATGGAGGCAAAACGAAAAAAGGAAGTGCTGTCTATGCTGCCCATCACCGCCTCGCTGGTCCTCTCCCTGCTGCCGCCCCGCCCGCCCGAAAGCCACAAGGGTACCTTCGGCACCCTGCTGTGCCTGTGCGGCAGTTTGCCCTATCGCGGCGCGGCGCTGCTGGCCGCCGAAGGCGCTTTGCGCGCGGGGGCGGGCATCGTGCAGCTGGCGTCGGTGGAGCCGGTGCTGGCCGCCTGCTGCGCGCGGCTGCCCGAGTGTGTGCTGCTGCCCTTGCAGGCGGGGGAGAGCGGCGGACCGTCGGCGGAAAATCTGCCGCTGCTGCGCGAAAAGCTGAAGGGATGCCGCGCCCTGCTGGCCGGGCCGGGCCTGACGCCCGGCGCCGACACCGCCGCCCTGGTGCGGGATCTTGTGCCCCGCACAGCGGGACCGGCCGTGCTGGACGCCGACGCCCTCAACGCGCTGGCGGGCAGCGCACTGCCCCACCCGCAGGGCGGGCTGATCCTCACGCCGCACCCCGGCGAGATGGCCCGCCTTGCGGGCTGCACCGTGGCCGATGTGGAGCGCGGCCGCCCCGCCGCCGCGCGGCGGTTTGCCCGGGAAAACGACTGCGTGCTGGTGCTGAAAGGCCACGAGACGCTGGTGGCCGCGCCGGACGGGCGGCTGTGGAAAAACACCACCGGCAACGCCGGGATGGCCCGGGGCGGCAGCGGCGACGTGCTGGCGGGGATGATCGCGGCGCTGGCCTGCGCCGGCCTTGCCCCGGCCGACGCGGCGGTGTGCGGCGTGTTCCTGCACGGCCTGGCGGGGGACCTGTGCGCGCGGCGTCTGGGCCAGACCGGCATGCTGCCGCACGACATGCTGGCCGATCTGGGCGGGTGGCTGGCGGCAAACGGGCGGTAAAACCTGCCTATGCCGCGCGGTGCGAAAAAATCAATAGTAGATTTTCACAAACCTTCTCACAAAGTTTTTACGCCATTTTGCCCGCCGAATAGTTGAAATTTGGATATAGTGTGGTAAAATTTTTGTATAAGTTGCTACCGCGTCCCCAATATTTGCGGTAGAAAAGAGGGTATGAAAATGAACTATACAACGAACAACATCCGCAACGTCCTGATCGCCGGCCACGGCGGAGCAGGCAAGACCAGCCTGGCCGAAGCCCTGCTGTACACCACCGGCGGAACCGATCGTCTGGGGCGGGTAGAGGATGGCAACACCGTGTGCGATTTTGATCCCGAGGAAGCGCGCCGCCACGCATCGCTGGCCGCCGCGCTGGCCCCGGTGGAATATGACGGCGTGAAGATCAACCTGATCGACGCGCCGGGCCTGTTCGATTTCGAGACCGGCCTGTACGAGGGCATCCGCGCCGTGGAGAGCGTGCTGATCACCGTGTCTGCCCGCGACAGCCTGCAGGTGGGCGCCGAAAAGGCCTACCAGCTGGCCGAGAAATACGGCAAGAGCCGCATGATCTACGTTTCCAAGCTGAACGTCGAGAACGCCAACTTCTACAAGGTCTTTGAGGACCTGAAGGCCCGGTTCGGCCCCGCCATCTGCCCGGTGGTGGTGCCCGTGCGCGCCGACGACGGCAAGTTCATCTACATCAACCTGCTGACCATGAAGGCCTACCGCTACGACAACGGCAAGTCGAACGAGGTGATGATGCCCGACATCGGCCACCGCCTGGACGGCCTGGTCGAGGCCATGAGCGAGGCCGTCGCCGAGACCGACGAGGCCCTGATGGAGAAGTTCTTTGAGGGCGAGCCGTTCACGCCGGACGAGCTGACCGCGGGCGTGCGCACCGGCGTCAAGACCGGCGCGATCACCCCGGTGGTCTGCGGCAGCGCCACCCTGCTGGAGGGCATGGACCAGATCCTGTTCGCCATCAAGAAGCTGCTGCCCAGCGCCGCGCGCGGCGCCAGCGCCACCGGCACCGACGCCGCCGGCAACGAGGTGGAGCTGGAGTGCACCAGCGACGCCCCGGTGGCCGCCTATGTCTTTAAGACGGTGGCCGACCCGTTCGTGGGCAAGCTGAGCTATGTGAAGATGATCGCCGGCAAGCTGAAGGCCGACACCCCGCTGGTGAACGCCCGCACCGGCGAGCCCGAGCGGATGGGCAAGCTGCTGTGGGTGAAGGGCAAAAAGCAGACCGACGCCGACGAGTTCGACGCCGGCGACATCGGCGCCATCACCAAGCTGAGCGCCGCCCAGACCGGCGACACCCTGTGCGCCCCCGGCCGCGTGGTGGCTCTGCCCGCGCCCACCTTCCCGGTGCCCACCTATTCGATGGCGCTGCGCCTGGTGAAGAAGGGCGACGAGGGCAAGATCAGCGGCGCGCTGGCCCGCCTGATGGAAGAGGATCCCACCCTGAAATACACGATGAACAGCGAGACGGTGCAGCAGGTCATCTCCGGCCTGGGCGAGCAGCATCTGGACGTGGTGTGCGCCCGCCTGAAAGCCAAGTTCGGCGTGGAGGTGGAGCTGACGCCGCCGCGCGTGGCCTACCGCGAGTCGATCCGCAAGAAGTTCAAGGCGCAGGGCCGCCACAAGAAACAGACCGGCGGCCACGGCCAGTTCGGCGACGTGTGGATCGAGTTCGAGCCGTGCGATTCCGACGAGATGGTGTTCGAGGAGAAGGTGTTCGGCGGCAGCGTGCCCAAGAACTACTTCCCGGCCGTGGAAAAGGGCCTGCGCCAGGCCACCGCGCACGGCGTGCTGGCCGGATACCCGGTGGTCGGCCTGAAGGCCACCCTGCTGGACGGCAGCTATCACCCGGTGGACTCCAGCGAGATGGCCTTCATCATGGCCGCCAAGCTGGCCTACAAAGCCGCGCTGCCCAACGCCGGTCCCATCCTGCTGGAGCCGGTCGGCCAGCTGAACGCCTATGTGCCGAACGACAACACCGGCGACATCATGGGCGAGGTGACCAAGCGCCGCGGCCGTGTGCTGGGCATGAGCCCGGACGAGGACGGCCTGCAGAAGGTGGAGGCCGAGGTGCCGATGAGCGAAATGCAGGACTTCACCACCTATATGCGTCAGCTGACCCAGGGACGCGGCTGGTTCACCTTCGACTTTGTGCGCTATGAGCCGCTGCCCGCCAACCTCGAGAGCAAGGTGATCGAGGAGGCCAAGAAGCTGGGCAACACCGCCGACGACGAATAACGATTCCTTATCCTTTTGAGCGGACACCGTTCTGCGCACCGCACAGGGACGTTTCCCGCACAGGACCCGCAGGTCCACACCGCGCGCAGCGCCGCCGAAAGGCCCGGATAGAGAAAGCCCCCGCCGCAGGAATGCGGCGGGGACTTTTGGCTTTGCCGGGATATCCGCTTTTGCGGGGATTTGTGCGCGGGGGAAGATTTCCCCTCATCAGCCGCTGCGCGGCAGCTTCCCCCCCAGGGGGGAAGCCAACGGTACCGGAAGCCTTCACCTGGCAGGGGAAGGTGCCCCCGGTAGGGGGCGGATGAGGTCGAGACTTTCCCGCCTGCACAAAGCCCGCCGGTGAGGGCGGCCGTCAACATTTCCTCCTTGACCCTGTCTGAAAAAAGAATTGTAATATTTTGATTTTCTGGAGGGCGGTATGCTGAGTACAAGGATCAAGGAGCTGCGTGTCGCCCGGAATCTGAGTCAGGTGCAGATGGCCAAGTTGCTGGGCGTGACAAAGCAGAGCATCTCCAATTGGGAAAACAACAACATCCAGCCGTCGGTCGATATGCTGGTGTCGATTGCACGGCTGTTTTCGGTGTCCACCGATTATCTGCTGTGTCTGGACGACCGGCAGGTGCTGGATGTGAGCGGGCTTTCGCCCGAATATGTGGCACACATCCAGCAGGTGGTGGACGATATGCGCCGCTGATCTCCCTTTTGCAGCACACAAAAACACCGGCGCCGGTGCGGACAAGACAAGCCCCGCACAGGCGCCGGTGTTGTTTTTTGTACAGGTCGGGCGGCTTTAGATGAAGAGCAGCAGGCCCAGCGCGCCCAGCACGCCCAGCGCGATGGCCACCGCCCTGAACAGCGCGGCCTTCTGCAGCACGGGGCGCTCGTCGCAGACGTACACCTTGTTGGGATCGTTCAGGTCGAACTGGATCTCCACCGTCTCGCAGTCCTTGAAAAAGCCGGTGGGCATGCCGATGCCGTTGGCGGTCTGGACATGCACGCGGGGCTCGGGGTCAAAATTCAGGATCACAAACTCGTTGCCGGGGGCGGCCATGCCGGTCAGCTCGTTGATGCCGGCGGCCTTGGCGATCCCGCTGGGGACAGCCTGGCGCGGGCAGACCTTCTCCACCTTGGCGTGGGCGTGGCCGTCGTAGCGGCGTCCTTTTTTCACCACCTTGTTGATGCGCGCCATCATCCACACGCAATAGGCGGCGATGGCGAGCAGCACGATCGCAATGATGGTAAACGGGTTGATAAACTCCATGATATTCCGTCCTTTCTGTTTTGCACGGCAGAACGCCGCAGGCAAGTGGTATTCCTATTATAACATGTTGGCGCATCTTGTGCGCCGATTTTCGACAAAAACACGGATTTATCCCAGTTCCGGGTGCCAGAACAGGCCGCCGGTGCCCCGGAAGGCGTCGTTCGGGTCGATGCTCTGGTTGCCGATCTTCAGGTCGTACTGCAAAAACGCGCTGGTGGCGCCCACCTGGTCGCCGGCCTTGACCTCCTGGCCCACCTGCACCTGCACGTCGCTGAGGCAGTAGAGGTAGCTTTTCAGCCCGGCGCCGTGCTCGATCACCACCGTGCCGCCCGCCATCTCCAGCCAGCCTGCATACACCACCTTGCCGTCGGCCGGCGCCACCGCCATGCCGCCCTCGCGGCAGGAATAGGTGATGCCCGGGTTGCGGGAGGTGCCGGTCATCTGCCCGATCGTCTCCACGCTGCCGTAGTCGCTGTAGATCTCGGCCCCCTCGGCGCTCATCACCGGGGTCTGGAAGATGCCGCCCCACCAGCTGGCGTCCTCCCAGGTGTTGTACAGCGGCCAGATCTCGGTTTGGAACTGCGCGGTGCCGGTGCCGGTGGTGTCGTTCAGCACCGCCGTGTCCAGCCAAACCCGCGGGAACTGCACATACCGCACCTTCACCGGGAAGGTCTGGCTGCGGCTGCCGGCCGTCACCGTCACCTCATAGTCGCCGTCCTCGCGGTTGTAGGCCACCGGGATATAGGCGATCATCACGTCGTCCCGCCGCACGAAATGCGCGGTGCCCAGATTGCTCTCCACCGTGGGCGTCTCGCCGGCGGCAAGGCCTGCCACCGCCACCGCCACCACGTCGCCCTGGTCCACCTGCTGCGCGCTGATGGCAAACTGCCATTCCAGGTCCACCTCGAAGCGGAACCGGTAGGTGTATTCGCCGTAGGGCTTGCCCGTTTCCGGCTCCACCTTCACCGACAGCGTGCCGGCGTAGCTGCCGTTGCGGGCCAGCTGCACCTGCTCGTAGCCGGTCTGGTCGCCCTCATACACCGTCTCGCCGTCCGGGCCGGTGAGGGTCAGCGAGACGATGCCCTTCTCGGCCAGGTCGTCCGGCAGCACCAGCTCCGGGTGCGCGGTCTCGATCACCTCCAGCTGCTGCTGGTCCAGGTCCTCTAAGCGGTGCAGCCGCTTGTTGATCACGCCGCCCAGCACCGGGGCCGTCCAGTCGCAGCCGTTCACCTGCAATGTCTGGCCGCCGAAGGTGACCTGTGCGCTGGGCAGATCGTCCCAGCCGGTGTTGAAGTAGAACACCGCCGTCACGCTGCCCACCAGCACCGTCACCATCAGGGCCACCATCATCACCCAGATCACAAATTTTAAAAACGCCCGCAGCAGTTTGCGCCGCAGGCGGCCTTTTTTTCGCTGTTTTGCCATTTTTTCATCTCCCTTCCACACACTCCCCCGCCGGGGGAGACGTGGCGCTTGTATCCATTATACCACAAAGCGACATATTCTGTGCAGACAGAACCGCCGGCGCTGTCTGCCGCTGTGCCAAAAAACAAAGCGGAAACTTGTCGAAATCAAACAAAATTTTCCGCCGGGCTTGACAGTTCTTTGCCCGTCCGATATAATAGTCAAATTAAGGGGCATACCCCTAATATTCAGTCAAGGGAGATACTGTCTTGAACAACAAAGAAATCGTCGTGACCCCCGCCGGCCTCGCCGCTTTGGAGGCCGAGCTGGAAGAACTGAAAACTGTCAAACGCAAAGAGATTGCTGAAAAAATCAAGGTTGCCCGCGGTTTTGGCGACCTTTCCGAAAATAGCGAATATGACGAGGCCAAAAACGAGCAGGGCTTTATCGAGAGCCGCATCGCACAGCTGGAAAGCATGCTGAAGCGTGTGCGCGTTTTGGACGAGGACGAAATTTCCGACGACACTGTTATGATGGGGTCCATCGTGAAGGTGGAGGACGAGGACGGCGAGGTGGAGGAATACACCATCACCAGCTCCACCGAATCGGATCTGGCCAGCGGCAAGCTGAGCGACGAGAGCCCTGTGGGCGCCGCGCTGCTGGGCAAGCACGCGGGCGACACCGCCGACGTCACGCTGCCGGGCGGCGCCGTGATCCAGTACAAGGTGCTGGAGATCCGCAAATCCACGATGTGATCTGCCCAAAACTGCAAAAAACTTTTGCAAAAACAGGTGCCGCGGCGCCTGTTTTTGTGTTATAATGAGCAATGGTCTTTTCCCCGCTATTTTCCCGGCCCGCGGCAGGGCCGTTTTCACCCAACCAAATCACAGGAGGATGTATATGCAGCAGCAGAACGACGGGCAGGCCCAGGCCGCCCAGCAGACCCAACAGGAATACAATCAGCTGGTGGCGGTGCGCCGCCAGAAGCTGGCCGACCTGCAGGCGGCCGGAAACGATCCCTTCCAGCTGACCAAATACCCGGTGGACAGCTTTGCCGGCGCCATCAAGGAGCAGTACGCCCATCTGGAGCCGGAGCAGGAGACCGGCGCCATCGTCTGCATCGCCGGCCGCATGATGAGCAAGCGCGTGATGGGCAAGGCCAGCTTTGCCGACCTGCGCGACAACTCCGGCCACATCCAGCTGTATGTCCGCCGCGACCTGGTCGGCGACGAGGAGTATGCCGCCTTCAAAAAGATGGACATCGGCGACATCATCGGCGTGAAGGGCGAAGTGTTCCGCACCAAGATGGGCGAGATCAGCGTCAAGGCCACCGAGGTGACCCTGCTGAGCAAGAGCCTGCTGCCGCTGCCCGAGAAGTTCCACGGCCTGAAGGACCAGGAGATCCGCTACCGCCAGCGCTATGTGGACCTGATCGTGAACCCCGACGTGAAGGACACCTTCGTCAAGCGCAGCCAGATCCTGCGCGAGACCCGCGCCTATCTGGACGAGAAGGGCTTTTTGGAGGTGGACACCCCCATCCTGCTGCCGCTGGAGATCGGCGCCAGCGCCCGCCCCTTCGTCACCCATCACAACACGCTGGACATGGACATGTACCTGCGCATCGAGACCGAGCTGTGTCTGAAGCGCCTGATCGTGGGCGGCTTCGACAAGGTGTATGAGGTGGGCCGCATCTTCCGCAACGAGGGCATGGACACCAAGCACAACCCCGAATTCACCTCCATCGAGCTGTACCAGGCCTACACCGACTACAAGGGCATGATGGACCTGGTGGAAGAGCTGTACAAGCGCCTGGCGCTGAAGGTGTGCGGCAGCCTGACCATCCCCTACCAGGGCAAGACCATCGACCTGGGCCACTGGGAGCGCCTGACGATGGCCGAGGCGGTGAAGAAGTATTCCGGCTGCGACTACTACGCCTGGGCCACCGACGCCGACGCCCGCGCCGCCGCTGCCGAAAAGCATGTGGAGGTGCCCGCCGACGCCACCAGGGGCGCCGTGCTGGTGGAGCTGTTCGACGCCTTCGTGGAGGAGAACCTGATCCAGCCCACCTTCATCTACGACTACCCGGTGGAGAACAGCCCGCTGGCCAAGCGCAAGCCCAGCGAGCCGGCCTTCACCGAGCGCTTTGAGTATTTCATCAACGCCACCGAGTTCGGCAACGCCTTCAGCGAGCTGAACGACCCCATCGACCAGCGCGCCCGCTTCGAGGCCCAGGTGGCCGCCAAGCGCGCCGCCGAGCCGAACTGCAACGCCCAGGTGGACGAGGACTACATCACCGCGCTGGAGTACGGCCTGGCTCCCACCGGCGGTCTGGGCTTCGGCGTGGACCGTCTGGTGATGCTGCTGACCGACTCTGCCTCCATCCGCGACGTGCTGCTGTTCCCCACCATGAAGCCGCTGGCCTCCGACACCGCCAAGGCTGCCCCGGCCCAGAAGCCCGCCGCCCCGGCGGCCGAGGCCCCCGCCGCGCCGGCCGAAGCGATCGACTTCTCCAACGTGAAGATCGAGCCGCTGTTCGCCGAGAGCGTGGATTTCGACACCTTCTCCAAGTCCGACTTCCGGGCCGTGAAGATCAAGGAGTGCACCGCGGTGCCCAAGAGCAAGAAGCTGCTGAAGTTCGTGCTGGACGACGGCACCGGCACCGACCGCGTGATCCTGAGCGGCATCCACGAGTACTATGAGCCGGAGCAGCTGGTGGGCAAGACCGCCATCGCCATCGTCAACCTGCCCCCGCGCAAGATGATGGGCATCGACTCCTGCGGCATGCTGATCAGCGCCGTGCACGAGGTGGACGGCCACGAGGGCCTGAACCTGCTCATGGTGGACGACCGCATCCCCGCCGGCGCGAAGCTGTACTGAGCAGCCGCTCCATAAAAACCGCATAAAGCCACAAACGCCCTGTACAGGCCGGTCCGGCCGTACAGGGCGTTTTTTGCTTGCAGGAAAAGAGATCGTTTGTGCCGTCCGAAAGATTTCCCCTCATCAGTCGCTTGCAGCGACAGCTTCCCCCCAAGGGGAAGCCAACGGTACGGCCCGCCTTCCCCTGGCAGGGGAAGGTACCCCCGAACGGGGGCGGATGAGGTCGAGACTGTCCCGTCACTCCCCGTGAATCGCTTCATCGACAGGCTGAAACGCCCTGCACGGGGCGTTTTTTGCTTGAAAGATTGAGGGCTGCATGTGCAATATATACATATGTACCATGCTTTTTTAACCGGAAAAAACAAGGGAGAAAGGACGACGAATGGGCAATGTATATGGCTATGTGCGTGTGAGCACCAGCGAACAAAATGAGGACCGGCAGCTTTTGGCGATGCAGCAGCTGTGTATCCGCCGGCAAAACATCTTTGTGGATAAGCGGTCCGGCAAAGACTTTGAACGGCCGCAATACCGGCGGATGGTGCGCAAATTAAAAAAAGAGGACCTTCTGTATATCAAAAGCATCGACAGGCTGGGCCGGAACTACGCCGAGATTCTGGAACAGTGGAGACTGCTGACCAAAGAAAAGGGGGTCGACATCGTGGTGCTCGACATGCCGCTTCTGGACACCCGCCGCGGCAAGGACCTGATGGGCACATTCCTGAGCGACATTGTGCTGCAGGTGCTGTCCTTTGTGGCGGAGAACGAACGCGCGAACATCCGCCAGCGGCAGGCGGAGGGGATCGCGGCGGCCAAAGCGCGGGGCGTGCGATTTGGCCGGCCGGAGATCGAGATGCCCACACAGTATGAACAGATCGTGCAGGCATGGGAAGAAAAGCGGATCACCCTGCAGCAGGCGCTTCAGGAATGCAGTGTGAGCGAGGCAACGTTCTACAGACGCCTGCGGCGGTACCGGCAGGAACAGGATGAGAAAAGAAAAAAGCCGGCTATCAAAACCTACACCTTTTGACAGCTGACTTTATATTCTCTATTATATACGAACCATACATAGATTGCAAGGGATTTTTCGGGCTTTTCCGTCTTTTTGATTTGCACAAAAAGGCTTTGTCGGCTCCTGTGGCCGGTTTTCAAAAGGTGTACGATTTGACATCGCGGCTTTATCTGCTTTCGAGAGGGGAGGTGGCTGCGTGAAAGCGTTCGTCAAACCGGAATCGCATTTTGTCCGGCATACAGGCGGGCTGTGCAGCAAAGACCTGGCAGAGCTGTCCGACGCGGAACTGGCCGCTTATCTGGAAAAAAGCGGGTTTGCCGAAGAAAAGAAGAAATACCGCATCCGGGAGGGGTATGTGCTGCGGCAGATCGCCGGGGAATGCACCATCGTCCCTGTGAGCGCACAGGCCGGCGCCTTTGCCAACACGGTGATGAGCCCAAACGAAGCGGCGGCATTTTTGTGGAATGCGTTCCAAACGCCCTGCACGAAACAGGATGCTGTGGTGCGGGCGCTGGAAGAGTTCGACGGCCCGCCGGAGAAAATCCGGCAGGACGTGGAAATGTTTGTGATGGAATCTTTACAGATGCAGATTTTGGAGGAGGTTATCTGACAATGAAAAAGAAATGGGTTGCGCCTCGGGTTGAGGTGCAGAAGTTTGAGGCAAACGAGTATGTGGCCGCTTGCTGGGCTGTTGGATGCGATACAGGTGTAGCAAATCAGTGGGAACAAGACAATCATGAGTGGTGGCAGATAAAGCCTTACCATGATCCTAACGATTGTGGCGTTTCGTCGCATCAGGTGCTGCGTGATACTAACAATGACGGCATCATTGACGAGATGGTCGAAACAAAAGCTTTTTATGACCCTACGTGTAGTCTTTATTCCGATGGAAACTATACTCTGCCGATACTTCCGAGCGATATACACCCTGACAAGAATCCTACCATTTATTGGACTACAAAATATCTCGGTACAACCTATCACCATCAGGGAAAGGTTTTCGGTACAGATCCCGACCACCCCAACCGCTCCTGATCTTTCCCCATAATTTCATACCGTACCATGCGCAGAGGGCGCGGCGGCGTTGCCGCCGCGCCCTCTTTCTGTCCACATTGTATAAAAGGAGCCGCCTATGCACCAGATTCCGTTTGAAACCACCCTCGAGCGCCGGATGCTTTCCCGCGCCGCACAGCTGGGCCTTCCGCTGAACGGCAGCCTCGAGCTGCTGCCGCTGTGCAACATGAACTGCAGCATGTGCTATATCCGCCTCAGCCGTGCGGAGATGGAGCAGCGCGGCCGTCTGCGCACTGCCGACGAATGGCTGCAGCTGGCCGAGCAGATGCGGGACGCCGGTGTGCTGTTCCTGCTGCTCACCGGCGGAGAACCGCTGCTCTTTCCCAACTTCCGCCGCCTGTTTCGCACGCTCAAAGAGATGGGCATGATCCTCACCATCAACACCAACGGCACCCTTCTCGATGAGGACTGGGCGCGGTTTTTCGGCAGCTGCAAGCCGCGGCGGGTGAACATCACCCTTTACGGCGCAAACGAGGATGCCTATGCCTCGCTGTGCCACTATCCCGGCGGCTTCGCAAAGACCCTGCGCGCCATTCGGCTGCTGAAGGAGCAGGGGGTGGATGTGAAGATCAGCGCCAGCGTCACACGCGACAATCTGCGCGATCTGGAGGAGCTGTACCGCATCGGCCGGGAGCTGGGCGCGCCGGTCACGCCCGACACCTATATGCTGCCCGGTCTGCACGAGCGCGGTCTGCCCTTTGCGCAGCAGGCACGGCTGGAACCGGAGCAGGCCGCACAGGCGCAGTGGACCGTGATCCGGCAGGAGATACCGGCCGAATTTCTGGCCGACTATGTGCGCGGGAAGCTGCAGCAGACAGACGCCGCGGCCCAATATCCGGACGGCATCACCTGCATGGCGGGGAGTTGCTCCTTTGCGGTGAACTGGCAGGGGCAGATGCGCCCGTGTGTGACGCTGGAGGAACCCTCGGTGCCGGTGTTTGAGGTGGGCTTTGCACAGGCGTGGAAGCAGGTGTCTGCCGGCTGCAAAGCGTTCCGGCTGCATCCCGGCTGCGCCGCCTGCCGTCTGCGCCCGCTCTGCCGCACCTGCGTGGGCAGCGCCTGGCTGGAAACAGGCCGCTATGACGGAAAGCCCGGCTACCTGTGCCGCTATGCCGCCGAGCTGGAGCGCCTGCTGCGGCAGTATGCAGACGATTTGGAGGGATAACGGCGCAGCCGTTTTGTGCACAGTGCATCCGGAGGATGCAGGGTCATCGCCGCCCTGCCGTCCACACAAAACTCCCGGCGCCTTTCCCAAGGCGCCGGGAGTTTCAGGCTGTTCATTAAGCGGTTCCTTTGCGCGGCAGGGAGGGCCTCGACCTCATCCGCCCCCTTGCGGGGGCACCTTCCCCTGCCAGGGGAAGGCTTGTGGTACCGTTGGCTTCCCCCCTGGGGGGAAGCTGTCGCCGGTAGGCGATTGATGAGGGGGAATCTCTCGGCCCGCACGAATTCCCGCAAAAGCAGGTTTAGGCACAACCAGCGGGCCGGAATTTCCGGCCCGCTGGTTTTTGTTTTTTTGGGGGCCTCCCGGCAGACCTGCGCGGCGGAGCAGCCTCGACCTCATCCGCCCCCTTGCGGGGGCACCTTCCCCTGCCAGGGGAAGGCGTTCGGTGCCACAAGCCCGCCCTTCCCGAAGCGGTTTATAGGTCCGGCTCCACAAAATGCACAGCGGAAGTATCCCAGTATTTTTTGTACACCCGGCTTTCCTCGCCGTCCAGATTCAGCTGGTAGAGCCGAAAAAGGACCGGGATGTTCTTGGGCTGCCATTGCTCCTTGTATGAATACTGGTACTTCATCCCCACATTTCGCATCACCCCGCCGCTTCTGGGGTTGTTCCTGTCGTGGGTTGCCGTGATATACGGCAGGCCGTCCCGTTTCAGCTGCGCGATGACCGCCCTGCACGCTTCGGTGACGATTCCCTGATGCCAGAACTCCTTGCGGAGCCCATAGCCGAGATCGTGGGGCTCTTCCCCGTCCACGTGGATGTAGCCGATCGGCTCGTTGTCCGCTTTCAGGCAGATCGCATAGGCGTACCCGTGCGTCCGGGAATCGGCTGCAGCGTATCGCTCCTCGTAAAACCGCCGGGTCTCTTCCCTGGTTTTCACGGGATACCACGGCAAAAATCGGTTGACGTCCTCGTCCTGCAGGATACGGAACAGCGCTTCCAGATCCTGTTCCGTAAATGCCCGCAGCAGCAGGCGCTCAGTTTTGAATGCAGGTGTGTTCATCTGGTCTCCTTGGTCGTTTGTGCATCGGCGTTTGCCGGCCTATTTGTGGAGATACATTCTGGCCATCGCGGGTTCCCCATCCCCCTGCACCATGCACAGGAATTCCCAGCCGTATCTCTCGTAGAAACCGGTGTGGTCGGTGATGAGATAGAGGGGGCTGATCCCTTTGGACTTCATATCCTTCACAACGATGTCCAGCAAGCGCCCGGCGATCCCCCGGCAGCGGTATTCCTCTTCCGTGTACACCGCGCACACATTGGGCGCAAGGTCTTTCCTGTTGTGGAAATCGTTGTCGATCACGCCCAGACCGCCCACGATACGCCCCCCGTCCAGGCAGAGATACCAGCCGTATTCCGTCTCTTTGCGGAGGTAGGCGTCCATACAGGCGAGGTAGGCCTCCTGCGGCACCTGCCATTTGTCGTGAAACCATGCGGCGGCGGCCTCTTTCCATTCCGGCGCCTGCCGCAGGGTGATATAGGTGTATTCCTTCATGTTCGCGTCCTCGATCGGCCGCCGGACCAAAACGCTGTGCGGCCGGCGGCGCAGGGTTAGAAATATTGGCGGATCTGGAAATCGCGCTTCTGCACGGCCTCTTCCACCAGCTCGCCGTTCTCCCAGTGTACCGGCACGGCGGTGTTGCGGGTGAGGCGCAGCATCTCGTCCAGGCGCTTTTTGTCCTCGTCGGTGTAGAGGATGTAGGCCACGCCCTCGCGCCCGGCGCGCCCGGTGCGGCCGATGCGGTGGGTGTAGTATTCGTTGGAAGGGGGCAGGTCGTAGTTGAAAACGGCGTCCACGTCATCCACGTCGATGCCGCGGGCGGCCACGTCGGTGGCCACCAGCACCGCCAGCTTGCCCTCGCGGAAGCTGGCCATGATCTTGTTGCGGTCGGCCTGGGACAGATCGCCGTGCAGGCAGTCGGCCACAAAGCCCAGCCGCACCAGCTGGTTGGTGAGCATGGCGGTGTTGTATTTGGTGTTGCAGAACACCATCACGCGCTTGTAGCCCTTTTTCAGGATGATGTCGGTGAGGTCGGCCAGCTTGTTGCGGCCGGTGGTGTGCAGCTGGTACTGGGCGATCTTGGGCGCGCTGGCCTCCACCGGCTGCACCGTGATCTCCTCGGCGTCCCGCTGGTAGAGCCAGCCGATGTCCATCACCTCGCGGCTGATGGTGGCGCTGAACATCGCCAGCTGCTTGCGGGCCTTCATGCGGTCGATGATCTTGCGCACGTCTTTGTAGAAGCCCATGTCCAGCATCTCGTCGGCCTCGTCCAGCACCACCGTCTGCACGCTGCGGATGTCGATGGTGCGGCGCTCCATGTGGTCCATCAGGCGGCCGGGCGTGGCCACCACGATCTGGCAGCCCTTTTTCAGCTGCTCGATCTGGCGGTTCATGTTCGCGCCGCCGTACAGGCAGACGACGTGGACATAGGGCAGAAAGCGCGCCAGGTCGCGCAGGTCCTGGGCGATCTGCTGGGCCAGCTCGCGGGTGGGAGCCAGCACCACCGCGCCGGGGTTTTTGGCTTCGGGGTCCACACGTTCGATCAGCGGGATGCCGAAGGCGCAGGTCTTGCCGGTGCCGGTGGGGGCTTTGGCGATGATGTCCCGCCCGGCCTGCATCACCGGGATGGCCTTCTCCTGCACCTCGGTGAGGGTGACAAAGCCCATCGCGGCGGCGGCCTGCCGGATCTGGGGAAGGGTGTTCAGTTCTTCGTATAACATAGAGGTTCTCCCTTTGGTATAGTCTTTTGGGTCGATACGAATATTATTGTACCATTTTTTGCGCCGAAAGAAAACACAAAACAGCATCCCGCGGAGCGCTTTTGCGGGGATTTGTGCATGCCGGAAGATTCCCCCTCATCCGTCGCCTTTGGGGCGGATGAGGTCGAGTCCGGCAAAGGCAGTGCGCCCGCCCGGATGCGCGGCGGTGAAAGGGACTGATGGTACCGGGGATGCCCCGGAAAAAGCACAAAAAACAGCGGGCCGGAGGCTCCGGCCCGCTGGGGACAGCAAAGGATGGATGGCGGCGTCAGTCTTCGCAGCCCAGCTTTGCCTTCAGGATCCCGCTGGCCTTGAAGCCGGGGATCGCCGTGGGTGCGAGCTGCGAGGAAACTTTGGTTTTGGGGTTGGTGAAGGCCTTGGTCTTGCGGGTGCGCATCTCAAAGCGGCCAAACCCTGCAATGGTGACCTTCTCGCCCTGTTTGAGGTTGTCGGTGATGTTGTCGAAGATGCTGTCCATCACTTGCTCCACCTGCGCGGCGGGCAGGCCGGTATCTGCCGATACCTTCGTGATGAGCTGTGACCTGGTCATATGAAACCCTCCTGCTAAGCGATTGTGGCTTGACGCAACGGCGCGCCGCGCCATGCCGGCATTTGTTTCTTTTACCCAGAATTTTGCGGGCAAATCGCCATTGATTCGTTCATATTATACCTTTTTATTGATAAAATTTCAAGACCAGACAGGAAAAATATACCATACAAAGCGAAAGATTCACAATTCGGCACGCACCGGCCCCATCTATGGGACATGATCACGCCGCATCGTCGAACATCAGGGCGTATTGCAGGGTGGCCTGCCGCTCCAAAAGGCTGCGCTGCTGCTCGGAGGGGGCCGTCTGGATGCGGGACTGGGGGTCGAGCAGATAGCTGCCGCTGATCCCCTTCAGGGTGGACTGGCTGTTGTACAGCCACTCGAACCAGGCGGTGCGGGGCGCCTGGAAGGCGTGCAGGAAGTTGGGCAGCAGCAGATACGGCGGGAAGCTGCCCGCGCTGGCGCCGGCCTGCGCACAGCCGCGGTTCGACCACATCAGGTAGGGCACCGCGTGGGTGGCCTGCCAGCGCTCGGCGGCAGACAGGCCCTCCAGCCGGCCGGTGATGTCCAGCAGCTCGATGCCCTCCTCCTGGCCGATGGCGGTCTGGTGGTCGCCGAAAAAGAGCACGATCACCTCGCGGTCCACCGACTTGAAATACTCGGTGATCTGCGCCATCATCCGGTCGGCGTCCCGCAGGCCGGTGGCCACGCTCTGCAGGCTCTGCTCGTAGTAGTCGGGGATGCCGTCCAGCCGGGCGTCCACCCGGTCTGCGGCGGGGTACTCGCCCGGCAGGTTGGGGATGTGGTTCTGCATCGTCACCATGTGCAGGAACACCGGGCCGTCCTTTGCGGCGGCCTCGTACTGGTCGATCAGCTCCTCGGCGGCCTGTTCGTCCGCGATGTAGGCGCCGGCGAGGCCGGTGTGGGTCATGTCGTCGCGGTCGAGGAAGGTGTCGAAGCCCATGTTCGGGTAGGCCTCGCTGCGGGAATAGATGCCGCCTTCAAAGGGATGGATGGCCACGGTGCGGTAGCCGAGGCTTTGCAGATAGCGCGGATAGGCATAGAAATCGCCGTCCTTCGCCACATACTGGCTGTACGGCACCACGCCTTCGGGCAGGAAGCTGGTGGAAAAGCCGGTGAGCGCGCCGAATTCCATGTCGGCGGTGCCGCCGGAATATTTGTCGCTGTAATAATAGCCGGAGATGCCCTCCTTCGCCAGGCGGTCGTAGGTTTGGGTCAGCTCCTCGCAGCCGGTGAGGCCGGGGTAGTTGTCCAGATGGTAGTAGCTCTCCATCATCACCACCACGATGTCGGGGCGGCTGTCGGTCTGGGGGGCGTCGCCCAGCTCGTCCACCGCCGCCTGCCCGGCCGCGGAGGTGTAGCCGTCCGGCTTTTGGGGGCAAAGCCGGCCCAGGTAGACGGCAAAGGAACAGGTGAAGCCGGCGCGGTCGTACAGCGCGCCGGGATTGCCGGGAGAGGGCTGGAAGAAGGCAAAAAAGCCGCTCTGCAGCCACACCTGTCCCCACAGCCACAGCCCGCCGGCCAGCACCGCGGCACAGCCCAGCGTGCGCGGCCAGCGGGAAGGACCCAGCCGCACCCGGCGAAGGAACACCATCGCCGCGACGGCGGCCAGCGCAAAGGCCAGCATCCGCCAGGTGGGCCAGATGGACATGCCCTTTGCCACCGACGCGGCGTCGGCGGCCAGCAGGATGTCGGCCGGGAGCAGGGGGTCGCCGCGATAGGCCTGCTTATAAAAGGAGGCGTAGCTGCCCGCAAGCAGCGCCAGCCACACCACGCCCAGCGCCGCCCAGGGACGGCGCAGCAGCACCGTGAGCAGGCCGATGGCCAGCGCCAGCAGCCCGGCGCCCACGAAAAAGCCCGGCGGGTTCTGCGCTGCCCAGAGCACCGACGCCCGCAGGCTGTCGCGGCGCACCATCTCGGTGAGCAGCTGGCCCAGCAGCGCGCCGCCCGCTGCCGCGCCGGCTGCCGTGCGCAGCGGATGAGCGCACAGGGCGCGCTGCAGATGAGAATAGGAACAATGTTTCACAGTTCGTATACGCTCGATTCGTCAGAAATTGCCGCTCACAGCGGTATATCCTATAAACGAGGCGCGGGGGGCAGCTGTTTCAATATTTCATAAAATTTTGTGTTCGCGCGCTGCTTTTTACACAACTGCAACGTTTTTTCACAGTTTTTTCAAATCGCCCCCCCGCTTTTGTCACACCCCGGACGTACACTGAAAAAAGCAATCCATGCGAAAGGAGCGATCGTTTGTGATCGAAGTTTCCCATCTGACCCGGCGGTATGGAAACCGCTGTGCGGTGGAGGACCTGTCCTTCTCCGTGCCGGCCGGGCAGATCGTGGGGCTGCTGGGGCCCAACGGCGCCGGCAAGTCCACCACGATGAACATGCTCACCGGGTATCTGGCGCCCACCGACGGCACCGTGCGCATCGAGGGATGCGATATCCTGGATCAGCCGCTGGAGGCGCGGCGCAAGATCGGATATCTGCCCGAGATCCCGCCGCTGTACGCCGACATGAAGGTGAACGAACAGCTGAGTTTCGTGGCGCAGCTGCGCGGCATCCCCAAAAAGGACCGCGCCGCCGAGATCGCCGCCGCCGCCGGACAGGCCGGCGTGGAGGACGTGATGGACCGGCTGATCGGCAACCTGTCCAAGGGCTACCGGCAGCGGGTGGGCCTGGCCGCCGCGCTGATCGGGCACCCGCCCTTTTTGATCCTGGACGAGCCCACCGTCGGCCTCGACCCCAAGCAGATGATCGAGATGCGCGCGCTGATCCGCGAGCTGGGCAAGAGCCACACCGTTCTGATCTCCAGCCACATCCTCAGCGAGGTGAGCGCGGTGTGCGACCATGTGCTGATCCTGTCGGGCGGCAAGCTGGTGGCCAGCGGCACGCCCGCCGAGCTGGCCCGCGCCGCCGCCGGGCATCTGTGCTGGCAGATCACGGTGCAGGGCAGCGAGAGCGACGCCCGCGCCGCGGTGGCGGGGGTGGACAGCGCCCTCGAGGTGCAGGCGAAAGCCACCGACGACGGGCTGCTGCTGTCGATCACAAGCCCCGACGACACCGACCGCCGCGCCGCGCTGTCCTGCGCGCTGGTGCAGGCGGGATGCCCCATCCTGGCGATGGCCGAGCAGCGGATGAGCCTGGAGGATGTGTTCCTGCAGCTGATCGAGCCGGAGGGCGAACAGCAAAGCGAGCCGGATGAGGCGGAACAGGAGGAAGAGGCAGAATGATCGCGATCTATAAACGGGAGACCGCCTCGATGCTGCGCAGCATGATCGGATGGGTGGTCATCGCGGTGCTGCTGGGAATCGCAGGCATCTATTTCACCAACGGCAACCTGAACTACGGCCTGCCCTATTTTGGCTATGTTCTCAGCTCGGTCAGCTTTTTTCTGGTGTTCCTCTGCCCGGCGCTGACCATGCGCACCTTCGCCGAGGAAAAACGCCAGAAAACCGACCAGCTCCTGCTCACCGCGCCGGTGTCGGTGGGCAACATCGTGATGGGCAAATACCTGGCCCTGCTGACCGTGTTTGCCATCCCCACCGGCATCTTTGCGCTGTATCCGCTGATCCTGAACCAGTACGGCGCGGTGCCGATGGCCGAGACCTACGCCACCCTGCTGGCCTTCTTTTTGCTGGGGGCGGCCTGCCTGGCGGTGGGCATGTTCTTCTCCTCCATCACCGAGCACCAGGTGGTCGCCTTCGTGACGGCGGTTGTGGTGCTGGTGGTGAGCTATCTGATGACCGGCCTGCAGACCATCATCACGGCCGGCAGCGGTTCGGCGCTGGTGCTGTTCTCGGTGCTGGCGGCGGCCATCGGCGGGCTTTTGTGGTATTTCACCAAGAGCTTTGTGCTGGGCGCGGGCGTTTTCACGGTGGCCGAGCTGGCGCTGGCGGTGGTCACCGCCACCCGCAGCAGCGCTGTGACCAGCGCGTTTACCAGTGTTCTGGATTCGCTGGCGCTGTTCGACCGGTTCAGCGGGTTTTTGAACGGCACGCTGGATCTGGGAGCTTATCTCTACCTGATCTCGGCGGCGGGGCTGTTCGTCTTTTTCACGGTGCAGGCGCTGGAGAAGCGCCGCTGGAGCTAAGGAGGTGCCCCGATGAAACTGTTTGAAAAGATGAAACAGGTGCGCTTTGCACGCCCTGCGCGCCCGAACCGCCGGCAGGTGAAAACCGGCGCGATGGCCACCGTCACCTGTGTGCTGGTGGTGGCCGTGGTGGTGGCGGCCAATGCGGCGTTTGCCGCGCTGCCCGTCTCGCTGACCCGCGCCGACCTCACCAGCACCGGCCTGTACACCCTGTCCGACACCACCAAGACGATGCTGTCCGGCATGGAAAAGGACGTGACCGCCTACTACATCGCCCAGATCGGCAGCGAGGACAGCCTCGTCACCGGCATGCTGGACCGCTATGCCGAGGCCGGCGACCACTTCACCTGGCAGCAGGAGGACCCGGTGGAAAACCCCACCTTCGCCCACAACTATGACGACGCCTCCGAGGGCAGCGTGGTGGTGACCTGCGGCGACAAATACCAGGTGCTGGGCCTGTACGACCTGTACACCTACGACTACGACTATACCACCGGCGCGTCCAGCCAGAGCTTCGACGGCGAGAACCAGCTGACGGCGGCGCTGCGGTATGTGACCAGCGACGTGACCCCCATCGTCTATCTGCTGCAGGGCCATCAGGAGGCCAGCCTGTCCTCCAGCTTCACCACCGCGCTGCAGAACCAGAACCTCACCACCGAGACCCTGAACCTGGTGAACACCGAGACGGTGCCCGAGGACGCGGCCGCCGTGATGATGGTGTCGCCCCAGAAGGACCTCACCGCCGAGGAGACCGAGCGCCTGCGCGGCTATCTGGAAGGCGGCGGCAACCTCGTGCTCTTCACCGACCTGACCGACACCGAGATGCCCAACCTCTACGCCCTGCTGGACGAGTACGGCATGGCGCCCAGCGGCGGCCTGGTGGTGGAAGGGGACAGCCAGCACATCTATGGCCGCGTGCCCTACCAGACCCTGCCGGACATCCAGTCCTCCAGCCTGCTGAGCGGCGTGGACCAGAACGGCTATGTCCTGATGAGCAGCAGCACCGGCATCGTCATCGACACCGACGTGCGCAGCACCCTGACCGTCTCCAGCCTGCTGCAGACCAGCGATTCCGCCTACAGCAAGCCCGGTTGGCAGAACCTCACCACCTGGGACAAGGAGGACGGCGACCTGGCCGGCCCCTTCTCGCTGGGCGCGTGGGCCAGTGAAACGGTGGACGACACCGAGACCAACGTGGTGTGGTTTGCCTCCAGCAGCCTGCTGAACGACGAGGCCGACCTGTATATGAACGGCAACAACTCCGCCGTGGTGCTGTCTGTGCTGGGCAGCCTGTGCGGCCAGGACGTGGAGAGCACCGGTATCGCCGCCAAGTCGGTGGACGTGGAATACCTCACCCTCACCACCGGCCAGGCCAACCTGTGGAGCATCATCACCATGTATCTGCTGCCGGCAGCGGCGGTGGCGGTGGGCATCGCCATCGTCATCAAACGCAGAAAGGCGTGACGCTATGAAAACAAAACAACGCACTCTCGTCATTCTGGCGGTGGCTCTGGTGGTACTGCTGGCGCTGTGGGCGGTGCTGAAAAACACCGCCGGCGAGGAGGACGCTTCCTCCTCCGGCGCGGCCGGGGACGGCACCGTGCTGCTGGGCGGCGCTTCGGACGAGGTGCAGCGCATCGAATGGACCGCCGACGGCCAGACCCTCGCGCTGGAGCAGGTGGAGGACGAAACGGCGGACGCCTCGTCGGCCTCCTCCTCGTCGGAAAGCGCCGGGTCCACCCTGTGGATCTGGCCGGACGACACCACCCTGCCGGTGAACCAGACCAAAGCGGCCGGCCTGGCCTCCACCCTCACCGGGCTGACGGCCAGCCGCTATCTGGGCGCCGACCGTGACCCCGCCGACTACGGTCTGGACAGCCCGCGCTTCTCGGTGACCCTCACCGCCGGCGAGGAGGCCGCCACCCTGCTGGTGGGCGATGTGAACGACACCACCGGCGACGTGTATGTGATGCTGGAGGGCGACAGCGGCATCTATACCGTGTCGGACGACTTCACCGCCGATTTCCCCACCGACCCGCTGGAACTGGTGCAGCTGGAAACGCTCACCGCGGCGGCGCTGGATGAGGTGACCGGCCTGACCTTCAACGGCCCGTCGGGCAGCGTGCAGCTGACCTATATGGAGGACGGCGTGCCGGGCACCGGCGGGATGCGCCACTGGCAGGTGGAGCAGAACGGCCAGACCTATTCGGCCGACGACGATGCAGTCACCGAGCTGCTGCGCAATCTGGTGAGCGTGCAGTTCACCGCCTGCGCGGCCTGGAACACCGAGGACCTCGCTTCGTTCGGGCTGGAGACGCCGGTCTGCACGATGACCGTGCAGTACACCCAGACCACCGACACCGGCGAGACCGACGAGGAGGGCAACGCCATCACCACCGAAACGCCGGTGCAGTACACCCTGCTGTTCGGCAACACCGCCGCCGACGGCCTGTATGCGATGCAGCAGGGCGGGGGACAGGTGGGCCTGGTGTCCGCCGACCTGCTGGACGGCATCGCCAACCTGTCGCCCTCCAGCCTGCTGCCCGCCACCATGTGCAACGTGCCGATGAGCGAGCTGGACAGCTTCACCGTCACCAGCGAGGGCACCAGCGAGACCTTCCGCGTCACCCGCGTGGTGAACACCGACGAGGACGGCGCCACCTCGAACGACGAGACCTGGTCCCGCACCGGCGGCGAGCTGGACGAGAGCGCCCTGTTCACCTTCTACGGCAACCTGTGCGGCGTCGAGCTGGAACAGCCCGGCGCGGTGGAGCCCACCGGCGAGACCTCCTTCCGGGTGGACTTCCACTTCACCAACGGCGACACGGTCAGCCTGGAGCTGGCGGTGTACGACAGCAGCTTCTACTCCGCCACCTTCATGGGCCAGAGCATCGGCCTTGTGAACCGGCGCGACGTGGAGAGCCTGCAAACAGAATTTACCGGCCTGCTGGGATGAGATCCCCGGCGCCCCCGCATTCGGGAGAGTTTCCCCCGGATGCGGGGGATTTTTTTGCTTGCGTCCGGGTTTTTTCTTACATCCGGCACGCCAATTCTTTACAATTTGCCGCTATTGGATTTTACACGCCGGCCGGTACAATAAACATGCGATCACAAATCACACACACAATGCACACAGAAAGGATGACCCCGCTTTGAAGAGAACGATGTGGCTTTCCGCCGCCGCGCTGGCCATGCTGCTGCTGGTCCCGGCGCTGCTGGTGTCCCGAACCTTTGCCGCCGAGACCGCCGCCACGGTCCAGCTGCCGGTGAGCGAGGTGGCTGTGGACGAGAGCACCGGCAATTTCCGCTTCGACATCCAGGTGGACTGCCCGGAGAGCTATGCCGGCATGGAGTTCGGCGTCATCTGCAGCGAGGGCACCGAGATCACCGCCGTGCAGGTGGGCGACAATGTCTCCTCCACCGGCCCGAAGGAGGCCAACGGCCTTGTCTGGTTCGGCTACTTCGACGGCGAGGACAGCTTTTCCGGCACCTCCACCGTCACGGTGGAAGGCAAGTGTGAGCCGGGCGTGGAGGCGGCCATCGCCATCCGGGATGTGAAGCAGTATACCGTGGGCAGCGAGGAGTTCTCGGCCACCCAGATCCCCAGCGACCTCGTGGTCACCCTCGACACCGGCGCACAGCAGACCGTCGCTGTGCCCGAGACCCTGCCCCAGACCAACGATATTGACGCCGTCTGGCTGCTGGCTGCCTGCGCTGCCGCAGCGGCTGTGGCTGTGGGGGCGTTGATATATAACAAGCGCAAGCAAGCCTGATACACAAAGCGAGAAGGAGAGAGTAGGAAACATGTTTTGGAACAATGAAAACGGCGCCCGCGTCTATGTGAAAAAGGCCGGCGCGCTGGCCCTGGCCGCGATGATGCTGGCCGGCAGCACCAGCGTGGTGCTGGCCGACGAGCCCGCCGCCCAGGAGCAGAGCGAGCAGGTGGTCTACAATGTGGTGGACGAGAACAAAACGCCCCGCCAGCTGAACGTGCACGTGGGCACCGACGCCGCCACCCAGGTGAACGTCACCTACACCACCGTTGCCGACACCCAGACCATCATCAGCCTGAACAAGGTGGGCGACAGCAATGTGATCTATGTGGAGGGCAGCTCCTACCAGGGCCTGGCCGGCAAGTACATCCACGAGATCGCCGTGACCGGCCTCGAGGCCAACACCGAGTATGAGTACACGGTGGGCGACGGCTTCAACAGCGCCAAGGGCACCTTCAAGACCGCCCTGCCCAAGAACAGCGAGGAGAGCTTCACTTTCGCCTATCTGGCCGACACCCAGGTGGCTTCCGCCAGCGACGCCAAAGCGCTGGGCGCCACGCTGGCCGAAGTGAACAACATGAATCCCGACTTCGTCTACCTGGCCGGCGACGTGACCAATACCGCCACCAGCGAAGCCCAGTGGGAGTGGCTGTTCAACAACGACGGCGCCTTCCCGAACGGCGGCGAGGAGATGTTCTCCAACAACCTGATCGCCGTCACCCAGGGCAACCACGACAACAACGAGATGTACCAGCACATCAACGCTCCTGCGGAGGCCGGCAACATCGTCTACAGCTTCGACTACGGCACCGCCAAGTTCATCATCCTGAACCTCGAGGCCGCCCGCTACAGCACCGACGCCCGCGCCCAGCAGGAAGCCTACCTGCGCGAGGCGGTGCAGGACGCCAAGGCCAACGGCCAGTGGACCATCGTGGGCTTCCACAAGTCGCTGTACACCGGCGCTTCCCACATCACCGACGGCGACATCATCGACGCCCGCAAGTTCTGGTCTCCCATCTTCTCCGAGCTGGATGTGGATATGGTCCTGCAGGGTCATGACCATGTCTACTCCCGCGGCTTCGTGACCGCCGAGGGCCAGAACGCCAACCCCGCCAAGGACGACTCCGGCGTGATCCTCCAGCCCAGCAACGCGCCCCTGTACATGGTGGGCGGCCATGCGGGCGGCCTGAAGTGGTACTCCAAGAAGAACTACACCGTGTCTGAAGGCGATCCCCTGACCCCCAACTACGCCTTCCTGGACGTGAACTCCACCGATACCGGCAGCGACATCAAAAAAGAGCAGGTCATCGTGATGGTGGAAGTCACCCCCGAGCAGGTGAACGTGAACACCTACAACTTCAAGTACGACACCAATACCGACACCATCACCACCGACAAATACCTCTACGACAGCTTCAGCGTCAAGCGTGACCTGGCCGACTGCGCCGCCTCCTACATCGACGGCACCGACCTGGTCGTGACCGAGCTGGAGGACAACACCCTCGAGTACACCGTTTCCTTCGACAACGTCATCGACACCAACGCCTTCGACGTTGAGATCAGCTACGATCCCTCTGTGATGGAGCTGGTCTCCAGCGAGAGCGCCCTGGAGGACACCATCTTCACCGACGCCTCCGGCGAGAACGGCACCGCCCGCCTGATCTCCGGCGTGCAGGACCCCTTCACCAGCAATGAGAAGATGGATGTGGCCACCTTCACCTTCCGCCTGAAGGACGGCGTGCAGCCCGGCGACACCACCGTCACCCTCACCCGCGCCAACACCGTGCAGGTGACCGGCGAGGGCAGCGACATCACCAGCCAGGACGTGGTATCCACCATCATCAAGGGGGAAGCCACCACCACCATCTACTCCTATAAGGCCGCCAGCGACATCAACAAGGACGGCAGCGTGACGCTGGCCGACCTGGCCATCGCTCTGGTGAACTACCAGACCGCCGAAGCCAGCTGCGATGTCAACCTGGACGGCGAAGTGAACACTCTGGACTACGTCATCATCGCCAGCTACGCGAAATAATCGCGGCTGACCGATATCCTTCAGCATCCCGTGCACAAAGCCTGCGGCCGTGCCCTGTCGGCCGTGGGTTTCTGTGCTGTGGTGCTGCCAGCAAGAGGCGGGGCCGTCCGCCGGAAATGAGGGATTCTTTTTGAAAAAGACCGCGCTGCACATCGCGTTCCTTGTGCTGTACTGCCTGGCGCTGTGGATCTTCAACAGCAATCTGGAATTCACCCGCCCCGGCGACTACCCCGAAGGGCTGGAATACGCCCGCGCCACCGTCACCCGCGTGGTGGAGCAGGAGATGGGCCCCGACCCCGACTTCGACTACATCCAGGTGGGCAAGCAGACGCTGGAGCTCACCATCCACGGCGGCGAATACGCCGGCAAGACCATCACCGCCCCCACCTTCGTCACCCGCACCACCCAGCTGGCGGGGCAGGTGGGCACCAAATACATCGTGGGCAGCTACGACGGCTTCATCACCTCCACCATCCTCTACTACGACCGCACCTCGCTGCTGGTGCTGCTGGTGGCGGCGTTTTTGGCGATGGTGCTGTTCTACGGCGCCAAAAAGGGGGTGGCGGCCATCGCGGGGCTGGTGGTGACCCTGCTGAACGTGGTGTTCCTGTTCATCCCGCTGCTCATCAACGGGATGCCGGCCATCCCGGCGGCGATCCTGGTGGTGCTGCTGTCCTCCCTGTACACGATGGTGGTGCTGAACGGCGTCTGCCGCAAGAGCATGATCGCCACCCTGTGCTGCACCGCCTGCACCGCCTTTGCCGGACTGCTGGCCTGGATCGTGAGCAAGGTCGGCAACATCTCCACCCTCAACACCCCCGAGGTGGAGGACCTGCTGTTCATCACCCAGAACTCGAATTTCCGCATCGACAACCTGCTGGTGGCGGGCATCCTGATCGCGGCGATGGGTGCGGTGATGGACACCAGCATGTCGATCGTGTCGGCGCTGTACGAACTGCGTGATCAGAACCCCGGTATCTCCCGCCAACAGCTGCGGCAGAGCGGCATGAACATCGGCAAGGACGTCATGGGCACCATGACCAACACCCTGGTCCTGGCCTTTGCGGGCAGCAGCCTGAACCTGATGGTGATCTACTACATGTACTGTATGCCGGCCATCAGCCTCCTGAACACCGACTTCATGGTGGTGGAGATCGTCAAGGGCATCATCGGCAGCATGGCGGTGGTGCTGGCCACCCCGGTGACGGCGATCGCCACCTCGGTGCTGATGGAAGAGCTGCCCGCCCCCGCGCCGAAGAAAAAAGCCGGCGCAAAATAAACCTGCATCTTCTTCTCTGTGCAAGGCCGGACCGCGCTCCCCCGGCGGGAGGCGGTCCGGCCGTTGGTTTACTTGCGCGGCGGGGTGTGGTATAATCGGGATGGATTCCAAAAAACAGTTTGGCGCAAAGGAGAACCCGCATGAAAATCATGGCTGTTGATTACGGCGACGCCCGCACCGGGCTTGCCGTGTGTGACCGCACCGAGTTTCTGGCCAGCCCGGTGGGACAGATCGAGGAAAAGAGCATGGCCAAGGTGGCGGAAAAGATCATCTACGCCACCCGCGAATTCGACGTACAGATGCTGGTGGTGGGTCTGCCCCGCAACATGGACGGCACCGAGGGCGCCCGCGCCCAGAAAACCCGCAAGCTGGTGTCCATCCTGGAGCCGCTGCTGCCCATCCCGGTGAAGCTGTGGGACGAGCGCAGCACCACCGTCACCGCCGCCGGCATCCTCACCGAGAACGGCACCTTCGGCAAAAAGCGCAAGGACAAGCTGGACGCGGTGTCTGCCGCCGTGATCCTGGAGAGCTTCATGGCCTGGCGCCGCAACCACCCCGACGAGACCTGACCCGGACGGGGAAGGGGAGAAGCGCCCGAAGATCCCTCCAAACGCACAGCCCCCCGCTGCCGCAAAACGGCAGCGGGGGGCTTGGTGTTTGGGAAGGATGTTTTTGCGGGAATTCGTGCATGCCGAGAGACTCCCCCTCATCCGTCACGCTTCGCGTGACAGCTTCCCCCCCAAGGGGGAAGCCAACGGTACCCAAAGCCTTCCCCTGGCAGGGGAAGGTGCCCCCGACAGGGGGCGGATGAGGTCGAAGCCATGCCGCCTGCACAGCGCCAACTTGTGGGCGCGTTATTTTTTCTGCAGGAAATCCCGCACCATTTCCACAAAATAGCTCACCAGTCCGAACAGGGCGATGAAAATATACACGGTGCGCCGGTCTGCGGCGATGGACGAGCCGGTCATGCCGTCAAAACCGGAGCCGCCGATCATAGCGGATGTGTTGAAAAAGATCAGGGCAAGGCCTGCACAGAATATCCCAAAATACAAAAGTCTGCGCAGCAGGCTGAGTTCTCTGTTCAAGAGCGATCCCTCCCGGATAAAAGATTCCTGTGTAAAAAACGGGGCGCCTGCCGCACGTTCCGACAGGCACCCCGCTGCTATTCAATTGTCTGTCTTGGTTCGGTAGGAGACATCCAAGCTGTAATTAGTACATTGGAGTAGCTGCCTTTCAAAACCTTTCTTTCTGAAATGGTGGATCGCTCTCGCGCGAGACGATTACGCTATTTCATTGGACTCGCTTCTTTATCAAAGTCTCCCTGTTCATTTTCATTTACAGGGGCATTGGAAAACACGTTCTGACATCACATCAAACGGTTTTATCGGTATCCGTCAACAAAACGGGAACATGACTTTCTTTCCGGCCAACATCACATTGTGCCGTTTTTTGCTTGCTGCCAACACAGTACAGGTTCTTTCGGCATTCCAAACACTGGTTTGCCGCATCACATCCAAACCCTTTGTATCGTTGCTCTGCCTTTCCGTTTGGGATCGCCTTCAAAGTGCCTTTGCTGAAAGCACCTTCTTTTTCAGCCGTCTTCCATCCGCATGCGGGGAACAAAACTGCCATCTTGTGCAGCCGACAACCTACTTTCCGGCTTTCCATTTGGCTTGCTGGCAATCTTTTTTGTCCTTGCAAAACCACTTTTTTTCCAGTGGCTCTGCTTTTTCAAGGCGCAAACAAAAACCTTTCGGTGAAAAATCTTCTTATAAGTTCCTCTTGTGTCCAACCGGTTCCATACCCGATCTTTCTGCCTTTCTTTTTGGAAAGAACAGCGATCCTTTTGCTTTTTGATATTTCCGGTCAGCCATGTTTCGTCACATTTACCGGCCTTTGTTTCAGTGGGGCTTCACCACATCTCGGTTCTTTTCCCGCAGGCCAGCTGGTTCAGAAACATTCGCAACCATTCTGCACGGTTGCTTTTATATAAGCCGGCTGAAATCACAGCCAATGGCAGGTGCGTGTTTCTTTTTTACCAGCGGACCCGCGCAAACTGAACGGGTTCTTCAAAGTTCACGGGTCACACCTCTTTCTGCATGATCTACCTTCGGGAGCCGATCCGTCTGTTTTTGTTCGCCTGCTGTTTGTGCCGGCACATCCGTTTTCTGCGATACCAGCTCACAGATCCAAATCTGCCGTTCACATTCCACAGATGCGATCCAACCACAGCTTTTGATCTTGCATCCTTCCGGCGGAAGCTGGGCTTTTGGGGAAACCTGACATCGTTTCCTTTTCTCTTTTGCTTTCCCTTGTCTTCCTTTGTCTATATTATAGCGTTTGCAGGGGGGAAAGTCTATTGGCAAAGTGCATAGACTTTTGTGCTGTTTTTATGCAATATTGTTGTGGGAAGATGCCGAAAAAAACCGGCCGGAGACCGGCCGGGAAGAGGGGCGGGAGGGTCAGGCGCTGCAGGCGACCACTTCCTCCACGCCGGTGCAGCCGTGCTGGATGGGCTTCCAGGACACCCGGCGCACCAGCGCCGACAGCGCGATGGGCACATAGGTGAACATGAACAGCGGGAAGGTGAACACGAACAGGATCTTTTTGCCGCTGCCGGCGCGGATCTTGTCCCACTCGGAGAGGGTGGTCAGCAGGCCGTACAGCAAAAGGCCCAGATAGAAGTTCACCACCGACGACAGCATGAATTCGACCGACACAGACAGCACCTGGCGGGCAATGTAGGCGGGCTGGGTGAGGCAGGCCACCACGAACACGCTGTTGAGCAGGATGGCGGCCAGCGTGAGCAGCATGCCGGGCGCCACCGTCATCAGCATGTCGTAGCAGGAGAAGCGGCGCTTGCCGCGCAGGCAGCGGCGCACCAGCGACAGGCCGTAGTGCCAGTCCACCTGATAGAAGCCCTTCGACCAGCGCAGGCGCTGGTCCCACGACTGGGAGAAGCGGGTGGGCTGCTCGTCGTAGACCACCGCGCGGTCGCAGTAGCCGATGCGGTTGCCCTGCAGCGCGCAGTTCACCGAGAATTCGATGTCCTCGGTCAGCAGGTGGAACGGCCAGCCGCCGTTCTCCTTCACCGCCTTGGCAGACAGCAGGAAACCGGTGCCCGAGATGGCGCAGTTGGTGCCCAGCAGCTGCCGCGGATGGTTCAAAAAGCGGCTCTCGCGCAGGAACCACAGCGCATAGCCGGCCGAGATCCAGTTGGAGGCGTAGTTCTTGGAGTTGCGGTAGCAGGTGATGGCGTGGTAGTCGCCGGAATCGAAGGTGTTGTTCATCTCGGCAACGAAGTTGGGATCGACGATGTTGTCGGCGTCGAATACGAAAAAGCCGTCGTAGCGGTCCAGGCGTTCCTGCTGGCGCAGCAGGCGGAAGAGGTAGTCCAGCGCGTAGCCCTTGCCCACCTGGGCCTGGTTGAACCGGCGGTAGACCATCGCGCCGGCCTTGCGGGCAACGTCGGCGGTGTCGTCGGTGCAGTTGTCGGCCACCACATAGATGTCCAGCAGTTCCGCGGGGTATTTCTGGCGGCGCAGGCTGGCGATCAAATCGCCGATCACCTGCTCCTCGTTGCGCGCGCAGATCACCGCCGCATAGCGGTGCAGCCTGCGCGCGATGTTGCGGGACGCCTTTTTGCGCTTCACAAGTCCGTACAACAGGAAAAAGATTTGATAGGAATAGGCTGCCGTCAGCAGCACAACCAGGATCAGATTGATCGTTTGAACCAGATCCAGCATATTCAAAAGCTCCTTTCTGACGATTGAACACAAAAAAGAAAGCCCTGTGGAATTTCCTCACAGGGGGAAATCACTTTCATTAAACGAACAGTATAGGGTCTTTCTTTCAAAAAAACAAGAGATTTCACACGAACTTAACACCCTGATGAGAAAAAAGGTTGAAAGAAACCAAAGTTTTTGTGCATCGGTAAAAAGATTTTGTGCAAAAATCGAAAGGCGCGGCAGCTTGCAAAAAGCGAACGGTCCGTGCTACAATAAAAAGGATATTGCCCGCGGGCAAAGTAAAAGGGGGAGAGAAGGGTGGATGTGAGCCTGTTTGAGGTGCTGGGGCCGGTGATGATCGGGCCGTCCAGCAGCCACACCGCCGGGGCGGCCCGGCTGGGGCGCGCGGCGCGCCTGATCGCCGGCAAGCCGTTCGTGAAGGTGGAGTTCGGCCTGCACGGATCGTTTGCCAAGACAGGGCGCGGCCACGGCACCCACAAGGCGCTCTTGGCGGGCGCGCTGGGCCTGCACGAGGAGGACGAGCGCCTGCGCGACGCCTTCGAGCTGGCGCAGCAGGCGGGCGCGGCCTACAGCTTCTACGAACTGGAACTGCCCGACGCGCATGAGAATTCGGCCAGGATCACCTTTTTCCACACCGACGGCACCCTCAGCGAGATCGAGGGCAGCAGCATCGGCGGCGGGCGCATCCGCATCACCTCCATCGACGGCACGGCGGCGGGCTTCTCGGCCGAAGCGCCCACCCTGCTCATCACCCAGCGGGACGTGCAAGGGGTGGTGAGCGGCATCACCGGACAGCTGGCGGCGGCCGGGCTGAACATCGGCGTGATGCGGGTGAGCCGCAAAGGGCGGGGCGAGACCGCCACCACCATCATCGAGACCGACTCACCGGTCCCCTCTGCGGTGGCCGGCCGTCTGCGGCAGCTGCCGGAGGTGCTGTCGGTGCGGGTGGTGGACCTGAACGCGAAGGAGGACGCCGATGTATAACACTGTCAAGCAGCTGGTGGCGGCAGCCACCTCGAAGCCCTTGTATACGGTGATCGTGGAGGATGAGGCGGCGCTGTCGCAGCGCCCGGAAACGGAGATCTGGGACGAGTTCGCGCGCCGCTGGCAGGTGATGAAGGCCAGCGCGCAGCGGGCGCTGGCCCAGCCGCAGCCGATGATCGGCGGGCTCATCAGCGGGCAGGCCGCCCGGCAGGAGAGCTACGGCGCCGGGCTGATGGGGGCCGACATCAACCACATGATGGCGATGGCCTTTTCCTCCAGCGAGGTGAACGCCGGGATGGGACGCATCTGCGCCGCCCCCACCGCGGGCGCCTGCGGCATCCTTCCGGCCGTGCTGCTGACGGCGGCCGAGCGTTTGCAGGCGAGCGAGGAGCAGGTGCTGCAGGCGCTGGTGGTGGCCACCGGCATCGGCGCGGTGATCACCCGCAACGCCACCGTGTCGGGCGCGGAGGGGGGCTGCCAGGCCGAGTGCGGCACGGCGGCGGCGATGGCGGCGGCCGGTGCGGTGCAGATGGCCGGAGGCAGCGCCAAGGCCTGCGCCGAAGCCTGCGCCATCGCACTGATCAATTGCATGGGCCTGATCTGCGACCCGGTGGCGGGGCTGGTGCAGCTGCCCTGTTCCTTCCGCAACGCCAGCCAGAGTGTGAACGCGCTGGCCAGCGCGGACATGGCGCTGGCGGGACAGAGCTGCCTGATCCCCGCCGACGAGGTGATCGAGAGCATGTACAAGGTGGGGCGGCGTCTGCCGGTGGAGTTCCGGGAGACGGCGCTGGGCGGCATCGCGGCCACCGCCACCGGCAAGGAGATCGCGCGGCAGCTGTTCGGGTGAGAAGCCGGGCGGATGAAGGGGAAGCCGTGCCGTCTGCACAGGGCTTGGTTTACAGAACCCTCGTGTTTGCGGCGGGTTTGTGGATACCGGCAGCTTTCCCCTCATCAGTCGCCTGCGGCGACAGCTTCCCCCCAAGGGGGAAGCCTTTGGCGCCGAAAATCGCCCCGCTGGCCGGGGTTCTGCTCCCAGGCGCGCGCAGTTTTCGTCATTTTGCACCGGAAAGGGGCCGCAGGGCCTCTTGTTTTTTTATACGAAAAAACTGCATTTTGTTCCAAATTTCTTGATGGTTTTTGTTGAATGTGCTATACTGATTCTATCTAACCCGGCGCTGCCGGAGCAGAAGGAGGAACCACGACAGTGGATCAATTGCAGCAGTCCCGCGCACAGATCGACGCCATCGACGCCGAGCTGGCCCGCCTGTTTGAAGCGCGCATGCAGGCCGTGCAGGGAGTGATCGAATATAAAAAAGCCACCGGCATGCCGGTGCTGGACGCCTCCCGCGAGGCCGAGGTGATCGAAAAGAATACCGCGCGCATCCAGTCGCCCGCGCTGCGGGACTACTACGCCGCCTGGCAGAAGGACCTGATGGCCCTCTCCCGCCAGTACCAGGCGCGGGTGCTGGGCCGCGACAAGGTGGCCTACCAGGGGGTGGAGGGTGCCTTCGCGCACATCGCGCTGACCCGCCTGTTCCCCCGCGCGCAGGCGGTGCACTATCCCGCCTGGAGCGACGTGTTCGAGGCGGTGGAGAAGGGCGAGGCCGCCTATGGCGTGCTGCCGTTTGAAAACTCCAGCACCGGCGACGTGGGCGAGGTGCTGGACCTGTGCTTTGCGCACAGCTGCCATGTGGTGCAGGTGTACGACCTGCCGGTGGTGCAGAACCTGCTGGGCCTGCCCGGCGCGAGCCTGGCCGACATCAAAACGGTATACAGCCACCCGCAGGGCCTGCGCCAGAGCGCGCGGTTTCTGCGCCAGCTGGGCGCGGCGGGCATCGAGTACCCCAACACCGCGCTGGCGGCCAGGCATGTGGCCGAGACGGGAGACAGGACGCTGGGCGCCATCGCCAGCGCCGAGACGGCGGCGCTGTACGGGCTGGAGGTGCTGGCGGCGGGGGTGAACGGTGCGGACGGCAACACCACCCGGTTCATCGTCATCGCGCCGCAGCTGCCCGCCGGGGGCAACCGGTTCAGCATCCTGTTCACGGTGGACCACAAGGCCGGGCAGCTGGCGCGGGTGATCGAGACCATCGGCCGGCAGGGCTTCAATATGGAGAGCATCAAGAGCCGCCCGCTGCCCAACACGCCGTGGGAATACTATTTCTACGCCGAGCTGGTGGGCAACGTGGCCGCGCCCGACGCCGGGCGGCTGCTGGAGGACCTGCGCGGGGTGTGCCGCAGCGTGAAGCTGCTGGGCGTCTTTACAAAGGAGGAAACGATATGAAACTGACCATGCGGCTGGGCCAGCGCAGCTACGACATCATCATCAAACGGGGGAGCCTGGGCCGTCTGGGCCAGCTGATCCATCTGGACCGCAAGGTGCTCATCGTCACCGACGACGGCGTGCCGGTGCAGTATGTGCAGGCGGTGGCCGGCCAGTGCGGACAGCCCTTCACCGTCACCGTGCCGCAGGGCGAGGGCAGCAAGAGCATCGAGATGTGGCGGCAGCTGCTGGCCAGGATGCTGGAGGAGAACTTCGGCCGCCGGGATCTGGTGATCGCGGTGGGCGGCGGCGTGGTGGGCGACCTGGCCGGGTTCGCCGCGGCCTGCTATATGCGCGGCGTGGACTTCGTGAACATCCCCACCACCACCCTGGCGCAGATCGATTCCTCCATCGGCGGCAAGACGGCGGTGAACTTTGCCGGGACCAAGAACATCGTGGGCGCCTTCTGGCAGCCGCGGCTGGTGGTCGTCGACCCCGACACCCTCGACACCCTCGAGCCGCGCCACTATGCGGCGGGTCTGGCCGAGGCGGTGAAAGCCGGCCTTCTGGCCGACACCGAGATCCTGCGCCTGCTCGAGGAGGAGGACTACCGCGACCGGATCGAGGAAGTGATCTACCGCAGCCTGATCGTGAAAAAGAATATCGTGGAGCGGGACGAGACCGAGCAGGGCGACCGCGCCGCGCTGAACCTGGGCCACACCATCGGCCACGGCATCGAGAGCGCCGCCGCGCTGCACGGCCACCGCAGCCTGTACCACGGCGAGTGCGTGGCGCTGGGCATCCTGCCGATGCTGGAGGACAAAAAGCTGGCCGCCCGGGTGCGCCGCATCTACCGCCGGCTGGGCCTGCCCGCCCGGGTGCACTACGACCGCCCGGCGGTGGCCGCCGCCATGCGGCACGACAAAAAGGCCCAGAGCGGCTTCATCACGGTGGTGAAGATCCCGCGCGCCGGGCAGTTCCGGCTGGACAAGGTGCCGTTTGCGGAAGTGGAAGCGGTGGTGCTGGGCACGTCGGACGGCGTGGCCCCCCGCACAAAGGGGGAAGAGGAATGAAAAACACCTTCGGCACCGCCGTGGCGGTGACCATCTTCGGCGAAAGCCACGGCCCGGCGGTAGGCGCGGTGATCGACGGCCTCGCGCCCGGCCTGCGTGTGGAAGAGGGATACGTCGCCGCCCAGATGGACCGCCGCCGCGCCCGCGCGGACGGGCTGTCCACCGGCCGCACCGAGGCGGACGGGGTGGAGTTCGTCAGCGGCGTGTACAACGGCCGCACCACCGGCACCGCCGTGACCCTTCTTATAAGGAATCAGAACACCCGCAGCGGCGACTATGCCAAAACGGCCGACCTTTTGCGCCCGGGCCACGCCGACTACACCGCCCACGCCAAATACCACGGCTGGCAGGACGCGCGCGGGGGCGGGCATTTCTCCGGCCGCATCACCGCCGCGCTGGTGGCGGCGGGCGCCCTGTGCCGGTATGCGCTGGAGCAGAAGGGGGTGGTCATCGCCACCCATCTGCGCTGCTGCGCCGGGGTGGAGGACCGCCCCTTTGCCGCCGACGAGGAGACCCTCCGCGCCCAGCAGGAGAAGCTGAACGGGATGGACTTCGCGGTGCTCAGCGAGGCCGCCGGCGACGCCATGCGCATCGCCATCCGCGCGGCCGCCGCCGAGGGCGACAGCGTGGGCGGCGTGCTGGAGACGGCGGTCACCGGCCTGTCGGCCGGGCTGGGCGAGCCGTTCTTCGGCAGCGTTGAGAGCACGCTGGCACAGCTTCTGTTCAGCATCCCGGCGGTGAAGGGCGTGGAGTTCGGCGAGGGCTTCGGCTTCGCGGCGCTGCGCGGCAGCGCGGCCAACGACCCTTTCCGCATGCAGGACGGCCGCGTCGTCACCGCCACCAACCGCAACGGCGGCATCAATGGCGGCATCACGAACGGCATGCCGGTGGTGCTGCGCACGGTGGTCAAGCCCACCCCCAGCATCTACAAGCCGCAGCAGACGGTGGACTATGCCGCCAAACAGAACGCCGATATCCAGATCCAGGGCCGCCACGACCCCTGCATCCTGCCCCGCGCCCGCGCCGTGCAGGACGCCGCCTGCGCGATCGGCCTGCTGGACCTGTACACCCAGCAGTTCGGCCCCGGCTGGCAGACGGAGGGATGAGCGATGGAATACGGACTCATCGGCCGCAGGCTGGGCCACAGCTATTCCAAGATCATCCACGAGATGCTGTGCGGGTATGCATACGATCTCTGCCCCCTCGAGTCGGAACAGCTGGAGGAGCTGTTCGCAAAGCGGGAATTCAAGGCGCTGAACGTCACCATTCCGTATAAACAGGCGGTGATCCCGCTGCTGGACGAGGTGGACGAGGGGGCGCTGGCCATCGGGGCGGTGAACACGGTGGTGAACCGGGAGGGGCGTCTGTACGGCTATAATACCGACCTCGCCGGGTTTGAATACCTCGTGCGCGCCCACGGGTGCAGCATGGAGGGCAAAACGGTGCTGGTGCTGGGCACCGGCGGTACCAGCCGCACCGTCTGTGCCGCCGCCCGCCGGGCCGGGGCCGCCGAAGTGCTGCGCGCCGGGCGCACCGGCGCAGACGGCGCGCTCACCTATGAACAGGCCGCCGCCCGCCGGGACGTGCAGGTGATCGTCAACACCACCCCCGCCGGGATGTTCCCCGACAACGGCGGCTGCATGGTGCAGATGGAGTGGTTCCCCGCCTGCGAGGCGGTGTTCGACGTGGTGTATAACCCCTTCTGTACCGAGCTGGTGCTGCGCGCCCGGGACGCGGGCATCCCCGCCGCGGGGGGATTCGAGATGCTGGTGGCCCAGGCGGTGTACGCCGCGCGGCAGTTCACCGGCCGGGACATCCCCGAGAGCGAGATCGCCCGGGTGCACGGCATCCTGAAAGCAAAGCTGAGCAACCTGTCGCTGGTGGGGATGCCCAGCTGCGGCAAGTCGAGCCTGGGCAAAGCGCTGGCCGCGCGGCTGGGCAAGACCTTCGTGGACCTCGACGACGAGATCGAAAAAGAGGCGGGCATGCCCATCCCGGAGATCTTCGCCCAGAAGGGCGAGGCGGGGTTCCGGGACCTTGAGAGCGAGGTCTGCCGCCGCTTCGGCGCGAAAAACGGGCAGGTGCTGTCCACCGGCGGCGGCGCGGTGCTGCGCAAAGAGAACGTGCGCGCTTTGCGCCAGAACGGGCCGGTGGTGCACATCGACCGCCCGCTGGACCAGCTGGCGGTGGGGGGAAAGCGGCCGCTGTCCAAAAGCCGCGGGGCGCTGGAGGAGATGCTCCGGGTGCGCGGCCCGCTCTACCGCGCCGCCGCCCACCGCACGGTATCCAACACCGGGACGTTTGAAGAGACGGCCCGGGCCATCGAGGAGGCATTTTATGAAATTTCTGGTACTCAACGGCCCGAACCTGAACCTGCTGGGCGTGCGTGAGCCGGGCATCTACGGCAGCGTGGACTACGACGGCATGGTGCGCATCACCCGCCAGGAATGCGCGAAACTGGGCATCGAGACCGGGTTCTACCAGTCGAACCACGAGGGCGATCTGGTGGACGCCATCCAGGCCGCGCGGGGGAGATTCGACGGCATCGTCATCAACCCCGGCGCCTACACCCACACCAGCATCGCCATCCTGGACGCGCTGAAGGCGGTGGCCATCCCCGCCGCCGAGGTGCACATCAGCGACGTGACCAAGCGCGAAGCCTTCCGGCAGGTCAGCTACGCCGGGATGGCCTGCTGTGTGCATGTGATCGGGCAGGGCGTCGCGGGGTATGCGATCGCCGCCCGGCAGCTGAAAGAGAAGATCGAGCAGGCCGAATGAGCGGCCGCTGCGAGCGGCTCCGCCGCCCCGGACGGGCGGCGCCGTACAAATAGAGGGAAAAAAGGGAGAGAAGAAACATGATCATTTCCACCAAACGAGGCACACCCCCCCAGGAGATCGAGAAGATCATCCGGGGCTTCGAGGCACAGGGCCTCTCGGTCACCCTGATCCGCGGCACCGACTACAACGTCTTTGGCCTGGTGGGCGACACCACCAAGCTGGACGAGAAGATCATCGCCGCCAATCCCTGGGTGGACAGCGTCACCCGCGTGGCCGCGCCCTACAAAAAGGCGAACCGCCTGTTCCACGAGGCCGACACCATCGTGGACGCCGGCGGCGTGAAGATCGGCGGCAAGGAGAAGATCGCGGTGATCGGCGGCCCGTGCAGCATCGAGGGCGAGGCCCAGACGCTGGAGATCGCCCGCGCCGTGAAGGCGGCCGGCGGCACCATGCTGCGCGGCGGCGCCTATAAGCCCCGCACCTCGCCGTATGCCTTCCAGGGCCTGGGCACCGAGGGCATCCTGGACATGGTGAAGGCGCGCGAGGAGACCGGCCTGCCCATCGTCAGCGAGCTGATGAGCGAGGACCGCATCGACGAGTTCGAGGAATATGTGGATCTGGTGCAGATCGGCGCGCGCAACATGCAGAACTTCCAGCTGCTGAAGGCGGTGGGCAAGATGAAAAAGCCGGTGCTGCTCAAGCGCGGCCTGGCCAACACCATCGAGGAGTGGATCATGTCGGCCGAGTACATCATGGCGGGCGGCAACGAGAACGTCATCTTCTGCGAGCGCGGCATCCGCACCTTTGAAAAGTACACCCGCAACACGCTGGACCTGTCTGTGATCCCCATCATCAAGGAAAAGACCCACCTGCCCATCATCATCGACCCCAGCCACGCCACCGGCAACTGGAAGTATGTGGAGAGCATGAGCCTGGCCGCCATCGCCGCCGGCGCGGACGGCCTGATCATCGAGGTGCACCCCGATCCCGAGCACGCCTGGAGCGACGGCGCCCAGAGCCTCAAGCCCGACCGCTTCGCCGACGTGATCGAAAAGGGCCGCACCATCGCCCGCGTGGTGGGCCGCGACATGTGAGCGCCGCCCAAAGGCTTCCCCCTGGGGGGAAGCTGGCAGGCGCAGCCTGACTGATGAGGGGGAAGCCAGCGGCTGGCACTTGCTGTCCCCGGGGGATAGCGCGGTGCGTATGGCATACATTCGACCTCATCCGGCGCGTTCGCGCCACCTTCCCCTGCCAGGGGAAGGCCACCAAACCACAAGCAGGGGCCGCTCCGCCGTGCGCGGGCGGCCCCGACCGCATACGAAATGGAGGACACCCCATGAACATCACCCTCAGCGGCCGGGCCGCCGGCGTCGTGCAGGCTCCGCCCTCCAAAAGTCTGGCCCACCGCGCGGTGCTGGCCGCCGCGCTGGCGGCCGGTGAGAGCCGGGTGGAGGGGCTGGAATGGTCGGACGACCTGCGCGCCACCCTGCGCGCCGCGCGCGCCTTCGGCGCACAGGTGCGGCAGGAGGAGCGCAGGATCGCCGTGCGCGGCTGCGGGATGCCCGCTGCGCCCGCCGCCCCGGTGGACTGCGGCGAAAGCGGCAGCACCCTGCGCTTTCTGGCCCCCATTCTGGCCCAGACCGGCAGGCCGGTGCGCCTGGTGGGGCACGGGCGTCTGCCCCAGCGCCCGCAGCAGGTGTACGCCGACCTCTTTGCCCAAAAGGGCGCGCGCTTTGCGCAGGACAGCGAGGGCATCACCCTGTGCGGCCCGCTGCCGGGCGGGGAGTACGCCCTGCGCGGCGACGTGAGCAGCCAGTTCATCACCGGGCTGCTCTTCGCGCTGCCGCTGGCGGAGGAGGATTCCGTCATCCGGGTGCGGCACCCCTTCGAGAGCCGCAGCTATGTGGGCCTGACGCTGGACACGCTGGCCGATTTCGGCATCCAGATCCACCCCTGCGAGGGGGAAAACGAGACCGCCTTCGCGGTGGAGGGCGGGCAGCGCTACCGGCCCCACAGCTGCCGCGTGCAGGCCGACTGGAGCAACGCCGCCTTCCCGGCGGTGCTGGGCGCGCTGACCGGCGCGGTGCAGGTGGCGGGGCTGGACCCCCAAAGCGCCCAGGGCGACGCCGTCATCCTGGACATTCTGATGCGATGCGGCGCACAGGCGCGGTGGGAGAACGGCCTGCTCGGCTTCGAGCCCGCGCCGCTGCACGGCATCGACATCGACCTCGCCGACTGCCCCGACCTCGGCCCGGTGCTGATGGCGCTGGCGATGTTCTGCACCGGCACCACCCGCATCCGCAACGCGGGACGGCTGCGCATCAAGGAGAGCGACCGCATCGCCGCGATGGCCGCCGAGCTGGCCAAATTCGGGGCATCGGTGCGCCAGCCGGACCCCGACACGGTGGAGATCGGCGGCTGCCGGGTGCGGGCGCCGCAGCAGGCGCTGTGCAGCCACAACGACCACCGGGTGGTGATGTCCTGCGCCGTGGCCGCACTGGCGGCGGGGGTGCCGGCCGTTTTGCAGGACGCGGGCGCGGTGGCCAAGAGCTGGCCGAGCTTTTTTGAAACGCTGGAACAACTGGGAGCAAAGGTGGTGCGGACCGATGGATAAAAAGAAAGAGATTCTCATCGTGGGGCTGGGCCTGCTGGGCGGCAGCTACGCGATGGGCCTGTCGAAGCGGGGCTGGCGGGTGTCGGCCATCGACCGGGACGAATTCGCCCTCGCCTACGCCAGGGAAAAGGGCATCATCGACGAAGGGGCCAGCCGCGATTTCGAGCCGCTGGTGGAAAGGGCCGGCCGCATCGTCTTTGCGCTCTACCCGGCGGCCTTCGTCGAGTGGGTGCGCACCTATAAGCACCTGTTCCGGCCGGGCCTGATCTTCACCGATGTGTCGGGCGTCAAGCAGGGGGTGGTGGAGCCGATCCAGGCCATGCTGCCCGACGGGGTGGAGTTCATCGCCAGTCACCCGATGGCCGGGCGGGAGGTGAGCGGCGTGCAGAACGCCACCGACGCGATGTTCGCCCCCGCCAACTTTATCATCACCCCCACCGACAAAAACACCCCGGCCGGGCTTGCCTTTGCGCGGGTGCTGGCCGAAACGCTGGGCTTTGCCCATATCTGCACCCTGTCGCCCGAAGCGCACGACCGGATGATCGGCTATGTCAGCCAGCTCACCCACGCCATCGCCGTGAGCCTGATGTGCGCCAGCGACAACGCCCATCTGGCCGAGTATACCGGCGATTCCTTCCGCGACCTCACCCGCATCGCCCGCATCAACGAGACGATGTGGAGCGAGCTGTTCCTGGAAAACCGCGAGATCCTGGCCGCCGAGATCGACCAGTTCACCGCCACCCTGCAAACCCTGAAATCCCACCTGTTGGACGGCGACCGCGCCGCGCTGGAGGAGATGTTCGTCACCAGCACCCGCCGCCGCGCGGCCTTCGACAAATGAGCCGCCCGGCCTGCATCGTGATGGCGTCGGGGCAGGCAAAGCGCTTTGGCCGCAACAAGCTGGTGGAGCCGTTCTGCGGCGTCACCCTGCTGGGATACACCCTGCAGAACCTGCCGCGGGAGGCCTTCTCCCGGGTGCTGGTGGTCACCCGCTGGCCGGAGGCCGCCGCCATTGCGCGGGAAATGGACTGCGAGGTGCTGCTGCACGGCCGCACCGGGCGGGGCGAGGGGATCGCGCTGGCGATGGAACGGCTGGCCGGCGAGGCCGGTTGGGCCTTCTGTCAGGCCGACCAGCCGCTGGTCTCCCCGGACAGCTGGCGCAGGCTCTGCGCCGCCTTCGCGGCCCGGCCCGGCTACTACCGCCTTGCCTGGCGGGGCGAGGGAGGCAGCCCGGCGCTGTTCCCGGCGTCGGCGCTGGCCGGGCTGCGCGCCCTGGGCCCGCAGCAGGGAGGCGGCGCGGTGCTGCGCGCGCACGAAGGCGAGGTTCGCCTGGTGGAGGCCGCCGCCGAATGGGAACTGTGGGACGCCGACACCCCCGCCCAGCTGGAGCGCCTGGAGGCGATCGCATCCCGCGGCACAACCGAACAATAAAAACCCAAAAGCGCCCGCCGGGCGTGGCTGCACAGCCGCCCGGCGGGCGCTTGCGTGTTTGGATACGGCCGCGGGGCGCGGCGGGAGGGCTTCGACCTCATCCGCCCCCTGTCGGGGAAAGGCTTGCCGTACCGCCCGGCTTCCCCCAAACACCGCAAAAAAATCCGCCCCCGCTGCCAGCGCAGCGGGGGCGGTGTTCGTTTCTCACAAAAGGCGGCGGTACCGGCTGGGCGAAATGCCGAAACAGCGCTTGAATGCGCCCGAAAAATGGAAGGGGCTGCTGTAGCCCAGCTGCTCGCTGATCTGGGCCACCGAAAGGCTGGTGGTGCTCAGCAGGCCGCAGGCGCGCCGCAGCCGCACCTGCTGGAAATACTCCATCGGGGTATCGCCGGTGTACTGGCGGAACAGCTTGATGAGATAATATTTCGACAGCCCCATCCGGGCGGCCAGCTCGTCCAGCGAGAGGGTGTAGTCGGTGGTGGTCTGCAAAAACTGCACCGCCGCCTGCACGGTGGTGGCCTGGCTGCCGCCCAGCGCGGTGTTCTGCACCGCCTCCAGCACGCTGCACAGCAGCTGAGTGAGCAGCGCCTCGGCGCACAGCACGTCGGTGAGGCCGCGCCCGCCCTTCAGCCGGTGCAGGATCTGCTCCAGCAGCGGCTGGGTCTGCGCCCCCGAAAGCGGGGTGCCCGGCGCCCTGCCCGCACAGATGCGCTGGCACAGCGTCTGCGCCACCCCGCCGGTGCAGTGCAGCCACTGCACCGTCCAGCCGTCCGGCCCGTTGCCGTAGGAATGCGACAGGTCCGGCGGCAGAAGCAGCATCTGCCCGGCCGCCACCCGGCGGCGTGCCTGGCCTTCCATCTGCACCCAGCCGCCGCCCTCGGTGCACAGGATCAGGATCCACTCCGACATCCGCCGCGGCGGCAGGTTGTGGGTGTACACCTGGCTGTAGCACCCGGCGATGGTGATGCACACGCCCCGCTCCTCCAGCCCGGCGCTGCGGTACAGAGGCACCGAGATCGAATCGAACCGTTCCATGTTTTTGCCCCCTTTGTTTCAGTATACCACACCCCGCGCGCAGAGCACAGCAATTTTTTGTATTTTTGGGGCAATTGCCGGTATTCCGCCCGCCGCCCGGATGTGCTATGATAAAAGAAAAAAAAGCCGGGCTGTGCGCTTTGCGCAGCCGCGAAAGGAAGGGACCATCATGACTGCCGCCGAGCGCGAACGTCTGCGCCGGCTTGCCAACCGGCAGCTGGAAGTGTTTCACAGCGAAAAGAATCAGCGCCGCATTGCCCTCTGGAAGCTGCACAATGCCTGCCGGGGCGAGCGCCCCATGCTGCACGTGGAGACCGACACCTTCGAGCACGAGGTGATCGAGCCGCTGCTGCAGTGCACCGATCCGGTCGCCCGCCGCCTGGAGACCGATCTGTACCGCAATTTCTATAATCTGGCCGAGTTTGACGACGACTGGGTGGCGCCCGACTACTTCGGCGTGAAGTGGGAGACCTGGTTCCATCCCTTCGGCCACAAGGTCACCTCCCACACCGCCACCGACATCAACGGCAACACCGTGGGCCACCAGTTCGACTATGTCATCGGCGACCTGGAAGACGACTGGGACAAGCTGGGCAAGGCCGACTTCGGGGTGGACACCGCCGCCACCGAGCGCTATTTCCAGGCCGCGCAGGAGGCCTTCGGCGACATCCTGCCGGTGCGCATGACCATGCAGAGCCTGGGCGCCGTGCCCACCCAGCAGGTGGTGCACCTGATGGGCATGGAGAACATGTGCTTTGCCATGTACGACTACCCCGAGCTGTTCAAGGAGATGATGAGCCGCATCGCCGACGACTATCTGGCCTATTTCGACTACCTGGCCAAGGGCGGCTTCCTGTGCTCCACCACCGGCTTCGAGCTGCTGAACCAGGGCAGCAAGTGCTTCACCGACGACCTGCCCGCCGGCCCGATCACCGACACCCGCCAGGTGTGGGGCTTCATGGATTCGCAGGAGACGGTGAGCATCTCGCCCGAGATGTTCCACGAGTTCATCTTCCCCTGCTACCAGCGGATCGGCAGGGCGTTCGGCAAGCTGTCCTACGGCTGCTGCGAGCCGGTGAGCGCCGTGTGGGACGACATCAAGACGATGGAGAACCTGTGCAAGGTGAGCGTCTCGCCCTGGTGCGACGAGGAGTTCATGGGCCGGCAGCTGCGCGGAAAAAACATCGTGTATCTGCGCAAGCCCAGCCCCAACTATCTGGGCGTGGGCGACGTGATGGACGAGGAGGCCCTGCGCGAGCACATCCGCAAGACCCTGAAGGCCGCCGAGGGCTGCACGCTGGAATTTGCCCAGCGCGACGTCTACACCGTGTCCCGCAGCGCCGACAAGGTGCGCCGCTATGTGCAGATCATCCGCGAGGAGATCGCGAACAACTGGAACGCATGACCCCTCTCCCCCTATCCAGGCAAAGGCCCGGGACCGCGCGGTTGCAGAGGGAGGGTACGGCCTGCCTTCCTCAGGGGAAGGTGGCGCGAAGCGCCGGATGAGGTCGAAGCTTGCCCGCTTCCTCCGCACCCGCCCCCGGCAAAAGGGGGAAGCCTTTGAAGAAACCCGCCGGTGCGCCGGGAAGGAGGCCAGCCTTGACAGCCCCCGCCCGGTTTGCTACAATAAAACAAATGCCGGCCCCAGGCCGGCGGCCGCTGCACCGACAAGGCGGCCTTTTGGCGCATCCCACAAAACAGTGCAGTTCAGGAAGGCTGCTGCCCCCTCGCCCCCGTGTCTGCGGGGCAGGGGGGCGGCGGCTTCTTTTTTTGAGGAGGAAGGATATGGACACGAACGCATGGAACGCCGCGGTGGCCTTCCACGGCCACGCCTGCCCGGGGCTTGCCATCGGGGTGAGGGCCGCGCTGGCGGCGCGGGACCATTTTGCGGCCGCACGCGCCGAGGACGAGCAGCTGGTCTGCGTGTGCGAAAACGACGCCTGCGGGGTGGACGGCATCCAGGCCATCCTGGGCTGCACCGCCGGCAAGGGGAATCTGCTCTTCCGGCTGCGCGGACGGCAGGCGTTCACCTTTTTCGAGCGCAAAAGCGGGCGCAGCCTGCGCCTGGTGCTGCGCGCCGACATCCCGGACCTTCCCCGCGCCGAAAAGATCGAGTGGCTGCTGAACGCCCCCGAGGAGGCCGTTTTCCGCCGCACCGCCCCCCGCTGCGGGATGCCCGAACCCGCGCGGCTGTTCCGCACCTGTGTGTGCGAGGTGTGCGGCGAGCCCGCCGCCGAGTATGCGATGCGCCTGCAGGACGGCAGGACGGTGTGTCTCGACTGCTTTTCCCCCTATGACCGGGGCTGGTGAAACAAGGAGGAACCTATGACCTTACAGGAATTTTTCCGCGGCCTTCCCCCCGCCGCGCTGGGGCTGTCGGGCGGAGTGGACTCGGCGCTGCTGCTGGCCGCGGCCCGCCGCTCCGGCGCCGACGTGCAGCCCTATTTTGTAAAGACCGCCTTTCAGCCCGCCTTTGAGCTGGAGGACGCGCAGAAGGTGGCCCGGCTGTGCGGCGTGCCGCTGACGGTGATCGAGCTGGATGTGCTGGCCGTGCCGCAGGTGGCCGAAAACCCGCCCGACCGCTGCTACCGCTGCAAAAACGCCATCTTCTCGGCGCTGGCCCGGCGCGCCGCCGACGACGGCCGCACCGTCCTGCTGGACGGCACCAACGCCTCGGACGACGCCGGCGACCGCCCGGGCATGCGGGCGCTGCGGGAGCTGGGCGTGCGCTCGCCGCTGCGGGACTGCCGGCTGGACAAGGCCGCCGTGCGCCGCATGGCAAAGGAGCTGGGCCTGCCGGTGTGGGACAAGCCGGCCTATGCCTGTCTGGCCACCCGGGTGCCCACCGGCCAGCGGCTGGAAAAGGGGCTGCTGCGGCGGATCGAGCGGGCCGAGGAGCTGCTGATGCAGATGGGCTTTTCCGACCTGCGGGTGCGGGTGCTGGGCAGCACCGCCTGCCTGCAATTGCCGCAGGACCAGCTGCCGCAGGCGTTCGGCCGCCGGCAGGAGATCACCGCCGCGCTGGGGGCGCTGTTCGACGGCGTGCTGCTGGACCTGCGCCCGCGCTGAAAGGAGATACCGATGGAACAACACGAGATCTACGACCTTTTGAAGCGGGTGGAGGCGGGCGAGTGCACCGCCGCCGACGCGCTGCTGCAGCTGAAAAAACAGCCGTTCGAGGACCTGGGCTTTGCCAAGATCGACCGCCACCGCGCGCTGCGGCAGGGGGCGGCCGAGGTGATCTACGGGGCGTCCAAGACGCCGGAGCAGATCCGGGAGATCGCCGCCGCCATGTACGAGGGGGGACAGAAAACCATCCTCATCACCCGCATGTCGGCCGAGGCGGCCCGGCTGGCGGGACAGGCGCTGCCGCTGCGCTACGACCCGCTCAGCCGGGTGGGCATCGTGGGCGAGCTGCCCGCGCCGCGCGGGGGAACGATCGTGGTGGCCACCGGCGGCACCAGCGACATGCCGGTGGCCGAGGAAGCCGCCCTCACCGCCGAGGCGCTGGGCAACCGGGTGGTGCGGCTGTACGACGTGGGGGTGGCCGGGCTGCACCGGCTGCTGTCCCACATGGACGAGATCATGACCGCGCGGGTGATCGTGGCCATCGCGGGCATGGAGGGCGCGCTGGCGAGCGTGATCGGCGGCCTGGCCGACTGCCCGGTGATCGCGGTGCCCACCAGCGTGGGCTACGGCGCGTCGTTCGGCGGGGTGGCGGCGCTGCTTTCGATGCTCAACAGCTGCGCCAGCGGCGTGAGCGTGGTGAATATCGACAACGGGTTTGGCGCGGGATACCTCGCCAGTATGATCAATCACATGGAGGCGGCAGAATGAAAACACTGTATCTGGAATGCGCGATGGGAGCGGCGGGCGATATGCTGATGGCCGCGCTGTGGGAGCTGGCGGAGGACAAGGCGGGCTTCCTGCACAAAATGAACCATCTGTTCCCCGGCCTGCAGGTGCAGGCCGAGGAGAGCGAGAAGTGCGGCCTGCGCGGCACCCATATGCGGGTGACGGTGCGCGGCGAGGAGGAGCACAGCCACGACGTGGACGGCCACGGGCACCATCACGGCCATGAGCATGAACACGGCCACCATCATCACCACGCCCACAGCGGCCTGCCCGACATCGCGGCGCTGCTGGACGGGCTGGAGGTGAGCGAAGGGGTCCGCGCGCATGCCAAAGCGGTGTATGCCGCCATTGCCGAGGCCGAGGCCCACGCCCACGGCTGCCCGGTGGAGCAGGTGCATTTCCACGAGGTGGGCGCGCTGGACGCGGTGGCCGACGTGGTGGGCGTCTGCCTGCTGATGGAGCAGCTCTCGCCCGACCGGGTGGTGGTGTCGCCGGTGCATGTGGGCAGCGGGCAGGTGCAATGTGCCCACGGCATCCTGCCGGTGCCGGCGCCTGCCACGGCGTATCTGCTGCGGGGCGTGCCGGTGTACGGCGGGCGCATCCGGGGCGAGCTGTGCACCCCCACCGGAGCGGCGCTGCTGCGCCATTTTGCCGATGCCTTCGGCGAGATGCCGGTGATGACCCTGCTGGCCACCGGCTGCGGCATGGGCGCCAAGGACTTCGAGGCGGCCAACTGTGTGCGCGCGCACCTGGGCGAGACCGGCACGCGCGGCGAGGTGGCCGAGCTGTGCTGCAATCTGGACGACATGACCCCCGAAGCGGTGGCCTTTGCCTGCGAAACGCTGCTGGAACAGGGCGCGCTGGACGTCTACACGCTGGCGGCGGGGATGAAAAAGGGACGGCCGGGCCTTGTGCTGTGCTGTGTCTGCCGCCGCGAGGACGCCGACCGGATGGCCCGCCTGCTCCTGCTGCACACCACCACGCTGGGCGTGCGGGAGACGGTCTGCCGCCGGTATACGCTGGCGCGCAGTGTGGAGACCCGCGAGACCCCCTATGGCCCGGTGCGGGTAAAGACGGCGCGGGGCGAGGGCATCTGCAAGGAAAAGCCCGAATACGCCGACCTCGCCGCCGCCGCCCGCCGCTGCGGGACGACCCTGCAGGCGGTGGAACAGGCCGCGCGGGCGGCGAAGGGGAGCAGAGATTTATAATGAATGAAAATTCATACAATGTACTGTATGGATAACTGCTGTGACGACATTAGAATTGGATTTTGAGAATTAAGAGGCATCGAAGGTCGCAAAAAAATTATAAAAAACTTTAGGAAGGGAAACAAATGAATTATACAATAAAAAATGAAGAGATAGAATTCTATAACGCAAGCAAAAGCCGGGTGTTTCCTAAATATACGTCACAGTTAATCAACTGGGCAAATCAAAATGCACAGGGTACCCGCCCAGTGGTTGTTGGGCAAATGTCGGAGCTTTTTCCACAATTTTTGGCTTCTGAATCTGAAATAACAATTGATACTTGGCGACAGTGGTATGTTGAGCGGTATCCCGAAGCATTTGAAAAAGCAACAGATAAAATCTATGCACAAGTGCAGAATCTGCGCGAAGCCATTACCCTGATTGACAGGGAAATGGTTGAGCAGTGGGTGGAAGACTTAGTGGTTTGCAAAACCTTTAATGGCCTTTATGTCCAAAAGGCAATTTTGGGTTTCTTAGCGGAGAAAAGAGGCACTACATATCGCCTCGCAACACCGGAAGAAGAAGCGAAAGGGATTGATGGATTTGTAGGAAATGAACCATTTTCCATAAAACCGGATACCTACAAAACGATGGGGCGTCTGTCTGAAACAATTGATGTTACAATTATCTATTATACAAAGACCAAGACAGGATTGAAAATTGAATTTTGAGAAATATAAACGGCTAAAAAGCGGTTTATGGCCGGGTACATAGGAAACAGTGTCCCATGTACCCGGCCGCTTTTATTCATATATACACGTTACAGTATTTCCTGCTGAAAGTACAGATTTGATCGGATCAATTTTTATGGCAGTTTCCTGTTTGGTTTTCACCTTGAAGTCGTGGGCGGTATTTTGATAACACTTTTCTTTTTTCTCGGCTGGAAGGCTATCAATAAATGCCACATGCTTAGCCAAACGGCTGCGAATAATCCCGTTCAATGCATCGGGTGTGACATGGATGTTTTTAAGTGCCAGATCAGCTATTGTGGGATCAATTTCGACACCAATGCTATTTCGATTAGAAGCCATACAAGCCAAACAGGTGGTACCTAAGCCGGCAAATGGATCAAGAACTGTGTCGCCTTCGGACGAATACATATTAACGAGTCTATAAGGAATTTCAAAAGGATACGAAGCATTCCGATCACGTCCAGTATTCGGAACTGTAATTGACTGAGACGTACCCTTAATATCCCATAAATCAGAAAACCAAATATTGCGCTCTTCCCAGAAATATGCGCTTTTCTGCCGCTTTTTCTTTGATTCGCCAGAGAAAAGTCGTTTTCCGCCCTTCCGAAATACCAAAATATATTCGTGCTCATACGTGACATAAGCACCAGCAGGATACATTCCAGATCCCATAAATTTGTTGGGTGAATTCGACTGTTTTCTCCAGTGAATATCCGGCAACACAGAATAACCTTTGCTTTGAAAAAATAGAATCACTTGTGTGTGGTTTGGATAGAGCTGAAAATTGCCATTTATAGTTCTTGTGGCATCGCCTATATTGATGCATATAAATCCGTTTTCGGAAAGAATTCTGTCGCATTCAGCCCATATCTTGTTTAGAACGAAATGCATTTTGTGGTAGGCGGTGATACCGTCATTAGCTTCCAGTGCCGCTTTTATAGACAAATCCTGTCTTCCAAATGAGTTATCCCACATTTCAACCATTGGATATGGCGGTGATGTAACAATTAGTTGTACAGATGATGCAGGAATTGCAGCGAGATTTCGGCTATCTCCCACCAGTATTTTATGCGTTGTCATACAGGTACTCCTTGATTATGTTGCGGAAAAAGTAAACTCCATAATGTCTTCAATATTGCAGTTCAGTGCTAAACAAATTTTCTCTAATGTTTCCAATGAAACGAATTCGTTTTTACCTAATTTTGCAATGGCATTTGTGCTGATACCAGCAAGACTCCGAAGCTGCGACTTATTCATCTTTTTATCAATCAGCAGTTTCCATAGTTTTGAGTAATTTACAGACATTTTGAACCTCCTTGTTTGTTTATTGTAACACAAAAAAGATATTTATCAAGATTATATTGATAAATATCAAGAAAAAATTCTGAAAATTAAATATTTTTGCGTTTTTAAATTAAGCAATAAAGAAGATGCTGGATGTGCGGGAGACGGTCTGTCGTCTGCACGATACTCATGGAGCTTCCCCCCAGGGGGAAGCCAACGGTACGGCAAGGGAGACGGTCTGTCGTCTGCACGATACTCATGGAAGAGAGGGTGCGTTTCGCCGGACTTCCCCTCATCAGTACCCCTTGGGGGGGACAGCTTCCCCCCAAGGGGAAAGCCGTTCCGGGTTTGCCAGCGGATGCATACAAACACGCAAAAAAGACCGCACCCCAAACGGGGTGCGGTCTTTGCTTTGGAAAAATGGCGGGGAACTTACTGCCCCACATGCAGGCGCACCAGCGCGCGCTTCAGCCGCGCTTCGGCCAGCCGGAATTCCCGGTCGCTCATTTTGGCGCGGTTCGCCAGCAGCGTCTCGGCGCGCTCCTTCGCGCGCTGGGCGCGGGGAGCGTCGATCTGGTCGGCCCATTCGAAGGTGGTGGGCACAAGGCTCACCCTGCCGCCGGTCACGCTGAGAAGGCCGCCCATGCAGGCCGCGCGGCGCACCTTGCCGTCGATGGTGACGGCCGCTTCGCCCATGCCCAGCGCGGTGGCGTAGTCGATGTGCCGCGCCAGGATGCAGACGTCGCCCTCGATGGTGCGCACCCGCAGCCGCTCGGCCTCGCCCTCGAACAGCAGGCCGTCCGGCGTCACGATGGTCAGCGGGAATGTGCTCATCCGTTTTCACCCTTCCGCGCTTTTTCCACTGCTTCGTCGATGGTGCCCACGAACAGGAACGCCGATTCCGGCAGGTCGTCGTGCTTGCCGTCCAGGATCTCCTCAAAGCCGCGGATCGTCTCTTTCAGCGGCACATACTTGCCCTGCATGCCGGTGAACGGCTCGGCCACCGTGAACGGCTGGCTCAGGAAACGCTGGATGCGCCGCGCGCGGCCCACCGTCAGCTTATCCTCCTCGCTCAGCTCGTCCATGCCCATGATGGCGATGATGTCCTGCAATTCCTTGTATCTCTGCAGCACCTGCTGCACCCGGCGGGCCACTTCGTAGTGCTTTTCGCCCACCACGTCGGGGGAGAGGATGCGGCTGGAGGATTCCAGCGGGTCCACCGCCGGGTAGATGCCCTGGGACGAGATCGCACGGCTGAGCACCGTGGTGGCGTCCAGATGGGCGAAGGTGGTGGCGGGGGCGGGGTCGGTCAGGTCGTCGGCCGGCACATACACCGCCTGCACCGAGGTGATCGAGCCTTTCTTGGTGGAGGTGATGCGCTCCTGCAGGGCGCCCATCTCGGTGGCGAGGGTGGGCTGGTAGCCCACGGCGCTGGGCATGCGGCCCAGCAGGGCCGACACCTCGCTGCCCGCCTGGGTGAAGCGGAAGATGTTGTCGATGAACAGCAGGACGTCCTGGTTCTTCACGTCGCGGAAATATTCCGCCATCGTCAGGCCGGACAGGCCCACCCGCATACGCGCTCCCGGCGGCTCGTTCATCTGGCCGTAGACCAGCGCCGTCTTGCTGAGAACGCCCGATTCCTTCATCTCGTTGTAGAGGTCGTTGCCCTCGCGGGTGCGCTCGCCCACGCCGGTGAACACCGACAGGCCGCCGTGCTGCTTGGCCACGTTGTTGATCAGTTCCATGATCAGCACCGTCTTGCCCACGCCCGCGCCGCCGAACAGGCCGATCTTGCCGCCCTTGGCATAGGGGGCGATCAGGTCCACCACCTTGATGCCGGTCTCCAGGATCTCGGTGCTGTTCTCCTGCTCGTCGTAGGCGGGGGGCTGGCGGTGGATGGGCCAGCGCTCGGCCGTTTGGGGGGCGGGCTGGTCGTCCACCGGCTGGCCCAGCAGGTTGAAGATGCGGCCCAGGCACTCCTCGCCCACCGGCACCGTGATGGGGCCGCCGGTGTCGATCGCCTTTGCGCCGCGCACAAGGCCGTCGGTGCTGCTCATGGCGATGCAGCGCACCACGTTGTCGCCGATGTGCTGCGCCACCTCCACCGTCAGGTCGCCTTCGGGGCGGGGGATGGTGACGGCGTTCAGCAGCGCAGGCAGCTGCCCGTCGTCAAAGCGGATATCCAGCACCGGGCCGATGACCTGCACCACGGAGCCGATTGCTTGATTGGACATGAATCCACACTCCTTATTTTTACGATTCGGCGCCGGCCACAATCTCGGTGATCTCCTGGGTGATGGCGCCCTGGCGCGCGCGGTTGTAGCGCAGGCTGAGCTGGTCGATCATCTCGCCGGCGTTCTTGCTGGCCGAGTCCATCGCGGTGCGCCGCGCGCCCAGCTCGCTGGCCACCGATTCACACACTGCGCCCCACACGAGGCCCGCCAGGTATTCCGGCACGATGGCGTCGTACACCGCCTGCGGGCCCGGCTCATACAGGCGCAGGCCGCGCCTGGGGCCGTCGGATTCCGCCGCCAGCGGCAGCATCGGCAGCACCGCCGGGCTCTGGTTCAGCATCGACACGAAATTGGTGTACACCACGAACAGCTCGTCGAATTCCCCGGCCAGGAACGCCCGGCTGAGCATCCCGGCCATCTCGAAGCAGTCGCCCACGTCCACCTCCGCCGCCTCGGCAAAGCGCTCGGTGAGCATCGGGGTGCCGCGGCGGGCGTAGTGCTCCACCGCCTTTTTGCCCACCGGCAGCACCACGCAGGGGGTGTCGCCCATGTGGGCGGCGGCGGTCTTGAACAGGTTCGCGTTGTAGCCGCCGGCAAGGCCGCGGTCGCCTGCGATCACCACATAGCAGCGCGTTTTCACCTCGCGCTTTGCGGTGTAGGGGGAATAGAAGTCCTGCGTGGAGGCCACGATGTCGGCCAGCGTCTGGTGCAGGACGTTGAAGTAGGGGCGGCTCTGTTCCGCCCGCAGCTTTGCGCCGCGCAGTTTGGAGGAGGCCACCAGCTCCATCGCCTTGGTGATCTGCATGGTGCTCTCCACGCTCTTGATACGCAGCTTGATGTCTTTCATGGAGGCTCCTGCCATCCGGCTGCACCTCCCTTACGCCGCCCCGCCAAAGCGGGCGCCGTAGGACGTCAGCGCGTCCTTCAGGGCCTGTTCGGTGTCGGCCTCCAGCTTGCCGGTGTCCCGGATGGAGGCAAGCACGGCGGGCGCCTGCGCGTCCAGATATTCATACAGGCCGCGCTCGTATTCCGGCACCTGGTCCACCGGCACGTCCTTCAGCCAGTTGTTCACCACGGCGTAGAGGATGCACACCTGCTTTTCCACCGGCAGCGGGGCGCTGCGGCCCTGCTTGAGCACCGCCACGATCCGCTCGCCCTGCGCGAGGCGGGCGCGGGTGTCGGCGTCGAGGTCGGAGCCGAACTGGGCAAAGCTCTGCAGCTCGCGGTACTGGCTGTAGAGCAGCTTGAGCTGTGCGCCCACCTTTTTCATCGCCTTGATCTGGGCGTTGCCGCCCACGCGGGACACCGAGATGCCGGGGTTCACCGCGGGCATCACACCGGCGTGGAACAGCTCGCTCTCCAGAAAGATCTGGCCGTCGGTGATGGAGATGACGTTGGTGGGGATATAGGCCGACACGTCGCCGGCCTGGGTCTCGATGATGGGCAGCGCGGTGAGGCTGCCGCCGCCGTATTCGGGGGCGATGCGGGCCGCGCGCTCCAGAAGGCGGCTGTGCAGATAGAACACGTCGCCGGGATAGGCCTCGCGTCCGGGCGGGCGGCGGATCAGCAGCGACAGCGCACGGTAGGCCACCGCGTGCTTGGACAGATCGTCGTACACCACCAGCACGTCCTTGCCCTGCGCCATGAAATATTCGCCCATCGCGCACCCGGCATAGGGGGCGATGTACTGCAGCGGCGCCATCTCGCTGGCGGTGGCGGACACCACGATGGTGTAGTCCATCGCGCCGGCCGTCTGCAGGTCGGCCACCAGCTGGGCCACGGTGGACTGCTTCTGGCCGATGGCCACATAGATGCAGATGACGTCCTTGCCCTTCTGGTTGATGATGGTGTCGGTGGCGATGACCGTCTTGCCGGTCTGGCGGTCGCCGATGATCAGCTCGCGCTGGCCGCGGCCGATGGGGATCATGCTGTCGATGGCCTTGATGCCGGTCTGCAGCGGCACCGTCACGCCCTGGCGCTGGATGATGCCCGGCGCCGGGCTTTCGATGGGGCGGTAGCCGTCGTTCTCGATGGGGCCGCGCCCGTCGATGGGCTGGCCCAGCGCGTTCACCACGCGGCCGATGAGCCCCTGGCCCACCGGCACCGACACCACCCGCCCGGTGCGCTTGACCGAACTGCCCTCCTTGATGCCCTCGTCGCTGCCCAGCAGCACGATGGACACGGAGTTCTCTTCCAGGTTCTGGGCCATGCCGTATTCGCCGTTCTCAAACTCCACCAGCTCGCCGGCCATGCAGTTTTCCAGCCCGGCCGCGCGGGCGATGCCGTCGCCCACCAGGATGACCACGCCGGTTTCGCTCTGCTCGATCACCGTGTCGTAGTGTTTGATCTCGGCTTTGATGATTTTGGATATTTCCTCAGGTTTCAATTGCATCGTATCACCAGCTTTCCTGTTCAAAGGGGGAACGCTCCCCCCGAAGCTTGTCGATATACTGTATAGGATTTTGCCGCGCGGGGTGTGTGTTTGACGGGTGCGAATGGCGCGCATTCGACCTCATCCGGCGTTTTCTCACAGCACTGCGCCGCCGATGGCCCGCCGCAAACCGTCCAGCCGGTTCTTCACCGTGCCGTCCAGCCGCTTGCCGTCCACCTCCACCCGCACGCCGCCCAGCACCGCCGGGTCCACCCGATTTTCCAGCAGGATGGTTTTGCCGGTGACCTTTTCCAGCTGCGCCTTGAGGCGGGCGGTCTGGTCGGGCGAGAGGGGAAGCGCGGTGACGGCCACCGCGTCGGAGATATTGTGCGCCTCGTTATACAGGGCGCGGTAGTGCGCGGCGCAGCCGGCCAGCTGGCTCATCTGCCCGCGCCGGCACAGCAGCTTGAGAAAGTTCACGAGATAGGGCTGCACCTGCCCGCCGAACATCCGCTGCACACATCCGCAGCGCTCCTCGCGCGGGACCAGCGGGCTGTCCAGCAGCTTGAGGGCTTTCGGCTCGGCCTTCAGGAGCCGGTTCACCTGGGCCAGCTCCTCGCCGATGACCGCCTCCAGCCCTTCCTCGCAGGCAAGGCTGTACAGCGCGCCGCCGTAGACATTGGCAAACTGCGTCGTCATGATGCCTCACCCACATCCTTGATGAATTCGTCGATCAGAGCGGCGTGGTCGGCCGGGTCGAGCTCCCGCTCCACCACCTTGCCTGCGATGTCCATCGCGATGCCGCCGATCTGGTCTTTCAGCTCGTTCACCGCCTTCTTGCGCTCCTGCGCGATGTCCGCCTCGGCCTTCGCCTTCAGGGCGGCGGCGTCCCGGCGGGCGGCGTCCAGCATCTCGTCGGTGCGCTGCTGGGCGGTCTGGGTGGCCGTCTGCACCAGCGCCGCCGCCTGCTGGCGCGCGGTGGCCATGTTCTGTTCATACTCGGCCTTCATGGCGTTGGCCTCTTCGCGGGCGGCTTCGGCGTCGGTGTAGATCGCCTCGGTCTCGGCCTTGCGCTGGGCCAGGATCGCCTGGACCTTGTTGAACAAAAATTTCTTGATGAAATGCACAAGGATGAGCAGGTTGCAGATCTGGAAGATGATGCGCCAGAAATCAATGCTCACCAGAAGCTCGTACATAAGGGGCCTCCTTTCCTGTCCAAGATGCTCCCGCGGGGAATTATCCCAGGAAGCCCAGCAGATAGATGGGGCCCACAAAGATCAGCAACAGGCCGGTGACGAAGCCATAGATACCGGTGGTCTCGGCGATGGCGCAGCCCAGCAGCATGGTTCTGGTGACGTCCTTGCGGCATTCCGGCTGGCGGCCGATGGCCTCACAGGCTTTGCCGACGGCGTATCCTTCGCCGATACCGGGGCCGATGCCCGCGATCAGAGCGAGACCTGCGCCGATGGCGCAGCCGGCCAGTACGATTGCTTGTTCCATAGTTTGTTTCCCTCCTGATATTGGATGTTTTTTTCAAAAAGACAGGTTCAGTCCTCCTCGGCGGCCGACGCGATATACAGCATGGTCAGCATACAGAAGATGAACGCCTGCATGAAGCTGGAGAACAGGTCGAAATACACCGACAGCACCGCCGGGATGCCCACCTGCAAAAACGGGATGGCGCGCACCACTTCGCCCACCGCGCCCGGCAGCCAGCCGAACAGAAGGCTGAGCAGCCCGTGCGAGGCCAGCGCCAGCGCCGCGTAGACCAGCGTGTTGATGACGCTGCCCGAGATGATGTTGCCGAAATGACGGAACGCCATCGACACGGGAGTGGCCAGCTCGCTGATGATGTTGAAGGGCGTCAGCACCGGCACGGGCTGGGTGAAGCCCTTGAGGTAGCCGAAAACGCCGCTGGTGCGGATCTTGGTGAAGGTGATCATGCCGAACACCAAAAGCGCCCAGGCCACTTCGGTGGACAGGTCGGCGGTGGGGGAGAACAGGTCCACCATGCTGATGAGGCTGGACAGCGCCGACAGGCTGAACAGCCCCGCGATGAAGGGCGCGAAATGCGAGAACTTCGGCCCCATGTTGCCGTCCACAAAGCCCTGCACGGTGGTGACGATATACTCGGCCACCACCTGCTTGCGGGACACGTTGCGCACCGTCAGCCCGCGCCCCAGCCACCAGGCCAGCGCGATCAGCACCGCCATCACCAGCCAGGTGTTCACCAGCGAGGCCGTGATCTTGATGCCGCCCAGCACCGGGATGGTGAAGTATATGGGCGAGCCGTTGATGGATACATCCATTGCTTATTCTTCCCCCCCTTCGGACGGGGCGGGGGCAGGCTTATACATCCCCATCGCCTGCATCGCCCCGATGGTCACCCGCGGGAACAGCTGCGGCAGCAGCACGGCCAGCCAGTGCAGCCAGGGCACCGTGAAGCCCAGGATCAGCACCACCACCATGCCCAGCATCCGCATGCTGTACGAGAACTGTACGATCTGTTTGCTGCGGGCGGGATCGGCCGCGGCCTTCTGCACGCTCAGGCCCATGAGAAAGAAATTCAGCACGGCCCAGCCGCCGCCCAGCACGGCTCCCAGCACGGCGGGAAGCCCCAGCTGCCCGCACACGGCAAAGATGACCAGCATCACGGCGCACAGAATGCCGCAGCCGGCAGCGATGTGCAGCGTTTCCCGCACGACCGCCTGTTGTGGTTTCATCCGTTCACCTCCCAAAAGCAGACCTCAGCGGTTGAAATTGCCGCGGTGTCCGCCGGGTTTTTCCGCCTCGCGCTGCACCACCCGGAAGAAGGCAGCCAGGCTGCACGCCGCGCCGCCAAGCCCCAGCACCACCGCCAGGACGATCACCCACGGCCCCAGCGCAAACCGCCGGTACAGCCACAGCCCGCCGCCGATGCACAGCACCAGCGGCGCCGCCACCGACACGCCGACCTGTGTGAGCCACGACAGGAACCGCAGCGTGCGCATCCATTCCGACATGTCTTTCCCTCCTTTGTCCGGCCCCGCAGCCGGAGCAGGAAACGCGAAGCATTATAAAATCTATTATACAACATTGTTCACAGGATCTTCAATATCTGTATAAAAATTCTGTGAAATAAACACAAAACCGGCAAAAAGTACATCCCGTCTTTCCGGGCGCACAGGTTGTGGGAAAGGTTGGCCGAAAATGTCGGTGTTTTGGCAAAAAACTATTGAATTACGCCGAATAAGATGTTAAAATGAAGCTAATTGATAATTTTTGTGGCGGTACGAGGCAGGTTACCGTGGACAAGGCAGCCTGCGGCTGCAAGGAAATTCAGAGATTTGAGAGGAAACAGCACAATGGAGACAACCAAATTATTTGACGCGGAGTGGAACCTGATGTGTTTTGTGTGGGCCAACCAGCCCACCAGCGCCAGCCAGGCGGCCGCCTTTGCTTTGCAGGAGCTGGGCTGGAAGAAAAACACCACCTACACCGTGATCAAACGCCTGATCGAGAAAAAGGTGCTTCGCCGCGACGAGCCCGGTTTCGAGATCGTGCCGCTCGTGAGCAAGGAGCAGGTGCAGCAGGCCGAACTGCAGTGGGTGCTGAACAAGCGCTTTGGCGGCGAAAAGGCTGCCCTGCTGGCCACGCTGGATCAGCTGGGCTGATGCAGAGCGATGCAAAAAACCTCCGCCTGTCTGCACACACAGACAGGCGGAGGTTTTTCGTTCAGCGCAGATGCGCGGTGCGGCGCACCCAGGCGGCCAGCTCGTCCAGCTGCTGCTGGCTCTCGAAGCAGCGTGCGGGCAGGAACACCGCAAAGCGGCGGCGGCTGTACAGCAGGATGCCGCCCCGCCAGGAGAGGATGTCGGTGATCTCGCTCCACTGCCAGCGCTGCAGCCCGCCGGGTCCCTCGCGGGACAGGCCGTTTTCGTCCATCCACACCTGGCCGGAATATCCGCGCAGCACCAGCGGGTGGACACACAGACGCCGCGCGCGGCGCAGCCAGAAGGGATACTGCCAGGCCAGCGCGGCCAGCACGATCACCACCGCGCCCAGCAGCGCCAGCGCGATGCCGGTGACGGGATCGCCTGTCACGGCCAGCCACACGCCCGCCGCCGCGAACAGCGCGCCCAGCACGCCGTAGGTGTGGGTGAGGGGGGTGCGGCCGCTGCGCTGGCTGGCCCACAGCGCGCTGGCGAGATCGGGGACGGTGAGGTCCACCGAACCTTCCCAGACGGCGCCGTCGTGCGGCTGCACCGGCACGGGGAGCGGGCGCTCGGGCGGGGCGATGCGGCGGCTGCACAGCGCGATGAGCAGGTCGGTCTGTTCCGGGGTGAGGTCGGCCACCGGCACCGGGAGCAGCACATTGCCGCCCAGGAACACCGTGATGGTGTGACGGCTGGCGGCCATGCCGGTGACGTCGCTGTAGTAGTAGACGCCGTACTGGCCGTCGGGGCGGTAGAGCACCATCCGCAGGTCGGACAGCACCAGCGTGCTGTCGGCGCCGCGGCGCCCGGCCAGCGCGCCGGCGATCCATCCCAGCACCCGCGGCGAGAGGAGCACCAGCATCACCGCGACCGGCAGCAGCGCGCCGAGGTATCCCTCGTTCACCAGGAAGCGGGGGTACACCGCCAAAATCTGCCCAAGGCCGGCGCCCCACATCAGGCCCTCCAGCGAAAGCAGGACAAAGCTGAGCAGCAGGATGGCGAACGCCAGAAAGCCCAGCAGCACCCGCAGGGCGATCAGCGGGCGATTGCGGCGGAAATACAGCATGAAGGCCTCCCGCAAACAGGCAGGGCGGCGATGCAGCTCGATGGTCATGACAACCACGCTCCTCTCAGGGGAAATGATGAGTCAATTGTACCACATCCCGTCCCAAAAGTCATCCGCACCTTGTGCGGCGAGGCATTTTCGGATATACTGTAGGGAAACGAAAGCAAAAGGAGGTGCTCCGCATGCTGGAGGACGCCGAGTATGAGGTGGTGCTGATCGACGGCGATTACGCCCACCTGAAACGGCTGGACAAGGAAGTGGAGGGGCTGAACCCGGTGGCCCGGTTCCTGCTTCCGATGGAGATCGACGAAGGCACCCGGCTGTTGTACCACGATCTGGAATATACGATTATTTGAAAGGAGCGCACATATGCCGTTCATCACCGAAGAAAACCGAATCATCTACCAGCAGGACGGCCAGACCCTGGCCGAGATCACCTTCCCCGCCTTTGAAGAGGGCGTGGTGAACATCGACCACACCTTCGTGGACCCCGTGCTGCGGGGCCAGGGGGTGGCCGGTCAGCTGATGCAGCACACCGCCGACGCCCTGCGCGCCACCGGCCGCAAGGCGGTGGCCACCTGCAGCTATGCGCAGAAGTGGTTCAGCCAGCATCCCGACCAGCAGGATCTGCTGCGGTGACGCGGCCGCATTGTTCGCCGGATGCGGCAGGCCGTATTTCCGCGTCCGCTTCGGCGCATGCTCCGGAGACTATTTCCCCGGCTGCCCGTGTCCGTCGATAAACCACTGCCGGTACCGGATGATCAGAAGATCCATCCAGTATGCCAGCAGGCGGTCGTCCATATCGGTCCCTGTGCTCTCATACGAGATCCGCAGATCCGTATACCGTCCCGGCAGGTTGAACTGCTCGCGTGAAACGATGCCGATCACGGCCCCGCGTTCCTTCGCTGCGTGCAAAAGCGTTTCCATTCTTCGCGATTCCCGTTCCGCTGTGAGAAGAAAGAGGAGGAAGCTGCTGCTCCCTGCCTGCCGGAGATCCTGGAAAGAATCGGTCAGATTGTCCGAAAACAGCGTGCGCTTTCCGTGAACCGCAAGGTCGTACTGGAATGCTTCAAATCCGAACGAAGCCGGGGAGACAAGGATCAGCTGGTCTGCCCGGGCGATCTCTTGGACGAACCGGTCCAGCATTTCCAGCGGGATGCGCTGCGAAAAATTCTGCAGCTGGCTGCACAGCAGATTGGTATAACACGCGATCATCCCCTCCTGCGGTTCCGCTTTGAAAAGCGGCATTTTTCTGTTGTACTGCGGATAGTAATTCAGCGTTGCGGAAAGCACGCTCTTGAACTGGTGGAAATTTTCGTATTCCAACCTGCGCACAAATCGGCTGATGGCCGTGGTGGAGGTGTAGCACAGGTCTGCAAGCTCATAGATCGATAGGCGGGGGATCTCATTCAAATGCATGAGAAACTGCTTGGCGAGAGCGCCGTTGGCGCTCTCGCTTTTGTTGTTGTATACGCAGATCAGCTTTGTCAGAATGTCCATGGTCCAACTCCTTTTTGGTTTGTTGCGGCAAAACGCAACAAATTTCACGTGCCGAAACCGCTTGCGGAAATCCTTTCCGGATTGCGCAGGGCGCGGATGAAAACAAACGGCACAGGGTGCATAATAAAGACAAGGAACCTGTACAGCGGCCGCTTACAGAGAGTACATTGGCAGAAAGGAGCGCAAACAGGGTGTTATTTGAAAAATACATTATTTGCGAAGAGGGCTTCGGCAATCTCTATGATGAAAAGGGGGAGTGCACCGGCTTTCAGCTGAAGGTGCGCCTGCCCTATTATCTTGCCACGATGATGGTTCCGAACCAGGTGCTCCTGGTTCCGAAATACCTGCTGTTCCAGACGCTGCACATGTCCAACACGCATTCTGCGCTGATCCTTCCGGCCATGTTTGAAGTGTTCAGCGTATTCCTGATGCGTCAGGCATTCATGTCGGTGCCGCGGTCGCTGTCTGAATCGGCTATCATAGACGGAGCCAGCCAGTTCCGTGTGTTCGGGCAGATCATACTTCCTCAGATCAAGCCCACTTTGCTGACGGTCACGCTTCTGCAATTCACCAGCAGCTGGAACGACTACATCAATCCCAAGACATATCTGAGCCGCGACTTCATGTACACCATCCCCGTCGGGCTTCAGAAGTTCCAGATGAGCAACGGTTCCAGCTATTCCACCATCATGGCGGGCGCGGCGGTACTCTGCAGTTACTCTGCAATTGCTGCGCCATAAAGTGCCATAAGACACGCTGAAAAGCACAACACAAAACACAAAAAACAACGGCACTTCGTATTTTTGACGAAGTGCCGTTGTTTTGTTCTGGTCGGAGTAGAGAGACTCGATCCTGCGCGCTTCGCGCAGGATCGAGGGCGAGGGATCTGAAATCGCCTGGCGGCGATGAGTTCGAGTCTCTCTGCGAAAACCATAGATGCGGTGCACAAAACAAAAAAGCACCGATCCTGTAGATCGGTGCTTTCTGGTCGGAGTAGAGAGACTCGAACTCTCGGCCTCTGCGTCCCGAACGCAGCGCGCTACCAACTGCGCTATACCCCGGTATGAAAATGGCAGCAGCGGTTTGCTGCTGCCATCATGGTTGGGGAAGAAGGATTCGAACCCTCACAAACAGAGTCAGAGTCTGTCGTGCTACCCTTACACAATTCCCCATTGCTGTGTTATTTGCGGTGCGCTGTCCTTACCGCGCTTTATATTATATCCACCCTTGGGCCATTTGTCAACAGGTATTTTCAAAAAAATAAAAAAATTTTTCGGCGGGGGTGTATGGCCGCGCCTTTTCTTGACAAAGAGCCATAAGAAGAATACTCTTATTTTATAGTATACCCTCCCGGGAGCGGGGAGGGTGGAAATGGAGGAGCAACGATGAAAAGACGTGTAGGAATCCTGACCTCCGGCGGCGATTGCCCCGGCCTGAACGCAACCATCCGCGGCGCGGCCAAAGCCCTGTACGAGCGCATGGGCGACGATGTGGAGATCGTGGGCATCGCCAACGGCTATTCCGGCCTCATCAACGGCGAGTGGCGGGTGATGCAGCCCCACGAATTCTCCGGCATCCTCACCCGCGGCGGCACCATCCTGGGCACCAAGCGCACCCCCTTCAAGCTGATGCGCGTGGTGGGCGAGGACAATGTGGACAAGGTTGCCGCCATGAAGGAAAACTATAAGGAAATGAAGCTGGACTGCCTTTTGTGCCTGGGCGGCAACGGCACCCACAAAACCGCGAACCTGCTGCACCAGGAGGGCCTGAACATCATCGGCCTGCCCAAGACCATCGACAACGACATCTGGGGCACCGACGTCACCTTCGGCTTCCACACCGCCGTGGACATCGCCACCGAGGTGATCGACCGCATCCACACCACCGCCTCCAGCCACCGCCGCGTGATGGTGATCGAGATCATGGGCAACAAGGCTGGCTGGCTCACCCTGTACAGCGGCATCGCGGGCGGCGCCGACATCATCCTGCTGCCCGAGCTGCCCTACGACATCAACAACGTCATCGCCGCCGTGGAAAAGCGCGCCAAACAGGGCAAGACCTTCTCCATCCTGGCGGTGGCCGAGGGCGCCTTCGACACCGAGGAGGCCCGCATGAAGCGCAAGGAGTGGACCGCCCGCCGCGCCAAGGCAGGCGACACCACCGCCACCGCCCGCATCGCCCGCCAGATCGAGGCCGCCACCGGCTTCGAGACCCGCGTGTGTGTGCCCGGCCATATGCAGCGCGGCGGCAGCCCCTCTGCCTACGACCGCGTGCTGTCCACCCAGTTCGGCGCACACGCCGCAAAGCTGGTGGAGAACGAGCGCTACGGCGTGGCCGTGGCCATGAAGAACCACGCCGTCACCGAGAACAAGCTGGAGGACGTGGCCGGCAAGACCCGCCTGGTGCCCGAGGGCTGCGACATGATCACCGTCGCCCGCCGCATGGGTATCTGCCTGGGCTGAAACGGTTGACAAATCCGGCTTTGCCCGGTATTATAAAAGGTATCGCAAATGCTGTGAAAAAGAGGTTGCCGCCGGCCAAACGCGCCGGTCCAGAGAGCGGGGGGCGCTGCGATCCCCGCCCGCGCACAGGCGGCATGGTCGCTTTGGAGCAGGAGGGGTGAAATGCCAGTAGCCCTTCCCGTCCTGGCCCCCCGTTACCGGGGCTTCAAGGGGCGCTGTTCCTGCAAGAACGGCGCAATTTGGGTGGTACCGCGGTTTTGAAACAAGGCCGTCCCATGTTTGCAACATCATGGGGCGGCTTTTTTGTATCCCGCCGCCCCCACACGAAAAGGAGAGTGCGTACAATGAAAGAACTGGAAAAGCTGTACGACCCTGCCCAGGTGGAGGACAAGATCTACCAGTCCTGGATGGAGGGCGGTTACTTCACCGCGCAGCCGGACCCCGACAAGGAGCCGTATACCATCGTGATGCCCCCGCCAAACGTCACCGGCCAGCTGCACATGGGCCACGCCATCGACAACACCTGGCAGGACATCCTCATCCGCCACAAGCGCATGCAGGGCTACGCCGCGCTGTGGGTGCCCGGCACCGACCACGCCTCCATCGCCACCGAGGCCAAGGTGGTGGCCAAGCTGAAGGAGGAGGGCCTCACCAAAGAGAACCTCGGCCGCGAGGGCTTCCTGGAGCGCGCCTGGGACTGGAAGAACCAGTACGGCAACCGCATCGTGGAGCAGCTGAAAAAGCTGGGCTCCTCCTGCGACTGGACCCGCGAGCGGTTCACGATGGACGAGGGATGCAGCAGGGCCGTGCTGAAGGTGTTCAAGCAGCTGTATGACAAGGACCTCATCTACCGCGGCAACCGCATGATCAACTGGTGCCCCCACTGCCGCACCTCCATCTCGGACGCCGAGGTGGAATACAAGACCCAGGACGGCAACTTCTGGCATCTGCTCTACCCGGTGAAGGAGACCGGCGAGATGCTGGAGCTGGCCACCACCCGCCCCGAGACGATGCTGGGCGATACCGCCGTGGCCATCAACGGCGCCGACCCCCGCTATGCCCATCTGCACGGCTGCCATGTGGTGCTGCCGCTGCTGAACAAGGAGATCCCCATCGTCTGCGACGACCACGCCGACATGGAGAAGGGCACCGGCGTGGTGAAGATCACCCCCGCCCACGACCCCAACGACTACGAGGTGGGCCAGCGCCACAGCCTGCCCTCGGTGCGCGTGTTCACCTACGACGGCAGAATGACCGGCGCCGCCGACAAGGCCGCCGCCGACGAGCTGTTTGCCAGCGGCCGCGCCGCCGCCGGCGAGCCGGAGGTGCTCGACTGCGGCAAATACGCCGGCATGACCACGATGGAAGCCCGCAAGGCGATCGTGGAGGATCTGAAGGCGGGCGGCTTCCTGAAGGAAGTGGAGCCGCTGCAGCATGAGGTGGGCGTCTGCTACCGCTGCGGCACCACCATCGAGCCGATGGTGTCCAAGCAGTGGTTCGTGCGGATGGTCCCGCTGGCCGGTCCCGCCATCGAGGCGGTGCGCTCGGGCGAGATCCGCTTTGTGCCCGAGCGGTTCGACAAACACTATTTCCACTGGATGGAGAACACCCGCGACTGGTGCATCAGCCGCCAGCTGTGGTGGGGCCACCGCATCCCGGCCTACTACTGCGACGACTGCGGCAAGGTGCATGTGAGCGTGGAGCATCTGGACACCTGCCCCGCCTGCGGCGGCAAGGTGCAGCAGGACCCCGACACCCTCGACACCTGGTTCTCCAGCGCGCTGTGGCCGTTCAGCACGCTGGGCTGGCCCGAGCAGACCGACGACCTGGCCTACTTCTACCCCACCAACACGCTGGTGACCGGCTACGACATCATCACCTTCTGGGTGAGCCGCATGATCTTCTCGGCGCTGGAATACACCGGCCAGGCCCCGTTCGACACGGTGGTCATCCACGGTCTGGTGCGCGACGCGCAGGGCCGCAAGATGAGCAAGTCGCTGGGCAACGGCATCGACCCGCTGGAGGTCATCCGCGAATACGGCGCCGACGCGCTGCGCCTGGCGCTGGTGATGGGCTCCACCCCCGGCAACGACATGCGCTTCTCGGACGATAAAGTGCGCGCCGCCCGCAACTTTGCCAACAAGCTGTGGAACGCCGCCCGCTTTGTGATGATGAACCTGCCCGAGGGCTTCGAGGCCGGCCTGCCCGCCGCCGACACCCTCGATTTGAGCGACCGCTGGGTGCTGTCCTGCCTGAACACGGTGGCCAAGAACGTCACCGAGAACCTCGACAAATTCGAGCTGGGCCTGGCCGCGCAGAAGATCCAGGACTTCATCTGGGACGTCTACTGCGACTGGTATATCGAGATCGCCAAGGTGCGCCTGAACAGCGACAACGCCGCCGAGGCCGACACCGCCCGCAAGGTGCTGGTGCATGTGCTGAGCCAGGCGCTGAAGCTGCTGCACCCGTTCATGCCCTTCATCACCGAGGAGATCTACCGCGCCCTGCCCGGCAGCGCCGAGACCATCATGACCCAGAGATGGCCCGAGTTCGACCCCGCCTTCTCCTTTGCCGACGACGAGGCCGACTTCACCCGCATCGTGGACCTGATCAAGGCGGTGCGCGCGGTGCGCACCGAGATGAACGTGCACCCGGCCAAGCGCGCCAGCCTGATTCTGGAGACCGCCGACGGCGCGGCCTTCGAGAAGGGCAAGAGCTATCTGGCCAAGTTCGCCTTTGCCACCGACGTGACCATCACCCCCAAATACGAGGGCGAGACCGCCGGTATGGTGCAGGTGGTGACCCACTCGGCCCGCGGCTTCATCCCGCTGATGGAGCTGATCGACCGCGACAAGGAGCTGGCGCGTCTGCACAAGGAGCAGGCCGCCGCCGAGAAGGAGATCGCGATGTTTGAAAAGCAGCTGTCCAACGAGGGTTTTGTGAACAAGGCCCCGGCGGCGGTGGTGGACGGCATCCGCCAGAAGCTGCAGAAGAGCCGCGACAAGCTGGCCATGATCGCCGATTCCATCCGGGCGATGGGCTGACGCCGGCGAGGCCTTCCCCTGGCAGGGGAAGGTGCCCCCGCAAGGGGGCGGATGAGGTCGGGTCTGCCCGCAGGCAGCGGCTTTCGGCCGTGCGCGCGGCGCATACCGGCCGCTTCCCCCAGGGGGAAGCCGATGGCACAACAACCACCCACAGGCGGGCCTTTCGCGGCCCGCCTGTATTTTGAAAGGAGCGTTTTTCATGACCAGCCTCGAAGCAGAGCAGTGGCTGCACAGCCTGCCCCACCGCACCCGCATGCCGGGCGTGGACTCCGCCCGCGCGCTGCTGGCGCTGCTGGACAACCCGCAGCAGCGGCTGAAATTCGTGCACATCGCCGGCACCAACGGCAAGGGCAGCACCGCCGCCATGCTGGCCGCCATCCTGAAGGAGAGCGGCCTGCGGGTGGGCTGCAACGTCTCGCCCTATGTGGTGGAGTTCCGTGAGCGGTTCCAGATGAACGGCGAGATGATCGACCCCGCAGCGCTGGGCGCGGTGACGGCCGTGGTGCGCCAAGCGGCCGAGCAGCTGCGCCGCGACACCGGCGAATGGCCGTGCGAGTTTGCGGCGGTGACGGCGGTGGCGCTGGTGTGGTTCGCGCAGCAGCAGTGCGACATCGTGGTGCTGGAGACCGGCATCGGCGGACGTCTGGACGCCACCAACGCCATCCCGGCGCCGGAGGTGGCCTGCATCCTGCGCATCGGCATGGACCACATGGATATGCTGGGCTACACCATCCCCGAGATCGCCAGGGAAAAATGCGGCATCATCAAGCCGGGCTGCACGGTGGTGAGCTATCCCGGCCAGCTGGAGGCGGCGCGCGAGGTGATCGCCGAGACGGCCGCGGCGGCGGGCTGCGAGCTGGTGGAGCCGGACGCCGACGACATCCTGCCCCAAAAGGGGCGGCCGCTGGAAAACCGCTTCGACTACGGCGGATACCTGGCCGACCTGGCGCTGCCCGGCAGCCACCAGCAGCGCAACGCGGCGGTGGCCATCGAGGCGGCGCTGGCGCTGTGGCGCAGGGGCTGGGAGATCGACGACGACGCCATCCTGCGCGGCCTGCGGGCGGCGCGGATGCCGGCGCGCATCGAGGTGGTATCCCGCGACCCGTTCGTGGTGATCGACGGCTGCCACAACCCGGACGGCGCGGCGGCGCTGGCCTCCACCCTGAAAAAAGCCAAGCTCACCGGTCTGGCGGGCGTGATGGGCATGATGGAGGACAAGAACTGCGAGGAGACGCTGCGCGCACTGGAGGGATGCTTTGCTCACCTGTACACCGTCACCCCGCAGACAGCCGGCCCGCGCGCGCTGGACACCGAGCAGCTGGCCGAACTGGCGCGCGGGGTGTTCCCGCGGGTGACTGTCTGCGACACCGCCGCCGACGCGCTGGAGCTGGCCGCCGAGGACGGATACGAGGGCACAGTGGTCTGCGGCAGCTTGTATCTGGCCAGCGAGGCGAGAGCGCTGTTCGGCAAGGAGTGAGGGGAAAGCGGCCGGTATGCGCCGCGCGCACGGCCGAAAAGCCTGCCGCCCGCGGGGCAAGATTCGACCTCATCCGCCCCCTTGCGGGGCGCCTTCCCCTGCCAGGGGAAGGCGGGCCGTACCATTGGCGTTCCCCCGCTGAAGCAGCCAGTGCCGCGCACAGTCTTTTTTCACACCACACAAGGAGGAACCATGCAAGCCTTTTTCCAAAAGCATTTCCGCGCCGACCGCGGCTTTTATCTGTCGATGCTGGCGCTCAGCCTGCCCATCGCGGCGCAGAACATCATCAGCCTGGGCGTGAACCTGATGGACACCGTCATGCTGGGCCGCCTGGGCGACCTGGCCATCACGGCGGCCAATCTGGGCGGACAGCCCTTCTTCATCCTCAACATCCTGGGCTTCGGGCTGGCCAGCGGCGCCAACGTCCTCATCGCCCAGTACTGGGGCAAGGGAGACACCGAGCGCATCCGCCGCCTCATCGCGCTCACGGTGCGGGTGGTGCTGTGCGCCAGCGCCCTGTTCGCACTTGCGGGATTTTTCTTCGCCGAGCCGCTGATGCGCATCTTTTCCAGTGAAGAGCCGGTCATCGCCGCCTCGGCCGAATATCTGAAAACCCTGTCGCTGAGCTTCGTGCTGTTCAGCGTGTCCAACTGCTACCTGATGTGCCTGCGGGCGGTGGAGCAGGTGAAGGTGAGCATGGCGGTGTACAGCTGCAGCTTCTGCATCAACGTCTTTTTCAACTACTGCTTCATCTTCGGCAGGCTGGGCTTTCCGGCCTACGGCATCCGGGGCGCCGCGATCGGCACCGTCATCGCCCGCGGCTTTGAGTTCTGCGCCGTGCTGGTGTACATGACCTGTATCGAAAAGAAGGTGCGCTTCACCCCGCGCTGCATCCTGCTGGGCAGCGGCGGGCTGGGCGCCGACTATCTGCGCAACAGCCTGCCCATCGTGGGCAACGAACTGCTGTGGGGCCTGGGCATGTCGATGATCAACATGACCATCGGCCGCATGGGCCAGACCTTCGTGGCCGCCGCCAGCATCGCCAACGTGATGAACCAGCTGTGCAGCGTGTTCACCTTCGGCATCGCCAACGCCGCCGCCGTGCTGTGCGGCAAGACCATCGGCAGCGGGCAGGGCAGGAGGGAGGCCCAGCGGGTGGCCAACAGCCTGATTTTTGTGGGCGAGATCCTCAGCATCTGCGCGGGCTGTGTGCTGCTGCTTTTGCGCGGCCCGGTGCTTGCCATCTACAACGTCACCCCCGAGACCGCCTCCACCGCCTATACCCTGCTCACCATCCTGGGCTGCATGGAGCCGATCATGGGCTTTGGCAGCGTGTCCATCGTGGGCGTGCTGCGCGGCGGCGGCGACGTCAACACCAACTTTGTGCTGGACTGCGGGCTCTTGTGGGTGCAGGCGGTGCCGCTGGGCCTGGTGGCCGCCTTCGTGCTGCACTGGAGCGCGCCGGTGGTGTTCTTCCTGATGCGCTCGGACAACATCGTCAAGGCCATCGTCTGCCTGCCGCGCATCCTCAGCGGCCGCTGGATCCGCAACGTCACCCGCGAATAAGAACAAACTGTAAAAGATTTGTGGTTTTGGGCGCAAACCGGCGGGGAAATCTGCCGGGCGCTTGAACCGCGCGGCAAGATGGGGTATAATAGCTGCATAGCGGTTCTTTTACCCCGTGTTTTTGATGCTTTGCAGCCTGCCGGACAGGCCGCTGTTTCTGATAGACAAGGCGCCGTTTGCCGCGCCAGAGGAGGAGCTCCCAGTGTCCAGTTACCATGAATTCCGTGCACAGACCCGTCGCCGCCGCCGCAAGCGCACCTTCCGGCGCGCCGTCTTTGTGCTGATCCTTGCCCTCATCCTGGCCGCCCTGGCCTGGGTGATCACCTTTATCATCCAGAAGATCACCGGGGAAGAGGCCCCCCAGAGCGGCGGGGCGTCCTCGTCCATCTCCGCGCCCGCGTCCGGCAGCAGCTCCGAAGGCTCCGGCGGCGCCGTGCAGGCGGGCTGGAACGTGGTGGGCCCGGTGGAGCAGACGGTGGACGCCACCATCACCTCGCCTGACTACCGCATGATCGCCCTGCCCGAGAACGGCCGGGTGGACATGAGCTACTTCGCCAACACCATGATCATCGGCGACTCGATCAGCCAGGGCTTCTGGTCGTACAACACCGACATCAAGGACATCGTCACCCTCTGCGCCTACCAGAGCTGCGGTCCCGACACCATCGTCAACAACGGCCAGCTGAAAAACCCGCAGGGCGAGCGGGTGCCCACCCAGGACGACATCGCCGCCAAGCTGGCCGAAAAGCAGCCGGAACACATCTATGTGCTGTTCGGCACCAACTCGATCATCAACCTGTCGGACGACGCCTTCTTCACCTACTACGAGAAGATGCTCGACTGGCTGCAATCGGTGGTGCGGCCCGACGCCCAGATCTATATCCAGTCGATCACCCCGGTGACCCCCGAGTACGAGGCCGAGCGCGCCATGTTCACCCAGGACCACCTCTACCAGCTGAACTGCCGCCTGGCGCAGATGGCCTTTGAGCGCGGCCTGTATTTCCTCGACCTGAACACCGCGCTGGCCGGCGACGACGGCTACCTGAACCCCGAATACGCCGCCCCCGACGGCCACCACCTGGACCAGGACGGCTACCGCGCCTGGATCGAGTTCATGTCCAGCCACACGGCGTACAGCCCCACGATCCCCTATCTGCTCGGCTCGCCCTACTACCAGGCCGCCGAATGACCCCCGCTTTTCCAATCTGCGGAGCCGTGCCGTTTTGTTCGCACGGCTCCGCTTTTTTGCCAAACAGACGAATCTGATCGAATTGCCATCCCCAAACGGAGCAAAATGTGGTACAATAGGAGAAACACACTTTGCCAGAGAACGACCGGCCCCTTTGGGCCGGGACGATGTAGGAGGACAATATGGAACAACTGCTGATCTTGGGCGCCGGCGGCCTGGGCCGCGTGGCTGCCGAAACCGCCGAGGCTGCCGGGTACGAGGTGTTTTTCCTGGACGACGCCGCCCGCGGCGCGAAGGTGGTGGGCCGCTGCATGGACTATGCCGATCTGAAAGACCGGTTCCCCCGCGCTATCGCCGCCTTCGGCAACAACCGCCTGCGCCTGCGCTGGGTGAACCAGCTGCTGGAGGCCGGCTTCGAGGTGCCGGCGCTGGTGCATCCGGCCGCGCTGGTGAGCCCGTCGGTCAAGCTGGGCGAGGGCACCATCGTGCTGCAGGGCGCCATCGTGAACACCGCCTGCCAGGTGGGGCAGGGCTGCCTCATCAACTGCGGCGCCATCGTGGACCACGACACCCGGCTGGAGGACGGCGTGCACATCTGTCTGGGCGCGGTGATCAAGGCCAACTGCTGCATCAAGCCGCTGCAGAAGATCGAGGCCGGCACCGTCATCTTCTCCACCCGCCGCAAGATCGACGGCGTGGACAACCTGATGCTGGAGGACGCGCTGTATGCCTTCGGCTTCGGCAACACCTGCAGCTATGTGAAGCCCTTCGGCGCGGGCCACATCAACGAGACCTACGCTGTGTATATGCCGGACGAGAACGGCGAGGACGAGCTGCGCTATGTGCTGCAGCGGGTGAACACCCACGTGTTCAAGCGCCCCAAAGAGGTGATGGAGAACATCATCGGCGTGACCGAATTTTTGCGCCGTTCCATCATCGCGGAGGGCGGCGACCCCGACCGCGAGACCCTCAGCTATATCCGCACCAAGGCGGGCGACAACTTCTTCGAGGACAGCCAGGGGCAGCCGTGGCGCTGCTATAACTTCATCGCCGACTCGGTGTGCTACCAGGCGGTGGAGCGTCCCGAGCAGTTCTATGAATCGGCGCGGTCGTTCGGCCGCTTCCTCAAGCAGCTGTGCGACTACCCGGCCGAGACGCTGCACGAGACCATCCCCCGCTTCCACGACACCCCCAACCGCTATGCCGACTTCTCCCGCGCGCTGGAGCGCGACGTGAAGGACCGCGCCTCCACCTGCCGCGCCGAGATCGAGTTTGTACAGGCGCACAAGGACGAGTGCGGCGTGCTGATGGACCAGCTGAAAACCGGCGAGCTGCCGCTGCGGGTGACCCACAACGACACCAAGCTGAACAACATCCTGTTCGACGAGGCCACCGGCAAGGGCCTGTGCATCATCGACCTCGACACCATCATGCCGGGCCTGGCCGCCAGCGATTTCGGCGACTCGATCCGGTTCGGCGCCTCCACCGCGGCCGAGGACGAAAAGGACCTCAGCAAGGTGCACTTCGACATCGAGCTGTTCCGCCTGTATGCCAAGGGCTACCTGGAAACGGCGGGCAGCGTGCTGACGAGCGCCGAGAAAAAGAGCCTTGCCTGGGGCGCAAAGCTGCTGACGCTGGAATGCGGCATGCGTTTTCTGACAGACTATCTGCAGGGCGACACCTATTTCAAGACCACCCATCCCACCCATAACCTCGAGCGCGCCCGCACCCAGTTCAAGCTGGTGGACGAGATGGAGCACCAGTTCGAGGCGATGCAGGCGATCGTGGCGGAATACTGCTGAACCCCTCTTTTTTGGAAAGGAGCCTTTTGTCTATGAAACTTCTCATCGCGTCCGACCTGCACGGCTCGGCCTTCTGGACCCGCAAGGTGCTGGAGCAGTTCGATGCCCGCGGCGCCGAAAAGCTGGTGCTGCTGGGCGACCTGCTGTACCACGGCCCCCGCAACGACCTGCCCGACGAATACGCGCCCAAAGAGGTGTTTGCGCTGCTGAACGCGCGCAAGAACAGCATTTTGGCGGTGCGCGGCAACTGCGACGCCGAGGTGGACCAGATGGTGCTGGAATTCCCCATCCGGGCCGACTACGCGCAGATGACGCTGGAGGACGGCAGGGCGCTTTTCCTCACCCACGGCCACCTGTTCGACCCCGACAACCTGCCCCCGCTGGCGAAAGGCAGCATCTTTGCCTTCGGCCACATCCACGTCAAGCACGGCGAGTGGAAGGGCGACGTGGCCATCGTGAACCCCGGTTCGGCCTCGCTGCCCAAGGACGGCACCCACAGCTGCATGCTGTATGAGAACGGCGCCTTCACCGCCATCGACCTGGAGACCGGCGAGGAGCTGTGGAAGTTCACGGTATAACGCAGAAGAAAAGAAAGACCGCGCCCGGCGCAGGGAGGGATCCCTGTGCCGGGCGCGGTTTGTTTTGGGGAAAAGGTGTCAGACGGCAGCTGTATGCACGATGAGGTAGAGCAGGAAACTGCCGGTCAGAGCGATACAGAAGCCCAAAACGGCCAGCGCAGCCCCCAGCGCGCGCCAGCGGGGGTTTTCCCGGGGATGGTGCAGGCAGGCGTGCAGCCACACGGCGGCCGCTACCAGAACGGCAAACAATACGCTGGCGATCCCGCAAAGGCTCCACCATGTGTGCAGCTGAGTCAGTAAAAAGTTCAGATCATACAGCAGCGCAGACAATGGTCATTCTCCTTTCTGTAAAATTCGGGTGTATACGAACTGGATCTACCAATAAAATTTTATCGCAGTATTTGGGGATAATCCATATAAAAACTGCACAAAAGAGGAGAAGGCGATTTGTCTTTTCCTCTTTTGTGCAGTCTCATATCCGCGGCGCGTGGAAGGGCGGCGCGGCCTTGTTTTGTGTGGGAGAGGGAAGCCAACGGTACCGAACGCCTTCCCCGGACAGGGGAAGGTGCCTCCGAAGGGGGCGGATGAGGTGGAAGCCATCCGGCAGCAGGTGCGTTTCCCAAAAGCGCGGTGCAAAGCGGCGGCTTTCCTCGGGGGCGGGAGACCGTCCGCTCACATCCCGCCGGGCAGGTCGGTCAGATCGTACGGCGTCTGCTGGTATACATAGTAGTTCAGCCAGTTGGAATAGAGCAGGTGCGCGTGTCCGCGCCAGCGGAACAGCACGTCCTTGCCCGGGTCGTCGTCCGCGTAGTAGTGGGCCGGAGGCTGGATGGCAAGCCCGCGCGCAAGGTCGCGGCGGTATTCGCTGTCCAGCGTGAGGCGGTCGTATTCCGGGTGACCGGTGACGAAGATCTGCCGCCCGGAATCGGTGGCCATCAGGTACAGGCCGGCCTCGTCGCTCTCGGCCAGCACCCGCACCTGGGGGGTGGCCAGCACGTCCTCGCGGCTCACGGTGGTGTGGCGGGAATGCGGCGCATAGAAGATCTCGTCGAAGCCGCGCACCAGCGGGCTGGACGGCCGGGTGACCCGGTGGGGGAAGATGCCGAACATCTTCTCGTCCAGCGGCTGCTTGCGGATGCCGAAATGGTGGTACAGGCCCGCCTGCGCCCCCCAGCACACGTGCAGGGTGGACCAGACGTTCTTCTTGGAAAAATCCATGATGCGGCACAGCTCGGGCCAGTAGTCCACCTCTTCAAACGGCATCTGCTCCACCGGCGCGCCGGTGATGATCATGCCGTCGAACCGCTCGCCCATCACCTCGTCCACCGTGCGGTAGAAGGCCTGCAGGTGGTTCTCGCTGGTGTTTTTCGACTGGTGGGTGCCGGTGCGCAGAAAGGTCAGCACCACCTGCAAAGGGGTGCTGGCCAGCAGGCGCGCCAGCTGGGTCTCGGTGGCGATCTTGGTGGGCATCAGGTTCACCACCACGATGCGCAGCGGACGGATGTCCTGGTTGCGTGCCCGCTCCTCGGGCATCACGAAGATGTTCTCCCGCTCCAGCGCTTCGGCGGCGGGCAGGTTTTTGGGCAGGATCAGGGGCATGGGTGCGCTCCTTTTTTACAAAATGGGGCTCAGCGGCAGGCCGCGGCCAGCGCCTGGTCGAAATCGGCCAGGATGTCGCCGATGTCCTCGATGCCCACCGACACGCGGATCAGCTCCGGGCGGATGCCCGCCGCGATCTGGTCGGCCTCGCTGAGCTGGCGATGGGTGGTGGAGGAGGGATGCAGCACGCTGGTGCGCAGGTCGCCCACATGCACCACCAGGCTGGTCATGTCGAGGTTCTCGATGAACTTCTTGCCGGCCGCCAGGCCGCCCTTCACGCCGAAGGTCAGCACGCCGCCCGCGCCGTTCGCCAGATATTTCTTTGCCAGATCGTGGTATTTGTTGCTCTTGAGGCCGGGGTAGTTCACCCACTCCACATAGGGGCTGGCCTCCAGGTGCTCCGCCAGCGCCAGCGCGTTCTCGCAGTGGCGCTGCATGCGCACATGCAGGGTCTCGAGGCCCAGATGGGTGAGCCATGCGTTCTGGGGGGCCATCACCGCGCCGAAATCGCGCAGCAGCTGGCCGCGCAGCTTCACCGCGAAGGCGGACGGGCCGAACGCCTCGGTGTAGACCAGGCCGTGGTAGCTCTCGTCCGGGGTGGTCAGGCCGGGATACTTGCCGCCGGCGGTCCAGTCGAAGGTGCCGCCGTCGATCACCATGCCGCCCACGCTGGTGGCGTGGCCGTCGGAGTATTTGGTGGTGGAGTGGAGGACGATGTTGGCCCCGTGCTCCAGCGGGCGGCAGCAGTAGGGGGTGGCCAGGGTGTTGTCCACGATCAGCGGCACGCCCAGCTGCTTGGCGGCGGCGCTCCACTTTTCAAAATCCAGCACGCTCAGCGCGGGGTTGCCCAGCGTCTCGGCAAACAGGGCCTTGGTGCGCGGGGTGGCCGCCGCCACGATCTCCTCCAGCGGGGCGTCGGGGTCCACCAGCGTGTGGGCGATGCCCAGCTTGGCAAAGCTCACGGTGATGAGGTTGTGGCTGCCGCCGTAGATGTTGGTGGAGGCCAGGATGTGGTCGCCTGCCTCGCAGATGTTCAGCAGGGTCATCAGGGTGGCGCTCTGGCCGCTGGAAGCGGCCACCGCCGCCACGCCGCCCTCCAGCAGCGCCATCTTGTTTTCCAGCGCGGCCACGGTGGGGTTGGAGATGCGGGTATACATGTGGTCGGCGCTCTTCAGGTCGAACAGGGCGGCCACGTCGTCGGTGCTGTAGTAGCGATAGGTGGTGCTCTGGGCGATGGGCAGCTCCTGCGGCTGGCCGCTCTCGGCCCGGTATGCGCCGTGCACGCAGGCGCTGTTGAACGACAGTTTCATTTTCTTTCCCTCCGTTTTGCAAAAATCTGCAAGCAGTTTTATTGTACCGCCATTGGCGCAGGCGGTCAAGCGGCGAAGGGCGGCTTTTTCGCGCGGCGGGGTGGAAAAGCGGGGGCCTTTGTGGTATACTGGATACTGGACCATTATCAGAAAAAGGAGAACAAAACCGTGCTGACTGTATCCGACGTGAGCCTGCAGTTCGCAGGCTCCACCCTGTATAAACACGTTGACCTCAAATTCACCGAGGGCAACTGCTACGGCATCATCGGCGCCAACGGCGCCGGCAAATCCACTTTGCTGCGCATCTTGTCCGGCGAGCTGGAGCCCACCACCGGCTCGGTGTCCCTCAAGCCGGGCTGCCGCATGAGCGTGCTGGAGCAGGACCACTTCAAATACGACGACTACACCGTGATGGAGACGGTGCTGATGGGCAACCCGCGCCTGTACGCCATCATGAAAGAGAAGGACGAGCTGTATAACAAGCCCGATTTCTCCGACGCCGACGGCGAGCGCGCCGCCGAGCTGGAGGGCGAGTTTGCCGAGATGGGCGGCTGGGAGGCCGAGAGCGACGCCGCCCAGCTGCTGAACGGCCTGGGCCTGACCGGCTACGACCACTACGGCCCGATGAGCGCGCTGGACGGCAAGGGCAAGGTGAAGGTGCTGCTGGCGAAGGCGCTGTTCGGCCATCCGAACGTGATTCTGCTGGACGAGCCCACCAACGGCCTGGACCTGGCCAGCATCACCTGGCTGGAGGAGTTCCTGATGGACTACGACGGCACCGTAATCGTGGTCAGCCACGACCGGCATTTCCTGAACGCCGTCTGCACCCACACGGTGGACATCGACTACGGCAAGGTGAAGCTGTACGCCGGCAACTACGATTTCTGGTACGATTCCTCCCGCCTGATGCAGCAGCTGATCCGCAACCAGAACAAGAAAAAAGAGGAGAAGATCAAGGAGCTGCAGGCCTTCATCCAGCGGTTCTCGGCCAACAAGTCGAAGTCCAAGCAGGCCACCAGCCGCAAAAAGATCCTCGACTCGATCCAGCTGGAGGAGCTGCCCGCCTCCAGCCGCAAATACCCCTTTGTCCAGTTCACCCCCGACCGCGAGGCCGGCAAGGACATCCTGTTCGTGGAGGGCATCTCCAAGACCATCGACGGGGTGAAGGTGCTGGACAAGGTCACCTTCACGGTGAACAAGTTCGACAAGATCGCGCTGGTGGGCGAGAACGAGGCCGGCCAGACCGCCCTGATGCAGATCCTGGCGGGGGAGATGGAGCCGGACGAGGGCAGCTTCAAGTGGGGCGTGTCCACCACCCAGAGCTACTTCCCCAAGGACAACACCGCCTTCTTCGAGGGCTGCGAGCTGAACCTGATCGAGTGGCTGCGGCAGTATTCGCCCGATCCGTCCGAGACCTATCTGCGCGGCTTTTTGGGCCGGATGCTCTTCTCGGGCGACGAGGTGCTGAAACCGGCGAAGGTGCTGTCGGGCGGCGAGAAGGTGCGCTGCATGCTCAGCCGCATGATGATGAACGGCGCGAACGTGATCCTGCTGGATCAGCCCACCGACCATCTGGACCTGGAGAGCATCGCCGCCCTCACCGACGGCATCGAGGCGTACAAGGGCAACGTGCTGCTGGCCACCCACGACCACCAGCTGATCGACACGGTGGCGAACCGCATCATCGAGCTGGCGATGCCGGGCGAGAGCGGCTGCACCGATTACGCCGGCACATTTGAGGAATACTTGCAGTGGAAGGCCAACCGCGCCTGACCGCTGTGTTTTTCGCGGCGCCGCGGCAGTTTTGCCCGGCGCTGTTTTGCATGGCGCCGGAGCGGGGGAAGCGGGGCGGATGAGGCCGAGGCCGGGCCGTCTGCGCGGTGCGGAGGAAGCGGGTGCGGACCGGGAGCTCTCCCCTCATCCGTCGCCCGCGGCGACAGCTTCCCCCCCC
>NZ_NFJT01000069.1 GCF_002160015.1 Anaerofilum sp. An201 | reverse complement strand
GTACACCTCGAGAACAGAAGGCTCTGAGGGAATTGACCAACTCTGTGCTGTATGAAGCTTCCCGCCCCTCTGCAGAGCCGGAAGCGGTAGAGGCTCTGAAACGCCAACAGGTGAAAACGCTGAAGGAGTTTCGGGCGCTGGAGGCACAAATTAAGGCCGAGCGCCAGGCCCGGGAGAAGGCCGAACATGATGCGCAGCGATATAGAGAGGATTCTGAGAAAGCCCGCGAAGCCGCACACACCTATCACTGCCAGTATGAGCAGGTAAACGACCAGCGCAATGCGCTGCTGGATCAGCAGGGAGAGTACGCCGCCCGCGTCGTCGACGCCGAGCAGCGCGCGAAGGAAGCGGAAGAAAGAGCTCGTGCCGCTCAAAGCGGCCAGGCGCAGCAGCTGGCCGATGCCAAAAAGCAATGGCAGGCTGCGGCCGACCGGGAAAAGCAGGCCGCGGTGGACGCTGCGATCGAGCAGGCCCGCACCGATGCTCGCGCGTCCGCTGCAGTCGACGTACTGTTCGACCAGCTGGAAAATACGGTGGCTGCCTTGCAGGCCGCGCTGGAAACACTGGAAGGCACTGACGCCGACAAAGCGGCCAAGCTGCGCCGATCGCTGGCCCGGCTGCTGCAGACGCTGGCAGCGCAGATGGGGGTGGGCTGATGGCCGTACCCTCAAAAATCGGAAAACAGATGTATGAGCTGTGGCTGCGAGGATGGAGCTATGAGCAGATAGCGGCCCGGATGGATATGCCCGAAAAAGATGTGATCCACGCCATAACCCTGCGGAAGCGTCTGCAGGATGAGCGGTGCCAGAAGTGCGCCTGGCGCCGCGATGGGCAGGAGATCTGTATGCTGCCGGGCTGCATGTATCTCTACTGGTAACGAAGGGAGGAAAACCATGAACAAAGAGGAAATTTTGAAGGCCCTGCGCCGCCTGAAGGTGGAAATCGGAAGCCTTGCGTGCCTGGGGTGCGGTCACGAGAACAGCTGCAGCACCAGAGGCTGCGCGGTGATCCGGGCGGTGATCGAGATCCTGGAATGCATCTTCGGCGGCGAGCACGATGGGGAGATAAACCTGTGCATGT
>NZ_NFJT01000068.1 GCF_002160015.1 Anaerofilum sp. An201 | reverse complement strand
ATTACCCGGCGGAGGTGGTCAAGTCACGGTTCCTGAAGCTGGACAGCTCCCATATTGAGTATGTACTGGACCGGATGCGGGAGAACACCACCTATGTCCGCAATATCAAAAAATACCTGCTGGCCGCCCTGTATAACGCCCCGGCCACCATCGGCAGCTATTACACTTCCCTGGTGAGCCACGATATGTACGGCGGCGGAGATCGGAGGTGATGTGCGTGCAGGAAGAAATCACCCAGGGCGTGGTCTCCCTCTCGGTGGAGACCGGCAAGATGACGACGGACCTGCTCCAAAAGGCCGTGAAGAAGGTGCTGGAGGAGATGCAGAAAAAGCCCTCCCAGCGCAGCTTACACCAGGGGAAGCAGACCCTGCACCAGCTCAAACAGCATGGGGCTTCCCTGACCAACATTGAGATCACGGAGCAGAACATCAAGGCGTTTTCGGCGGTGGCGAAGAAGTACGACATCGACTATGCCCTGAAGAAGGACCCCACCACGGAGCCCCCGCACTACTATGTGTTCTTCAAGGCGAAGGACAAAGACCAGCTCCAGCCGGCCTTCAAGGAGTTCACCGCCATGACCCTGAACCGGGAGAAGCGCCCCACCATCCGGGAGCGGCTGGCTCAGGCCCAGGAACAGGCCAGGACCCAGCACCGCCAGCGGGAGAAGGTCAAGACCAAAGACCGGGAGGTGGCGCGATGACCGACAAGCTGAAAAAACAGCTCATCCTCAACCTCCCGTATCTCATCTTCGTGTATCTCTTTGACAAGCTCTGCCAGAGTGTGCGGCTGGCCCCTGGGGCGGACGCCTCGGAAAAGTTGCTCCACATCGGGCAGGGCTTTTCGGCGGCCTTTGCCAGCCTGGCGCCCAGCTTCCACCTGCTGGATCTGTGCGTGGGCGCCGCCGGCGCAGTGCTGATCCGGCTGGCGGTCTACTCCAAGGGCAGAAACGCGAAAAAATACCGCAAGGGCATGGAGTACGGCAGCGCCCGCTGGAGTGCATAATTTTAAGTGTAAAGGAAGCCTATATGGACGCACAGGAGGTTATGCACATGACTGATTATAGTAAAATTACAGCCCTTTACTCCCGCCTTT
>NZ_NFJT01000067.1 GCF_002160015.1 Anaerofilum sp. An201 | reverse complement strand
AGTCAACGCATTGGGGAAGCCGCTTACATCCGCCCCGTTCTCCGAGGTGGTCGTAGTTTCCGCCACCCGCGATGGCTTTGTCGCAGCATTCGCGGCCGTGATCGCAGCAACATCCCCATTCGGGGCAGGTGTTTTCAGGCATTCTGCATCCTCCTTTGGCTGGTAGTCTTCGCAATCATCCCCCAAAGGCCCCAATTGTTCGCACTCCTCCACTTCATCGCTTTTCTGGTGGCATGGCGTGGGGCAATCCTCATTGCCGCAGGTCGTGCACCGGCAGCCGCGGCACACTTCCGGCAGATCATCGTTTGCGCCTTGCTGCGCATCGGCAGCGGCACTCTGGGACGGCGAGGGCGGCACATCCGATGCACCAGGAGCACACGGGCTGGCATCGGCGTCCGCAGGGGTAGGAGGGTTTGCGCGGTGTTTGGCTGCATAGGTGCACCCACTTTGCGCGCAGTTCTGTTCGCCGGTGCAATCAGCGCGGCCGGCCGTATCGTGTCCGCCGGCGCAGATACAATCTTCGCGCTTGCAGCCGGCGCAGGAGCAGGTTGTGGTGTTGTTGGCTCCCGAAGGCTCAGAAGGCTTATTGCTCTTCGGTTCTCTGTTGATTGGCATCAGCAGCACATCGCCGCAACCAATCTTCAGCAAAGCCGCGCAATAAGGGCAGCTTTCGATGTGCTCGCCCTCGATTTCGCCTGCTTTGGACAACACCCAATACTCAGCCGGGCAAGAGGCGTTCAGCCAGATCTTCACGCCTTCCGGCTGATCGTCACACACATGGATGGCCTGCACTTTGCCCATTTCAGTCCGTGCACGGCTTACCGCATGACGGCGGCACTCGGTGCCGTTTGGCAGCAGCTCGCCGGCGTCGGTCATGGTGCCGTGGTCGTCGGTTTGCATCTTATCCTCCTTTCGCTGGGTGGCAGCCTTACCCTGCTCAATATCGCGCAGAATTTTTTGCTTTTCTGCATCAGCGTCCATGTCTTTCCGTCGAAAGGTTTCGTCGAAAAATTCGGCCCACAGGGCGCGCTTTGCAGCAATCCCCTTTTTATTTTGCGAGCAGGCAAGCGTATACCGATATCGTCCTTCATCCACATATTCCACCGCCCGGATGCGGTCCCGCGAGAACCCGCCGAGAAGTTCTCCGTTGGGGTAATGCTCTTTTACCCAATTGCTTACACGCTCCAGAAAATCAAAGTCCAGGCTTGTGATTCGGATGGTCGTTTTATCATCCAGCCGGCCGTGTAATTCTGTGCGGTATTCCAAAGTTGGCGACATCCGGCACTCGTGTCCCTTGACGTTTTTCACAAACCCCTGACCGGCCACATACTCATCCGGCCCCCAGGGCAGCAGGTACGGGCAGCCCTCGCAGCCGGCTGTATCCCGGTTGCCGGTGTTGTCGGCGGTGGTGGATTTCTCCACCACCCGGCCGCACTTGCAGATAT
>NZ_NFJT01000066.1 GCF_002160015.1 Anaerofilum sp. An201 | reverse complement strand
CATTTCATCTGCGGCAACACTTACCGCTGCGTCTGGGCGCTTCGTGAATACCCCACCAGCACGGACGAGCAGGCCATCCTCCGCCACCTGGGAGAAAAGGATGGCATCACCCTGCGGATCTACACCCGGCAGGTCACACCCGCAGAGGAAAAGCGCATCATCCAGAACGCAGCCAATAAAAACCGCATGAACAGCTCCAACACCAATGACCTGCAGCAGACAGTCACCGCCGAGAGCAACCTGCAGGATGTGGCCACGCTGGTGGCCGCCATGCACCGCAACCGTGAGCCGCTGCTCCACTGTGCGGTCTATATCGAGCTGACCGCCTCGGACTACAACACCCTCAAGCTGCTTCAGACCGATGTGCTGACGGAGCTGGTACGAAGCAAATTGAATGTTGACAAACTCCTGCTTCGCCAGCAACAGGGATTCCGCTGTGTCAATCCCAGCGGTCACAATGCCTTCGGCGTCCAGTTTGAACGAGTGCTGCCTGCCTCCAGCGTGGCAAATCTCTATCCCTTCAACTACTCCGGCAAGCTGGACCCCAAGGGCTTCTACATCGGCAAAGACAAATACGGCAGCAACATCCTGGTGGACTTCGACCAGCGGGATGAGGACAAAACCTCTGCCAACATCCTAATCCTGGGCAACTCCGGTCAGGGCAAATCCTACCTCATGAAGCTGCTCATCCTGAACCTGTTGGAGTCCGGCAAATCCGTCATCAGCCTGGACGCCGAACATGAACAGCAGGAGATGTGCGAGGCGGTGGGCGGCTGCTTTGCAGACCTGATGGCCGGGCAGTATATCATCAATGTGCTGGAACCCAAGTGCTGGGATGATGGCGGCGACCCCAATGCCACTGATGCGCCGGAGGCCTTTCGCAAAAGCACCCTGCTGGCCCAGCACATCTCTTTCCTGAAGGACTTCTTCCGGGCCTATAAGGATTTCAGCGATGCGCATATCGATACCATTGAGATCATGCTGTCCAAGCTGTATCAGAAGTTCGGCATCACCGAGCGCACCAACTTCAGCCGGATGCGTCCGGAGGACTATCCCATTCTCTCCGACCTTTACGACCTCATCGAGCAGGAATTCAAAAACTACGATGTCGGTCAGCACCAGCTCTATACCGAAAAACTCCTGCAGGAGGTGCTGCTTGGCCTGCACTCCATGTGCAAGGGAGCCGACGCCCAGTTCTTCAACGGACACACCAACATCACTTCCAGCCGCTTTCTGGTGTTCGGCGTGAAAGGGATGCTCAGTGCGGCGAAAAATGTTCGCAACGCCATGCTCTTCAATGTGCTATCCTTCATGTCCGACAAGCTTCTGACCGTAGGCAATACCGTGGCAGCTCTGGACGAGCTGTATATCTGGCTGTCCAACCCCACTGCCATCGAGTACATCCGCAACTGCCTGAAGCGTGTACGAAAGAAAGAATCCGCTATGCTTTTGGCCAGTCAGAATCTGGAGGACTTTGACCAGGAAGGCGTCCGTGAGATGACAAAGCCCCTGTTCAGCATCCCGCC
>NZ_NFJT01000065.1 GCF_002160015.1 Anaerofilum sp. An201 | reverse complement strand
AGGCTGCCCAGTGGGGGAGCGAATCCACCGATGTCCTCGTCAAGAATATCCACTTTGAAGGCCAGGCCGAGGTGGAGAGCTACACCGTCAGCGGCAGCGTGACCGCCGATGGACAGCCCGCCGCCGGCGCCACCGTGTCGATCGACGGCAAGACCGCCGTGACCGGCGCGGACGGCAGCTTCACCATCAGCGACCTGGTGGACGGCACCTACACCGCCACCGCCACGCTGGAGGGCTACGGCAGCCAGAGCCAGCAGGTGACCGTGCAGGGCGGCAATGTGGAGGGCCTGACATTTGCGCTGGCCTCCGCCCCCACCGAGACCATCGCCTCCGACGAGATGACGGTCACCGTGTATAGGGATTTCCCCGCCGTCAAGCAGTACGACATGAAGGGCGGCGAGCTGGACGGCAAGACCTTCTACGGCAGCGCCGGTGCCCTGAACACCATCCAGATCAACGGCAGCGACATCCAGCTGTCGGCCGAGGATGTGGAGCTGACCCTGGAGGACAGCAAGGCCACCTATGTGCTGCACGTGAAGGACGATACCGGCGTGGACGCCTCCATCAAGGTGGTGCTGAGCGTGGAAGGCAACGTGCTGACCATGAAGATCCCCGAGGTCGTCTACAACCAGGAGAACGGCAAGCAGGATCATCCCGTGCAGACCATCTACTTCCCGGACCACAGCCTGGTGTCTGTGCGCAGCAGCCAGGAGAACGCCACCTTCGCCGGCAGCGAGATGTCGGACAACACCCGCAAGACCGGCGATACCTTCCAGAACGTGGACGAGACCCTGGCCAACGGACAGAACGACTACATGTATGCCTTTGTGTCGGCCGACGGCATGAGCGCCGCGATGGAGAGCAACTCCGAGCATGACGGCAGCGTTGTGGCCAACACCGTGGCCGGCGGCTCCACCAACACCCGCATCTGGGCCACCGCCTCCGAAGTGGGCGGCGACAAGGTCATGGGCCTGGGCAGCGCGCTGTTCTACTGGAACCGCGCCCTCGAGTCCAAGGACGAGAGCGACCCCACCGGCATGACCAACAAGATGTATGTCACCGAGCCCACCGAGAACCCCCTGGTGAAAGTCATCATCACCGGCGACGAGAACAAGAACGGCACGGTGGACTGGCAGGACGGCGCCATCGCCTTCCGAGACATCTCGCACGAGCTGCCCCGCAGCGAGGAAGTGCCCGATGCGGTCGGCATGCGTGTCTGCATGAACTTCAGCGGACAGGCCCCCAACCCCTTCATGCAGACGCTGGACAATGTCAAGCGCGTCTACCTGAACACCGACGGACTGGGCCAGGCGGTCCTGCTGAAGGGCTACGCCAACGAAGGCCACGACTCCGGCCATCCCGACTACGCCGACATCGGCAAGCGTCTGGGCGGCGCCGAGGATATGAACAAGCTGATGATCGAGGGCGCCAAGCTGGGCGCGACCTTCGGCATCCATGTGAACGCCAGCGAGATGTACACCGAGGCCAAGGCCTTCGATGAGCTGCTGGTGCGCCGCAACTCCAGCGGCGGCCTGAGCTACGGCTGGAACTGGCTGGA
>NZ_NFJT01000064.1 GCF_002160015.1 Anaerofilum sp. An201 | reverse complement strand
GAATGGGTGTGGGCGCTGCTGGCTATCGTTGCCGGCTTGGCAGGGATTGCGGCTGAACAAAGGAGTGACGACCGATGAAGCGCCTGCCGGATGACATCTATCGGCAGTGCGTGGCCATCGCCAAAAGCTACTATGCCATGCTCCAGCGCCGAAAAGAGCAGGAGGAAGAGATCCTGCATGGATCATCGCCACCGGACAGCCAGCCGCATGGGTCAGGCGTGGGAAATCCTACGGCTCGCAAGGCTGAACGCCTGATCGCTGCCCAGCAGCGCAACGAGCAGAAGATTCGTGCGGTGGAACAGGCGTGGGCCAGAATGGACGATGATACCGCACGCGAATTTATCCGGCAGAATGTGTTTGAAGGCGTCCCCATGCATTACATTGCGCTGCCGATATCGATTCGCACCATGAAGCGCACCAGAGGGCTGTTTATCACCTATGTTGCTGAAGAGCTGGGTGAATTTTGAAAAAGTTGGCACCTTTTTCTCAAGTCAAGGGTGTAAAATAGTATCATGCCGAAAGGCAGATAGATCCTCCTTACCCGCCCCGGCAGACGGCGGGACTGGCTGCGGACACTGCGGCCGAGGGAATTGTCTGCCACTTCCTTGCACCGACCCGTTTCCACTGGGCCGGTGCTTTTTCGTGAGATCACGAAAATGGAGATATATCTGGATGCCGGCACAGCAGACGCCGGAGGGAGGGAACGGGGATATTTTTACCGGAGAGGTGGTGACGGATGACCGACAAACAGGAAAAATTCTGCCAGGAATACATGATAGACCTGAATGCTACCAAAGCGGCCATCCGTGCCGGATACAGCCCTAAAACGGCGCGAGAGCAAGCGGCGCGCCTGTTATCAAAAGTTAACATTCAGGGCCGCATTGAGCAGCTGCAGGCCGAGCAGAGCCGGCGCACCGGCATCAGCGCCGATCGCGTGCTGCGCGAACTGGCAAAGGTGGCATTCGCCAATGCCGGCGACATTGTAGACGCCGACGACGCCACGCTGAAAGAGGATGCCAGCCCGGACGATCTGGCAGCAGTGCAGTCCGTCAAAGTGAAGGTATTCGGAGAGGACGGGGTAGAGCGCGAAATCAAGCTGGCCGATAAGCTGAAGGCGCTGGATCTGCTGGGACGGCACATCGGGCTGTTCCGTGGTACGCCTAACGCTGATACAGAAGGGGTGGTGATCCAGGATGACATCCCGGATTAAGCTGTCCGGGCTCATCAGCCCGGGGCTGTACGATGTACACCGGGCGGTGCGCAGCGGCACAGTGGACGAGATCGTGCTGGCCGGCGGCCGGGGCAGCACCAAGAGCAGCTGCGCCAGCATCGAGCTGCTTCTGCTGCTTCTGCAGCACCCTGATTGCCATGCCGTGGTGCTGCGCAAGGTAGGCAACACCCTGCGCAACAGCGTGTTTGAGCAGATCGCCTGGGCGGTGGCCGAGCTGGGGCTTGCATCCCGGTTCGAGCTCACTGTAAGCCCTATGCGGGCCATCTACAAGCCCACCGGGCAGCGGATCATGTTTTTCGGCCTGGACGATCCGGGCAAGCTCAAATCCATCAAGGTACCCTTCGGGTATGTGGGGCTGGCCT
>NZ_NFJT01000063.1 GCF_002160015.1 Anaerofilum sp. An201 | reverse complement strand
GTATCTGGTACATTGCAATTTCAGATTACAACAAAAAATGAGATAGGCAACCCCTTTCGGGGAAGTCTATCTCATTTTTTCATTGGGCCTGTTTTGCAACAGCCCCTTTCTTGTATTTATGGACACCTCCGGGGCGGGCAGCGGGATGAGGTCAGGAATCTCAATGATCCCTACGCAGTTATAGTGGATACGGAGTCGCTGCTCCCACACCCCGTCTACCTTCTCGGCGTTGAACACTTCGATCTTCTCTATGAGCTCGTTGAGCATCCGGGGCGTCAGCTTGCGGGCGCGGGTGTATTTGCAGACCAGGGAGATGAACATACCCCGGCGGTATTTCTTCGCGTTCTTGCCCTTGGAGTAGACCACCAGCCGGATCAGCACCGCGCCGGCGGCGCCCACGCACAGGTCTACCAGGTGAAAGCTGGGCGCCAGGCTTGCAAAGGCCGCCGAAAAGCCCTGCCCGATGTGGAGCAGCTTCTCCGAGGCGTCCGCCCCAGGCGCCAGCCTCACACCCTGACAGAGCTTGTCAAAGAGATACACGAAGATGAGATACGGGAGGTTGAGCAGCACCAGCTTTTTCACCTTGTCGGCCATCGCGTCACCTCCCGGTCCTTGGCCTTGACCTTCTCCCGTTCCCGGTGCTTGGCCTTGGTCTGTTCCTGGGCCTGGGTCAGCCGCTCCCGGATGGTGGGGCGCTTCTCCCGGTCCAGGGTCATGGCGGTGAACTCCTTGAAAGCCGGTTGGAGCTGGTCCTTGTCCTTGGCCTTGAAAAACACATAGTAGTGCGGGGGCTCTGTATGGGGGTCCTTTTTCAGGGCGTAGTCGATGTCGTACTTCTTCGCCACCGCCGAAAACGCCTTGATGTTCTGCTCCGTGATCTCGATGTTGGTCAGGGAAGCCCCATGCTGTTTGAGCTGGTGCAGGGTCTGTTTTCCCTGGTGTAAGCTACGCTGGGAGGGCTTCTTCTGCATCTCCTCCAGCACCTTCTTCACGGCTTTTTGGAGCAGGTCCGCGGTCATCTTGCCCGCCTCCACTGAGAGGGAGACCGTGCCCTGGGTGATTTCTTCCTGCACTCACATCACCTCCGATCTCCGCCGCCGTACATGTCATGGCTCACCAGGGAAGTGTAGTAGCTGCCGATGGTGGCCGGGGCGTTATACAGGGCGGCCAGCAGGTATTTCTTGATATTGCGGACATAGGTGGTGTTCTCCCGCATCCGGTCCAGTACATACTCAATATGGGAGCTGTCCAGCTTCAGGAACCGTGACTTGACCACCTCCGCCGGGTAATCATCCCCGGCAATGCGGATGGTCTCCCGGTGGGAGCATACCGTATCCACCATGAGCTCCACCAGCTCGTCCAGACGGTCCCGGTCAAGCGGATGGTTTCGGATGAGGTAGTCATACTCGATGTTCTCCAAAATCAATTCCCGGTAGTTCTCCCGTTCCCGCATCCAATCCCGTCCGGCCCTATCCGAGCCCCTGGGGGTTTGGGGGCTTGATAGGATAGGATTTGATCCTTCCGTACTTGATAGATCTTTTTTTGATTTTTCTTTACTTGATCTATTAGTATTTAATTGTGCGGGGTTTCCCTGTTCAGGTTCTTCCAAGACAGGGGAAGCCTGTTCAGGATTATCCAGGACTGGATTTTCCCGTTCAGGTTTTTCCGGTT
>NZ_NFJT01000062.1 GCF_002160015.1 Anaerofilum sp. An201 | reverse complement strand
GGCCGCCGTTTTAATTTTGAGATGCTCAGCGGCTTGATTTTGTGTTGCCTTTTTGCCTCCCTAAAAAATCTGAAATTTCTACTTGACTTTTATTAGCAGGTCTTTCCATGAAAAAAGCACCTCTGGACAAAGTGTCCAGAAGTGCCGCTATCGCTCCTCATGCTCCTTTTTGGCAATCTTCCGATAGCCCTCCAGGGAGGAGCCGTCAATAATTTCTTTGTAGGCCGCCATCTGCTCCCGCACCGAGAGCTGCGGGAACGCGAAAACCTTATGCTCGGCGGGAATGTCCTCGATCCCGTGGTAGTGCTCGATGAATTTGCCGCCGTTGTTCAGCACATAGCCGCCGGGGGCAAAGTGGCCGTCCTCGTTGATCCGCACGTCCCGCCCGTATGCTTCATAATCGAAGTAAGGGAGCAGGTGATCGGGAATGTCAATGGCCTCCATATCCTCCACATAAATGCGGCCCAGGGTTTCATCGTCCTCCACACCGGGATAAAACTCGTAGCAATCCAAGTTTTGCGCCAGATTGATGAGGTCAGCCACGCTGGAAGTATGTTCGCCGCTGTCAATGACCGCTTCAAACTTCTCCAAGTCGCTTTGCTCCAGCTCGGAGAGTAGGCAGGCCAGATGATTGAGCTCGTCCAGGTTTTCATATTCCGTGAGATAGTCATAGAGCCCCAGCACATCACCGTCAAAGCTGGTGATGAAAAATTCCTCATACCGCACCCCGTCCACGCCGATGCGTTTCAGAAGTCCCTGCACCTCCTCCGTGGTAGTGGGGAATTTCAAGGTTTCACCGACCAGCTCGCCCTCGTTGTATTTTCCCAGGTTGGTGATGTAGGCTTCAAACAGGGACGCCATATCAGCGGCGGCCCTGGCCTTTGACGGTCAGGATGCCCTCAAGGGTGGTAGCGGTGATCCCCAGCCGCTGGGCCACGGCAATATCATTTTTCATGGACTCGGTGATGGTATGGCCGCACACCACCAGCACACGGGAACGCCGGAGCAGGTCACGGCCCATGTCGATGCCGTTCTTGTGCTCCTCCGGCACCGCGTCATTGAGGAACAGCGGCAGATAGAGCATGGGGCAGATGGGGGAATAGCCCGCATCGTAGACCACACGGCAGAAATGCGCCGCCTGTTCCATGTCCACCGCAGGATCGCCGCGCCATGCGGCGGTAATATAAGCAAGGGATCGTTTCATCTTCAACACCTCCGATATTTATAATAGGTAGTTCGACCCTATCCCCCCGCCCTTTCCCTTTTTAACTACATGGTGTGAATACTATCCTGATGAAGTTGCCAAAATTCTTGATCAAATAAGAGAATTTTTGCCTCATGTATCAGAAAAACCTGAATGATCTTTTCACATATTTGGAGTGATTTCCTGCGTACTAAAGCTCTCTCTTCACCCCCTTTAGGGGGGCGCTACACGCTTGTACTGGGAGAGCGCTTGAATGGCATTCAAGAGGTAAGGGGTTCGATCCCCCTCATCTCCACCACAACGACCTGAGACTTTGGTTTCAGGTCGTTTTTGTTTTTTCATTTGGAACCCGGGCCGATCACAGCCGCTCCACCCCCGTGCATCCTCTCCTTGCGTTTTTGAAAAAATGGCATGGATGCGGATCATTTTGGCCGGGTATACGGGATCAAGTTCTTTCCGTCTGCGATGCAGTACGCTGGGGATTTTTAAAAAGGGGCTGTTGCAAAACAGGCCCAATGAAAAAATGAGATAGACTTCCCCGAAAGGGGTTGCCTATCTCATTTTTTGTTGTAATCTGAAATTGCAATGTACCAGAT
>NZ_NFJT01000061.1 GCF_002160015.1 Anaerofilum sp. An201 | reverse complement strand
AGTCAACGCATTGGGGAAGCCGCTTACATCCGCCCCGTTCTCCGAGGTGGTCGTAGTTTCCGCCACCCGCGATGGCTTTGTCGCAGCATTCGCGGCCGTGATCGCAGCAGCAGCCCCATTCGGGGCAACAGGCTCCAGCTGTTCGGTTCTGATCCATGCTTCAAACTCTCCTTGTGCGTTGCTTAATTCGGGGTAGAGCGAGCCATTCGCAGGCGCCCATGTGCAGCTATGCGTGTCGTACCGCATGGTGCGATAGTAGGTCTTCTTGCCGTCAGAGTGCTCGCCGATCTTGTACAATCTCCCGCCCTTGGCGGAGCGGTATACATCGCCCGGATTGGGGCGAGGACTTCCTTCACTGTCGGCAGGCTCCGAAGGCTTATTGCTCTTCGGTTCTCTGTTGATTGGCATCAGCAGCACATCGCCGCAACCAATCTTCAGCAAAACCGCGCAATAAGGGCAGCTTTCGATGTGCTCGCCCTCGATTTCGCCCGCTTTGGACAATACCCAGTATTCGGCCGGCTCGCATGCGTTCAGCCAGATCTTCACACCCTCCGGCTGGTCGTCGCACACATGGATGGCCTGCACTTTGCCCATTTCAGTCCGTGCACGGCTTACCGCATGACGGCGGCACTCGGTGCCGTTTGGCAGCAGCTCGCCGGCGTCGGTCATGATGCCGTGGTCATCGGTTTGCATTTCATCCTCCTTTGGCTGGTAGTCTTCGCAATCATCCCCCATAGGTCCAAGTTTCTTGCACTCCTGCACATCATCGACCCTCTGAAAACACGGTGTGGGGCAATCCTTATTGCCGCAGATCGCGCACCGGCAGCCGCGGCACACTTCCGACAGATCATCGTTTGCGCCTTGCTGCGCATCGGCAGCGGCACTCTGGGACGGCGAGGGCGGCGCATCCGATACAGTAGGAGCACACGGGCTGGCATCGTCGGCCGCATCGGTAGGGTTTGTATCCTCGAAAGGCGCAGCCTCCCGCTTTTCACCTTTCACAGCCTCCAGCAGGGCGTCCAGAGCGGCACGAGGGATCTCGTAATCGTCCAACAGGTTATAATCGTTGTCGTCCTCCAGAAAATCTTCGGGAGTGAGGAAGGGGTACTGCAGCTTGGCCTGCTCGTACTGCTCCCGGCAGAATCCGCTGGTGTACCAGCGACAGGCCTGCTTATCGTATACCCAGAATTCATTTGCCGCGTAGGCGTACACGCAGTCGTTTTCAAGATTCTCGCTGATGATGTATTCCATATTCTCCTTCTTTCTCTGGTAGGTGGCCTTGCCCTCCTCGATGGCGGCCAGCACGATGGCCTTCTCTTGGTCCGCGGTTTTGCCCTTTCGTTTTTTGCTGGGAGCAAAAAACCGCTCAATCAGCGCCGCTTTGGCAGCCATGCCCTGTTTGTTCTGCGCACAGCTGATTGACAGGCTATACCGGCCCTGATTCGAAAAATCCGTGCCCCGCATACTTCCGCGGGAAAAATCGGCGCGCAGCGTATCTGCGGCATTGTCGTAGATCCAGCTCTGAATTTCGTCCAGAAAATCCAGATCCAGGCTGGCGATGCGCAGCGTACACTTATCGCGAGCCTGCCCTCTATACTCGGACGCATAGTTGATGGTATGGGACATCCAGCACTCATAGCCTTGAATATCCCTCCGATATCCCTGTGTGCCATCTTCCTGGGTGCCAAAGGTGAAAGGCCCCCAGGGCAGCAGGTACGGGCAGCCCTCGCAGCCGGCTGTATCCCGGTTGCCGGTGTTGTCGGCGGTGGTGGATTTCTCCACCACCCGGCCGCACTTGCAGATAT
>NZ_NFJT01000060.1 GCF_002160015.1 Anaerofilum sp. An201 | reverse complement strand
GGGGCTGTTGCAAAACGAAAGTGGAGCAACAGCCCCGTTTTCTGTGGAAAAGTGGTTCTGTGCAGTATTTTGGGGAACAAATTGTAAAAAAGTTTGTCACCAAAAGGGAAAAATGGTACAGCAAAGCTGGGCTTCTCGGGTGAGGAGAGGTCCAGTTTTTTGCATTTTCCGGTTGTGGAAAAATCTATTCTTTTTTCAGGGGAAAAAGATGACTTTTCAGCCGTCCCTGTTGCAGTTTGGCCCAGTACTTTTTCAGGTCAAAGGCCAGGCAGAGCAGGAACAGTTCCAGCGAGATATTGGTCTTGCCCCGCATGAGGAACCGCTTGAACCGGCGGTTGCTTTTCAGTACGCCAAAGGCCCCCTCCACCTGGATGGAGCGGTTCATCCGAAGAAGTGTTCCCCGCAGGGTGACCAACTGCCGGAGAGCCTGGTCCCGGAACTGGGCAAACTCCCGGCAGACCTTTACCTCTTTGCAGAAAGCCGGATCCCGGGAGGTGGTGCACTGCTCCCGCAAAGGACAACCGCCGCACCCCTCGCAGCGGTAATAGTCCATGGTAGTGACCATGCCCTTTTCTTTTCGGGAGCAGCTTCGGCGCAGTGTCAGCTTTCTTCCTGCGGCGCAGAGAAAACAATCTTCCCGTTCCAGATACTGCATATTCTCCAGCCGCCAGATCTGCTGCGAGTACTTTTTGGTCTTTCGTACTTCGTAGTTGGCAGGCTTTATATAGCATCCCTGGTCCTTGCGGTCCAGGTACAGATAATTGCCCACGCTTTCGTAGCCGGCATCCGCTACAATGTCCCGGTAGCTTCTGCCCTGCATCCGCTGGATATGATCCAGAAATGGGATCAGAGTGCCGCTGTCTGTGCAGTGGGAGAAGGCCGCCACCCCGGTAATGTATTCGCTGTTTACCGCCAGCTGCACATTGTAGGCGGGCTTCAGTTGTCCGTTGCCCATATGGTCCTCCTTCATCCGCATGAAGGTGGCGTCTTTGTCGGTTTTGGACAAGCTGTTGCGCCGGCAGCCCATCTCAAACAGCTGGGCCTCATAGCGGTCCCACCTCTCCAGCAGCTGCTCCAGCTCCTCATACTGCCGCTGCCAGGACGGTTTCCGTCTCCCTGTACCCCGGACCATTTCCCCTCCTTCCGGCACAAGGCTTTGGGCAAGACGCCGCAGCTTGCCGGCGGTCAGGTTTCCGTTCCCTCCGTATTGCCGGAACAGCTCTTTTGCCTTCTCCTTTACCTTGGCCAGCTGCTTTTCCACACTCTTTCGCCACACAAAGGTATACCGGTTGGCCATGCTCTCTATCTTGGTCCCGTCGATGAATACTTCCTCGTACTGGATCTCTTCCTCTTTCGCCAGCTTTCTCACATACTGGTAGAACAATCCCTCAATGGCGTCCCGGGCCTTCCCGCTGCGGAACCGGGCAATAGAGCAGTGATCCGGCGCCCGCTCTCCCTGCAAAAGCCAGATGAAATCGATGTTCTTCCGGCAGGCTTCCTCCAGCTTTCGGGTGGAGTAGATCCCGCACATATACCCGTACACCAATAGCTTGAACATGATCCGTGGTTCTGCTGCCGATTTTCTCCCGATGGGTGAATACGCTTGATACAGTTCCCTGTAATCCAGTTCCTCAAGCTGGGCGTTGGCTACAAATACGGGTTCATCTTCCGCTATCTCAATATTTTGCGCAATGGGCAGTGCTAACTGTTGATACTGCCATGCCTTTCTGTTATACTTTTCTTGTTGTATCTGGTACATTGCAATTTCAGATTACAACAAAAAATGAGATAGGCAACCCCTTTCGGGGAAGTCTATCTCATTTTTTCATTGGGCCTGTTTTGCAACAGCCCC
>NZ_NFJT01000006.1 GCF_002160015.1 Anaerofilum sp. An201 | reverse complement strand
GAGGTCCGGCGCGCTGCTCTCTCGAAGCAGCTTGCTTATTATACCAACACGCCCTGCAATTGTCAACACCTTTTTTCAGGTTTTTTTGATTTTTTTCGGGGTTCTTTTTGCGGCGGGCGCTCTTACTTATTATATATAGAAAAGCAGCCGCCCTCTCGGGCGGCTGCCGCTTTCTGCCTTCTTGCCGGATTCGACCTCATCCGCTTCTTTGTGGGGGCACCTTCCCCTGCCGGGGGAAGCTGGCGCGGATGCGCCTGATGAGGGGAGGGCTTACCCGTCCGCACACACCTCCGCAAAAACGCGGTTCCACCAAGCGGGAAAGGCTCGGCGCTTGTTCCAAAGCGCCGGGCCTTCTCTGGTTTTTGTGCCGGTCACAGATCGTCGGCGTCCTGCTGGGGCGTTTCCCAGGGGTTGTCGGGGCGTCCGGTATAGCTGCCGTCCGGGTCGGTGTGGATGGGTGCGGTCTGCTCGGCACGGCGGCCGGGCTGGCCGGGCAGACGGCGCGGGGTCTGGTTGGTTCCTGTGGGAAGCATCGCGCATTCCTCCTTTCACCTCCAGTGTTCCCCGGCCGCGGCCGATGTATACCGCGAATATCCCGCCCCGCCGCCGCCCACACTGGTATGCGGGAACGTGCCGTGCAAAGGAGTGATGTGATATGTCGCGTACCCGTGCGTTTTTTTGCGGATTCTGCCTGACGGCGGCGGTGCTGGTGCCGCTGATCGGCTGTATTTTGCTGCTGCGCGAGACCACCGTGCCCTCCGCCTCGCAGGCGGGGGCGGAGGCCTCGGGCGTGCCGCTGGCGCTGCCCGGCCCGCAGGACGCCCTGACCTGCCTTGTGATCAGCAGCGGCGAGGAGGACACCGGCTTTCTGCTGGTGCGGCTGGACGCCGCCGCCAGCCGTCTGGCGGTGCTGGGGCTGCCTGCCCAGACGGCGGTGCTGTCGCCGGAGGGGGGCGCGGTGCTGCTGAGCGAAGCGCTGGACAGCGCCGGGCCCGCCCGCGCCGCCGAACTGCTGAGCGCCACGCTGGCCATCCCGATCGACCGCTATCTGCTGGCCGATTCCTCCCGCCTGGCCGACGCCTGCGAGGATTTCGGCGCGGCGAGCGTGAACCTGTCCGGCTTCTCGGTGCCGGAGGCGCAGACCCAGGTGGGGCAGGCGCCGGTGCGCACCCTGCTGCCGGCACAGGTGGAGGGGGCGCTGGCCGAATGGGACCTCCCCGCCGACCAGCAGGCCAAACTGCTGGCCGCGGTGACGGCGGAGTTCCTCTCGGCCGCCATCCGCACCGACCCGGTCCTGCCCGCCGAGGCGCTGCGCACCCTCAGCAGTCACATGACCAGCAACATGGACGGCAACGACATCGCGCTGGTGGAGCGGGTGTGCACCTTCCTGGCGCGCAGCGGCGCCGAGGCCGACTGGGACACGCTGCCGGGGCGGATGCAGGCAGGCCGCTTTGAGCTGGACGACACCGCGCCCGACGCCGCGGTCGAACTGCTGGGGGTGGCCGTCTCCAGCGGGGAGGAGCCGGAAGCCTCGGCGCTGCCCGGCACGGCCGGACCCGCCTCAGACTTCTGACTGCGCCCCGAAATAGCGGGTGGGGGTGATGCCCATCTTTTTGAAAGTGTTTTCAGAAAATTTCTGGTACAATATTCCACAACAAATACCGCAAAGGAGATGCCCCACCATGACCCAGCGCGAAAACCTGCTGGCGCTTCTGCGCCGCCAGCCCCATGAATTTGTGCCGGTGGAATTTATGCTGTGCCCCAGTCTGATCGAAGACTACCGCCGGGAGGAACACCAGCCCGACCTGTCCTATGAGGATTATTTCCAGCTGCCCTGGCGCCGGGTGGGAGACCTTGTGCCCGACGACACCGACCTGTCCCGCTTTGAAAAATACCACGAAGGCCGCCTGAACGACCGGGTGACCATCGACGAGTGGGGCGTGGGGCACGAGTCCACCCCCACCTCGATGCACATGACCAAGATGCTCTTCCCGCTGGGCGAAGCGGAGGACGTGCAGGACATCCTGGACTATCCGCTGCCCACCTATTCGCTGAAAAACAACGCCGACCTGGCCGGCCGTGTGCAGGCGCTGCACGACCGGGGCCTGGCCTCGGTGGGCAACATGCAGTGCACCATCTGGGAGACCTCGTGGTACATCCGCGGCATGGAGAACCTGATGATGGACATGATCGCCGACGAGGAGATGGCCGCCGCCATCCTCGACCGCGTCACCGAGATGAGCACCCAGCGCGCGCTGCTGTATGCGAACGCCGGCTGCGACATCCTGTTCCTGGGCGACGACATCGGCATGCAGCGCAGCATCATGATGAGCCGCGAGCTGTACACCACCTGGATCCAGCCCCGCCTGAAAAAGCTGATCGCCGCCGTGAAAGCGGTGCGGCCGGACATCATCGTGTTCTACCACTCCTGCGGCTACATCGAGCCGCTGATCGACGACCTGATCGACGCCGGCATCGATGTGCTGAACCCTATCCAGAGCGAGTGCATGGACTTCGCCGAGATCTATGAAAAATACCACGACCGGCTGGTGTTCCACGGCACCATCGGCACCCAGACGGTGATGCCCTTCGGCACGCCCGAGCAGGTGCGCGCCGAGGTGTGGAAGAACCTCGACATCGCCAAGGACGGCGGGCTGTTCGTGGCGCCCACCCATCTGCTGGAGCCGGAAGTGCCCTGGCAGAACATCCTCGCCTATGTGCAGGCCTGCCGCGAATATCCGCTGCACCGCTGAAAAACGCCTTCCTTTTCCATTTTCATAACAAACGGCCGGGACCGCCCTCTGCGCGCATAACGAGGGCGGTCCCGGCCGTTTTTTTCCAGAACAGCGCATATTTTTCCGTGCGATGCAAATACTACCAGTACCGATATTTGCATTTGGAGGAACGGATATGAAAGCCACAGGCATCGTAAGACGAATCGACGATCTGGGACGGGTGGTGATCCCCAAGGAGATCCGCCGCACCCAGCGCATCCGGGAGGGCGATCCGCTGGAGATCTTCCTCAGCCACGACGGCGAGGTGATCTTCCGCAAATATTCGCCGGTGGGCGAGCTGGCCCCGATGGCGGCGCAGTGCGGCGAGGTGCTGGCCAAAAACCTGGGCCTGGCGGTGCTGGTGTGCGACCGCGACCACATCGTGGCGGCGGCGGGGCCGGGCCGCAAGGAGTGCGAGGGGCAGCGCATCTCGCTGCCGCTGGAGCAGATGATGAGCGACCGGCGGTTCTATGCGCAGCGCCCGGGAGAGACCCTGTACCCCTGCGAGGGGGCGCCGCGCCCCATCCTGCTGGCTGCTCCGATCCTGGTGCAGGGCGACATCACCGGCGCGGTGGTGGTGCTGGCGGGGGAGGACGGCAGCGCCCCCGACGACTGCCGCCAGCAGCAGACCCGCCTCACCGCCGCCTTTCTGGCGCGGCATCTGGAGAGCTGAACCGGCGCGCCCATCCGCCTGTCGGGCGAGCGGCGGGTCTAACCGCAAGCCTTCCCCTGGCAGGGGAAGGCTTTCCCGCACCGTTGGCTTCCCCCTGGGGGGGAAGCTGCCGCCACAGGCGGCTGATGAGGGGAAGTCTTTCGGTGCCCACCGGCCCTCCGCAAAAGGGGAGCGCGCCCGCGGGCTGTTCGATCCCCCCGCCGGGTCTGTGCAGCGGGGATGGCTTCGACCTCATCCGGCGCTTCGCGCCACCTTCCCCTGGGGAAGGCTTGCCCGCACCGTGGGGTTTCGTTTATTCCAGTTCGAGGTCGATGGGGCGGTCGCGGTAGTAGTATTCGCGGTCGCGCGGGCCGATCGGCCGCAGCACCCGGCAGGGGTTTCCCACCGCCACCACGTTGGCCGGGATGTCCTTGGTCACCACGCTGCCCGCGCCGATGACGCTGTTCTCCCCGATGGTCACGCCCGGCAGCACGATGCAGCCCGCGCCCAGCCAGACGTTTGCGCCGATGTGGATGGGCAGGTTGAACTGCGCCACGTTCCGCCGCAGCTCCGGCTCCACCGGATGCCCGGCGGTGGCCAGCACCACGTTGGGGCCCATCATCACCCTGTCGCCCACATAGATGTCGCCGTCGTCCACCAGCGTCAGGTTGAAGTTGGCGTATACGCCGTTCCCAAAATGGACGTGCTTGCCGCCCCAGTTGGAGAAAAAGGGCGTTTCCAGATAGCAGTTTTCGCCGATCTCGGCAAACATCTCGCGCAGCAGCGCGGCCTTCTCCTCCAGATGGCTGGGCGGCAGCTGGTTGAAGGCAAACACTTTGTCCATCCGCTGCATCTGTTCGGCCTGCAGGCGCTCATCGGAGCAGTAGTAGAGCCGCCCTCCCTTCATGCGCTCGATCATCTCGGTATATTCCATACGGCACCTCCTGGTTTGTTCTGGGTCTATTGTATCCTTCCCGGCGGCAAAAGGCAAGGCGGTTTCAAAAAGAAAAAATCCTACCAAAAATCGCCGGATGCGTACAAGAACGCAATCGTGTGCCGCCGTATAATAATGGCAACAGGAACCCCCGAACAAACCAACACCAACATACAAGGAGTGCAGCAACAATGAACATGAAACAGTGGATGCAGCAGACGCTGGCCGCCCCGGCCAAAAAGGCGATGCCGGTGCTTTCCTTCCCCTCCACCCAGCTGCTGGGCGTGACCGTGCGCCAGCTGGTGGCCGACAGCGACCTGCAGGCCCGCGGCATGAAACTGGTGGCCGACCGCGTGGACAGCGCCGCCGCCGTGAGCATGATGGACCTGTCTGTGGAGGCGGAGGCCTTTGGTTCCGCCATCCGTTTCTCGGACGACGAGGTCCCCACCGTCATCGACCAGATCGTCGAGACCCCCGAGCAGGCCGAGGCGCTGCAGGTGCCCACCGTGGGCGCGGGCCGCACCGGCATCTATGTGGAGGCCATCCGCAAGGCCTGCACCCTGATCACCGACCGCCCGGTATTCGCCGGCGTGATCGGGCCGTTCTCGCTGGCCGGGCGTCTGATCGGCGTGTCCGACGCGATGATCCTGTGCTACGACGAGCCCGAGATGGTGCACACCGTGCTGCAGAAGGCCACCGATTTCCTGATCGCCTACATCAAGGCCTACAAAGAGGCGGGCGCCAACGGCTTTGTGATGGCCGAGCCTCTGGCCGGCCTGCTGCCCCCGGCGATGAACAGCGAGTTCTCGCTGCCCTATGTGAAACAGATCGTCGACGCCACCGAGGACGACTCCTTCCTGGCCGCCTACCACAACTGCGGCAACGCCGTGCCCCAGCAGCTGGACGACCTGGCCGCCATGCACTTCTCGGTCTACCACATCGGCAACGCCACCCCGATGAAGCTGGCGCTGGAGCACCTCCCGGCCGACTGCCTCGTGATGGGCAACGTCGACCCGGCGGGCGAGTTCTGCAACGGCACCCCCGCATCCATCCGCACCGCCACCCGCAGCCTGCTGGAAGAGTGCAGCGTGCACTCCAACTTCGTGATCTCCTCCGGCTGCGACATCCCCCCCGCCTCCAGCTGGGACAACATCGACGCCTTCTTCGACGAAGTGACCAGCTTCTACAAGCACTGATCTCCCCATAAAAAACCGCCGGCCCCGCAGACAGGATTGCGGGACCGGCGGTTTCTCTTTTGCCGGGGACGTGTGTTCAAAGGGCCTTGTGCGCGCCGGATGAGGTCGAAGCTGTCCCGCGGGCAGCAGCTTTCGGCCGTGAGCGCAGCGCGCAGCGGCCGCTTTCCCCCATCAGCCGCCTGCGGCGGCAGCTTCCCCCCAAGGGGGAAGCCAACGGTATCTAAAGCCTTCCCCTGGCAGGGGAAGATGCCGCCGAAAGGCGGCGGATGAGGTCGAAGCCTTCCGGCCCCGCAAAGGCCGCCGTCGAAAGCCGCAGGGCCGCTCCCATCCGGGAGCGGCCCTGTGCTCGTATATTTTTATTCTTCGCCGGTCACGCCGTAGAAGAACTCGCGCAGGATCTTGGCGTTGGCGTCAAAGTCCACGCCGATCAGCTTGCGCCCGTCCACGCCCACGCTGTTCCAGCAGGTGTCGTCGGTGGGGATGGTCATCTGCTCCATCTGGGCGCCGTTCGCGATAAAGCCGGGCATCTCCAGCAGCAGAGAGGTGATTTCGCCTTTGGTGAGATTGGTCTGCACCATCGGGAGGATCTGGTTCAGCAGGCTGTCCAGCGTGACAAGATCCAGCCCCTTCACCTGGTTGATGGCCGCCTGCACCACCGTGCGCTGCCGCTCGATGCGCTGCCAGTCGCTGTCGATGGCGCGCAGGCGGGCGTAGGCCAGCGCAGTGGTTCCGTTCAGATGGTTCCAGCCCGGCTGCACGCGCTGCAGGCCGGAATTTGTGTTTTGGGCGTACTGGTCCAGCTCGTTGGCCTCCGCCTGGGTCAGGTTGATGTCCACGCCGCCGATGGTGTCGATGCCGTCCTGGAACACGTTGAAGTTCACGCGGATGTAGCGCTCCACGTCCAGCTTGAAGCACTCGCGCACCGTCTGCATCGTGAGGGCGGCGCCGCCGTAGCGGAAGGTGTGGGTGATCCAGTCGTCGTTGCGGCCGGGCACCGGCACGCCGATGCCGCGCTCGATGCTCACCAGCTTCATGGTGTGCTCCTTCGTGTTCAGGCTCAGCACCATAATCGCGTCGGCGCGGGCGTTGTCGCTGAAGGTGTTCGACCGCTCGTCGGTCCCCAGCAGCAGGATGTTCATCACGTTTTCATCCTTGTAGATCTCGCCGTCGGCGGGGTTGATCTCGTTGGGGCCGTCGGGCAGGTCCGGGAGGTCCAGTTCGTCGTTGTCCACCGGGTACACCGTGCTGGTGTCGATCTCGCGGCTTCCGTCGTCGTAGTTCAGCATATTCAGCTTGGTGACATAGTACAGCGCGCCGGCCGATACCAGCAGCAGAAGGATCGCCAGAATCACCGCCGCCACGATCAGCCATTTGCGCTTTTTGTTTGTTTTCGTCTGCATTTTCCTGCCTTCTTTCTGCGCCGCCTTTTGCGGCAGAAGTTTTGTCTGTAGATGGGGATAAAAGTCAAACGATGTCTATCTCATATATAATACTATATCACAAGCAGGATTTACAAGCCGAAAAAGGCCGAAAATCCATAAATTGCCTTTCTCTTTTTTGGCAAAAGATCAGCCGAACGCTTCCCCCGCTTCCCGCCAAAACAGCCGCGCGGCCTCCCTTGCAGACAGGGGGCCGCGCGGCTGGTTTTCGTTTTTTATCCTTGCTCGGCAAAGTAGAGCTGCATCTGCTTTTCCAGCTCGTCTGCCGCCTGCCGGGGCGTGAATTCGCCGGTGCGGCATTTTTCCAGGCAGTCGGCCAGCGTGCCGGTGAGAAGGTCGGGCAGCAGCAGCGGCTGGTCCAGTGCGCCGGCCAGCGCCAGCGGGTCGGCCAGGACGTTTTTGCGGCCGTCGTAGTTCTGGACCTCCTCCATCCGGCGCTGCCAGGCGTTGGCAAACCCGCTTTCCAGCACCGGCAGGCCGTCGCCCAGCGTGTAGTTCTGCACCTGCTCGCCCAGCATCGTCTGGATGAACTGCGCCGCCAGCTCCTTCTGCTGCGACGCCGCGCTGATCCCCGCCAGCACCCGCGGCGTCCACACGCCGGCCTGTGTGCCGGGCAGCGGCACCGCCTCCACCGGCACGCCGCGCAGCGCCGTGTTGCCCAGGGGCGTGAATTCGGTGAGGTCGGCGTAGCCGATGCGGGTCTGCCCGCTGCTGAACGAGAAGCTGGCGCCGCCGTCCACGCTCATCCCGGCCTGGCTCCCGTTGCCGCCCGCCGACAGCGCCGCGCTCGCTTCTCCGTCGTTTTCGCCGGTGAAATAGACCCTGGCCAGCCGTGCGCCGTCCTCGAACAGGCGCAGCGCCGTGTCGCGGTCGAGGCCGCTGTCGGTCAGCAGGCGGGAGCCGTACAGATTGCACAGCAGCCCGGTCAGCTGGTCCATATTCTCCAGCCTCAGCGCGGGCTGGCTGTCCTTGGAAAGCCCGCCGAACGGCTGGGCGGGGTCGATGGTCACCTGGGCCGGCTGCGATTCGGCCAGCGCGAGGATGCTGTCCCAGTTGGAGAACTGCTCCTTCTCGCCCTGTTCCAGCAGCAGCACCGGCATCGAGAACCGCGCCGGGACCGCAAAGAGCCCCTCCTCGGTCTGCATCCCCTTCGCCACCGCGGGCAGCAGGCCGCCGGTGTCCACCAGGCCGGACAGCTCCTCCAGCGCGCCCTTTCCGGCCAGCGCGTCCAGGTCGATGCCGTCCAAAATCAGCACGTCGGGGCCGTCGCCCGCCGCCAGGCGCGCGTTGAGCGCGCGCAGCGCGTCCTCCTTCTGCTGGGCGGTGGCGTCGGCGTCCAGCGCGGGCTGCCACTCCACCAGCGTGTCCGGGCTGACCGCGCGGAAGGCCGAGATGGCCGCGCGCACCGTGTAGCTGTCGTAGAGGGAGTAGACCTCCAGACGCCCCGAGGGCTGGGAGGAGAGGGAGGCGTCGAACCGGATGCGGCACAGACGGCTGGAACCGTCCGCCCCGACCAGCGCGGTGTAGAAATCGCCGTTCTCGGCCACCGCCAGCTGTTCCAGGCCGTTCATCGGGTCGCCGAAGGAATACTGCCCGCTCTCCAGCACCACCTCGCGCAGGTTGCCGCCCGCCGAAGCGCGCGAGATGCCGTCGTCGGTGGGGTAGTAGAGGTTGCCCGCGGCGTCCGCCGCCAGCACGCCGGCCTGGTAGCCGTCCAGCGTCTGGCCGTTCAGGGAGGAGAGCGCCCCGGACAGCGGCACCGCGCACACGCCGCCGCGGCTGTCCACCGCAAACAGCTGGTCGGCGTTGCCCGTAAAACGGTTTCCGAACAGCTCCATCTGCAAACCGGAGGTATCCGCCGCCGGGTTGCCGTCTTTATCCAGAAGAAGAACCTGCGGGGTGAGCGAACCGGTCTGCGGCTGGCCCTCCACCATCACCAGCGGGCCGTCGTTTTCCGCCATCCAGGACAGCAGCAGGCGGTCGCCGGGCAGCATCTTCAGCTCCCACACCGAGGAGGCCGAGAGGTCGGGCCAGCCGCTCCCCTGCACCCGCTCGGCCTCCCCGCCGGGCGCGGCGCGCCAGAGGGCCTTCTCGCCCTGCCCGTCCGGCTCGCCGCCGCCGGTCGCTTCGCCGTAGACATACAGCGTCCCGTCCGCGGCCGCGGCGCATCGCATCGGGTAGATCTGCCCGGACCAGGCCACCGGCTGTTCGGTCCAGCTGTCGCCGCCGTCGGTGCTGCGCCAGTGGTGCACCGCATGGGGCGCTTCCCGCTCCATTCCCGCAAAATCCAGCGTATCGCCGTTTGCCTGCAAAAGCAGCGTGCTCATCTCCTGTGCACCGTCGGGGGTGATGTCGGTCTCCACATACCGCCCCGCCGCCTGCACCGGCGCGCCGGACGCCTCCGGTAGGGGAGAGGAGGACGCCGGGGCACACCCGGCTAATATACACACCGCCAGCGCGGCGGCCATCGGTTTGAACCATCGCATGGGTCGTTTTCCACCTTTCCTGTGTTGTGGCAACAGCATACCATCCTTTTTCTCAAAATATCCTGGAAACGGTTGCAGGATTTTTCCAGACACTTTGCGGTATACTGCACACAGCGCCCCTTGCTCCGCGCGCGGGGGATGGGGTATGATAAGGATACCAGATGCCGCAAAAAAGGAGAAGGAACGCAATGCGCATTTTGTTGATCGAGGACGACCGCGACCTGTGTGAGGTGCTGCGGCCCCGGCTGGAACAGGCGGGTTTCGCGGTGGACTGCTGCCACGACGGCGAGGAGGGCCTGTACTACCTGTGCCAGCCGGTGTACGACGCGGCGGTGCTGGACCGGATGCTGCCGGGCCTGGACGGGGTGACGCTGCTGGCGCGGGCGCGGGCACAGGGGATCGCCACGCCGGTGCTGCTGCTGACCGCGCTGGACCGTGTGCAGGACCGGGTGGCCGGGCTGGACGCGGGCGCCGACGACTATCTGGGCAAGCCCTTCGACGTGCGGGAGCTGCTGGCGCGGCTGCGGGCGCTCTGCCGCCGTCCGGGCGGGGGAGAGCCGGTGCAGCTGCACGCCGGCGACCTCGTGCTGGACGCGAGGGGACTGCTCCTGTCGGGCCCGGCCGGGCAGGTGACCCTCTCCCGCCGGGAGGCCCAGCTGCTGGAGGCCCTGATGCGCGCGCCCGGCCGGACGCTGCACCGCACGGTGCTGTTCGGGCGGGTGTGGGGCCCCGACTCGGAGGTGGAGAGCGGCAACCTCGACAGCTACATCCACTTTATCCGCCGCCGTCTGCGCGCAGTGGGCAGCCGCGCACAAGTGGTGACGGTGCGCGGCGTGGGCTACCGGCTGGAGGTGGGCCGATGCTGAGCGGTCTGCGGCGGCGGCTGACGGTGGTGTTCACGCTGGTCACCGGCGCGGTGGCGGCGGGCCTGCTGGCGGCGGCGTTGGCGGCGGCGCGGGGGCAGACGGTGGCCTCCTTCCAGGCGGGATTCGACGCGCAGGTGGACGAGATCGCCGCCCGCTTGCAGAGCGGGCAGGCCATCCACACCGCCTGGCTGGCCCAGCTGGAGGAGGAGGGGCTGGTGGTGGAGATCACCGACAACGGCCTGCCCTCCCTCTATTCCTCCCAGCGGCAGACGGAAGCGCGCACCGGCCTGCTGCGGCGGGGGCGGGAGGCGCTGGCGCAGAAGGGGACGGACCTGTCGGTGCTGCCCTCGCTGCGCCCCGCGCCGGCGCGCACGAACGTGTGCGGGGAGGGCATCCGGGCGGCGGGACAGTACATCGAGGCGGGCCGCGGCTGGTACACGCTGCTGGCGGTGCAGACGCTGGACGGCCAGAACCGGGCGCTGGGGCAGCTGTATCTGCTGTACGGCGGGCTGTTCGCGGCGGGGCTGGCGGCGCTGGCGGCGGTGAACTGGCTGCTGGCGGGGTGGGCGCTGCGCCCCACCGCCGAGGCGATGGCGCGCCAGACCGAATTCGTGGCCGCGGCAAGCCACGAACTGCGCAGCCCCCTGACGGTGTTGCAGGCCAGCCTGGACGGCGTGCAGGGCCGCACCGCGGCCGACGCCCGGCTGCTGGCGACGGCCCGGCGGGAGACCCGGCGGCTGGGGCGGCTGGTGGGGGACATGCTGGTGCTGGCGGGGGCGGACACCGACCGCTGGGCCGTCCGCGCCGACCGGGTGGAGACCGACACGCTGCTGATCTGCCTGTGGGAGAGCTGGCAGCCGGTGGCGGCGGGACAGCGGCGGACGCTGCGGCTGGAGCTGCCGGACGAGCTGCCCTGCATCCGGGCCGACCGCCAGCGCACCGAGCAGGTGCTGGCGGTGTTCTGGTCGAACGCATTGGAATACACCCCGCCCGAAAGCCCGCTGGAGCTGTGCGCAAAAGCCGAGCGGCGGCAGGTGTGGCTGGGCCTGCGCGACCACGGGACGGGGCTGTCGGATGACGAAAAGAAAGCGGTGCTGCGCCGGTTTTACCGCGGCGACCAGAGCCGCACCGGCAAGAGCCACTTCGGGCTGGGCCTGTCGGTGGCGGCGGAGCTGTGCGGGGTGATGGGGGGCCGCCTGGTGGTGGAGGACACCCCGGGCGGCGGCGTCACCTTCTGGGCGGTGCTGCCGGCGGACTGACCCTTTGCGCGGGGATGCCGCCGGACGCACACCGGCGGAGCTGTGCAAGGGCACTGCATCGGCAGGTTTGCGCAATGGGGGCGGATGCGGTCAAATCTCCCCCCTTTCCTCCGCGCCACCCTCGGCGCAAAGGGGGAAGCCCTCCCCTCATCAGCCGCCATCCGGCGGCAGCTTCCCCCCAGGGGAGAAGCCGACGGTACGGCAAGCCTTCCCCTGGCGGCGGAAGGTGCCCCCGAAGGGGGCGGATGAGGTCGAGGCTTGCCCCTTTCCCTCGCGCCCGCGTTCGGTGTAAGTGGGCCAGCCCTCCCCCTCTCCCGCGCCGCCGGACGGCTGTTTCATGCCCTTTTTCTCTATATCCTCCACTATTTCTTCCACTTTGTCCGGATGCATTGTGCACAACGACCGGATTGTGATAGGATAGTCCACAGTACTGCCGGGTCTTGCCGGCACACCAAAGAGGAGGAGATATCATGCGCAAACTCATTCGCCGGGCCGTGTCCGGCGCGCTGGCCGTCTGCATGGCCGCCGCCATGACTCTGCCCGCCGCCGCCGCTCCCGCCCGGGACGACGGCCCCGTCGCTCACTACGACATGAGCCACACCGGCGCGGTGCTGACCGACGTGTCCGGCAATGGCCACGACGCCGCCCTCACCGGCACCACCGACGGCAGCTTCTCGGGCGGCAGCTGGCATATGCAGGCGGACAGCTATGCCACCCTGCCCGGCGGCCTGCTCACCGGCGAGAGCTTCACCGTGCAGGCGGTGGCTGCCACCACCACCAACGCCGCCCACTGGCTGTTCACCATCGGCGACGGCTTCGGCAGCTGGAACGAGAAAAATGTGGGCAACTACATCTTTGTCAACCCGTCTGCCAGCGAGAAGGGCGGCAATTTCCTGGCCGCCATCAAGGCGGGCACCGGCAGCGCCTGGAAGGAACAGCGCATGCCGGCCGCCTCCACCGGCCTGTCCAAGGTGCAGGGCTACGCCGCCGTCACCCTGGTGGGCGAAAACGGTCAGCTGCGGCTGTATATGGACGGCGAGCTGATCTCCACCCTCCAGCACGGCGTGCCGCTGTCCGAGATCCTGCCCGACACCGGCATCACCGGCTATATCGGCCGCTCGCTCTACACCGCCGACCCCCTGCTCACCGCCAACCTGGCCGACCTGAAGATCTGGGACCGCGCGCTGTCCGAGGAAGAGGTGCGGCAGCAGGCCCCCACCGCCCAGCAGCTGGCCGACCTGTTCATGGCCGACCTCACCGCCGCCGCGCTGGGCGACAACCGCTCGGCCGACGCCGTCACCGGCGACCTGTCGCTGCCCGCCAGCCTGTACGGCGTCTCCCTTGCCTGGGGCGCCTCCTCCAACCCGGAGGTGCTGGGGGATGACGGCACCGTCACCCGCCCGATGGAGACCGACGCCTCTGCCAGCCTGCCGGTGCAGTTCACCCTGAACGGTGTGCAGTACAGCCGCACCCTCGCCGTCACCGTGAAGGGCGTGGACGTGCAGGCCGAGCTGGAAGCTGCCGCCGAACAGCTCGCCATTCCCGGCGCCGACGACGTGCGCGGCAACATCACCCTGCCCGAGACGGTGGGCATCGTGTCGGTGGAATGGCAGACCGACCGCCCCGACATCGTCAACGTGGACCCCATCCCCGCCGCGGTGGAGGGCTATGACGACGCCCCCGCCGGCGTGGTCACCCGTCCCGAAGCCGACACCGCCGTCACCCTCACCGCCACCCTGTCGCTGGCCGGCCAGAGCGTGCAAAAGGAGATCCGGCTGCGGGTGAAGGCCGCCCCCGAGGCGCTTTCCGACGAGGACTTCACCGACTATTTCTTCGCCTACTTCGCGGGCGAGGGCTACGCGGACGGCGAACAGCTCTACTTTGCCGCCAGCCAGGACGGCATGAACTGGACCGACCTGAACGACAACAAACCCGTCCTCACCTCCACCCTGGGCGAACAGGGCGTGCGCGACCCCTTCATTCTGCGCTCGGCGGAGGGCGACCGCTTCTATATGATCGCCACCGACCTCAAGATCTACGGCAACGGCGACTGGTCCGGCGCGCAGAGCAACGGCAGCCAGGCGCTGATGATCTGGGAATCGGACGACCTGGTGAACTGGTCCGACCAGCGCATGGTCACCGTCAGCGCCGAGATCGGCGCCGGCTGCACCTGGGCGCCTGAGGCCACCTACGACCCGCTCACCGGCGAGTACATCGTCTACTGGGCCTCCCGCACCCCCCAGATCGACCGGGTGCACCGCATCTACTACGCAAAGACGCGCGATTTCTACACCTTCACCGAGCCAAAACTCTGGATCGAATACGACCAGTCCAGCATCGACACCACCATCATCGAGGAGGACGGCGTCTACTACCGCTACACCAAGAACGAGGGCTCCAGCACCAACGAGCTGGGCGCCAAGACCAAGACCGTCTTTATCGAAACGGCCGACAGCCTGCTGGGCGAGTGGACCCATATCCCCTCCGATTCGCTGAACGCCAACCAGTGGGTGGAAGGCCCCGCCATCTTCCGGCTGAACCAGGACGACCGCAGTGCCGGCGAATACTGCCTGCTGGTGGATAACTACGGCGGCGGCGGATACTACCCGCTGGTCACCGACGACCTGTCCGGCGGCGTGTTCGCCAGGCCTTCGGTGAGCTACAAAATGCCCAGCCGTGCCCGTCACGGCACCCCGATGCGGATCACCGCCGAGGAGTACAGTCTGGTGATGCAGCAGTGGGGCGGCCAGACGGTGGACACCTCCGCCCTCGCCGCCGAGCTGGAAGCCGCCGACGCGCTGGTGCAGGCCGACTACACCGCCGACAGCTGGCAGCAGCTGGAGGCCGCCCGCACCGCCGCCCGTGCGGTGCTGAACGACGCCGATGCCACCGCCGCGCAGGTGTCTGCCGCCCGGGAAGCGCTGTCCGCCGCGGTGGGCGCGCTGGTGAAAGCGCCCGCCGCCACCCCGACGCCCGCTCCCACGGCCCAGCCCACCGCAGAGCCGACCGTGCAGCCCACGGCCGCGCCCACTGCGCAGCCCACCCCGGAACCGACTGCCCGGCCCACCGCCACCCCGGCGCCGGAACCCAGTCCCGATGTCACCGCGCAGCCCACCGCCGCGCCGGAGCCCGTCCTGCCCGCCACCGGCGACAGCGCCCCGCTTGCGCTGTGTGCCGCTCTCACCGCCGCCGGTGCGGCCGGAGCGCTCGCCGTGCGCCGCCGCAGCCGCCGCTGAGCCCGCGCTTCGCCGCACAAAAAAACCGCCGGTCCTGCCGACGGGGTTCTGTGCAGCGGGAAGGCTTCGACCTCATCCGCCGCCTTTCGGCGGTACCTTCCCCTGCTGGGGAAGGCTTTAGATACCGTTGGCTTCCCCCTGGGGGAAAGCTGTCCCCCGTAGGGGGACTGATGAGGGGAAATCTTCCGTTCCGCACAAGCTGACGCTTTTTCGATACGGCAAGGGCCGCCCCCGGATGGGGGCGGCCCTGTTTTGCGTTTGGCTGTCATCGGATATGCCGGATATAGGGGCGCAGGTGCCCCCACAGGAGAAACAGAGGGCGGCGCACCGGAAACAGCGCCATCCAGACGGCGAACAGCGTCCGCCATGCGGCGGAACGGCAGTCGATGGTCTTGCCCTTGCGGACAAACGCGGATGCCCGTGCCCGAATGCAGCAAAACGGGAAGCGGCCGTCCCGGAAGCAGTTGCCGTCGCCGGTGGTTTCAAAGCCATCCGGCAGCACGCGGGTGACGCGGTGCAGCAGATAGTTCCCCAGCGGCGTTTGCAGCAGGACCACATCCCCTTTGCGCAGCGTGCCCGGGATGTACTCCTCCAGGATCACCTGGTCGCGCCCGTGGCACAAAAAAGGCCACATGCTCATACCGGTGACGGTGAAACTTGCACGCCGGTGGGAAGCCAGCTCCTCGGAGATGGCAGAGAACAGCAGCTGTGCGGTGATCCAGCGCTTTTCAGTCTGCATCTTCGTCCTCCCACAGCACCCGGCGCAGGACCGCCACGACCTGTTCGTCGGGGCGGCAGCGCAGCCGGTAGACCGGCAGGCGGCGCAGCAGATCGTCGATCAAGGCCAGCGCGCGTTCGGCCAGCGCACGCTCCCACGAGGGGTACAGGAGATGCGGCAGCAGCGCCGCGAACGCCTCCGACGGCTCCAGGCGGCATGCGGTGTTTTCGCCGGCGCGCTCCAGCACGACAAAGGCCCGCAGCGGTGCGCAGCGGGCCAGCTGTTCGCCGCTGGTGCCGGACCAGGGGGTGCCGAAGGCGGTCCAGCCGGTTTCGGTCGGGGCGCACACCGCCCGGTCGCCGTTCAGGATGAGGGCGTCCGCGCAGTCGCGCCACAGCCGGGCATGGGTGGTCTTGCCGGTGCCGGAATCGGCGCAGACGGCGAATGCGCTGCCCCGGTATTCCACCAGAGCGGCGTGAAAGGTGATCCGGCCGCGCTGCAAAAACAGCCCCGGTGTGATCTGAGACAGATATTCAAAGGCGGCGGCTCCGGCGCTGGCGGTCTCGTCCAGCAGAAGGGAAACGCGGCGCCACCCGGCGTCGGTGCGCATGCGGAGGACCGGCTGTTCGGTGGAGGTGCGGCTCATCTGCCACAGCACATCCCCGTCCGGCAGGCGGTGCACCGTGTTGGTGAAAAAGCCGGAGGCTTTCCGCAAGAGGGGCGGGAAAGTCTCCGGCATATCCGCGGGAGTGCCGCAGGGACACAGGTCTACGCACACGCAGGGCTTTTCCGCGGCGCCGTGCATCCGGAAGGGGTCCAGCTTCCAGGGCCAGATCTGCCACAGGCCGGCAGGGCTTTTGGAAAACTGCCAGTGCAGCCCGGCCAGCCGGACGTCAAAGGTGTGCGGCATGGGTCAGCTCCATTCGGGATCGGGGTTATCGGGAATAAAGTTAATGCCCTCGCCTTTGAAGGGGTTTCCGGTGTCGCCACCTGAAGTCATCAATGCATCGTACAGTTCGTGATATTTGGGATCGCTTTCCAGCAACATTTCGGGGCTTTCATCGTTCTGCTTGTCGTAGTATGTAACATTGGAAAAGTTCAGCGTACACTTTCCGCCGCCGATTTGAAACGACACATATCCCTGACCGGAAATATCGTAATACCAGGTCGTCGAATTCCCATGTCCTCCCCAGCAAGTGTTTGCCACCGCGCGGTCATTGCGGATCGAAACAAGCTTTACCTCAGGTTTCTCATAATTCGTTTTTTCCATGTTTGCTCTCTCCTCTATCATACATTGCTTGCAGTATGGAAGTATCCTTGCATACATAGTCGGGCAGCCCATCCAAAAAGCCGGTTTCCGCATAACGCGATGCATAGCAGCAGTTGCATATGTTTCGGCTTTTGCAAGACAGGCAGGTGTTGTTTACAGGAGGTAATTTCACCTCCAGAGGGAAACGTTCCCAGGCTGTGTGGAATCCTTGCCCGCGAGCGTCTGTGTGGAATACCCCCAACATTTGACAGCCCAAAAGCTGTCCGTCCCATGAGATCACATAGTCCCGCATCCCGGCATCGCAGCCAAATAAGGTCAGGCGCGGCTGGAATGCATCATCTTCGCTTACGTTCACATGCTCAAGCAAAAGGTTCCGCTCATCGTAACGGTCGCCCACATACTGCTTGATGAGATTGATCCCCCGCCGGAATGCCAGCCGCACGTTGTCTTCCGGGTCCAGCCGGCAGCTTTCCACGTCGGCACAGGCGCCTCGCACCGCTTTGGTGACCATGCGGGCCTGGGTCACCCGAAATTCTTTCCCGAACTCCCGCTGCACCAATTCGTCGATGGCGTCCGCATCGGCATAATTGTCCTTTATGATCGTGGTGCGGAATTCCAGCACCGACGGCAGCGTCTGCAATTGGTGAATCCCGGCAATGGTGCGCGCAAAGGTCGCTGCATCGCCGCACACCTTCCGGTAGGTCTCGGGCGACGCGCCGTAGATGGTCACGCCGATCTTGTGCGGCGGATATCTGCGGAGCGTTTCCATCACCTTCGGCGTCACCAGCGTGGCGTTGGTGTACAGGGTGATCAGAAACCCCTGTTGGTAAACGCCCTCCCAGATCTCGCAGAAATCCGGGCGCAGCAGCGGTTCACCGCCGGTGATCAGCAGGTTCACCGTCCCTGCCCGGGCCGCCTGGCGCGCCATCTCGATCCACTCGTCCGCCGTCATCTCCTCGGCCAGCAGGCGGGCGTTTTCGCTGTCGGCGTGGCGGAACAGGCACATCTTGCAGTGCAGGTTGCAGCGCACGGTGAGCTCGAATGTCCCGTTCACCGGGATGCGGCGCGGCATCTCGGCCAGGCGCTGTGCGCCGGGTGGAATGGCGGGTGTTTCGCTTGTCACGGCGCCACCACCATTTCATGCTGCACCAGCAGCTCCAGGAATTCCTGCACGTCTGCGCGGGCCTGTTCGGGCGCGATCCCGTAGGCGCTCTGCAGCGCAGCGGCCAATTCCGCGGCCGTTTTGGGCTGCGCCAGTGTCTCCCACAGGAGCGAGGCGCTGGGATTCAGCTCTATGTATCCGTTGAAATTGGCGATGTTCCCCCCCACCGAAATCAGCACATCCATGTCTGCCACTTTGCGGTGGATGTAGTGGGAGGAGGCCTGATAGACCGGCCCCGGCGGCGCTTCAGATGCCCCGCTGGGACAAAAAACGTCCTTGGGAGGGGGACAATTGTTTTTAAACGGATGAGACATACGATTCCCCCTTCTATAGAGTTGTGACGGAAACTGCCATCGATTTGATAGGCAATTTCACTGATACTATTATAAGCGAATTTCTGTCGATTGCAAGCGAATAAAAAATTATGTTGCCGCTGCATCTGCCGAACGGCAAAAAAACACAGCCCGGCACAGGATATGCTCGCCTGTGCCGGGCTGTGCGGCCCTGATTCAGTTTTTGATCACGCGCCCGGAGCCGTCCTGCTGTTTGCCGGTTTCCCGCAGCTTGTCCTGCTGGGCGTAGTGGCTGTAATGGCTGTAGCGCCAGTAGCGGCCGTATCCGTAGCCATAGCCGTATCCGTAGTCGTAGCCGCGGCTGTGGCGCTTGCCTTTGGCGCTCTGGTCGCTGTTGAAGACGTAGCCCAGCATATGGATGCCGCTGACGTCCAGCGCCTGGATGCCGGCCCGGATGCGCTTCATCTTGGTGTAGTCGTACCGCACCACATACAGCGCCGCGTCCACATACCGCGCCATCAGCGAGGCGTCGGCCAGCAGCTGGGCCGGGGCGGTGTCCAGGATCACGATGTCCGCCTGCTCGCGCAGCTTGCCGATCAGTTCCTCCATCTGGGTGCGGCCCAGCAGCAGGGCGTCCGCCTTGCTGGGCTTGCCGCCGTACAGCACCCGCAGCACATTGCTGCTGTCCACGCTCACGTCGCACAGCGCCGTGTCCAGCTCGGCCTCGCCGCGCAGCACCTGCCCCAGGCCGGGGTGCTCGTCGGTGCTGCCCAGCACGTGCGCCAGCGACGGGTTGCGCGCGTCGCAGTCCACCAGGATCACCTTTTTGCCCTGCCGCGCCAGCGCGACGGCCAGGTTGGCCGCGATGGTGGTCTTGCCTTCGCCCGGCACCGAGCTGGTCACCATCAGGGTCTTATAGCCCTTTTCCTCCATCTCGCGGGCCACGCGCATGCGCAGCTTGCGGATGGATTCCAGATAGGTCTCGGGCACATGGCTGTTCAGAATGCACAGCGGAGCGCCGTTTTTCTTTTTGCGCTTTTTGCCGCGCACATAGGTGATGCTGGCCAGACGGCTCAGGTTCACCTGCTTTTTCAGCTGGTCGGTCGACTGCACGGTGCGGTGGGACAGCACATACACGCACAGGATCACCAGCGCCAGCACAAGGCCCTGCACCGCGCCCCGCTTATAGGAGCCGCGGATGACGACCTCCTTCTGGGTGTCGGTGGGCACGCCGGTCTCGTCCAGGATCTCCAGAGTGGTCTGGCCGAACACGAACTCGCCCACCTGGGGATAGCACTCGATCATCGCGTGCAGCAGGTCGTAGGCCGCCTGCGGGTCGGACGAGGTGGCCGAAACGGTCAGCAGGTTGGTGCCCTCCTCGGCGGTCACGCTCACGCTGCCGGGCAGCGCGTCCAGCCCCATATAGTCGGCCACCACGTCGGCCAGCACGCCGCTGGTGAGCACATACGGAAAGACGGTGGCCATCTGCTCGGCCGATTTGGAGTCCATATATCCGCCGCCGCCGCTGACGGTGGTCACCGACATGGTGGCCGACGCCACATAGCTCGGCGTGTAGCTGCTGCTGGTGGCGAAATACGAGCGCAGCGTGCAGGCCACCACCACGACCAGCAGCAGCACCCACAGCTTTTTCAGCCCATACAGAAAATCCGCCACGATGTGGAGCAGGTCGATCTTTTCCGGCTGGGAAGACGGGCGGCTGTCCTCCCGTTCATATCTCTCACTCATTGCTGTTCCCCTCTGTCGTTGGCGTACTGTGCGTACGCGCCGTATCCATACCCATACCCGTAGCCGTAGCGGCCGGCATAGCGGCCCACCGTCTGGGCGGTGAGGTTTTCAAACGACTGCACGCGGTTCAGCACAACGCCCACCACATGGCAGCCCACCTCGCGGAAATGGTCCAACACATCGTTGATGTCCTCGGCCAGCATGTAGTTCTGGCGCACCACCAGCAGCACCTCGTCGGCGTACCGGGCAAACAGCTCGGCGTCGCCCAGCGGCCCGGCCGGCGGCGTGTCGATCACCACATAGTCCACCAGGCGGCGGCAGGTTTTCAGCAGCTTTTCGATGTTGCCGCTCTGCAGCATGTCGGTGGACATCGAGTAGCAGTTGCGCCCGCCCATGAAGTAGAGGCCGCCGATGTCGGTTTTGGTGATGATCTCGTCGGAAAAGCGCCCGCTCTTGAGGTATTCGCCCAGCTCGTTCTTGTCCTGGGTCTCGATGCCCAGGATCAGGAACTGGGACGGGCGGCGCAGGTCGCCGTCGATCAGCAGCACCTTTTTGCCGCGCTGCACCAGGCTGATGGCGATGTTGGCCGCCACGGTGGACTTGCCCTCGTTCTCGGACACGCTGCTCACCACCAGCACCTTGCTGTGGTGTTTTTCCATCTGGTATTCCAGCTTGGACACAAACTTGCGGTAGCTCTCCACGAACCCGAAGCCGGCCAGCGGCTGGCTCACCAGCAGGGCCTTTTTCTGCTTCTGGAACAGCTCGCGCAGGTTCTTGGCCTTGGGCTCATACACCAGCGCGCCCAGGCTGCGGGTGTCGAGCTTCGCCTCCACGTCGTCCTCCTGCTTGACGGTGTCGCGGAAGAAGGACAGCAGGCCGAACAGCGCCGCCAGCGCCGCGGCCGCCGCCAGGAAGGCCAGCTTCATGGCGCGGGAGGTGTTCAGCGGGTTGGAGGGATACAGCGGGATCTCCGGCTCGTCCAGCGGCTCCAGCACGGCGTTGCCCAGCGAGAAATAGGACACCTGCGCGTAGTTGTCCATGACGGCGTGGATGGTGTCGAACGCTTCGCGCGGCGAGGAGGAGGACACCGACAGCTCCAGCAGGTTGGTGTTGGGGATGACGTTGCTGGTGATGGCAGCGTCGATGGAATCCACCTCCAGCTCCTCGCACAGGATCTTGTTGAGGGCCGAGCTTTGCAGGATCTTCTGGAAGGTGCCGGCCATCTCGCTGGCGCTGTTGAGGTCGGCGTAGGAGCTGGCGCCCACCCGGCTGGACACCGCGAAGGTGGCCGAGGTGGTGTAGGCGGGCTGCCAGCGCAGGCTCAGCACGGTGGCCGCCAGCATCGCCGCCGCCAGCGCGCCCAGCAGGATCACCCACCAGTTCACCAGAATATCGCGCACCAGCGTGAACGGCTCCAGCCGGCTGGTCTGCAGTATCTCGTTGAAGTTTTCGTCTTTGTTCATCGTTTTACTCCTCTACCACTACCACCAGTTTGGTCACGGCGGTAATATCGTCGTCCGATGTGTAGGAATATTCCACGGTATAGGTGCCGGGGGTGGCGGCGTCCGCCGTGTTGTTCACGGTGATGTCTCTGCGCTCGATGCCCATCACACCGCCGGCAGAGGGGATGTCCTCATCCTCGTCCTCGTCCTCGTCGTCATCGGTCACGGTGCTCTCGGGGAACAGATATGTCTGGCTGCCGCGCATCACGCCGCACAGGAACTGCATCGGGTCGATGCCCTGGCCCACCTTGGTGTAGGCGATGTACTGGGAGAGCATGGGGTAGTATTTGCCGCTCTCGTCGGGGTCGGTGGAGTCGATCACGGTCATCTCCAGCGGCACGGTGACGGTGTCGCCCGCGCTGTTGCTGACCTGCGCCGTGATGGGGTAGTTGCCCGCGTCGCCCACATAGGCGCCGCTGTTGACCGACACCCGCACCTTGTTGGAGATGTCGCCGTCCAGCACGTCCTCGGCGCGCAGCGAGGCGGAGGGGTCGAACTTTTCCAGCTGGTTGATGTCCACCCGCAGCGGCTCGTCCAGCCAGATGCGGGGCGGCTGGTAGTCGGTGTACTGCACGGTGCGGCTGTAGGTGGCAAAGTTGTTGGCGCTGTCGAACACCACATAGTCCACCGTCCGCCTGCCCTGCGCGGCAAACCGCGAGAGGGCGGACACCCGGATGGCGGCGGTGAGGTCGCCGTCCACGTTGTCCTGCGCGGTGATGCCCTCCAGCAGTTTGCTCTCGTCGTCCTCCACACTCAGCTGGAGGGTGTCCTGGCTGCACTGGATGGTGGGCGGGGTGGTGTCCTTGCCGCGGTCTGCAAACAGGGTGAGCCACCCGTAGGCAATGGCGGACAGCAGGAACACAGCCACCACAGCGATGCGTATCTTTCTCATTGTTGCTGCTCCTTTTTACTGTGCTGATTCATCGAAGGGAACGGCCCGGAACGTCACCGGGTCCTCGCCGCGGCACAGGCGTCGCGGGTTGGTGAAAAACAGATGCTCTATGTATGCGGGGGGATAGTCGGCCGCCAGCATGTCGAACACGTCGGCCATATACGGGGTGCGCATGACCGGCGTGTGGGCGTCGCTGGCGATGGCGGTGATGAGGTTGTGGTCCAGAAGGCGCCAGGCGGTGCGGGCGGCGTGGGAGCCGAACCGACCCACAAAGCTGCCCTTGTTCGCCTGCACGGCATAGCCCAGCGCCTGCCATTCAAAGACGATCTGCGGGTCGTCCTGCACGAACAGGTACCGCTCGGCGTGGGCCACCACCGGGCGCATCCCGGCCTCGGCCACCCGGGCCAGCACATGGCGGGCAAAATCGGGGTCCTCCACAAACTCGAACTCCACCAGAAGATTGCGGGTGCGGTTGAGGCCCAGCAGTTTCCCGTCGGCGATCAGCCGGGGCAGCGACTCGGTGGCGAACACCTCCATGCCCGGCAGCAGCGTCAGCGGGATGCCCTCCTGCCGGATGGCCTCCTGCGCCAGTGAAAAGGCCTGCCAGTATTCCTCGCCCAGATAGTTCTCGTAGACGCCGGGAATATTGCAGTGGGGGGTGGCCACGATCGTCCGGGTGCCGCTGCGCGCGGCCAGGTCGGCCATGGCCAGCGTGTCGTAGACGGCGCCCGCCCCGTCGTCCAGGCCGGGCAGGATATGGCAGTGGATGTCCACCACAGGCGCGCCCCCCTTTCCCCTTTTATTCGCGCATTCTATTATACCATGAAGCGCAAGCGAAATGGTATAATTTTTCTATCTTTTTCGGTTGCCCCGCAAGGGGCGAGAAAAAGAGCATTCAAATAAGGCGATATAATGGCCGCCCTGCGGCCATTATACCATAAACAGCGCGGGCGGCACAACCGCCCCGATTTGTCAGAACGGTCGGTGTTTGTACACAAAGCCGTATGCGCGGCTGATCGCGGGGCGCAGCGGCAGCAGGCGCGGCCAGACGTGCTCGAAAAATTCCCACCAGAAATCGCCCGGCTGCATCCAGCGCCCCTTGCGGCAGACCCTGCCCACCAGCGCGAACACGTGGTCGGGCGAGAGGGGGCCTTCGATCTCGGTCTGCCCGTCGCCCACCAGGTACAGGCCCTCGGGGCGCACCTTATGGATGCGGTGCATCACGAACTGGCCGCTGTCGCGCTGGTAAAAGACCATATCCCCGGCCCGCAGCTCCCGGTGGGGGGCGGCGAAGGTGATGAGGTCGCGGTCGTGCGCCAGAAAGGGCGACATACTGCTGCCCACGATGCGCATCGAGACGGTCCGCCCCTCCCGCACCGCGTCGCGCAGCAGGCTCACATAGCCGCGGGTGTCGAGTGTTTGCTGTTCCATGCTTCCTCCTGTCAGAAGTCCATCGCCATCCGGCTCGACTCCTCCTCGCTCAGCGCGGTGACGCGGGTGTCCATCACGCGGTAGACGCGCTGGCAGAGGTTCAGCACGCTGGGGCGGTGGGTGGTGACGATGCAGGTCTTGTTGGGATGCCGCTGCACGATGTTGCGCAGCACGGTGCGCTCGGTGGTCACGTCCAGCGCGCTGGTGGCCTCGTCCAGCAGCAAGATGGGCGCGTCGCGCAGCACCGCGCGCGCGATGGCGATGCGCTGGGCCTGCCCTTCCGACAGCCCGCGCCCCCGCTCGCCCACCGGCGCGTCGATGCCGCCCGGCAGCTTCTGCACGAAATCCCACGCGCAGGCGATCTTGAGCGCCTCCACGATCTCCTCGTCGGCGGCGTCCTCCTTCACCACCCGCATGTTCTCCGCGATGGTGCCGGACAGGATCGTGTTGCCCTGCGGCACATAAGCGAACAGGTGGCGGGTCTCGGTGTTCATGGGCACCGCTTCGCCGCCCGCCTCCAGCAGCACCTCGCCCTCCTGCGGGCGGATCAGGCCGAGGATCAGGCGGATCATCGTGGTCTTGCCCTCGCCGGACGGCCCCACCAGCGCCACGATCTCGCCGGGATTCGCCTCAAAGGCCGAATCGGTGATCACCCGGGCGCCGGCCTTGTAGGAGAAGGTGGTGCCCTTCATGCGCACCGTGAAGCCCTGCCCGGCGAACCGGTCCATCCGGCTGCTCTCGGGGATGTGCACCTCGCGCGGCAGCTGCACCAGCTCGCGGATGCGGTGGGCCGACACCGAGCTGTTCAGGAAGGACGGGATGATGCTCACCACGCTGCTGAACGCGCTGGACAGCTTGCTGCGCTGCTGCAGAAACAGGGTCATGGTGCCGTAGGTGATGCCGCCGGTCCACAGACGGAACAGGCAGTAGCCAAAGGCCGCGAACTGCACCAGCGTGCCCACCACCGACATCAGGATGTTGGTCTTGATCGAGAACAGGTTGTATTTCAGGCTCACGTCGCGGAATTTGCCCTGCCACCAGCGCAGCTTTTTGCTGTAGTGGGGCGCCACGCCGAAGGACTTGATGGTGTCGAAGTTGTAGAAGGTGTCCACCTCGAAGCTCATCATGTCGCTGCTCATCTCGCGCATCTTCTTGTTGTATTCCCGCTGCTTTTTCAGCACAAAGCGGGACATCAGCAGCATGAAGGGCGCGGTGCCCAGCGCGAACAGCGCCATGATCCAGTCGTAGTAGAGGATGACGAAGAAGGTGGCCACGAAGTTGTAGACGGCGATGAGGATGGAGGGCAGCCAGCTGATGGCGTTGCTGCTGACGGTGCCGATGTCGCCGTTGAAGCGGTTGAGGATGTCGCCGCTGGGGTAGTCGTTGAGGGCCAGCCAGTCGGCGTCGACGATCTTGTCGAAGATGTCGGCCTGGATATCGTTGTTGATGGCGATGTTCAGCTTGGCGGTGATGCGGCTGATGAGGCTGCCGAATACCAGGCTGAACACCGTGCTGCCCACCATCACCGCGATCATGACCCACAGGCGGCTGGAATCGTGGCCGGTGATGATGTCGATGATGTATTTGCCGGCCACACTGCTCACAAGGCCCAGCGTGGTGCTGAAGATGCCCAGGAACAGATAGAAGGCGATGGCGCCCTTGTAGCGCGCGCTGTAGGAAAAGATCCATTTCCAGTCGTCCACGATCTCGCCGAAGGTGCCGTCCTTCCAGCGGCGGACGAGCGTCTCCAGCGAATCGAAGGAAATGCCCTTGTGCTGGTTGTTCTGTTCTTCCATGATGCTCTCCTTTTGCGAGGTCTTATTCGGCGGGATACAGCGCCTGTGCCAGGCAGTCCACCGCCTGCTGCGAGATGGTGCAGCCCAGCTCGAACACCGGCACCTGCCCCGCCAGCTGTTCGATCAGCCCGATGGTGCGCAGATGGGCGGCCTGGTTCCAGCGGTTGGCGGTGATCTGGGTGTAGAGCAGGGCAAAGGCCCGGGCCGGATGCAGCCGCTGCACCGTGTTTTCGGGCGCCTGCCGCAGCATCACGATGGCGTGGATGGGCAGCGCGCGCAGGTGGCAGATCTTCGAGCTGCCGCACACCGGCCAGCCCTGCGCCGTCCACACGCCGCCCGGGCAGGCCAGCAGCGCGCGGTCGCCGTTCACGGTGTCGGCGCCGCGATACTGCTCCCACAAACCGGCCTGCGTGCTCTTGCCGGTGCCGGACGGCGCCGAAAACAGGATGGCCTTCCCGTTGTAGTGGACATACGCGCAGTGCAGCACCATGCCGCCGCGCTCGATCATCCGGCGTTCCAGCGCCAGCAGCGAGACGAACATGGTGTCGATGCGCAGGCTGTCCAGCTTTTCGGGCGTCACGGAGATGCGGGCGTGTGCGGCGTCGGTCTCCCGGTAGCAGGCGTAGAACTCGGTCTCCCCGCGGACATTCAGAAGCCGCCCTTCCCCGCCCGGCGTGGAAAAGACCGCGAGGTCGGGATGGCGCACGAGGATGGTTTCCGGCCGGGGCAGTTCATCGGCCACCTCAATGTCGTAGGTGAACTGCACGGGGCGGCCGTCGTCGGCGGCGAACTGCAAAAAGTTGGCGGGGGGCTGTATCTCGTCGGGGCAGCGCAGCCGGAACACGAACTCCCCGATGCAAAATGTCTTATCCATTTTCCAGATCCTCCTGCTGCAAAAGGCGCAGCGTCTCGGCGGCATAGCGGCACATATACCGCGGCACGGCATCATAGCGGCCCTCCTCCAGCAGCGCGCTGGCCGCGCAGGTGCGGCACAGATGCCGCAGACTGCACACCGAGCACTGGGGGTTCAACCGTATTGTATCACATTCCTGCACGATTTTCTCCCAGGCGGCGGAAAATCCCAGCGAAAACACCGGCACCGAGGGGCTGGAGAGGATCACGCAGGGGCGCATCTCGCCCTGCCAGTTGATGGTGAAGGAGCAGCTGCCGGCCATGCAAGTCATCCGGCCGGGTTCGGCCGGGCCTTCCGGGGTCTGCCGGGCGCGCTGGATGCTCTGCTGCACATACTGGCGGAATAAGTAGGGTTCCATCTCAAGTTTCAGCGATTGTATCCAGATGGAAGCTGCTTGTTCCGGTGTTAGCCGGGACTGCATCGCAAAGGGCTGGGTGCGCTCCCGGGCGGCGGGCATCATGTAGCTGTCCACCCGCACCGGGCAATCCAAATCCTTGCCGATGCTGTGCAAACGAGTGAGATCTTCCCGGTTGGATTTCACAGCGCTGTTGCTGATTTTTACGTCAATCTTCCGCTCGCGCAGCAGGCGGATGGCCCGGGTCGCCTTTTCAAAGCCGCCCGGATAATGGCACAGGTTCGCATAGGTGGTTTCGTTCACGCCGTAGAGGGTGATGTTGATGCGGCGGGGCTTGTGGGCGGCGAAGAAATCGGCCCATTCCTCGTCGATCAGGGTGCCGTTTGTGTTGATGGTGAGAATCATGCCCAGCTGTTTCAGGCCCAGATACAGCTCTTTGAAGCCGGGATACAAAAGCGGCTCGCCGCCGGTGAGAAGCAGAAACAGCACGCCGGCAGCCTGCATCTGGCGGCCGATCTCCAGCCATTCCTCCGCCGTGCGCAGACGGCCCTGCCGCTCCATCTCCTCGCGGCTCAGGCGCACATAGCACATGTCGCAGTTCATGTTGCACAGCGGCAGCAGCTCGATGCTGCCGTTGGCCGGGATGTGTTTTTTGCGGGCATTGTCCAGCAGCATCTGCTCGACGGTGGAAAATTCGCGGATGTCGTCCATACAAAGGCTCCTTTCGGGCAGAAAAAATGTTGGCGGCCGCCAAAGGCTTCCCCTTGGGGGGAAGCTGTCGCCGGACGGCGACTGATGAGGGGAAGTCTGCCGGTTTTCGCAAATCCCGCCCCAAGTCCCCGGCCCAGGGGTGCGGTGGAAGGGGAAAGATTCGACCTCATCCGCCCCCATACGGGGGCACCTTCCCCTGCCAGGGGAAGGCTTGGGGTGCAAAAAACCGGCGCCCCAAACGGGGAATACCCCGCCGAAGCGCCGGTGCTGTATTTTTGTTTCTTGCGGTTAAGACTTGGCAGTAGGCCAAGTAGTCATGTCCAGGTTGGTGGTGCAGTGAACATTGTGACCATCTTCGCCTCTCCAAACAATAACTTTCTGTACATTGTAAGGAGGGACTACGCCCGTAATGAAGAAACCTTCCTGAAAGTCGTCGGTAGTAGGAGCCTCGTGCGTTGCGCCGCAGGCATGATACCCGGCCAGAGTCAACATCTCATCGCCAATAAAATCCCATTGGCCATTCCCATTACTATCCAGATATACGGTGCCGTTGCCGCCACCACCGGCTTCACAAGTAAACTTATAAACCTTGTTCTCGTCGCCGCAGGCCGCCACATACTCGTTGGCCACAAACTGCTGCACAGCCGTCTGGGGCTGTACCCATACATTCTTACTCATTGTGTTGTTCCTCCCTTAATAATCCATACCGTACGTATTCCTGGATAAAACTGCAAACGCCCGAAACAATCTCCTCGCGGGGGCCTTCATACGCCCCCACCGCCGCGTCGATGGCTCCCTGCACTGTGGTAGGCGTCTGAAAGAGCTGCCACAAAAACCGGCAGGTCTCGTTCAGCGAAAGCACGGTGTTTTCGAACACACCCGCGTCGCTCAGCGGAACCAGCACGGCTTCGCCGCCGATCTCCCGCAGCAGAAAGTTGGGATTTGCCGCATATCGCTTTTCCATGGTTTGCTCCAACAGCATCCCCCTCCCCTCCAAGAGGCAACACCACTTGTCGTCTCTTCTTTATCTTAACACAGTTTCTATCATTGTCAACGGGGTTTTCTGTAAAATTTTTTGCACAGTTGTCTATCAGATTGATGCACGGGGCAAATTGTACAGTCCCGGCCCGGCAGACGGCCGGATTTTCGGCGCTTTGCCCTCACAGAGACACGGCCGGTGTTTTCCGCTCCTGCGCCGGGCTGCTCTCGTGCAGCCCCAGCATATCCATCGTCTGCACCACGATCTGCCGCTTGTCGAACATGGCCTCCATCCGGCGGCGGGCCGCGCAGCCCATCTCGTCCAGCTCGGCCATCGTCTTGCCCATCATCAGCTCCATCTTGTTGTAGAGCATATCCGCGTTTTTGGGGGTGCACAGATAGCCGGTGCGGCCGTCCTCCACCGCCTCCCGGCAGCCGGGGATGTTGCTGGTGATCACCGGGCGTCCCATCGCGGACGCCTCCAGCAGCACGTTGCTCATGCCCTCATGGTAGGACGGCAGCACCACCACGTCCGCCAGTTCATAGAAGGGGCGCGGGTCGGTCTGGAAGCCGTGGTATATCACCGCGCCCTCCTCCTGCAGCTGCTTGACGGTGCCGGCGTACTCCTCCTCGAAGAAGCCCACAATATCCAGAATCACCCGGCTGCCGTATTTGCGGCGCAGCCGGCGCATGGCTTCAAACAGCTCGTCCACGCCCTTTTCCCGCATGATGCGTCCCACGAACAGGAAATGCCGGGTATCGGCCTGCTCCTCCGAGCGGTTCCGGTGGGGCAGATATGTATACCGCTCCAGGTTCACACCGGCGCCGTTGAGAATACGGATGCGGCTGGTGCGCACCAGATGCCGCGCCGCGAACTCCTGCGCGTTGGTGGAGTTCTCGAAGAACACCACCTGCACCCGGCCGAAGGCCAGCCGGTACAGCATGCCCACAAACTGCGCCAGCACCTTTTTCTGGAACGCGGTGCCCAGCCCCTGCACGTTGGCGCAGTAGGGGATGCGCCGCAGGCGGCACAAAAGCCCCGCGTAGATGTTCGGCTTGATGGAGTAGGTGATGACCTTGTCCGGCTTTTCGCGCTTGAGCAGCTTATTATAAAAGGTAAGCAGCTTGAGGTCGGTGAAGGGATTGATGCTGCGGCGGTCCAGGTTGGTTTTCACACAGCGGCAGCCCATCGCCTCGAAATCGTCCTCGTGGCCCACAAAGGGCATGCTGAGCACCACCTCGTAGTCCTGCACCAGCTGCTCGATCAGTTCGCGGCGGAACTGGTAGAGCATATAGGAGTGGTTGGTGCAGATGAGGATCTTTTTCTTTTTTTCGGCGGCGGCCATCGCGCCGGTGCCGCCCTCCACCACGCCCTCGCTTTTCAGCACCACCCGCACGGTGCGCACAAGGCAGAACAGATCCAGCCGCAGGCCCACATGCTGGGCATATATGCCGTCGTAGCGCGCTTTCTGCGGGATGGGCAGCTCGTCGCGGCCCAGCACCTGCGCCAGGCCGGTGATGCCCGGGCGCACGAAGTTCGCGCCGTAGCGGTCGCGCTCGGCCATCAGGTTCTCCTGGTTGTACAGCGCCGGGCGCGGGCCGATGAGGTTCATGTCCCCTTTCAGCACGTTGAACAGCTGAGGCAGTTCGTCCAGGCTGGTGCGCCGCAGGAAACGCCCGGCCCGGGTGATGCAGGCGTCCGAGTTCTGCAAAAGATGGGTGGGCATGTCGTGCGGGGTGTCGGTGTACATGGTGCGGAATTTGTAGATGGGGAAAAAGCGGTAGCTGCCGTCATCGGCCGACCGCGCCACCCGTTTCTGCACAAAGAACACCGGCCCCCGGCTGTCCAGCACGATCCACAGCGACAGGGCCAGGAACACCGGCGACAGCAGCACAAGCCCAAGCAGCGCACAGAGAAAGCTTGCCGCCCTCTGCACGCCCATATACAGCCGCTGTCCCCGCGTGAAGCCGGGATGGTATAGGGTATTGCGTTCCTCCACACGATAGTTATCCATGATTCTCCTCGCCCCGCATGCGATATTCCGGCACGATCTGCTGGATCGCCTGCCGGATGTCTCTGGTTTCGTTGTATGCCATGTCGATCAGACGCTGAATCTGCCCGCACATGGCCTGTGCATTGATCTCGCCCATCCGCACCACGAAGATGCGGTCGTTCTCGGTGCGGACCAGGTTCTTCTCGTCGATCAGAAGCTCCTCATACAGCTTTTCGCCGGGCCGCAGGCCGGTGAATTCGATCTTGATATCCTGGTCGGGCACATGCCCGGACAGGCGGATCATCTTTTTTGCCATGTCCAGAATCTTCACCGGCTTGCCCATGTCCAGGATGAAGATCTCGCCGCCCCGGGCGTAGGCGCCGCACTGCAGCACCAGGTTCACCGCCTCGGGGATGGTCATGAAATAGCGGATGATGTCCGGGTGTGTGACGGTGACCGGGCCGCCCTCCTTGATCTGCTTGGAGAACAGCGGGATCACGCTGCCGTTGCTGCCCAGCACGTTGCCGAACCGCACCGCCGCGTATTCGGTGCTCGACAGCTGGTTGAACGCCTGCACGATCAGCTCGCACATCCGCTTGGATGCGCCCATCACGTTGGTGGGCCGCACCGCCTTGTCGGTGGAGATCAGCACCATCCGCTTGACCTTGTATTTGTCGGCCGCCGCCGCCACGTTGAAGGTGCCCAGCACGTTGTTCTTGATGGCCTCGTTGGGGCTGTCCTCCATCAGCGGCACATGTTTGTGCGCCGCCGCGTGGTAGACGATGTCCGGCCGGTAGGCTGCAAAGATGTCCTCCATGCGCTTTTTGTCGCGCACCGACGCGATGAGGGTGACGAGGTCGAGGTCGGGGTATTCCCGCTTCAATTCCATCTGGAGGTCGTAGGCGTTGTTCTCGTAGATGTCCACCAGAATCAGCTGCCGCGGATTGTGCAGCGCCACCTGCCGGCAGATCTCGCTGCCGATCGAACCGCCGCCGCCGGTGACCAGGATCACCTTGCCGCCGATGTATTCGGTGATCTTGTCCATCCGCAGCTGGATGGGGTCGCGCCCCAGCAGGTCCTCGATGCACACGTCGCGCAGCATCGACACGTCGATCTCCTTGTTCACCATCTGGTAGATGCCGGGCAGGATCTGCACCTTGCAGGCGGTCTCCTGGCAGATCTCCAGCAGGTCCCGCTGGCTCTCGGCCGACAGGGTGGGGATGGCGATGATGATCTCCTCGATGCCGTATTTTTTGGCGTATTCGGGGATGGCCTCCTTGGGGCCGAACACCGGGATGCCCTGCAGGTAGGTGCCCTGCTTTTGGGGGTCGTTGTCGATGATGCAGGGGATCTTGCGGTTGAGGTGCTGGCTGTTCTTCATCTCGCGCACCAGCATGTAGCCGGCCGCGCCCGCGCCCACCACCATCGTGACGATGGGCTTGGAGTGGGCGAAGTTCTCGTGGTTGCGCAGCGCGATGCTGAGAAAGCGGTAGGAGAAGCGCGGCAGGATGATGCAGAAGGACAGCAGCAGCGTGTAGATGTAGATGTAGCTGCGGGGCATGGGGCAGTCGAGCAGCCACATGCCTATGTACTGCAGAGCCGAGGACGATAGAATGGCGATCACCGCATTGCGCAGCTCCACGATGCTGGCGAACCGCCACAGGCTGGTGTACAGCTTGCAGGCCGCGTTGATCGCCACCGTGCAGGCCACGTTGATCCACATGTAGGTGTGCAGCGACTGCCAGAAAACAGGCAGGATCTTCGTGAAGCTGAAATCGAACCGCAGCCACAAAGCCCCCACCATGCAACAAATGACCAGCGTGATGTCCAACAGCAGCAAAGCCGCACTCTTCAGCAGCGCTTCCTTGCTGTGGTAGAAGCGAGACGCCTGCCTGTGCATACAATAACCCCTTTTCCCGTTCCGAAAGATCGAATTCGGCACATGATTCCGATATTTCTACCATTATAACACAAAATCCGCCAAAACTGTATACAAAATCCGCCCGCGAAACAGTTTTGTAACCTTTCAAAAGATGGAAAAAGAGGAGATATATGGGACAAAAAACAACTATGGTGTGTGGTTTCTTTGCGTTTGTGCAGGATGTGCAAAAATGAGTAAATTTTTTGTAAAATCATCCAAGGAAACACGGTGGGCGCGGCAGAAAAGCAGCCGTGCAGGCCCGGCTGTTCGAGCGGGGTCGCACGGCTGCGCGCAGGGGGGAAGGGAGGGGGGGCGGGCGGTCAGTTCTGGTCGCGGCTGTGGGCCACCAGCGCCATCAAAAATCCAGCCAGCAGCGAGGCGGTGATGCCGCCCGCCGCGGCGGCCAGCGGGCCGGTGAGCACGCCGATCAGCCCGTGCAGCTCCACCGCGCGCACGGCGCCCTGCGCCAGCGTGTGCCCAAAGCCCAGCAGCGGCACCGACGCCCCCGCCCCGGCAAATTCCACCAGCGGCTGGTATACCCCCGCCGCCGACAGCACCACCCCCGCCACCACATAGCCCACCAGGATGCGGGCCGGGGTGAGCGCGGTGAGGTCGATCAGCAGCTGGCCGATCACGCACAGCCCGCCGCCGACCACGAATGCCCACAGATAGTTCATAGCTCCTCCTTTGGCCCTGCGGCCAGTTCCACAAGATGCGACACCGCCGGGATGCTCTCGCCCTGCTGGACGGTGGTGCTGCTCATCAGCGCGCCGGTGGCGGCCACCAGGATGCGCCGCATCTCGCCGGTGCGCAGCGCGGGCAGCAGGCGTCCCGCCAGCACCGACGCGCAGCACCCGCAGCCCGATCCCCCCGCCTGCACCGGCTGGCGGGCGCGGTCGAAGATCAGCAGGCCGCAGTCGTGGTGGTTGGTCATCCGCACCCCCTCCTTCTCCAGCAGGGTGTGCAGCAGCCGGCTGCCCACCAGGCCCAGGTCGCCGGTGTAGATGCCGTCGAAATCGTCGGGGGCGGCGCCGGTGTCGGCAAAAAAGCGCAGCAGGGTCTCCGCCGCCGCCGGCGCCATCGCCGCGCCCATGTTGGCCAGGTCCTTCACGCCTGCGTCCCGCACCCGCCCAAAGGCGGCCGCCCGCAGGAAAGGCCCCGGCCCGTCCGGCTGCACCACCACCGCGCCTGCGCCGGTCACCGTCCACTGGGCGGTGGGCGCGCGCTTGCCGCCGTAGTCCAGCGGGGTGCGGAACTGGCGTTCGGCCGCGCAGAAATGGCTGCTGGTCACCGCCAGCGCCCGCCGGGCCGCGCCGCCCGCCACCAGACATCCGGCCAGCGCCAGCGCCTGCACCATCGTGGAGCAGGCGCCGTACAGCCCGATGGAGGGCATGTCCAGCTCGCGCAGCGCATAACCCGAGGCCGTGCACTGGTTCTGCAGGTCGCCGCACAGCACGGCGTCCAGCTCGGTCTGGTCCAGCCCGGCTTTTTTCAGCGCCAGCGAGGCGGCGCGCTGCTGCAGCAGGCTCTCGGCCTTCTCCCAGCATTTCTGCCCCAGGGCGTTGTCGTGCAGCACCTCGTCGAAGCAGCTGCCCAGCGGCCCCTCCCCTTCCCGCTTGCCCGCCACCGCCGCGAAAGCGGGCAGCGACGGCGGCCGGGAAAAGACGATGGCGTCCCCTTTTCGGATGCAGTTCATACCATCCCCCCCACATACGGCCGGATCAGATACCACACCAGCCCCCATGCCGACCCGGCCAGCGTGCCGTAGACGATCACCGGCCCGGCGATGACGAACATTTTCGCGCCCGACCCGGTCACCAGCCCTTCGCAGCGGAACTCGATGGCCGGGCTGACCACCGCGTTGGCAAACCCGGTGATCGGCACCAGCGTGCCGGCTCCCGCGCGGGAGGCCAGCTTCTGGTACCAGCCCAGCGCCGTGGTGACGGCCGACAGGAAGATCAGCCCCACCGACGCCAGCAGCGAGGCGTCGGACAGGGTGTATCCGGCGGCCAGGAACCACTGGCGCAGCCCTTCGCCCACCGCGCAGATGCAGCCGCCCACCGCAAAGGCCCACACGCAGTTGCGCCCCACCGCCGAGCGCGGCGAGGCTTTTTTCACCAGCGCGGCGTATTCGGCCTTGTTCAGTTGCATAGTATCCACTTCCTTTTTGTGAAAATGTTGAGATTTGCCCGCAAAACGGGTATAATGACAGAGACAGGGACGCGGCCGGAGACGGCCGTGCGAAAGGAGACGCGTTGACCGATGGAAATGAGCTTTGAACAGGCGGAAGCGATGCTCACCGCTGCGCAGAAGGAGCGCCTGGCCCGCCTGATGTGGGACGGCGCCGGCCTGCCGCAGGACCTCTCGCCGGAGGAGAAGGTGTTCTGCTTCGGGCTGTATGTGTTCTGTGAGTACGAGCAGCGCGACGAGCTGAAAAAATACTTCACACCGTAAAAAAGGCCGGCAGGGCGGCGCTTTGCCGCCCCGCCCCTGCCCGGCTTTACAGCTCGGCTTCGATGGCGCCCACCGGGCAGCCGGCCGCCGCGTTGGCCACCGGGGTGGCCCAGCCGTCGTCGGCCGGCCCGGCCACCGCCACCCCGTTCTCCATATGGAACACCTCGGGGCAGGTCTCGGCGCACAGGGCGCAGCCGATGCATTTTTCGTTCACAACAACCTTCATCATCGTTTCCCTCCGTTTTCTGCGGCGCGTGCGTTTGCGCCGTCCGCAGGCAGTATGGGCCGGATGAGGGGCGGATAATCGCGTTTGCGCGGCAGTTTGACGGGGAAGGAAGTTTTTTTGGATGCAACGGCTGCTACACTGGATGAAAACCGAGCCGATGCTGCTGGCCGCGGGAGCGGCGGCGGCGTTCAGCTGCCTGTTTGTGCCGCCCTCGGCGGACTACCTGGGCTACCTCGACTGGCGGGTGCTGGCGCTCCTGTTCAGCCTGATGGTCACGGTGGCCGGCCTGCGGCAGGCAGGGCTGTTCGGGCGGCTGGCGCGCGGGCTGTGCACCCGGGTGAAAACCAGCCGCGGGCTGTGTTTTGTGCTGGTGATGCTGTGCTTTTTCAGCTCGATGCTGGTGACGAACGACGTTGCCCTGCTCACCTTCGTGCCCTTCTCGGTGCTGGTGCTGGTGCTCACCGGGCACAAGCAGCTGCTGGTGTGGGTGGTGGTGCTGCAGACGGTGGCGGCCAACCTGGGCAGCATGCTCACCCCGCTGGGCAACCCGCAGAACCTCTACTTATACACGTTCTACAACATGTCGGCGCCGGAATTTCTGTCCGTCACCGCGCCGGCCACTCTGGCGTGCCTGGCGGTCACGGCGGGGCTGTGCCTGCTCACGCCCGCCCGGCCCGCCGCGGTGGAGCTGGACGGCGAGGCCGACCCGCTCAACCACCGCCTTTTGTGGCTGTGCTTGTCGATGTTCGCGGTGTGCCTGCTGTGCGTGCTGCGGCTGATCGACTGGCCGCTGATGCTGGTGCTGGTGGTGGTCATCACGCTGGCCGCCCGCCCCACCCTGCTGCGGCAGGCGGACTATGCCCTGCTGCTCACTTTTGTGTTCTTTTTCATCTTCGTGGGCAATCTGGGGCGCATCCCCGCCGCCGCTGCCTGGCTGCAGGGCCTTGTGCAGGGCAGGGAGCTTGTGTGCGGCGCGCTGGCCAGCCAGGTCATCAGCAACGTGCCGGCGGCGGTGCTGCTGTCCGGCTTCACCGACAAGGCCGCCCCGCTGCTGCTGGGCGTGAATCTGGGCGGCCTGGGCACGCCGGTGGCCAGCCTGGCCAGCCTGATCTCGCTGAAGATCTACGCCCGCACCCCCGGCGAGAGCACCGGCCGCTTTTTGAAGGTCTTTCTGCCGGTGAACTTCGGCCTGCTGGCGGTTCTGCTGGCCGGCGCAATGCTTGTGATGTAAGGAGAATGATATGAAAGCGACCGTAGTCATCCCCAACCTGAACGGCGCCGGCTGGCTGAAAGACAGCATTGAGTCGATCTGGGCCCAGACCTGCCGGGATTTCGAGCTGATCGTCGTGGACAACGGCTCCACCGACGAGAGCCTCGCCATCGCGCGCAGCTATGTGGGCCGCGAGCGGTATACCCTCATCGAGAACAGGGAGAACACCGGCTTTTCCCACGCGGTGAACCAGGGCATCCGGCTGGCGGACAGCGAGTATGTGGCGCTGTTCAACAACGACGCCTTTGCCGAGCCGGACTGGCTGGAAAACCTCATCGCCGCCGCCGACAAGGACAAGCGCATCTTTGCGGTGTCCAGCCTGATGATCCGCCACTTTGAGCGCACCCTGGCCGACGACGCGGGCGACTATGTCACCCTGCTGGGCTTTGCCTGCAAGCGGGGGGACGGCCTGCGCGCCGAGCGGTATCAGAGGCCCTGCCGGGTGTTTTCGGCCTGCGGCGGCGCGGCGCTCTACCGCAAGAGCATTTTGGACGAGATCGGCCTGTTCGACGAGAATTTCTTCGCCTACTACGAGGACGTGGACCTCAGCTGGCGCGGCAACAACCACGGGTATAAGAACGTCTTCTGCCCCGCCGCCAAGTGCTACCACATCTGCGGCGCCACCACCGGCGCGGTGCGGTACAACCCGTTCAAGAGCATCCAGAGCGGCCGCAACAGCATCCTGCTGCCCTACAAGAACATGCCGCTGCTGATGCTGCTGCTGAACCTGCCGTTTCTGGCGGCGGGGTATCTGCTGAAGGCGGTGATGTTCCGCCTGCGGGGGTTCGGCCCGGCCTACGGGCAGGGCTTCAAGGAGGCGTTCAAGGCCATCCCGAAGCTGGATAAACCGCGTTTCCGCGTGAAAAATCTGCCGTATTATGTGCTGGTGCAGCTGTGGCTGGTGGGGGGGCTTTTCCAGTATATCGTCTACCGCGCCCAGCGCGCGCTGAAGATCACCTGACAAACAGAAAGGAGCGTTTTGTATGTCTGATCCGCTGCGATCCGTTGTGGAAAAGCGCATCCGGCGCACGATGAAGGCGCTGGAGGCCAACAAGATGACCGCCCTGTACGCCGCCACCGCCGACGAGGTGGCGCCGCTGGTGGAGAGCCTGCTGCGTCCCGGCGCGCTGGTGGCCACCGGCGGCAGCATGACGCTGGCAGAGACCGGCGTCATCGACCTGCTGCAGAGCGGGAAGTATGAGTACCTCGACCGCACCGCCGTCCCGCCCGAGGAAGTGCCCGCGCTCTACCGCCGCGCCTTCTCGGCCGACTTCTACCTCACCAGCTCCAACGCCGTCACCGAGCAGGGCGAGCTGTACAACGTGGACGGCAACGCCAACCGGGTGGCCGCCATGACCTACGGCCCCGACAAGGTGATCTGTGTGGTGGGCTGCAACAAAATCGTGCCCGACCTGGCTGCCGCCGAGCGCCGTGTGAAGGACATCGCCGCCCCGGCCAACGCCGAGCGTCTGTCCTGCCCCACCCCCTGCGCCCAGACCGGCAAGTGTGAGAACTGCCATTCTCCCGGCCGCATCTGCTGCACCACCGTCATCCACGCGCAGCAGCGCGTCCCGGGGCGCATCACCGTCATTCTGGTGGGCCAGCCGCTGGGGTATTGAATCCGGGTCATAGCAAAAAAGATACCAAACCGAAAGGGCTTGCCGCCTGCTTTTCGCAGACGACAAGCCCTTTTGGCTGTTTATCCGAAATTTTGCCCGCTTTTTTGGAGCGTTTCACAAGAGGCGGTCTCTTTTTATTCCTCTTCCACACAATTTGATTGAATTGGCGTATACGCATATACGGCGACAGCTTCCCCCGCTGGAACGCCTTCCCCTGGCAGGGGAAGGTGGCCCCGCAAGGGGCCGGATGAGGTCGAATCTCTCCCGCTGCGAAGAGCGGGACTGGATCGACAGTCTGCAGCCCGGCGCTTTAGGACAAAGCGCCGGGCTTTCCTTGTATATTCCATTCACATCCCCCGCCACGCCTCGGCCAGCGCCTGCACGGCGTCGGGCAGGTCGGCGTCGGGCAGCGCGCCGTAGCCCAGCACCACGCCCGCCCGCTGGGGCGGCTGGACCGCATACTCGGCCAGGCCGCTCAGCCGGATGCCCGCCGCCCGCGCGGCGGCGACCCGTTCGGCTTCCCGGTCCGGCACCTCCAGCAGCAGGTGCAGCCCGGTGTGCGCGCCGCGGATGGGCCACGCCGGGAACGCCCCGGCCAGCGCGGCGGTGAGGGCGGCCGCCCGCTTCTGGTACCGGCTGCGCAGCCGCGCCAGATGGCGGGAGAAGTGTCCTTCGGTCAGAAAGCGGCAGAGGGTCTGCTGCTCGAACCGGCTCACGGTGGACGCATAGCTGCCGTACCGCTCGCGATAGGCCTCCAGCAGTTGGGACGGCAGCACCATGTAGGCGATGCGGATGCTGGGCGCGAGGCTCTGGGAAAAGGTGCCCACATAGGCCACCCCCTGTCCCCCCGCCATCCCCTGCAAGCTGGGCAGCGGGCGGGTGGCAAAGCGGAATTCGGAATCGTAGTCGTCCTCGATCACCAGCCGTCCCGGCTGCCGGGCGGCCCAGCGCAGCAGCGCCGCCCGCCGCGCCGCCGGCATCACCGCGCCGGTGGGAAACTGGTGGCTGGGGGTGACATAGGCGACGTTCGCCTTTCCCGCCGCCAGCTGCTCCACCGACAACCCCTGCCGGTCCACCGGCACGCAGACGCACGGCACCCCCTCGTTTTCCAGAACACGCCGTGCGCGGCGGTAGCCGGGGTCCTCCACCGCCACCAGCGGCGACGGCCCCAGCAGATGGGCCAGCAGCCCCAGCAGATACTCGATGCCCGCGCCCACCACGATCTGCTCGGAGGTGCACCGCACCCCGCGGTACTGCTCCAGATGGGCCGCCAGCGCCGCCCGCAGCGCCTCGTCGCCCTGCCCGTGGCCGCGGCCCAGCAGCTCGGGACGGGAATAGAGCAGCTCTTTCTGGATGCGCCCCCAGGTGCGGAAGGGGAACAGCGCCGGGTCGGCGCCGCTGGTGCCCAGATCGAACCGCCAGCGCGGCGCGGGGGGCGGCGCGGGCAGGGCGGGCAGCGCCGCCGGAGCGGGCAGGCCCGCGCAGTCCATCACATAAAAGCCCGACCGCGGCCGGCTCTCGAGGTAGCCCTCGGCGGCCAGCTGCTGGTAGGCGGCGTCCACCGTGCTGACGCTCACCCCCAGCTGGGCGGCCAGGCTGCGCTTGCCGGGCATCCGGGTGCCGGGGGAAAGGCGTCCGTCCCGCACGGCGGCGGAGACGCCCTCGTACAGCTGGCGGTAGAGCGGCAGCGGGCTGCGCGCAGAGAGGAGATCGGGCAGCGAGATCACGGTGCATCCTCCTTTTTGGGTAAACTGGACTGGTAAAAAAGTTCTGTTCTGGCTATTTTGCACAGGTCAGAAATGTGTATAATGGAACCATACCGCAAACCGGCCGCGCTGTCAAGCCGGTTTGACGCAAGGAGGGGTTATGAAATGAAACAGAACAGACAGGTCCAGCGGGTGGCGCTGGTGGGATTGCTGGCGGCGCTGGCGTATGTGATCTTCACGTTTTTGCAGATCAAGCTGCCGCTGCCCGGCGGCGGCGCGGTGTCCATCCACTTCGGCAACACCATCTGCGTGCTGGGCGCGCTGCTGTTCGGCGGCATCTGGGGCGGCCTCGGCGGCGCGATCGGCATGACCATCGGCGACCTGTTCGATCCCATCTACATCGTCTCGGCGCCCAAGACCTTTGTGCTCAAGCTGTTCATCGGCCTGGTGGCCGGCTGGGTGGGCCACGGCCTGCTGCACCTTTCCAAACATACGGGGCGTTCGGCGCTGGTGCGCGCCACGGTGGCGGCCGCGTCCGGCATGCTGTTCAACGCCGTGTTCGACCCGCTGGTGGGCTACTTCTACAAGCTGTACATCCTGGGCAAGCCGGCCGCCGAGGTGGCGCTGGCGTGGGACATCGGCGTGACCGCCTTCAACGCCGTCACCAACACGATCGTGGCCGTGCTGCTGTATATGGTGCTGCGCCCGGCGCTGGCGCGCAGCGGCCTGTTCCGCGACATGCTGAAAAACTGAGCAAACTTATACCAAAAAAGCCGAGGCAGCCGGGGCTGTTTCGGCTTTTTTTGGGCTTTTCGGGCGGCGCAAAACGTGGTAAAATATATAAGATTGACCAACTGCCGACACTGCGCCCGGACGGGCGTGCCCAACACAAGAACAGGAGTGAGCAAGTGAACCAGATCCAACGCAAGCGCGCCGCCATCGCCGGGATTGCCGCCGCTGCCGTGGCCGCCGTGGCGATCGCCGTGCTGGCCGGCTGCACGATGTGGACGAAGCCCGCCGATCCCGCCCAGCCGCTGGCCGCACAGACCAGCCCGCTGCCCGCCGCCAGCCAGAGCGAGCCGCTGGCCGACCAGGAGTACGACGCCGAGGCCGGCAAGCTGGAGCAGGAGCGCTATGGCAACACCATCCTGCAGGCCACCGACGACGCCGGGCAGGAATACGTGGACAGCACCCTCTTCATCGGCGATTCCAACACGGTGCGCATGATGGCCTACGGCCACACCACGCTGGAAAACACCATCGGCGTGATCTCGATGGGCGTGCAGCACATCGCCACCAAGCCCAGCGTCTATTTCACCGACCGCAGCGGCGCCGTCACCATCCCCAAAGCGGTTTCGGTGATGCAGCCCGAGCGCATCATCATCACCTTCGGCACCAACAACACCATCGGCTGGACCACCCAGAAGCTGAAAGAGGAGTACACCGCCGCGCTGGCGGCCATCAACGAGGCCTACCCCAGCGCCGACATCATCATCAACGCGGTGCCGCCGGTGGATAAGCTGCGCCGGAACACCGGCATCACGATGCAGACCATCGACGCCTTCAACCAGACACTGGCCGAGCTGGCCAGCGAGCTGGGCTATCATTTCCTGAACTCCAGCGAGGCGCTGAAGGACCCCGAGACCGGCTTTGCCAAGACCGACTACACCATCTCGGACGGCGTGCACCTGAGCAAAAAGGGCATGCAGGCGCTGTTCGACTACATCCGCACCCACAGCTACATCACCCCCGACGACCGGCCCAAGCCGCTGAAGGAGGTGCCGGGCCGCAAGGAGACCCCGCCCGACATCATCACCGAGGACCCGCTGGCCGTGCGCGGCAGCGCCAACAGCATGGAGAAGGAGGCGTCCAGCAAGGCGCCCAAGGGCCTGCCCATCAAGTTCGTCGTGCGGGAGGACTGCCGCAGCATGGGCAGCCTGCAGGGGACGGTGAACCAGACGGTGCGCGCCGCCGCCGACTGCACCACCGTGCGCGCCGTCCCGGCGACCGGCTATGTGTTCGACAGATGGGCCTGCACCATCGGCCGCATCGCGGACATCTACAACCCCTCCCTCACCTTCACGGTGCCGGGCAACGCCGGCAAGGAGGGCGTGGTGGTCACCGCCAGCTTCAAAAAGGCCTCCTGCACCTGCGGCCAGAAGTGCGAGAACGGGCAGGTGAACCAGAACTGCGCCTTCTGCGCGGCCTGGCCGAACGAGTGCAAGGGGCAGCCGCGTCCCACCCCCACTCCGGTGCCGACGCCTGCGCCGACCCCCACCCCGGTACCTGCTACCCCCACGCCGGCGCCGCCCACTCCCACCCCGGAGCCGGAACCCACCGTTCCCCCCACTCCGGACATCACCCCTGCTCCCGAGGCCACTCCCGAAGTGACCCCCTGACGGCAACCATAAGGAGGAATCTGCCTTGCATCAAAAGAAAAAAGGCGCTCTGCGGCGCTTTTGGCCCTACATGGCCCGCTATAAGCACATCATCGCGCTGGATCTGTTCTGCGCGGCGCTCACCACCGTCTGCGAGCTGGTGCTGCCGCTGATCATGCGCTACATCACCAACCAGGGCATCAGCGACCTGGCCAGCCTGTCCGCCGCCACCGTGCTGCGGCTGGGCGGCCTGTATCTGGTGCTGCGCATCATCGACGGCGTGGCCAACTACTACATGGCCGGCGTGGGCCACATCATGGGCGCCCGCATCGAGACCGACATGCGCCGCGATGCCTTTGCCCACCTGCAGCGTCTGGGCCACACCTACTATTCCAACACCAAGGTGGGCCAGATCATGGGCCGCATCACCAACGACCTGTTCGACGTCACCGAGTTCTCCCACCACTGCCCGGAGGAATTCTTCATCGCGGGCATCAAGATCGTGGTGTCCTTCATCATCCTGTGCCAGAGCAGCGTGGCGCTGACCCTCATCCTGTTCGCCTGCGTGCCGCTGATGATCCTGTGCTGCGTTCCCTTCAACCTGCGCCTGCGGGCGGCGTTCCGCGGCCAGCGCCAGCAGATCGGCGAGCTGAACGCCCGCATCGAGGACAACCTCCTGGGCGAGCGGGTGGTGAAGGCCTTCGCCAACGAGGAAGTGGAGCGCGAGAAGTTCGAGAGCGACAACGGCCGTTTCCTGGGCATCAAGCGGGTGACCTACCGCTCGATGGCCGCGTTCCAGACCACCACCCGCATGTTCGACGGCCTGATGTACCTGGTGGTGCTGGTGGCGGGCGGCCTGTTTCTGGTGAACGGCGCGATCGAGCCGGGCGACCTGGTGGCCTATATGCTGTATGTCACCACCCTGATCGCCACCATCCGCCGCATCATCGAGTTTGCCGAGCAGTTCCAGCGCGGCGTGACCGGCATCGAGCGCTTCTATGAGATCATGGATGCCGACGTCGAGATCCTGGACGAGCCGGGCGCGAAGGAGCTGGGCCCTGTGAAGGGCGAGATCCGGTTCGAGGACGTGAGCTTCGAGTACCCCGACGACCACAACCGCGTGTTCAGCCACGTGGATCTCACCATCCGGCCGGGCGAAAAGCTGGCGCTGGTGGGGCCGTCGGGCGGCGGCAAGACCACCCTGTGCAACCTGATCCCCCGCTTCTACGACCCCACGGCCGGCCGCATCACCATCGACGGGCAGGACATCCACGGCCTCACCCTGAAAAGCCTGCGCAGCGCCATCGGCATGGTGCAGCAGGAGGTGTACCTGTTCAGCGGCACCGTGCTGGACAACATCCTGTACGGTCGCCCCGGCGCCACCCGCGAGGAGGCCGTCGAGGCCGCGAAGATGGCGGGCGCGCACGAGTTCATCACCCAGCTGAAGGACGGCTACGACACCTATGTGGGCGAGCGGGGCGTGAAGCTGTCGGGCGGGCAGAAACAGCGCATCAGCATCGCGCGGGTGTTCCTGAAGAACCCGCCCATCCTGATCCTGGACGAAGCCACCAGCGCGCTGGACAACGAGAGCGAGGCTCTGGTGGGCCGCAGCCTGCAAAAGCTGGCGCAGGGCCGCACCACCCTCACCATCGCCCACCGCCTGACCACCATCCAGAACGCCGACCGCATCCTTGTGCTGGGCGAAAACGGCATCGAGGAGCAGGGGACCCACGAGGAGCTGCTGGCGAAGAAGGGTGCGTATTACCACCTGTGGAATACCGCAGCCGCCCTGGAAAAGGGCCAGCTGGACTGAACCCGGGCTGTATACAAACGCAGAGCGCCCCCGCACCGGTTTTTCGGTGCGGGGGCGCTTTGCTATTTGGAAAGTGTTCCGGGGGCGGATCGGTGCGTGCCGATGGCTCTCCCCTCATCCGTCACGCTCCGCGTGACAGCTTCCCCCCAGGGGGAAGCCTTTTCGTGGAAGCCCTCCGGTGCCGCACGCAAAAAACCGCCCCGAAACGTTCGTTTCGGGGCGGTTTGTGCTGGCGCCTCTTGTTGGGCTCGAACCAACGACCTACGGATTAACAGTCCGGCGCTCTACCGACTGAGCTAAAGAGGCATACATGGTGACCCGTGGGAGAATCGAACTCCCGTTTACGGCGTGAGAGGCCGTCGTCTTGACCGCTTGACCAACGGGCCACGTTGCAGCTTCTCGATTATATCAAACCGGGAAGCTGCTGTCAACCCCTTTTTGAAAACTTTTTTGCTTTTTTTCAAAAAAGCTGCCGAAGGGGCTGTGTTCGGCTCACAGATCCACGTCCTGCAGGGCCAGCACGGCCAGCAGGTAGATCTTCAGCGCCTTCAGCAGGTGCTCCTCGCTCACGCCCTCGTTGGGGCCGTGGATGCTGCCCACGAAGGAGGGCACGTCGGCCGGCATCGCGCCGAGGCTGGCCTCCGGCCCGAAGCTCACCGCCAGCGGGAAGTGGCGCGCGTAGGTGCCGCCGCCCATCGTGAAGGGCTTGGCGTCCTCGCCGGTCACCTCGTTGTAGACGTTCAGCAGCGTCTGGATGGCGGGATGGTCGGCGCTGATATAGAAGGGTTCGCTGGCGCGTTCGGCCCGGACGGTGCAGCCCGGCCCGAACGCCGCTTCCAGCCCGGCGGTGATGGCCTCGCCGGTGGTGGAGGTGGGGAACCGGCTGTTGACGTTCTGCAAAAGACGCCCCTCCTCCATGCGGATGGTGCCGCCGATGATGGTCAGCGGGTCGAACAGGCCGTCGTCGCTGTCCACGCCCACGCCGCTGCCGTCGGTGGCCGAGAACAGGCGGCGCAGCGATTCCAGATAGGCCCGTTCCTCCCCTTTGCACAGGGCGTTGTCCAGCAGATAGTCCACGATCAGGCCGATGGCGTTCACGGTGCCGGCCGGGCTGGCGGCATGACCGGCCTTGCCGCGGGCCTCGATGCGGGCCAGACCTTCGCCCGCGCTCTCCACCGTGATGCGGTCGGCGGCGGGCAGGGCGGCGGCGTCCGCCTTGACGATGCAGTGGGCCAGATCGGGCACCGCGTTGCTGGCCACGCCGCCCGCGAAATCAACGATGCAGCCGTGCAGCACCGGGCTGAAGACGTCGGCCTCATACACGCCCTTTTCGCCGTTGCACACCGGGAATTCGGCGTCGGGCGAGAAGCAGAAGTCGGGCGCGGGGAAGTTGTGCAGGTAGTACTCCACGTCCCCCATGCCGGTCTCCTCGTTGCAGCCCAGCAGCACGCGGAAGTTGTAGCGCGGGGTGATGCCCTGCTCTTTCAGGAATTTGGCGATATACAGGCACAGGATGCTGGGGCCCTTGTCGTCGCAGACGCCGCGGCCGATCAGCCAGCCGTTGCGGCGGCGCATCACGAACGGGTCGGCGTCCCAGCCGTTGCCGGCGGGCACCACGTCCAGATGGGTGATGGTGGCGATGGTCTTGTCGGTGCGGCCCTTCACCTCGGCCCAGCCGATGTGGCCGTCGGCGTTGTGGGTGTCCAGCCCCATCTCCTGCGCGATTTTCAGGCCCTCGTCCAATGCGGCGCGGGCGCCGGCGCCGTAGGGAGCGCCGGGGGCCGGGGTGTCCTCCACGCTGGGGATCTCCACCACGCGGCGGATGTCCCGCACGATATTCTCGTGGTTCTCGGCCACGAACCGCTCCACAGACGGCATCCAATCTGCAAATTTCATATTCAAACACTCCTTTGTGCAATGGTGTTGCAAACAGCAGCTTTAGTATACCACAAACGGCGCAAAAAAGCTGCGGTTTGTGGTATACTGTACAGCAGGTGAACATCCGGGCAGGCTTCCGGCCGGCGCCTGCTCCCCCGCGGGCGCGGCATACACCGCCCTCCTTCCGCACATATTTTTTCCACGAAAGGACTCCTTCCATGACCCCTTCCATGCGCAAAAACCTTCTCTTTGCCGCCGCCGTGCTGGCGGTGGCGGGGGCGCTGTTCCTGCTGCGCTCCCACGACAGCGGCGTCTACGCCGAGGTCACCCTGCCCGACGGCAGCACCCGTGCTCTCCCGCTGGACGAGGACGCCCGCTACGACATCCCCGCCCAAGACGGCATCACCGTCCACCTCGTGGTGGAGGACGGCGGCATCCGCTTTGCCGACCCCGAATGCCCCGACCACCGCTGCGCCGGGTTCGGTGTGCTGCAGAACGAGGACGACTGGGCCGCCTGCCTGCCCGCGAAGGTGTCGGTGCTCGTCACCTCATGAGCCGAAGCCCTCCGGCAGCCGGATGTCCTCTCTGGGCAGCTTGTCCCAGGCAAACTCCCCCACCAGCTCGGCGGGGGTGACCGGCTCGGGGCGGTCGATCAGGCCGGCCAGGTGCGCCAGCTGCCCCACCAGCGCGGGGGCGGTCATCTTCCGCCGCAGCGCCGCAAGGCCCAGGTCGCCGTCCCGCTTGGACAGCCTGCGCCCGTCGCTGGCCAGCAGCAGCGGGATGTGCCCGTACTGCGGCACCTCCTGTGCGCCCAGCGCCCGGGCCAGCCAGATCTGCCGGGGCGTGGAGTCCAGCAGGTCGCGCCCGCGCACCACCTGGGTCACCCCCATCCGCAGATCGTCCACCACCACCGCCAGCTGATAGGCAAACACCCCGTCCGACCGCCGCAGCAGGAAGTCCCCCGCCGTCCGCGCCAGGTTTTCCCCCTGCGGCCCGCAGGCGAGGTCGGTGAAGCCCACCCATTCGTCCGGCACCCGTATGCGGGTGGCCGGGCTTTTTTTCGCCCGCTTTTCCGCCGCCTGCTCCGGCGTCAGGTTTCGGCAGGCGCCGGTGTACACATACCGCCCGTCGCTCAGGTGGGGGGCGCTGGCGGCGTGCAGCTCGGCGCGGCTGCAAAAGCACGGGTACAAAAGCCCCTGCCTCTCCAGCACATCCAGCGCCTTCTGGTAGAGCGGGCTGCACGCGCTCTGGTAATAGGGGCCGTGCGGCCCGCCCTTGCTGCCGCCCTCGTCCCAGCCCAGCCCCAGCCACAGCAGGTCGTCCTCCATCCGGGCGGCGTATTCCGGGCGAGTGCGCTGGGTGTCCAGATCCTCCACCCGCAGGAGGATGCGCCCCCCTTCGCTGCGCGCCGCCAGCCACGCCAGCAGCGCGCACAGCACGTTGCCCAGATGCATCTCGCCGCTGGGGGTGGGGGCAAAGCGTCCCACTGTCTGCATAGTTCTCGTCCCCTTTTCTCGTGTTTGGGGATATTGTAGCACAAAATTTTGCGCAAAGCCATTGACAAACCGCCAAGTTAGTGGTATGGTTAGTTACAGAAGTAATGAACCACATAACTAAGCAACTCCAAGCGAGGTGAACCTGTTGAATGGAATGCTGAACGAACAGACCTCCATCTACCTGCAGATCGCGCAGATGATGGAAAACGACATCCTGCGAGGCATCTATGCCGAGGAGGAACAGGTGCCCAGCACCAACGAGCTGGCGCGCCAGTTTCGCATCAACCCGGCCACGGCCGCCAAGGGTGTGAACCTGCTGGTGGACGAGGGCGTACTGTACAAGAAACGAGGGATCGGAATGTTTGTATCCGCCGGCGCGGTGGCCGCCATCCGCGAAAAGCGCAAAGCCGCCTTTTACGAGCAATATGTCAAGTCGCTGGTGAGCGAAGCGGCGAACCTGCAAATCACCCAGACCGAGCTGCTGGAGATGATCCGGCGGGCTGCCGGGGCGCAGTGATGCGCCCGCCATATTAAAGGAGGAATCAAGATGGAAACCAAGATCCTGCGCGCCGAGGCGCTTGTGAAACGATACGGCAAAAAGGAGGTGCTGCACGGGCTGGACGTGGCCTTTGAGCCGGGGCATATCTACGGCCTGATCGGCCGCAACGGCGCGGGCAAGACCACCCTGCTGGGCTGCCTCACCGGCCAGCTGCGCACCACCGGCGGCATGGTGAGCTACGGCGGGGCGCCGGTGTGGGAAAACGCCAGGGCGCTGGGCGAGATCTGCTTTTCGCGCGAGCTGTCGCCCATGCTGATGTTCGGCCAGAACACCTACAAGGTAAAGGAATACCTGCGCGCCGCCCGCTACTACTATCCCCACTGGGACGAGGAATACGCCCGGCGGCTGATGAAGGAGTTCGGGCTGGACGAGAAAAAGCGCATCTGCCGGCTGTCCAAGGGCATGCTGAGCATGGTGACCATCGTGCTGGCGCTGGCCAGCCGCGCCCCGGTCACCATTCTGGACGAACCGGTGGCGGGTCTGGACATCGTGGCGCGGGAGCGGTTCTACCAGCTGCTGCTGGAGGACTACGCCGAGACCGGCCGCACCTTCATCGTGTCCACCCACATTCTGGATGAAGCCAGCAATGTGTTCGAGCAGGTGATCGTGATGGACGACGGCAGGATCATCGAGAACGCCCCCACCGAAGAGCTGGTGGGCCAGTTCCACCACATCTCGGGCCGCGCCGACGAGGTGGACGCCGCCGTTGCCGGCTGCACGGTGCTGTTCTGCGAGCAGCTGGGCCGCAGCAAAGCGGTGTGCGTGCGGTGCAATGACGAGGCACTGGCCCGGATTTCCGCCCACGATGTGGACGTTGCGCCGATGAATTTGCAGAAGGTGTTCGTGGCGCTGACCGGCCACAAGGAGGAGGACAGCCATGAAACGAAGTAATGCATTCGTGCTGCGCTGGCTGGCCATCCAGCTGGTTTCCTTTGCGGCGGTGATGGCGGTGATGCTGGCGGCGGTGTATTTCCTGCTGGCGCCGGGGGACGATTTCGGCGGCGGGATGCTGTCCGGCATCCAGTCGGCCCTGGGGCCGATGCTGGCGCTGATGCTGCCCATGACCCTCATCACGGGGCTGTTCCCCATCGCGCTGAGCTTCGGCGCCACCCGGCGGGGCTTTTTCGCAGCCGCCCAGCTGGTCAAGCTGGCGGGAGCGCTGTTCCTGCCGGCCGGGCTGTGGGCGCTGAACGCGCTGGGCGAGGGGGGCGTCGGCTTCCGGTTCTCCCTCTCGCTGTGCACCGGGCTGGCAGTTGCCTGCATGGGCGAACTGTTCGGCGCCATCTGCCTGCGCTTCGGCCAGAAGGCGATGTGGCTGTTTGTGCTGCTGTGCGCGGTGGGCGGCGGCGTGCTGGGCATGTCGGTGGCGATGGCGGCCAACGGAAATATGGTGCTGGCCCATCTGCTGCAGGCGATTTTGCGCGGCGGCGCGGGCATGGCCGTGGCCCAGCTGGTGCTGGGCGCGGTGTGTACGGCGGGAAGCTGGGCGCTGCTGCGCCGGGCCGAGGCATGAATACGGGAAGGAGGCAGACAAGATGAAAGACATATACAAAACCATCTGCGCCGAATGGGACACCATCTGGCAGACCGTGGCCCTCAGCAGCGGGCTGAGCCTGGTGTTTGCCATGCTGGTCTATGGCGGCCTGTGGTACAGCGGAGCGATCGACGGGTTTGCGCCGCTGGGGTCGGCGTTCGCCCTGTTCGTGGGCACGGCCCTGGTCGCGATCTTCCTCGCCGTGCAGTTGGCGGTCAGCTTCCCGATGGGGGTGCGCATGGGCCGCACCCGCCGCCAGATGCTGGCGGGACTGTATGTGGTGGGGGTCGTGGAATGCCTGCTGCTGGTGGCCGCGGCGCTGGTCATGTTCGGGCTGGATGTCCTGGCGCAGGGGCTGATCTACCGCTCCGCCTTTGCGGAGGCGGGCGAAGTGGCCGGGGAGCTGCTGCGGTGGTGGTATGTGCTGCCGCTGGGGGTGCTGGTGCTGCCGCTGGTCTCGATGCTGGTTGGCTCGCTGCCGCTGCTGTTCGGGCGGCGCGGTCTGTATGTGCTGTGGGGAGTCCTCGCCTTTGCATGGGTGATCCCCACCGCCATCGTGCCCTTCTTCGACCCGAACGGATCCAGCCGCCTGGCGATCCTGGTGCGGCCGGTGGCACTGTGGATGCAGACGGTGGGCCTGGCTCCCAAGCTGGGGGCGGCCGCAGCGCTGCTGGTGGTGCTGCTGTTGCTGGCGGTGCGCTGCGCGCTGCGGGTGGACGTAAAAGAAGATTGACCGGCCCGGCCGGGGATGGTATGATGAAACTGTGATCCCCGGCCGCCGCCTGTGCGCCCGGCCGGCGCTGTACCATCCATCGAAAAGGAGGGAGTTTCCCGCTATGACAGAATTGTTTTCCCCGTCGGCTCCGGCCGCGCCGGACTACCGCAAAACGCTCAGCCGGGTGGGCTGGGGCATGGCTGTCTTTTTCGCCGCCGGACAGCTGGGCCAGATCCTGGTGGCCTTCGTGCTGCGGCTGCTGGCGCCCGATTTCGCCGCCACCGCGCTGGCGCTGTTCCTCATCACCGACCTGGGGCTCTACGGCATCGGCCTGCCGCTGGCCTTTCTGGTGGTGCGCCGCCTGCCGCGCTGCGCGCCCCCGCTGCGGGACAAGGGCGGTCTCGCTCTCACTCTCCGCACGCTGGTGATGGGCTTCTGCGTGATGTACCTGGCGAACTTCCTCACGCTGATGCTGATGCAGCTGGTCACCTGGCTGAAGGGCGCTTCGGTCACCAACCCGCTGCAGACGGCCGCCAGCGCCGGCAACCCCCTGCTGAACGTGCTGATGCTGTGCGTGGTGCCGGCCGTGTGCGAGGAGCTGGTGTTCCGCGCCGGGATGTACCGCCTGACGGCCGGCCTGGGCGCCAGGGTGTATGTGGTGGTGTCGGCGGCGTGCTTTGCGCTGTTCCACGGCAACCTCTACCAGATCTTCTACGCCTTCGCGCTGGGCGTGCTGCTGGCCTACCTCTACCTGCGCACCGGCAAGATCGCGCTGTGCATGGCAGTGCACTTCTGCATCAACCTGATGGGCACGGTGGCGGCGATGTACCTGGCTTCCAGCGTGGCGGGGGCCACGCTGCTGGGCCTGTTCGTGCTGGTGTGCATCGCGGCGGGCCTGGTGCTGCTGGCGCTGGAAATACGGCGCGGCGGTTTCTCGCTGCCGCCCTGCGCGCTGCCCCCGCACCCGGTGCGCGCCGCCCTGTTCACCTGGGGCATGGGCGCCTTCGTGCTGCTGGCGCTGCTGGTGGCGCTGCTGCTGGTGCTGGTGTGAGCGGGGTTTGTGCAACCTGAACGGAAACGCCCGAAAAACCGCGCAAAAGTTCGGTTTGACAATCCCGCGCCCGGCGTGATACAATAACTTGAAACTACGGGGAAGGAGGAACACGTGATATGCGCAGTGCTTCCTCCTTCTTTTCTTTTGCGCCGCAGGGGCCGCTTGCCCCGCCTTTGGCGTTTTGACTTTTCCTTTCGGGGAAAAGTTTTTTTTTGCCCAAACGCGGAAAGCGCCCAACAGAAAAGGAGTGTGCTGTATCGTGCTGAAAACCCATTCTCTGATCGAGCCGCAGGATCTTTCGGTGGAAGAGATCGAGGAGCTGTTCACCCTGGCCGACGACATCAAGAACCGTCCCGGCCTGTACATCAACGCCTGCGAGGGCAAGCTGATGGGCACTCTGTTCTACGAGCCCAGCACCCGCACCCGGCTGTCCTTCGCGTCGGCCATGAACCGGCTGGGCGGCCGCGTGGTGGGCTTCTCCGACCCCGGCTCCTCCAGCGTGACCAAGGGCGAGACGGTGGCCGACACCGCCCGCATGCTCAGCGCCTACGCCGACATCATCGTCATGCGCCACCCCTACGAGGGCGCGCCCAAGGTGGCCAGCCTTTACAGCGACATCCCGGTCATCAACGCGGGCGACGGCGGCCACAACCACCCCACCCAGACCCTCACCGACCTGTACACCATGCACACCGTGTTCGGCCGCACCAGCGACCTGACGGTGGCCATCTGCGGCGATTTGAAATTCGGCCGCACGGTGCACAGCCTCATCCAGGCCATGAGCCGCTACGAGAACGTGCGCTTCATCCTCATCAGCCCGGAGGAGCTGCGAGTGCCGCGCTATCTGCGCCAGTTCATGAAGGACAACAAGGTGGATTTCACCGAGGTGGAGAAGATCGAGGACGCCATCGCCGACTGCGACGTGCTGTATATGACCCGTATCCAGCGCGAGCGCTTCTCGGACGAATCCGAGTATGAGCGCCTGAAGGACTTCTATGTGCTGGACGGCGAGAAGATGAAGCTGGCCCGGGAGAACATGATCGTCATGCATCCGCTGCCCCGCGTGAAGGAGATCAGCCGCGAGGTGGACTACGACCCCCGCGCCCGCTACTTCCGCCAGGCCCGCTACGGCATGTTCATCCGCATGGCCCTGATCCTGAAGCTGCTGGAGGTGGGCTACCAGCCCAAGCAGACCCGCCTGACCCCCACCAAATACCACTGCAAGAACCCGCGCTGCATCTGCAACCTGGAGAATGAGCCGCAGCAGATGATGGAGATCGCCCCGAACGAATACCGCTGCCTCTACTGCGACTACACCGTACACATCGAGGAGTAAAAGGAGAGCTTGCCATGCTGATCAAAAACGCCTTTTTGTCCGACGGCACCCCCGCCGACGTGTGGGTGTACGAGGGCAGCATCCGGGCCATCGGCCAGAACCTGACCATCGGCGACCCCGAGGTGATCGACGCCGCCGGCCGCACCCTGCTGCCCGGCTTCGTGGACCTGCACTGCCACTGGCGCACCCCCGGCTTCGAGTATAAGGAGGACATCGCCACCGGTTCCCGGGCGGCCGCCGCGGGCGGGTACACCTTTGTGAACCTGATGCCCAACACAAAGCCGGTCTGCTCCTCTGCCGAACAGGCGCGCGCCGTGATGGACAAGGCCCGCGAGGTGGGCCTGTGCGGCGCCAATCAGACCGTCAGCATCACCGAGAACTTCGACGGCCACAGCGTGGCGCGCCTGCTGGAGCTGCCGGACGACATCAAATTCATCACCGAGGACGGCAAGGGCGTGCAGAGCAGCGAAGTGATGGCGCGCGCCTTCGCCATCTGCCGCGAAAAGGGCATCACCCTGATGAGCCACGCCGAGGACATGGACATCTCCCCGTGGGACTACCGCCTGGCCGAGAACATCGAGACGGTGCGCAATCTGCACCTGTGCGAATACTACGGCACCCGGCTGCACATGTGCCACGTGAGCACCAAAGAGGCCATCCTGGCCATCAGCGAGGCGAAGGCCAGGGGCGTGAACGTCACCTGCGAGGTGACCCCGCACCACCTGTGGTTCCACGATCTCGACTACAAGGTCAACCCGCCCATCCGCGCCGCCGAGGACGTGGCCGCGCTGGTGCAGGCGATCAAGAGCGGCTATGTGGACGCCATCGCCACCGACCACGCCCCCCATTCCGCCGAGGACAAGGCGAACGGCATGGCCGGCATGGTGGGCAGCGAGACGGCGTTCGGCGTCTGCTACACCAAGCTGTGCCTGCAGGAGGGGCTGCCGCTGCCGCTGCTGGAGAATCTGATGAGCCGGATGCCGGCCGCCATCCTGGGCCTGGAGAAGAAGGGGGAGATCCGCCCCGGCTTCGACGCCGACCTTGTGCTGGTGGACCTGGAACATCCCTGGACGGTGGACGCCGCCAATCTGCACAGCAAGAGCCGCAACACCCCCTTCGACGGGGTGCAGCTGTACGGCAGGGTGTGCCTGACGGTGTGCGGCGGCAAGGTGACCCACCGGGACCTGTGAACGCCTTTCCCTGAGGAAGGGGGCGGATGAGGTCGGAGCTGCCCCGGAAGCACTGCGTCGGCGGAGGCCCTCCCCTCATCAGGCGCATCCGCGCCAGCTTCCCCCCAGGGGGAAGCCGACGGGGTTCCCCGCTCTGCCGCAGGCAGGTGCGGCCGAATCCAAGGCTCCCTGCGCGCCAAAACGGCCGCGATCCCTGTAAAACATCCCGCTTTCATGGTATAATACAATCACGAATGGCCTGCCGGCCAAAACTGACTGACGGAGGAAACCGAATCATGACCAACATGGACAAACTGTTCGACGCAGTGGCCGCCCGCGGCCCGGTGTGCGTGGGCCTGGACACCGATTTCAGCTATCTGCCCGCCGATTTTGTGAAGTCCGAGCTGACCGCCGGTGAGAACATCGTGCGCTTCAACCGCGCCGTGCTGGAGGCCACCAAGTCGGACGCCGGCTGCTACAAGGTGCAGGTGGCCTACTACGAGGCGCTGGGCCTGGACGGCCTGCGCGCCTACGCCGAGACCCTGCGCATGGTGCGCGAGGCCGGCATCCCCGTGATCGCCGACATCAAGCGCGGCGACATCGCCAAGACCGCCGAGATGTACGCCCGCGGCCACTTCACCGGCGACTTCGAGGCCGATTTCGTCACCCTGGCCCCCTACATGGGCCTGGATTCCATCCAGCCCTACATGCCCTTTGTGAAGGAGGGCGGCAAAGGCGTGTTCGTGCTGGTGCGCACCTCCAACCCCGGCGCGAAGGACTTCGAGTATGAGAAGCTGGCCGACGGCCGCCACGTCTACGACATGGTGGGCGACAAGCTGAACGCGCTGGGCAAGGAGTGCATCGGCGAGCGCGGCTATTCCAGCGTGGGCATGGTGATCGGCGGCACCCACATCGAGGAGGCCAGCGAGATCCGCGCCCGCTACAAGGACAGCTTCTTCCTCATCCCCGGCTACGGCGCGCAGGGCGGCACCGCCACCGACATCGCCCAGTACCTGACCGCGGGCAACGGCGGCGTGGTGAACTCCAGCCGCGGCGTGCTGCTGGCCTACAAGAAACAGCCGGGCGTGGCCTTCGACGAGGCCGCCTACAACGAGTGTGTGGCCATGAGGGGGGCGATCGCCGATGCGTGCGCAAAACTGTGATTGCAAAGTTCTGGCCCACCGCGAGGTGACCGCCGGTATCCGCCTGCTGCAGGTGGAGTGGACCGACAGGGAGCACGCCCCCAGGGCCGGGCAGTTCTACATGCTGCGCTGCTGGCGCTCCGACGAGGCCCCGCTGCTCTCCCGCCCCATCAGCGTGCACGAGTGGGACGCCGAAGCGGGCGTCGTCACCTTCCTGTACGAGGTGCGCGGCGAGGGCACCCGCAAGCTGGCCGCCCTGCGGCCGGGCGACTCCCTGAACCTGACCGGCCCCGCCGGCAACGGCTGGCCGGTGGACCAGCTGCTGGGCAAAAAGGTGGCGCTGGTGGGCGGCGGCATCGGCACCGCGCCGCTGCTGCAGCTGGCGAAAGAGCTGGCCGCGGCGGGCGAAAAACCCGCGATGTTCTGCGGGTTCCGCGACGAGCCGTACCGTCTGGACGCCTTCGAGCCGTATTGTTCCGGTGTGGCGGTTGCCACCGACAGCGGCCGCTTCGGCCACCACGGTCTGGTGACCGCGCTCTACAACAGCGCCGACTACGACGTCATCTGCTGCTGCGGCCCCACCCCGATGATGAAGGCGGCCACAGGGCTTGCGCTGGAAGCCGGCGCCGAGATCCTGGTGAGCCTCGAGAACAAGATGGCCTGCGGCATCGGCGCCTGCCTGGGCTGTACCTGCCATTCCAGAAAAAAAGGGGCCATCAGCGTCTGCAAGCAGGGCCCCGTGCTGAAAGGAGAGGACGTGTATGGCTGACCTGCGGGTGAACTTTTTGGGCAAGACCCTGAACGGCCCGGTGATCGGCGCGTCCGGCACCTTCGGCTACGGCGTGGAGTACGCCGACATGATCGACTGCGCCCGTCTGGGCGGGGTGTGCAGCAAGGGCCTGACCCTGCACGGCAAGCCCGGCAACGAGGGCGAGCGCCTGTGGGAGACCCCCAGCGGCCTCATCAACTCGATCGGCCTGCAGAACCCCGGCGTGCGCCACTTCATCGAGAACGAGCTGCCCGACATGCAGACCCTCGGCACCGCCATCTTTGCCAACCTCGGCGGCGGCTGCATCGAGGACTATGAGGAGGGCGTGCGCCTTCTGAACGACACGGCGGTGGATTTCATCGAGCTGAACATCTCCTGCCCCAACGTCAAGCACGGCGGCATCGCCTACGGCGTCAAGGCCGAAAGCGCCCGCGAGGTGGTCGGCCGGGTGCGCGCGGTGTGCAGAAAGCCGCTGGTCGTCAAGCTCAGCCCCAACGCCGAGAGCATCCCCGACATGGCCGCCGCCTGCGCCGAAGCGGGCGCGGACGCCCTGAGCCTGGTGAACACCTTCCAGGCGATGGCCATCGATCTGGAAAAGCGCCGCCCGGTGTTCAACAACGTGTTTGCGGGGCTGTCCGGCCCGGCCATCCGCCCCATCGCGCTGCGCATGGTGTGGCAGGCCTGCGGCGCGGTGAAGATCCCGGTGATCGGCCTGGGCGGCATCGCCACCGGCCGCGACGCGCTGGAGTTCATCATGGCCGGCGCGCACGCCGTGCAGGTGGGCACCGCCAACTTCTCCGACCCCACCGTCTGCATGAAGATCACCGACGAGATCGCCGCCTGGATGGACAAAAACGGCGTGAAAACGCTGGACGAGATCCGCGGCTGCGCCCGCCCGTAACGAGCGTACAGTTTGGACATAAAGAAACAGAAAATACAGGGAGGAAAATAGTATGCATCGTGATCCCATCGAAGTGCTGAAAGAGTGCGAGGCCTTTCTGGAGGGCCATTTCCTGCTGTCGTCCGGCCGCCATTCCTCGGCCTACTGCCAGATGGCGTTTCTGCAGCAGTACCCCGACAAATGCTCCGAAGTGATGGCCGTGGTGGCCGAGAAGCTGAAGGACGTGGATGTGGACGTCATCGTCGGGCCGGCGATGGGCGGCATCGTCTACGCCTACGAGCTGGGCCGTCAGCTGGGCAAGCGCGCCATCTTCACCGAGCGCGTGGACAACGTGATGACCCTGAAGCGCTTTGCCATCCAGCCGGGCGAGAAGTGCATCATCGCCGAGGACGTGGTGACCACCGGCATCTCCAGCCTGGAGACCAAGCGGGTGATCGAGGAGGCCGGCGGCGTCTGCCTCGGCATCACCTGCGTGGTGGACCGCACCAAGGCCGACGCCCCCTCCCCCATCCCCATCCTGGCCAGCGCCGTGAAGCTGGACCTGCCCAACTATCTGCCCGAGGAGTGCCCCATCTGCGCCGAAGGCAAGCTGCCCCTGGTGCACCTGGGCAGCCGCAAGATGAAAGAGCAGGCCAGGCAGACCCTGTGAGCAAGATCCCCGCACCGATTTGCGGCCCGGTCCCCCGGGGGACCGGGCCGCTTTGTGGGCAGATCGATACCACACACCCTATAGAAAGGAACTTTTGTATGAAAGCATTTCTGCTTTTGGCCGACGGCACCCTGTTTGAAGGCGTCAGCCTGGGAGCGGCCGGCACCGCCATCGGCGAGGTGGTGTTCGCCACCGGCATGGTGGGCTTTGAGGAGACCCTCACCGACCCCAGCTACTACGGCCAGATCATCACCCAGACCTACCCGCTCATCGGCAACTACGGCATGAACCGCGAGGACAAGGAGAGCCCCCGCGTGTGGGCCAGGGGCTACATCGTGCGCGAGAGCTGCCGCTATCCCAGCAACTTCCGCAGCGAGCAGACGCTGGACGCCTTCCTGAAACAGGAGAAGGTGGTGGCCATCGAGGGCATCGACACCCGCCGCCTCACCCGCATCCTGCGCAGCCACGGCGTGATGAACGGCGCGGTGACCACCGAATACACCCCCGAAACGCGCGAGGAGCTGCTGGCCGCCATCCGCGGCTATGCCATCACCGGCGCGGTGAAGGCCGTCACCTGCACCGAGCCGCGCGTGTACGGCGAGGGCGGGAAATACAAGGTTGCCCTTCTGGATTTCGGCTGCAAGAACAACATCGTGCGCTGCCTGGTGGGGCGCGGCTGTGAGGTGACGGTGCTGCCCGGCTTCGCCACCGCCGCCGACATCAAGGCCCTCGGCGCCGATGGCGTGATGCTCTCCAACGGCCCCGGAGACCCCGCCGAAAACCTGCAGATCATCGAGAACCTGCGCGCCATCATGGAGCTGGGGCTGCCGGTGTTCGGCATCTGCCTGGGGCACCAGCTGTCCGCCCTGGCCGCCGGCGCGTCCACCGGCAAGCTGAAATTCGGCCACCGCGGCGCCAACCAGCCTGTCACCGACCTGGCCCGCGGCCGCACGCTGGTCACCAGCCAGAACCACGGCTACGCCGTGCTGGGCGACACCCTGCCCGCCGAGATGGGCAAGGTGAGCCATGTGAACGCCAACGACGGCACCTGCGAGGGCGTGGAGTACACCGCCTGGAACTGCTTCACCGTCCAGTTCCACCCCGAAGCCAGCGGCGGCCCCAAGGACGCCGAGTACCTGTTTGACGAATTTGTGAGCCGCATCGCCGCGGCAAAAGGAGGCTGCTGAGATGCCCAGAGATCGTTCTATCAAAAAAGTGCTGGTGATCGGCTCCGGTCCCATCATCATCGGCCAGGCGGCCGAGTTTGACTATTCCGGCACCCAGGCCTGCCGCGCGCTGAAAAGCGAGGGCATCGAGGTGGTGCTCATCAACTCCAACCCCGCCACCATCATGACCGACCCCGACATCGCCGACCGCGTGTATGTGGAGCCGCTCACCGCCGAGGTGGTCAAGCGGGTGATCGAGATCGAACAGCCGGACTCCATCCTGCCCAACCTCGGCGGCCAGACCGGCCTGAACCTGGCGATGGAGCTGGCCCGCAGCGGCTGGCTGGAAAAGAGCGGCGTGCGCCTGCTGGGCGCCAAGCCCGAGACCATCGACCGCGCCGAGGACCGCCAGCTGTTCAAGGACACGATGGAGAAGCTGGGCCAGCCCTGCATCCCCAGCAAGGTGGTGGAGACGCTGGAGGACGCGCTGGACTTTGCCGGACAGATCGGCTACCCGGTGATCGTGCGCCCCGCCTTCACGATGGGCGGCACCGGCGGCGGCATCTGCGCCGACGAGGCCGAGCTGCGCGAGATCGGCACCAACGGCCTGCGCCTGTCCCCCATCCACCAGGTGCTGATCGAGAAGTGCATCGCCGGCTGGAAGGAGATCGAGTATGAGGTGATGCGCGACGCCAAGGGCAACGTGATCACCGTCTGCAACATGGAGAACCTCGACCCCGTGGGCGTGCACACCGGCGACTCGATCGTGGTGGCCCCCAGCCAGACCCTGTCCGACCACGAATACCAGATGCTGCGCACCGCCGCGCTGGACATCATCACCGAGCTGGGCATCGAGGGCGGCTGCAACTGCCAGTTTGCCCTCAAGCCCGACTCGTTCGAGTACGCCGTCATCGAGGTGAACCCCCGCGTGTCCCGCTCGTCGGCGCTGGCCTCCAAGGCCACCGGCTACCCCATCGCCAAGATGGCCGCCAAGATCGCCATCGGCTACGGCCTGGACGAGCTGACCAACGAGGTGACCGGCGAGAGCTGCGCCTGCTTCGAGCCGGCGCTGGACTATGTGGTGGTCAAATATCCGAAATGGCCGTTCGACAAGTTCGTCTACGCCAAGAAGGACCTGGGCACCCAGATGATGGCCACCGGCGAGGTGATGGCCATCGGCACCAGCTTCGAGGCCGCCATGATGAAGGCGGTGTCCTCCATCGAGCTGGGCCTCGAGACCCTCACCCTGCCCGCCCTCGCCGCCGACAGCGACGAGACCATCGTCGAAAAGCTGCACCACTGCGATTCCGAGCGCGCCTTCGTGGTCTACGAGGCGCTCAAGCGCGGTATTTCCTGGGACATCATCCACGACATCACCAGGATCGACCGCTGGTTTTTGGCCAAGATGCAGCATCTGGCCGACATCGAAAACGAGCTTGCCCGCGGCGAGCTGACCGAGGAGAGCTACCGCACCGCCAAGCAGTACGGCTTTCTGGACAAGACCATCCGCCGCCTGACCGGCAAAGAGATCCCGGTCCAGCTGCACGCCTCGTATAAGATGGTGGACACCTGCGCCGCCGAGTTCGCCGCCCGCACCCCCTATTTCTACTCCAGCTTCGACGAGGAGAACGAGGCCGCCGAGTTCATCGCCGAGCATCCCACCGACAAAAAGAAGGTGATGGTGTTCGGTTCCGGCCCCATCCGCATCGGCCAGGGCATCGAGTTCGACTATTGCAGCGTGCACTGCGTGTGGACGCTGAAGGACTACGGCTGCGAGACGGTGATCGTGAACAACAACCCCGAGACCGTCTCCACCGACTTCGACACCGGCGACCGCCTCTACTTCGACCCGCTGAACGAGGAGAGCGTTGCGCACATCATCCACACCGAACAGCCCTGGGCCTGCGTGGTGCAGTTTGGCGGCCAGACCGCCATCAAGCTCACCAAGCACCTGCAGAAACTGGGCGTGAAGATCCTGGGCACCAGCGCCGACGCCATCGACGAGGCCGAGGACCGCGAGCGCTTCGACGCGCTGCTGGAGCGCTGCGGCATCCCCCGTCCGGCGGGCGACACCGTGTTCACCTGCGACGAGGCGCTGGCGGTGGCCGGGCGTCTGGGCTACCCGGTGCTGCTGCGCCCCAGCTATGTGCTGGGCGGCCAGAACATGATCATCGCCTACAACGAGGCCGATGTGCGCGAGTATATGGCCATCATCACCAGCCACGAGCTGGAGAACCCGGTGCTGGTGGACAAGTACCTCACCGGCGTGGAGTGCGAGGTGGACGCCATCTGTGACGGCGAGGAATTCCTGATCCCCGGCATCATGGAGCACATCGAGCGCGCGGGCATCCATTCCGGCGACTCGATCTCGGTCTACCCGCCCCAGACCCTCAAGCAGAAGATCAAGGGCACCCTGGTGGACTACACCGGCCGCCTGGCCCGCGCGCTGAAGGTGGTGGGCCTGGTGAACATCCAGTATGTGGTGCACAACGACCAGGTGTATGTGATCGAGGTGAACCCGCGCTCCTCCCGCACCGTGCCCTACATCAGCAAGGTCACCGGCGTGCCGGTGGTGGCGCTGGCGGTGCGCTGCCTGCTGGGCGAGAAGCTGGCCGACATGGGCTTCGGCACCGGCCTGTATCCCACCGGCGACATCTGCGCCGTGAAGGTGCCGGTGTTCAGCTTTGAGAAGCTGCACAACGTGGACACCCAGCTGGGGCCCGAGATGAAGTCCACCGGCGAGGTGCTGGGCATCGGCCGCTGCTTCGAGGACGCGATGCTGAAGGGCCTCATCGCCGCCGGCTACCAGATGCGCCGCCCCGACCCCAAGCAGTGCAAGTGCGTGCTGCTGACTGTGAAGGACTCCGACAAGCCCGAGCTGGTGGAGCTGGCCTGGCAGTTCAAGCAGCTGGGCTACAAGCTGTACGCCACCGCCGGCACCGCCAACTATCTGGCCCAGAACATGGTGGCCTGCAACGAGGTGCGCAAGATCAGCGAGGAAGGCCCCAACATCCTCGACCTGCTGGAGAGCGGCCTGGTGGACTATGTGCTGTCCACCTCGTCGAAGGGGCGTCTGCCGGGCCTGGACAGCGTGAAGCTGCGCCGCAAGGCGGTGGAGCTGTCCATCCCCTGCCTGACCGCCATCGACACCGCCCGTGTGCTGCTCAGCTGCCTGCGCAGCGGCCGCACCATCGAGGACGTGGACCTGATCGACATCTCTACCCTGTGACAAAAAAGCGGGCCGGGTTTTCCACATTTCGCGCAGAGATCGTGGAAAACCGAAGCCCGAACAAAGCGCCCGCCGGGAAAAGCGATGCTCCCGGCGGGCGCTTTTGCGTGGGAAAAGAAGCCTTCGCCTCTCGAAGTCTTTTCCCGCAGACCTATGGCAAAAACACATTTGAAACAAGCTGGGCAGGGCCGGATTTTTTCCGGCTCTGCTTTTTGTTTGCCTTTTTTTGAATTATCTGCAATAATAGAGGCTGCTGACTTGTATTGTATCCAGAGGGAGGCTGTCACAAGCATGGAACAACGCCCGCCCCTTCCGCCCGAACAGGCGGTGGAATATTTCGCCGACACGGTGCTGCGCGCCGCATTCGGAATGGTGAAGAACCTGTCCGACGCCGAGGACATCGCACAGGACACCTTCGTGAGCCTGGTGCGCGCGTCGCCCCAATTCGAGAGTTTGGAACACCAGAAGGCATGGCTGCTGCGGGTGGCCATCAACCGCAGCAAAAGCCACCTCACCAGCGCCTGGATGCGCCGCCGCACCGAACTGGACGACGCGCTGCCCGACGCCTTCACCCCGCAGGAAAACATCGTGCTGGACGCGGTGGCGGCCCTGCCGGTGAAATACCGCCAGGTGGTGTATCTGCACTACATCGAGGGCTACACCGCCGCCGAGATCGCCCGCATTCTGCGCTCGAACCCCAACACCGTGCTCAGCCAGTTGTCCCGTGCGCGGGCAAAGCTGCGCGAGGCGCTGAAAGGAGAATTTGCCGATGAAGTATGACCGCCACTACCGCAGCGCGATGGAAAAAATCACCGCCACCGACCAGTGGAAGGCCGACACACTGGCAAAGATGGCCGACGCACGCCGCAGCCGGTTTCGCCTGTCGCCCAAACGGGCGGCGGCAGGACTGGCCGCCTGTCTTGCGGTGGCCGCGGTGCTGGGCAGCGGAGTGCTGCAGACGCCCGGCCTGAGCACCAAGAACACGACCGCGCAGGATGCATCCGGCGCCGCCGCCCTTCCCGAACAGGCGCGCCTGCAGAACGACGCGGCCGCCGTGCCCCGGGCCGCGCTGGCCAGCGCCGGGCCGCTGTTCGACGCCGCCGACGTGACCGTCTGCAGCCCGCAGCCGCCCTTCGACGCCGCCGCCGACAGTCTGCCGGTGTACAGCGACGCGGACGGTGCGCCGGGCGAGTGGGTGGGAGACTTCGCGCTGGTGGACGAGAGCGAGGCCCGCGCGTCGCTGGACAGGCCGCTGTCCAACGAGGCGGGCGAGCTGGTGTATGTGTGCAGCGCCGGCTACTGCCAGCCGGCCTGGCAGTTCCGCCTTTCGGACGGCGGGCTGTGCTGGGCCCCGGCGGCGGAAGGCGTGCTGCCCGCCTGATTCCCTGTATATCCCCGCAACCTCTGACAAACACTACACAAAAAAAGGAGACCACAAATTATGAAAAAGATCGCTTTGATGCTGGCCGCCGTGCTGGTTGTTCTGCTGTTTGCCGCCTGCGGCACGCCCGCTTCCAGCTCCGCTCCCGCCGCGGACGCCAACCTGGAGGGCACGCTGGAGGAGATCATGGAGAAGCTGTACGAGGGCATCCCCGAGGACCAGCTGCCCATGCTGGCCAACACCCCCATCACCGAGGAGAACGCCGAGTATATGGTGGGCGTGACCGCCGACAACTTCAAGGAGGGCCTGTCCAGCGACGCGATGATCAATGCGGTGGCGCATTCCGTGTGCCTGCTGCGCGCCGAGAGCGCCGAGGCCGCCGAGGAGCTGGCCAAGCAGGTGGAGGAAAAAGCCAATCCCAACAAGTGGGTGTGTGTGTCGGCCGAGGAGACGATCGTGGACCGCATCGGTGACGTGGTGGTCCTGATCATGGCTTCCGCCGACAACGCCGAGACCATCGACGCCAACTTCAAGGCGCTGGCCGAGTGAGGACGCCGCGGGCGAAGCGCCTGGCGGCGGCCGCTGCCGCCGTCGTGTGCGCGGCCGGGCTGACGGCGCTGGCCTGGAGACCGGCGCTGCGCGTGTGGCGGCAGCTGACCAGACAGCCGGACGAGAACGGCATGTACCGGGTGGAGGACGGGCTGTTCCAGTATCTGGGCGAGCTGGACACCGCGTCGGTGGACCGCTTCGCGCAGAAGCTGAACAAGCTGCAGGCCGACCTGTTCACCCCCGAGAACCGGGTGTTCTGGGCGGTGGTGCCGGACAAATCCTGGTATGCGGCCGATTCCGGGTATCCGGTGCTGGACCACGCGGCGCTGATGGAGCGCCTTTCCCCTCAGCTGCCCGCCATGACGGCGGTGCCGCTGGAGGACGCGCTGGACCTTTCCAGCTACTACCGCACCGACCGCCACTGGCGGCAGGAGAAGCTGCGGCCGGTGACCGACGCGCTGGGCGGGGCGATGGGCTTCTCGGTGGGCTGGGAGAGCTTTGCAGCGAACGGGTTCGAGGGATTCCTGGGGGACTATTCCCGCCGCCTTTCAGCCGAGCCGGAATCCCTGTATTGGCTCACCAGCCCGGCCACCGACGCCGCGACCGTGGAGAATATGCAGCAGCCGGATCAGACGGCGGTGTACGACACCGCCCGGCTGGAGAGCGACGTGCCCTACGACCTGTTCCTGTCGGGGGCGACGCCGTTTGAGGTGATCCACAACCCCGGCGCGCCCGACCGCGAGCTGGTGATCTTCCGGGATTCCTACGCCAGCAGCCTTGCGCCGCTGCTGTGCGGCGAATACCGCACCATCACGCTGATCGACCTGCGGTATATGTTCAGCCGCCTTCTGCCCGAGCACATCACCTTCACCGACCAGGACGTGCTGTTTTTGTACAGCGACTGGGTGGTGAACACCAGCGCGATGCTGCGATAAAAAACCAAAACGGCACGCCCCTTTTTTGCAAAGGGACGCGCCGTTTTTTGCTGAGGCCGAACGCCTTTCCCTGCCAAAGCACGCTTTCAAACGGTATCCGGTGTTATTCCTCCGGCTGCGGCAGGCGGCGCACGATGGCGGTGGCCAGCTGGTGGCCGCGGATCTCGGCCAGGCGGATGGACAGCCCCTCCGCCTCCAGCTGGGCACAGCTGCCGTCCTGCGGCACCGTGCCCAGCTGGCCCAGCACAAAGCCGCCGAAGGTGTCGCACTCGTCGCAGGGCAGCGGCACGCCCAGCGTCTGCTGCACCTGCTCCAGCGGCACGCTGCCCTGGATCTGCCACACGCCTTCCTCCAGCGGCACGATGCCGCCCTCGCCCCGGCTGGGGTCGTCCGGCGCAAGCTCGCCCACCAGCTGCTCCACCAGATCGTTCAGGGTCACCACGCCCTGCAGGCCGCCGTACTCGTCCAGCACCACCGCCATCGTGTTGCCGGTCTGCTTCATGTTGCGGAACAGCAGGTCCGCTTTCACCGTCTCCGGCACAAAATAGGCCGGGTGTACCGCCTGCGCCATCACGCTGTCGCGGCTCTTGTCGGAAAGACACAGGTATTCCCGCGCGTTCAGCACGCCCACGATGCGGTCGGCGCCGCCGCAGCACACCGGGTAGAGGTTGTAGGAATGGGTGCGCACCGTCTCGTCCCAGCGGTCCATCTCGTCCTCACAGCGCAGCAGCACCAGGCCGGTGCGGTGAGTGGAGATCTCGCCGGCCGTCAGGTCGTCGAACTCGAACACGTTCTGGATGAACTGTTTCTCCTCCCGGTCGATGGCGCCCTTTTCGCTGCCCGCGTCCACCATCATGCGGATCTCCTCCTCGGTCACCTCGTCCTGCTCGGCGTTGGGGTCGATGCCCAACAGCCGCAGGATGGCGTTGGTGGAGGCGGTGAGCAGCCACACCAGCGGCGCAAACAGCCGGGCGATGGCGCTGATAAGCCCCGAGATCCCCAGCGCCAGCGCCTCGGCCTTGTACATGGCCACCCGCTTGGGCACCAGCTCGCCGAACACCAGCGTGAAGTAGGACAAGATCAGGGTGATGCACACCACCGCGATGGTGTCCAGCGTTTTTTCGGGCAGCGGCACGCCCAGCCCCAGCAGCCAGGTGACAAGGCTGCCGGAGAAGTTGTCGGCCGCGAAGGCGCTGCCCAGAAAGCCGGACAGGGTGATCGCCACCTGGATGGTGGCCAGGAAACGGGCCGGCTGGCTGGTGAGACGGGCAAGGCGGACGGCGCGGCGGTCGCCCTGGGAAGCCAGGGCGGCCAGCTTGGCGTCGCTCATCGAGATCACCGCGATCTCGGCGCTGGCAAACACGGCGTTCAGCAAAATCAGCAATATCTGCAAAAGCAGCATGGATACGATCGAATCGGACACAAGAATACCCTCTCTTTCAAAATACGGCACAAAAAAATGCAAACGGACACAAAACCCGCCGCTTACTCGCGCAAGCGCAGGCTGTGTCCGTTCTGGGACCGTATATTGCATAAGGGAGGTTTTCCTCCCGTGGTACTGGCACTGTCGTCCATCTGGCGCACCTTCACCTCCTAAGATGATATTGATAGTATTATACCGGTACAGACGGTGTGAAGTCAAGCAGGAAAAATGCCCGGCCAAGCGCGGCCGGGCAAAAAGTTTTTACGAATCGGCGTCGGTGTCGTCCGGCTCGGCGCTGTCGGCGGCGTTTTCCTCGTCCCACTTTTTGTGCAGGGCGGTCTCCACGGCGGCCCGGCTTTCGGCCTCCAGCGCGCGCATCTCGCGCTCGCGGCGCTCGTTCACCTGCTCCTCGATCTTGAACACCTGGTCCAGCGGCTTATAGATCAGGAACAGGGCTGTGAAGCCCGGCAGCCACACGCCGATCAGCAGGAACACCGGCAGCATCAGGAACGGATACACCAGCTGCACGCCCACAAGGCCCAGCACCACGATGGCAGCCGGCAGGCTGCGGGGCAGAAAGGCAAAAGCCAGGCGCAGGCTGTTCAGCAAAATCTGCATGCCGGTCAGGTCCATCAGCACGATCTGGGGAACGGCGAAGATGGTGACCATCGTGATCACCAGGATGTCCAGGAACAACAGGGCCAGCATCGGCAGCGAGGACAGCTGCGCGTTGGTGTACAGCAGCAGCGCCAGCACCTGCAGCAGCAGCGCGAACACAAAGATGACGCCCGTGATGGCGCCGCGGCGGAAGTTCTCGCGGAAGGCCTTTTTGTAGGTGGGCCAGAAGAAGCAGGGCTCGTCCCGCAGGTGCTTCAGCATCACGGCGCACATCGCGCAGATGCCGGGGCCTGCCAGGAAGCCCAGCGCGCTGGGCAGCAGCAGCGTCAGCAGCATCACCAGCGGATGGAACTGCACGCCCAGCAGGATCAGGCCGATCTCCAGCACCAGTACGCAGGGCAGGCAGCACAGAGCGGTGATGATGTTGGCCTTGGTGAAGTCGGCCAGATCGCGGCCCACAATCTCGAACCAGCGCGCAATTCCCTTTTTGCGCGGCGCGTCCTTCTCCACGCCGGGACCCGGCCGGTCGTAATGCATATTGAACAAACCCATAGTGCACAGCTCCTTTTGTCTGCCTTCGCCCGCGCGAAGGTGTACTGTTTTCATCATACCGTATTTCACATTCCTTTACAAGCCCAAATCGCTTGCATCCGGCTGTGAAAACGGGTACAATAACAAAAAAGCGCGCCGTCTGCACCTGCAGCGGCACAGAACGGAGAGCCTTGTTATGCGCACGATCGTGTGGTTTTGTTATTTTTGGGTGCAGTTCGTCTGCCTGCTGCCCACCCTTCGCCGGGCCGAAAAAGCCCGCGCCGCCGGCCGGGAGGATGAGGTGCAGGCTTTGCTGTCCCGCGAGGTGCCCCGCTGGGCGGGCGGCCTGCTGCGGCTGGCCGGGGTGACGGTGGAGGTGACGGGACGGGAAAACATTCCGTCGGGCGCCTGCGTGTTCGTGGGGAACCACCGCAGCTACTACGACATCCCCCTCATGCTCACCCAGCTGGACGGCCCCCACGCGATGGTGGCAAAGCAGCAGATCGACCGCATCCCCCTGGTGCGGCGCTGGATGCGGCTGCTGGACTGCGTTTTTCTCGACCGCGACAATCCCCGCCGCGCCATGCAGGCGCTGAACGCCGCCACCGAGCTGGTGAAAAACGGAAAATCGGTGGTGATCTTCCCGGAGGGGACCCGCGGGAAGGGCGGCGAGCTGGAGCTGGGCGAATTCAAGGCGGGCGCGTTCCGCATGGCGCTGAAGGCAGGCGCGCCGGTGGTGCCGGTGGCGATCCACGGCAGCCGGGACATCATGGAAAACAACGGCGGCTGGATGAAGCCCACCCATGTGACCATCCGCATCCTGCCCCCCGTCCCCACGGCGGGCCTTTCGCGCGAGGAGCAGAAACAGCTGCCCGGGCGCACCGCCTCGCTGCTGCTGGAGGCGCTGCGCCCGATGCAGGAGATCCCCACAAAACCAAAAAGGAGCTGACGATATGGCAAGCGCACGCTACACCCTGAACATCAAGCCCGAGGACCTGAAGCCGGACGAGGAAAAGCCCCTCACCCCCAAGGAAAAGCGGGCGAATTTCTGGTACTACAACAAATGGAAGATCGCGGCAGGGCTGCTGCTCGTGGTGGTCGTGGGCATCTTCATCGCCGACGTGGTGGGCAAGGTGGAGCCGGACCTCAACATCGCGGTGGTCTGCCAGAAAGGCATCCCCGACGCGGTGACCAACCGCCTGGGCGACGCGCTGGTGGAGGCGGGGCTGGTGCCCGACCTGAACGGCGACGGCCGGCAGATGGTGACGGTGAACCAGTACAACCTGAACTTTGACGAGGGCGAGCAGGTGGACTACGCCACCCAGATGGCCAGCAGCGTGAAGATGGTCACCGACCTGCAGGTGGCCCAGAGCGTGGTGTTCCTGATGGACAACCCCGCGCTGATGGACGAATACTACGACTGCTTCTCGGAGGCGAACGGGGCGGTGCTGGTGCCGCTGGAGGAGGCCGAGGGCTTTGCCGGGCTGGATCTGACCACCCAGAACATTGCCACCGGCGAGAGCGAGGACGGCGGCAAATATCTGGAGGGCTTCACGCTGGTGCGCCGGGGCCTCAACGACGAGCTGCTGGCCGACGAGGAGAACGCCGCCAACATCGCCGCGAGCAACGCGCTGTTCGCGGCGCTGACGGGAGTGCAGCCGTGACGGCGCGTCCCGAAAGCCCCTACCGCCGCTTTTTCACCCGGGACCGCAGCTTTGCCCAGCTGGTGCGCCGCAAAGACAGGGCCGTCCCGGACGGCGAACAGGGCGCCGAGGAGCAGAAGCCGCCGCAGGGCGCCAAACAGGACCCGGACAGCGAGCGGCAGGAATAGCCTTCCCCCGGCAAGGGGAGGGCGTTCGGGAAGGGACAGCACCTGCGGTTTCCTCCAAAGGCTTCCCCCTGGGGGGAAGCTGCCGCCCACAGGACGACGGATGAGGGGAGAGCTTCCGGTTCACGCAGACCTCCGCAAGGGCGCGGCCCCCGCGAACCGGCCGCTTTGTGCAGACGGCATAGACTCGACCTCATCCGCCCCCCTTACGGGGGCACCTTCCCCTGCCAGGGGAAGGCGTTCGCTCCTCTGCGAATCCGTTTTTCCATACAAAGAGACGGCCGGACATGCTCCGGCCGTCTCTTTTCTTGATCTTACACCAGGATATTTTTGATGAGCAGCGAGGTGGTGCCGTCCTCGTTGCGGATGAACTCCACCGCCGCCGGGTCCTTGTAGACCTCCACCGGCACCTTCACCTCCACGCCGCTGTACGACTTCAGCTTCTGGTGCTCCATCCGGCGCACCGCCGCGGGCAGGATGGCCACCGGCTCGGCCGCCGCCACCGCCTTCTCCTCCAGCACCTTCTCGAACGCCTCCCGCGCGTGGGGGACCTCGCCGTACAGCGCCTCGCAGATCTCCCCCGCCGTGGGCGGGGCCTCGGCCGTCTCGCACAGCTGCAGGAGCGCCGCGTCCACCGCCGGTTCGTCCATGCCCAGGCTGCCGTAGAACTGCTGGTTCACCTCCACCGCCGCCGCGCGCACCACCTCCAGCTTTTCGCGGGGGGAATAGCCGCTGTGCGCCGCCAGCAGATGGCTGCACAGATAGGCCGACTTGCGGCCGTCGATCTCGTATTTTTTCTCGATCACGCGGCAGATGCTCCCGTCCAGCGCCGCAAAAAAGGCCTCGTCCGCCTTGCCGGACGGCCCCGGCAGCGCCGCAGGCTGGCGCACCAGCAGGTTCGCCACCCCGCTGTCCAGACGGCTCTGATGCAGCCAGGCCGCTTTGTAGTTCAGCTTCAGCGCCGCCACACAGGGCACGCCGTCCACATCCGCCAGCGCAAACAGCACGTCGGCCGCCGGGATGGCCGGCCACTGGCTCATCAGACGGAACCACTCCTGCGCGATCTTCCGGGTGGCGCCCACGAAATCCTCCGCCGCCCCGGCCAGCACCGGCGGCAGGGGGGAGTCGTCCCGGAAGCTGCAGTCCCGCGCCTCCTCGCTGCCGAACGCCCGCTGCAGATGCCCCGCCAGATACCGCGCGGTCTCTTCGTCGGCCGCCAGCGGGACGTCGGCCAGCAGCGGCTCGTCGGCCGCCGTGTCCAGCACATGCAGGATCGCCGCCTGTACCTGGATCTCCATACGCTATCCTCTCCTTTGCTTTTCTGTGTGCAATATTGTATCATATCCTTCCAGGAATTGCCATTCTTTTGCGCGCGTGGTATACTGAGAGAAACTTTGCCGGAAAGGAGCCTATCCCATGCCGAGAAACGCGGGGCAAAAGGCCAAACTGCTGCACCTGCTGCAGATTTTGTGGACGGAAACCGACCTCGACCACCGGCTCACCGTGCCGCAGCTGCTGGAAAAGCTGCAGGCGCGGGGCATCACGGCCGAGCGAAAGAGCATATACAGCGACCTGAAAACACTGGAGGAGGAATTCGGGTTCGACATCCTGCCGCTGGGCCGCGACCGCCAGGGCTGCGCGCTGGGTGGCCGCAGCTTCGAGCTGCCCGAGCTGAGCATGCTGGTGGACATGGTGCAGAGCAGCCGGTTCCTGACAGCCGAAAAGGCCGCCCAGCTGACCGAAAAGCTGGCCGGGCAGGCCAGCCGCTGGCAGGCCGAACAGCTGCGCCGCCAGATCTGGCGCGCCGGGCCGGTGGCGAAGGCCGAGAACCAGCGCATCTACTACACGCTGGACCAGCTGAACGAGGCCATCCTGCACGACCGGCAGGTGTCGTTCCAGTACATCGACTGGACGCTGGAGGGCCGGGCGCACCGCCACGGCGGGCAGCGCTATCTGGCCAGCCCCTGGGCGCTGATCTTCCAGGACGACAACTACTATCTGGTGGCCTTCGACGCGGCGGCCGGGCGCATCAAGCACTTCCGCATCGACCGCATCGACAACGCCCGCGAGGAGGAGGCGGAGCGCCTGGGGCGGCAGGCCTTCGAGGACGCCCATCCCTCCAGCTACGCCAAGCGGATGTTCGGGATGTACGGCGGGCGGGAGGAGCGGGTGCAGCTGCACTGCGGCACCGAACTGGCGAACGCGGTGCGCGACCGCTTCGGCATGGACGCTGTCATCCTGCCCGACCCCGACCGCACCGGCTTCACCGTGCAGGTGCTGGTGTCGGTGAGCCCGCAGTTTTTCGCGTGGGTGTTCGGCTTTGGGGACCGGATGCGGATCTTGTCGCCTCCCTCGGTGCGGGAGGAATACCGCGCGCGGCTGCACCGCACACTGGCCGCGCAGACAGAAGGAGAGAACTGAGATGCAAAAAAACATCCTGTGCTACGGCGATTCCAACACCTTCGGCAGCATCCCGGGCGGCGGGCGCTGGCCGCTGGATGTGCGCTGGACCGGGCGTCTGCAAGCGCTGCTGGGAAGCGATTACCGCATCATCGAGGAGGGCTGCGGCGGGCGCACCACCGTATGGGAGGATTTTCTGGAGCTGGACAAGAACGGCCGCAAATCGCTGCCGGTGGCGCTGGCCAGCCACAAGCCGCTGGACCTGGTGATCCTGATGCTGGGCACCAACGATATGAAGACCCGCTTTTCGGCGCTGCCGGCGGACATCGCCGCCGGTGCAGGGCAGCTGGCGCGGATGGTCCTGGACTATCCCTACGGCGACTGCTATCCCCGCCCGCAGGTGCTGCTGGTGTCGCCCATCCAGCTGCATCCCGACGTGGAACACAGCTGCTGCACCGGCTTCAACCGCGCGTCGTATGAGAAATCGCTGCTGCTGGGCGAGTGGATGCGCCGGGAAGCGGCGCGGCAGGGGGTGGCCTTCTTCGACGCCGCCACGGTGGCCCATCCCAGCGAGGAGGACAAGATCCACATGCAGCCCGAAAGCCACGCCGCCCTGGCTGAGGCCCTTGCCGCCGAGGTGCGGCGGCTGCTGGGATAACCTGCATTCCGCGGCCAAAAAAGGCACGCGCCGGTGAAAAGACCGGCGCGTGCCTTTTTTCTTTGCTGTTCGTATGCGGGCTTTCCGGGCGGCGCGGGCGAAAAACCGGGCCTCGACCGCATCCGTGCCGTCTGCACAAAGCGGCCGGTTTGCGGGGGCCGCGCCCTTGCGGAGGTCTGCGTGAGCCGGAAGACTCCCCCTCATCCGTCGCCCTGTGGGCGACAGCTTCCCCCCAGGGGGAAGCCTTTGGAGGAAACCGCCGGTGCTGTCCCCCGACGTTCAGCCCAGCACCTCGCCGTTCGTTTTCAGGGTGACCACGCGCAGCGGGATGCGTTTGCCGCTGTGCTGCACCGCGCGCAGCGCCGCCTGCTGGATGCCGCCGCAGCAGGGCACCTCCATCCGCACCACCGTCAGGCTGCGGATGTCGTTGGCCGACAGGATCGCCGCCAGCTTTTCGGCGTAGTCCACCCCGTCCAGCTTCGGGCAGCCCACCAGCGTCACCTTCCCCGCCATGAACCGCGCGTGGAAATCCCCGCAGGCATAGGCGGTGCAGTCGGCGGCGATCAGCAGGTCCGCCCCCTGCATCCAGGGCGCGCTGGGCGGTGCCAGCCTGATCTGCACCGGCCACTGGCGCAGCTGGCTGGGCGCGCCCATTCCGGCCGCGGCAGCGGGGTCCAGCGTGCGCGCCGTGCTGCCCGGGCAGGCACATCCCGCCGCTTTGCTGCGCTGCACCGCCGCTTCGTCGTAGGCGGCGGCTTCCCGCTCCACAAAGGTGATGGCCCCGGTGGGGCAGGCGGGCAGACAGTCGCCCAGGCCGTCGCAGTAGTCGTCCCGCAGAAGGCGCGCTTTGCCGTCCACCATGCCGATGGCCCCCTCGTGGCAGGCGCGCGCGCAGGCGCCGCAGCCGTTGCATGCTTCTTCGTCGATTTGGATGATGCGTCGGATCATAAAAAAACCTCCCGGTAAAAGATCGTGCCTTCAGTATAGCAGGTTGCCGCCGGGATGTACGTTGCAATTGCCACAAATCCAGATGGTTCCGCGGCTGTAAAGAAAAGGTAAAATCCGTGCGGGCACGTGGTAAAACCAGGGCGCTTTTCTTGTAATCTGCGGCGCGAGATGGTACACTAAATATATCTGTGTATACAATTTCAATGAGGAGTGACGGCTATGGGCCTGCTGAAGGGCTATACCAAAGAGGAAAAAAGCTGGATGCTGTACGACTGGGCAAACTCGGCGCACAGCGTGGTGATCGTGACGATCCTGCCCATCTTCTACAACACGGTGGCGGATTTCACCGCAAATCCGGCCAGCGGCATGAACACCTGGGGCTATGCCACCAGCATCGCCATGCTCATCATCGCGCTGATGGCGCCGGTGGCGGGCGTGATGGGCGATTTCAAGGGCGCGCGCAAGCGTCTGTTCACCGTCTTTCTGGTGGTGGGCGTGCTGGCCTGTGCGGCGCTGGCGGTCACCCCGATGCTCCCCTTTGAGACCCAGGCGATGGCCGAAAAGGTGGGCATGACGGTGCTTTTGCTCTACATCGCCAGCCAGATCGGATTTTCCGGCGCGAACCTCTATTACGACAGCTTCCTCACCGACATCACCACCGAGGACCGCATGGACCGGGTGTCCACGATGGGCTACGCGATGGGCTATATCGGCGGCTCCACCATCCCGCTGGTGGTGTTTTTGGTGATGGCGGGCCTCGGCGTGGATATGCTGGTGTGCCTGTCGGTGGTGTTCGGCCTGACGGCGGTGTGGTGGATGGTGTTCAGCCTGCCGCTGCTGAAAAACGTGCACCAGAAAAGCTATGTGCCCTATGAAAAGGGCGCGGTGGGCAGGGCGCTGCGCGGCCTGGGCGGCACCGTGCGCGAGATTTTCCGCCACAAGGCGATGTTCGTTTTCCTGCTGGCCTACTTCTTCTACATCGACGGCGTGAACACCATCATCCACATGTCCACCAGCTACGGCGACACGCTGGGCCTGGGCAGCACCGAGATGCTGCTGGCCCTGCTGCTGGTGCAGATTTTGGGGCTGCCGTTCGGCCTGCTGTATATCCGCCTGTCCGAAAAGCTGGGCGCCCGGTTCATGATCGGCGTGGGCATCGTGATCTATATGGGCATCACGGTGTTCGGCTTCTTTGTGCGCAGCGTGTGGCAGTTCTGGGTGCTGGCCATCCTGGTGGCCACCAGCCAGGGCGGTATCCAGGCGCTCAGCCGCAGCATGTTCGGCAAGCTGATCCCCGACAAAAAGCGCACCGGCGAGTTCTTCGGCTTCTACGACATCTTCGGCAAATTCTCGGCCATCATGGGCCCGTCGCTGGTGGCCTTCACCAGCGGCCTGGCCGCCGCGCGCATCCGCGCGATGGAGGGGATCGCCGAAAACGCCTCCGCCGAGGTGCTGGCCGAGGTGGCCCGGCGCGCCGCTCCCTGGGGCGTGCTGAGCGTGCTGCTGATCTTCCTGATCGGCGGCGGGCTGTATTTCTTTGTGCTGCCCCGCGTGATGGACAAAAAGAAATAAGATACAGGGCGGATGAGGTCGAAGCCGCCCCCCTCGCGCAGAGCCGCCGGCCTTCTTTCCGGCATGCCCGGCCCGCCCGGCCGGGTATTTTTTTGCGCTTTCTCTTGCAATGCGCGGCGAAACCCGGTAAAATAGAAAAGTATGCGCTGAAAACGCCGCAAATGCGGCGATATCCACCTTTTCACCACATTTGGGAGGTATACAATGACCGAACTGGAACAGGCCATCCGGGACCGGCGCACCTTTGCCATCATCAGCCACCCGGACGCCGGCAAAACCACCCTCACCGAAAAACTGCTGCTCTACGGCGGCGCCATCCAGCAGGCCGGCAGCGTGAAGGGCAAGCAGAACGCCCGCCATGCCGTCAGCGACTGGATGGAGATTGAGAAGCAGCGCGGCATCTCGGTCACCTCGTCGGTGCTGCAGTTCAACTACGGCGGCAAATGCATCAACATCCTCGACACCCCCGGCCATCAGGACTTCTCGGAGGACACCTACCGCACCCTGATGGCGGCCGACTCGGCGGTCATGGTGATCGACGCGGCCAAGGGCGTGGAGGCCCAGACCATCAAGCTGTTCAAGGTGTGCACCCTGCGCCGCATCCCCATCTTCACCTTCATCAACAAGATGGACCGCGAGGCCCGGAACCCGTTCGACCTGATGGAGGAGATCGAGAACGTGCTGGGCATCCAGACCTATCCGATGAACTGGCCGATCGGCTGCGGCAAGGAGTTCAAGGGCGTGTTCGACCGCAACAGCCGCAAGATCCTGGCCTTCCAGAACGAGGACGGCAAGGCCAACGGCACCCGTATGGTGGCCGAGATCCAGGCCGAGCTGGGCGACCCGGGTCTGGACGAGCTGATCACCGCCCCCCTGCACGAGCAGCTGGCCGAGGACATCGAGCTGCTGGACGGCGCCAGCTACGAGTTCGACCTGGAGGCGGTGCAGAGCGGAACGCTCAGCCCGGTGTTCTTCGGCTCGGCGCTGACCAACTTCGGCGTGGAGCCGTTCCTGGCCGATTTCCTGCGCCTGTCCACCCCGCCGCTGCCCCGCAATTCCGACATCGGCCCCATCGACCCGATGCGCCCGGATTTCTCCGGCTTCATCTTCAAGATCCAGGCCAACATGAACAAGGCCCACCGCGACCGCATCGCCTTCCTGCGCATCACCAGCGGCAAGTTCACCCGCGGCATGGAGGTGTTCCATGTGCAGGGCGGCAAGAAGATCAAGCTGGCGCAGTCCACCCAGATGATGGCGCAGGACCGCGCCACCGTGGACGAGGCCTATGCCGGCGACATCGTGGGCCTGTTCGACCCGGGCATCTTCTCGATCGGCGACACCCTGTGCACCGGCAAGGAGAAGTTTGCCTTCGAGGGCATCCCCACCTTCGCGCCCGAGCACTTTGCCCGCGTGACCCAGGTGGACACCATGAAGCGCAAGCAGTTCGTGAAAGGCATGGAGCAGATCGCCCAGGAGGGCGCCATCCAGATCTTCCGCGAGCTGAACGGCGGCATGGAGGAAGTGATTGTGGGCGTTGTGGGCGTTTTGCAGTTCGAGGTGCTGGAGTACCGGCTGAAGAACGAGTACAACGTCGACATCCGCATGCAGACGCTGCCCTACGAGCACATCCGCTGGATCGAGAACGAGGACCTGGACCCGAAGGATCTGGACCTGACCAGCGACACCAAGCGAATCGAGGACTTGAAGGGCCACAAGCTGATTTTGTTCTCGTCGCCCTGGTCGATCAACTGGGCCTTGCAGCACAACGACGGCCTGCGCCTGAGCGAGTTCGGACGCAGCGAATAAACCCGCATACAAAAAACAGCGCCGCCCGCTTCCCGGTTTGGGAAACGCGGGCGGCGCTGGTTTGTTTGGGGGCGGGGAGGCGGGCTGCCCCCGCCTAACTGCCTTCCCCTGGCTGGGGAAGGTGCCCCCGTATGGGGGCGGATGAGGTTGAAGCCGCCCCCTTGCGCAAAGCTGTCGATGCAGCGATCTTGTCGGGGTTTGTGCGAGCCGGAAGCTTTCCCCTCATCAGTCGCCGTCCCGGCGACAGCTTCCCCCCGAGGGGGAAGCCTCCCACAAAAACACAGCGCCGCCCCCGTTTCATCGGGGGCGGCGCTGCGTATTGGTTCAGAAATCCGCCGGCATGGCGATGACGTGGCGGGGGCAGACCTCCACACACTTGCCGCATCCGGTGCACTTGTCGTAGTCGATGCGGGCCACAAAGTTATTCACCTTGATGGCGCCTTCGGGACAGTTCTTCTCGCACTTCATGCAGGCGATGCAGCCGATGCTGCACTCCTTGTTGGTGATGGCGCCCTTTTCGTGGTTGGCGCACATCACCACCGGCTTATCCTGGGAGGAATGCATCCAGATGATCTTCTGGGGGCAGGCCTCCTTGCACATGCCGCAGCCGGTGCACTTGGCCGGGTCGACATGGGCCAGGCCGTTCTCCACATGGATGGCGCCGAACGGGCAGGCCTTCTCACAGTCGCCGAAGCCGATGCAGCCGTAGGGGCAGGCGAACGGCCCGCCGTACATGGCCGCCGCGGCGCGGCAGCTGGAAACGCCCTCGTACTCGTACTGGCGCTTGCAGATCTCGTTCGCGCCCTTGCAGCCAACCACCGCGTTCACCACGGCGGTCTCGCCGGCGTCCACCCCCATCACGGCGGCGGCGCCCTGCGCGGCGGCAGCGCCGCCCGGCACACACTTGTTCACCGGCGCGCCCTCCACGATGGCCTTGGCATAGTCGGCACAGCCGGCATAGCCGCAGGCGCCGCAGTTCGCGCCCGGCAGGCAGGCCTGCACCTGTCCGATGCGGGGGTCTTCCTCCACCTGCATGAACTTGGCGGCCAGCACCAGAATGCCCGCGCCGATCAGGCCCACCACCGTGACCAGCACCACAGCAATTGCGATTGTCATCCTGCTACCTCCTCAAGAAAAGATGTTTTCGATGATGCCGCCGAAGCCCATGAAGGAAATGCTGGTGAAGGACGCCGCCACCAGGGTGATGGGCAGGCCCTCGAAGCATTTGGGGGGCTTGGCGTCCTCCAGGCGCTTGCGCACGCCGGAGAACAGCACCATGGCCAGCAGAAAGCCCACGCCCGCGCCCGCCGCGCAGACGATGCTCTCGATGAAGCTGTAGCCGTTGTCGATGTTCAGGATGGTCACGCCCAGCACCGCGCAGTTGGTGGTGATGAGCGGCAGGTACACGCCCAGCGCCTTGTGCAGCGGCGGCATGTATTTCTTCATGATGATCTCCACCAGCTGCACCAGCACGGCGATGATCAGGATGAACACGATGGTCTGCAGATAGCCCAGATCCCAGCGCAGCTCGCCGGTGGCGGGGTCCACGGGGGTGAGCAGATAGGTCTGGATGGGCCAGGTGACGGCGGTGGCCAGCGTCATGACGAAGATCACGGCACAGCTCATGCCGAAGGCCGAATTGAGCTTTTTGGATACGCCCAGGAAGGGGCAGATGCCCAGGAATTTCACCAGCACATAGTTATCCACAAGGATCATGCTGAAGAAGATCATGGCGAGTTTGGCGGCCATCAGTTACACGCTCCTTTCGACTGGCAGTTCGCGGCCGAGGGGCAGCCCTCGCAGCCGATGGCCCGCTTTTTGCGCTGGCCCATCTTGGTCTCGATGAACACCACCAGCGCCATCAGCACGCCGAAGGTGAAGAAGCCGCCCGGAGGGGTGCCCATCATGGTGATGCAGTTCTCCTCGGGCAGGACCCGCATGCCGAAGAAGGTGCCCGCGCCCAGGATCTCGCGGATGGAGGCCATCACCAGCAGGGTGGCGGTGAAGCCCAGGCCCATGCCCAGGCCGTCCAGCGCGGAGTCGAGCACGTTGTTCTTGGAGGCGAACATCTCGGCGCGGCCCAGGATGATGCAGTTCACCACGATCAGGGGCAGATACACGCCCAGCGCGCTGTACAGATCCTGCGCGAAGGCCTGCACCAGCATCTGCACGATGGTCACGAAGGTGGCGATGACGGTGATATAGGCCGGCAGGCGCACCTTGTCGGGGATCACCTTGCGCAGCGAGCTGATGGCGATGTTGGAGCACACCAGCACGAAGGTGGCGGCCAGGCCCATGCCCAGGCCGTTGAAGGCCGCGGTGGTCACCGCCAGAGTGGGGCAGGTGCCCAGCACCAGCCGCAGCACCGGGTTTTCCTTCAGGATGCCGTTGGTGAGGATGGACAGTTTCTTATTCATTTTACATGCCCTCCTTCAGCTGATTGTAGGCGTCGATGGCGGTGTTCAGCGCCTGTACGGCGGCCTTGCTGGAGACGGTGGCCCCGGCCAGGGCGTCGATGTCGCCGATGGCAAAGCTCTCGGCCGGCATGCCGGCGAACTGGGCGGCAAAGCTCGAATCCTCATACAGACGGCTGCCGTAGCCCTTGGTCTCGCTGTTCTCCAGGAACTTCACGCCGATGATGGTGCCCTCCATGTCGAAGGCCACCACGCAGGGCACCTTGCCGCCGAAGCCCTGGCCCTGCACCTTCATCACGATGCCGGCGCCGCCCTCGTCCTTCTGGACGTCCAGCACGTCGGCGTTGTCGATGCCCTCCACCGGCACGAAGCTGGTGGCGGCGGGCATCACTTCATAGTAGGCGGCCTGGGCCACCTTGCGCTCGTTCTCCTCGATCACCGGCGCGGTCAGCTGATTGGTCAGCGCCAGCAGCAGCGAGGTCACGATGCAGATCACCACCAGAACCACGATGGGCTTGGCGTATTCATTCCACTGCTTGCTTGTCATTTCTTTTTGGCACCTCCCAGCGGTTTCTGGCGGGTCAGATCATTGATATAGGGGACCAGCAGGTTCATCAGCAGGATGGCGTAGGACACGCCCTCCGCCATGTTGCCCCAGTAGCGGATGGCCCAGGTGATGATGCCCAGGCCGATGCCGAAGACGATCTTGCCCTTGAGGGTGAAGGGGCTGGTGACGTAGTCGGTGGCCATGAACACAGCGCCGAACAGCAGGCCGCCGCCCAGCACGTGCAGCATCACATGGCTGGGCCCAACGAACACCAGCGCCAGCACCGCCACCGTGCCCACATAGGCCAGCGGGATGGCGGGGGAGATGGTGCGGGTGGCAACCAGCCAGATAAAGCCCAGCAGGATGGCCAGCGCGCAGGTCTCGCCCAGCACGCCGCCGTGCACGCCCAAAAACAGGTCCAGCACCGGCAGGGGGTCGGTCTGGCCGGCCACCAGCGGGGTGGCGCCGGCCAGGGCGTCGGTGCCGGAGATGGTGCGGGGGAAGGTCCAGTTGGTCATGGCGCCGGTGAAGCTGCCGAACAGCACCAGACGGCCCATCAGGGCGGGGTTGGCCAGGTTGAAGCCCAGGCCGCCGAACAGCTGCTTGGTGATGACGATGGCAACAAAGCTGCCCAGCACCACCATCCACAGCGGCAGGGTGACCGGCACGTTCATCGCCAAAATCAGACCGGTGACAACGGCCGACAGGTCGCCCACCGGGATGGGCTTTTTCATCAGATAGCAGTACAGATACTCAAACGCCACACAGGCAAACACGGCCACGGCTTCCACCAGCAGCGCGCGCAGGCCGAAGATCCAGGCGCTGGCCACCACGCAGGGCAGCAGCGCGATGATGACGTTCCGCATCAGCCGGCGGGTGGAGGAGCGGTCCACGATATGGGGGGAGGCGGTGACGATCAGGTTCTTCTCCATTACTTTTTGCCTCCTTTGCGTTTCAGGGTGTCTTTGGCCAGCGCCATCGTCTGGGCGACGGGGCGTTTGGCCGGGCAGACAAAGCTGCAGGTGCCGCAGGCCATGCACAGATCCACCATCATGGCGTCCAGCGCCTCCACGTCGCCGCGGTTGTAGGCGCCGGCGATCTCCACCGGGCTGAGGCCCATCGGGCAGGCGGAGATGCAGCGGCCGCAGCGGATGCAGGGCTGCACGGCAGGCAGGTGCGCGGCCTTCTCGCTGAGCACCAGAAGGCCGTTGTTCTGCTTCAGAACCGGGAAATCCAGGCTCAGCTGGGCGGTGCCCATCATCGGGCCGCCGGTGACGACCTTGGCAGGCTCGGCCTTGGTGCCGCAGAAGTCCAGGATGTGGCGCAGCGGGGTGCCGATGATCGCCTCCACGTTGGCGGGCTTGGCCACGGCGTCGCCCTCCACGGTGAGGCGCTTGGTCACCAGCGGCATGCCGGTGCGCAGGTATTTGCCCAGCGTGGACACGGTGGTGACGTTCATCACGATCACGCCCACGTCGCTGGGCAGGCCGCCGCGGGGAACTTCACGGCCGGTGGTCTTTTCGATCAGCACCTTCTCGGCGCCCTGCGGGTAGCGGCTGGGCAGGGGCACCACCGTCACATTCGGCTCGCTCTGGAACACGGTGAACATCCGGTCCATCGCCTCGGGCTTGTTGCGCTCGATGCCGATCAGGCAGCGGGGGATCTCGAGGTATTTCATCACGGCGCGGATGCCCTCGGCCACCGTGTCGGCGCACTCGAGGAATTCGCGGTTGTCGGCGGTGAGGTACGGCTCGCACTCGGCGCCGTTGATCACCAGCGTGTCGATGGCCGACACATCCTTCGGCGACAGCTTCACCGCAGTGGGGAAGCCCGCTCCGCCCAGGCCCACCAGACCGCAGTTCTGCACCGCCTTGATAAAGCCGGCGTAGTCCTCCACCACCGGCGGCTTCACAGACGCGTCCAGGGTCTGCTGGCCGTCGGGCTGGATCACCACCGCCTGCACGTTCCTGCCGGTCACATAGCGCACCGTCTCGATGCCGGTGACGGTGCCCGACACGCCGCTGTGGATATCTGCACTTACAAAGCCGCCGGCCTTTCCCACCAGGGTGCCCACGTCCACATGGTCGCCCTTTTTCACCACCGGAACGGCGGGGGCGCCGATGTGCTGCTGCATGCACAGCACGATCTTATCCGGCAGCGGGATCTGCACCGTGGCCATGTGTGCCGTGCCCTTTTCGTGGGGCACCGCCGCGCCCAGCGCGGCACGTGACAACTTTTTCAACATGAATCACGTTCCTCCGTTCAATTTGGATCAGGAGCCGGGACGCCGGTTTTTGCCGCCCGCTCCGCATACAAACTATTGTACCATTTTGTTGGCCGCGCACGCAACTGCTGTTCGCAATTTCGCCGCTTTTTTTAATTTTTTCCAAAAAACCGCCCCCGGCAGTGTACCATCCCCGCAAATTGTGCTATACTGAACAAAAGGGCGCAAAGCCCCGCCGGCCGCATCGGCCGCAAACAGGCAAGGGAGGCACATGCCATGAAATGGTTCTGGAAACTGCTCATCATCCTGTCCGCTGCCGCGGCCGTGGCGGCGCTGCTCCGGCCCCAGCCCGAGCACTATGTGCAGGTTTACAGCAACGACACCGAGCTTTGATCTTCGGCAAAGGCGCGCTGCGGGCAGCCCTCGCGGCGCGCCTTTGCTCTGCCCATTTTTTACATAAAGGAGTATATGCATGAACACCCGCGCGTTTTTCCGGGCCGTGCTGCCCAGCATGCTCAGCCAGCTTCTGAACGGCTTTTTCATCATCGTGGACGGCTTCTTCATCGGCGGCGCGATGGGGGACGAGGGCCTGGCGGCCATCAATGTGGCCTGGCCGGTGGTGGCGGTGCTGATGAGCACCGGCCTGGGCATCGGCACCGGCGGCGCGGTGCTGGCGGCGGCGGCGCGCGGCCGGGGCGACCGGGAGGCGGCCGGGCGCGCCCGCGGCACGGCGCTGACGGTGCTGGCGGCGGCCTGCTGCCTGCTCACCGGCTTCCTGCTTTTGTCCTACCGCGCCATCCTCCCGCTGATCGGCGCAAAAGACAGCCTCTATCCGCTGGCGGAGGAATATCTGCGGGTCATCGTGACGCTGGGCAGCGTGCAGGTGATCTCGGCCGGGCTGATGCCGCTGCTGCGCGGGATGGGCCGTCCGCTGGCCGCGATGGGCGTGATGGTGGAGGGCCTTCTGCTGAACATCTTCCTCGACTGGCTGTTCGTGTGGGTGCTGCAGGGCGGCATGGCGGGCGCCGCCATCGCCACCATCACCGCCCAGGCGGCGGGCATCCCGGTGGGGCTGTGGCTGCTGCTGCGCGACAGGGACGTCCCCTGCCGCCGCGCCCAGTTCGTGCCCCGCGCGCGGCTGTGCGGGCGCATTTTGGCGCTGGGCGCGTCGCCCTTCGCGCTGTCGGTGTCGGCCAGCGTGGTCATCCTGCTCACCAACCTGCAGGCGCTGCGCTGCGGCGGCACCGAGGCGGTGGCGGTGTATGCGGTGCTGAGCTATGTGTTCGGCAGCCTGTACCCGCTGCTCACCGGCGTGGGCGAGGGCGCACAGCCGCTCATCAGCTACTGCCACGGCGCGGGCGACCGGGCGGGGCTGCGCTTCCTGCGCCGCGCCTGCTTTGCGCTGTCGCTGGGCTGCGCGCTGGTGCTGGCGGGCGGCGCCTGGCTGGCGCGCACACAGGCGGGCATCCTGTTCGGGGCCGGCCCCGACACCGCCGCCGAGGCCGCCCGCGCGATGCTGTGGGTGTGCCTGTGCCTGCCGTTTTACGGCATCGCCCGCATCTGCAGCAGCTACTTCTGCGCCACCGGGCAGGCGAAGCTGGCCAGCCTGCTGGCCTTTGGGGAACCGCTGGCCGCCCAGCCGCTGGCGCTGTTTTCGCTGCCGCTGGCCTTTGGGCTGGACGGCGTGTGGTCCAGCCTGCTGGCGGCCTATCTGGCGCTGGCGGCGGCGGGGCTGTTCCTGCTGCGGCGGCTGCTGGCCGCCGGCATTGAATGAGGAGGGAAAACCATGTACAGTCTGCGCAGATACCGGCGCGGCGATGCGGCCGCGCTGGCCGAAGTGTTCGAGGCGGCGGTGCGGGGCACGGCCTGCCGCGACTACACCCCCGCCCAGATCGACGCCTGGGCCGCCTCCGCCCCCGCTGTGGCCGGGCGGGAGGAGTGGTTCTCGCGCCTGTATACGGTGGTGGCCGAACAGGACGGCCGCCCTGTGGCATACGGCAACATCGACGACACCGGCTACCTCGACCACCTGTTCGTCTGCCCCGAGGCGGGCGGGCAGGGGATGGCGTCGGCCATCTGCGCCCGGCTGGAGGGCTGGGCGGCCGGGCGCGGCATCCGGCGGCTGACGGTGCACGCCTCGCGCACGGCGCGGCCCTTTTTTGAAATGCGCGGCTGGCGGGTGACGGCGGCGCAGCAGGTGCCGCTGCGCGGGCAGGTGCTGGAGAACTTTGCGATGGAATACATCCCGTGAACACAAAGAAAAAGACGCTTCCAAACACGGAAGCGTCTTTTTGCGGTTCACAAATCAATCAAGCGTTGGCCTTGTTGGCACGTTTCGCCATGCGGCTGATCTTGCGGGCAGCGGTGTTCTTGTGCAGCACACCCTTGCTGGCAGCCTTGTCAATGGCGGAAACAGCGGCAACCACAGCAGCTTCTTTATCGGCGGCGCCGGCGGCAATGGCGGCATCGGCCTTCTTTACTACTGTTTTCAGGTTGGACTTAATCGCTTTGTTGTGCAGGTTCTCTTTCTTGGCCTGAACCACACGGTCCTTCTGCGATTTAATGTTAGGCATAATACCACCTCCTTGATACCCATAACAGTGCAATTAATCATACCACTTTTTCGGGCTGTGTGCAAGCGTTTTTTCTCAAAAAACCAGAAACTTTCTGTATTTCCGGCAATTGTGCCGCCCGGTGGGCGGCGGGAGCGTCAAATTGTGGCAAAAAAGCCCACGCATACCGCGCCGGAGCCGCCGCATACACTTGCAGCAGCAAACAAAAAGGGGGCGGTGCGGGTATGGCAAGGGCATTGCGTCGGCTGGCCACGGCGGCGGCCGCGGCGGTGGTGGCGGCGGCGTCGGTGCAGGCGGCAAGCTCCTCGCCGGTGGGGGCCGGGCAGGCGGCGGCCATGCTGGGCAGCCTGCTGTCGGCGCCGGCCGCGGCGGCGGGGGCGATGCGCCAGATGGCGGACGGCGCCCAATATGCCCAGACGGTGGACGAGGACGAGCTGGGCAGCGGCTTCTGGACCGAGCTGCCCACCGAGGACGAGCTCCTGCCCACCCCCACGCCGGCGGCCTCCAGCGCTCCCGACAGCACCCCGCAGGAGACGCCCGCCGCCCCGCCCGAAGGCTCGATGCCCATCGCGGAGGCGCACTACGGCAAGGGGGAGGGAGACCTGTACATCCCCTGCGGAGCGGGCACCATCAAAAACCTCACCGACCTGCCCGCGGCGGAGGTGGCGGCGGAGGTGGGGCAGCCGCTGCCCTTTGCCATCGAGCTGAACAGCAGCGAGCCGCAGGTGCTGATCATGCACACCCACGCCACCGAGACCTACCAGCTGCACGACGATCTGTGGTACGACCCCTCCTTCAACGCCCGCAGCACCGACAACGCGGTGAACATGACGGCGGTGGGGGCGGTGATCGCCGGGGTGCTGAACGACGCGGGCATCCACACGGTGCAGGACACCACCCTGCACGACTACCCCAGCTACACCGGCGCCTACGAGCGCAGCAACGCCACCGTGCGGCACTGGCTGGAGGAATACCCCTCCATCAAGGTGGTGCTGGACGTCCACCGCGACGCCATCGAGTACGAGGACGGCACCCGGGTCAAGCCGGTGGCCGAGATCGGCGGCCTGAAGGCGGCACAGGTGATGATCATCTGCGGCGCCGACAACGGCGGCAACCTGCCCAACTTCAAGCAGAACCTGCGCTTTGCGGCCGCCTGGCAGGACAAGATCGAGACGATGTTCCCCGGCCTTGCGCGGCCGGTGCTGTTCGACTACCGCTACTACAACCAGGACCTCACCACCGGCAGCCTGCTGATCGAGATGGGCGGCCACGGCAACTGTCTGGAGGAGGCAAAGTACTCCGGCCAGCTGGTGGCCCAGGCGCTGGCGGCGCTGTTCGGCGCGGGGTGAAGGAGGGCGGACGCGGGAAAACCGGCCGGGACGCATGGTCCCGGCCGGTCTTCGCATGGTTGGCGGGAAGCGGCGGTATCCGCAGGCCCCCGGAAAAACACGGTTCCATCCCATACGCCAGCGGGCTTGTGCAGCCGGGACGCTTCGACCTCATCCGGCGCTCTGCGCCACCTTCCCCCTGCCGGGGGAAGGCTTATTTTTTCACGGACAGCCCGGCGGTGCGGGTCACGCCGCACAGCAGCTGCACCCCGATGCCCGCTGCCAGTACAAGGCCCAGACCGGTCCACAGCGCGGGCACGCCGACATACGTCAGCGCCACCGCCGCCGCGCCGCTGCCCAGCATCGCGCCCAATCGGCACAGCAGGCTGTCCACGCTCATCACGGTGGCCCGCTGGGCGGGCGGGATGGCGGCCTGCAGCATCGAGGTGCGGGCAAGGTCGCTGCCGCCGAGGCACAGGTACAGCGCCCCAAAACCGCCCACATAGCCCCACAGGTTTGTGATATGGCCCAGCACGGCCAGCCATCCGGCCACCGCCAGCTGGAACACCGCATACACCCACTCCAGCCGCAGACGCGCCGCAAACCGCCCGATGATCGCCATGCCTGCCGCCGCGCCGAACATGCTGATGCAGCTCATCACGCCCAGCAGCGGGGTGTAGCCGCCGGCCAGCTGCTCCAGGTGCGGCTGCCAGTAGGTCTCCAGATTCCCCAGCGCCGCCCCCAGCACCACGCCGCCGGCCAGCAGCAGGATCAGCGGCCGGTTGGAGGCCATCCGCCGCCAGCCGTCCGGCTTTCTGCGCGCGGCGTGGGGGAGGGGAGGATCGGCCGGGATGCCCGCCGCCGCGGCCAGCGCCCCCAGGCGCAGCGCAAACCGCGCCAGCAGCAGCGGCGCATAGGGCAGGAGAAAGGCGGGCGCGGCCGCACCCACCGCACCGCCCGCCAGCGCGCCCACCGCAAGGCCGCCCGTTTCCAGCAGGTTCATCCAGGAGGCGGCGCGGGGCAGCGTCTCCTTTCCGCGCGCGTCGATCCAGCGCTGGAAGAACAGCGAGGACAGGCTGCCGCTCTCAAAGGCGGCGGCCGCGCCCAGCAGCATCATCCCTCCAAACGCCTGCCCGGTGAAGGCCAGCACCAGATCCCCCGCCGCCCCGATGGTGTGGGCGACGAGATAGACCCGGCGGCGGCCCCAGCGGTCGGACAGCATGCCGCTGGGCAGCTCCAGCAGCACCACCGTCAGCGCAAAGGCGCCGGTGGCCAGCGCCAGCGTGCCGGCGTCCAGCCCGCGGGAGAGCAGCAGCAGGCTGAGCACCGGCAGCAGCAGCCCCTTGCCCAGTCCGGCCAGCCCGAAAGCCGCCAGATACCGCCGCGCGCTCATTTCTTCTCCTCCCCGTCGGGGCCGCCGAACACCACAAAATTGTACGCCTGCGTGCCGGGGCGGCGGGCGGCATGGGCCGAGACGAATGCCCGGAGCTGCCGCCACAGGGCGGCGGCTTCGTCCGGCGTCAGCCAGAGAATGCCGTCCATCATATCGGCGTCTTCGGGTTTTGGTTCCCGGTCCAGCTGGGGCAGGAAGCGCTCGAGGTCCTCCAGCACCAGACGGCGGATGGCCTGACGGCGGGCATCGGAGGCGGCCTGCGGCAGCTCGGCAAAGGTCACGTCCACATCGGCGTCGCGGAAATAGCGGGCGGTGAAGCCGTGCACCCGTTTGGTGCCCGCCTCCTCCACCAGTCCGATCTCCCGCAGCACCTTCAGATGGTGCCCCGCGCTGGACGGCGCAATGCCCAGCCGGTCGGCCAGCTGTTTGGCGGTCATGCCCTCCTCGCTGCTGCGCAGCAGGGCGAGGATGCGCTGGCGGGTGGGCTGCATATACGCCCGCAGCTGCTTTTCGGTGACAAGACGGATACACTTCCGTTCCATAAAAAGGCCCCCTGACATAACATTTTTTGTTATGTTGACAGTATAACATACCAATTTTTGTTATGTCAAGCGGACCGGCGGCACTTTTTGGGGCGGAATGCAGAAACAGGGACAGACTCGACCTCATCCGGCGCTCCGCGCCACCTTCCCCTTGCCAGGGGAAGGCTTTCACTGGGGGCGGCGCTCTGTTTTCCACAAGAAAGCAGCCCCTTGTGGAAAACTCCACAGAGGGCTGCCGCCTGCCGAAACCGTGTCCGCACAGAGGGGTCCTGCACACCGGAAGATCTTCCCGGCCTGTTCTGCCGCAAACAGAAAACCCGCCGGGAATATCCCGGCGGGAAACGCTCATTTTCTCAGTTCTGCCGCTCGGCAAACAGGCGGGGCTGGTCGCCCTCGCCGTAGACCAGGTAGCCGTCGAAGCCCTGCTCCTCCAGGCGGTTCAGCAGCTTGCCCAGCTTCTTGGGCCGGATGTAGACGCCCACGCTGTCGCCGCCGGTGCGCAGGGCGGCCGCCTTCTGCATTGCGGGCACCGCCTCGTCCTCGCTGCACAGCACCGCGATGCGGCGGGCACGCCCGGGGATCTCGCAGCCCTGCTCCTGCAGGATGGCAAAGATGCGCTCGAAGCCGATCGAGAAGCCCACCGCCGGCACGTTCTCGCCGGTGAACTTGCCCACCAGACCGTCGTAGCGGCCGCCGCCGCCGATGCTGCCGCGGAACTTGTTGCTCTGGATCTCGAACACGGTGCCGGTGTAGTAGCCCTGCCCGCGCACCAGCAGCAGGTCGAACTCCACGTCGTAGCCGCCCGCCGCCAGCACCTGCACATCCGCCAGCAGCTTGCGGGTGCGCTGCACCACCTCGTTCTCGCCGCACACCGCGGCCACTGCGTCCAGCGTGCGCTCGCCGTCCAGCAGCTTCTGCAGCGCGGCGCAGGCTTCCTCCGCGATGCCCTTGCCGGCCAGCTCGGCCATCACGCCCTCGCCGCCAATCTTGTCCCACTTGTCCAGGCTCACGCAGACGGTGTCCATCTGCTCGTCGGCCACGCCGCAGGCGGCCAGACACGCCTTCAGCAGGCGGCGGTCGTTCAGCTTGATGGTGAACCGGCCGATGTCCAGCTTCTGCAGAGCAGCGGCGGTGGTGGCGATCAGCTCCAGCTCGCACAGCGGCGACTCGCTGCCCAGAATATCAATATCACACTGCACAAACTCGCGCATACGGCCTTTCTGGGGACGCTCGGCGCGGTAGGATTTGTCGATCTGGATGCACTTGAAGGGATTGCCCAGCCTGGCACGGTTGGCTGCGTAGAAACGGCTCAGCGGCAGGGTGAGATCGTAGCGCAGACCCAGATCAGCCAACTGGCTCTCGTCGCCGGCAGCCAGCGCCTTTTCCAGCTTTTCGCCGCGCTTGAGGATCTTGAACATCAGGTTCAGATTGTCGCCGCCGTCGCTCTTTTCCAGGTTCTCCATGTGCTCGATGGCGGGGGTGAGGATGCGCTCGAACCCGGCGGCGCGGTAGGTGTCCAGAATCACCCCCTGCATGTAGTCGCGCAGGAGGGTCTGGGAAGGCAGGTAGTCGGCCGTGCCCTTGACGGGAGTGGATTTCATTTTTCCATGTTCCTTTCAAAATAAGTATAAAAGTTTTACTCGATTTTTTTCAAAAAATCGCGGATTCCAAAGGCAGAGCCTTTGGGTCGGCAGAAGGGGAAGGCGATCACAGCAGCGCCACGCCCGCCGCCTTGCAGACGCGGCGGGTCTTTTCGTCCCAGATGGACGCCTGCACCTCGCCGATGTGCGCCTTGCCCAGCAGCAGCATGCACAGCCGGCTCTGCCCGATGCCGCCGCCCATCGTCAGCGGCAGGGTGCCGTCCAGCACCATCTGGTGGAACGGGTATTTCCGCCGGTCGTCGCAGCCCGACGCGCGCAGCTGGGCGTCCATCGACGCCGCGTCCACACGGATGCCCATCGAGGAGATCTCCAGCGCACAGCCCAGCGTCTCGTGCCAGAACAGCAGGTCGCCGTTCAGGGCCCAGTCGTCGTAGTCGGGCGCGCGGCCGTCGTGCGGCTTGCCGTTTGCCAGCGGGCCGCCGATCTGCATCAGGAACACCGTTTTATGCTGCTTTGTGATCTCCTGCTCGCGCTGCTTGGCGGTCAGCTCCGGCCAGCGCGCTTCCAGCTCGCGGGTGGTGACGAAGGCGACCTCCTCGCACAGCTCCACGTCCACCGCCGGGAAATGCAGCTTCACCTTCTCCAGCGTGCGCAGGATGCACTGCACGATCGTCTTGACGGCGGCGCGCAGGGTGGCCTCGGTGCGGGTCTCGGGGGTGATGACCTTCTCCCAGTCCCACTGGTCCACATACACCGAGTGGAGGTTGTCCAGCTCCTCGTCGCGGCGGATGGCGTTCATGTCGGTGTAGATGCCCTTGCCCGGGCGGAAATCGTACTGATACAGCGCCATGCGCTTCCATTTGGCCAGGCTGTGCACCACCTGCGCCTCGCACCCGGCGGCCGGGATGTCGAACTGCACCGGCCGCTCGACGCCGTTCAGGTCGTCGTTCAGGCCGCTGCCCGCCTCCACGAACAGCGGGGCGGTGGCGCGCACCAGGTTCATCTGGTGGCGGAACTCGTCCTGGAAGGCGTGCTTGAGCACGTCGATGGCTTTCTGCGTCTGGTACAGGCTGAGCCTGGACACATACCCCTGCGGGATCGTTACTCGATTCATACTTCCCAACTCCCTCTTTCTCTCGGCGCGGCGCCCCTCTTTTGCGGCCGCAAACCGCTTTGGTTCATTATAGGGCTTTTTGGCGGCGGCTGTCAACCGCGAAGGCAAACAGCGCGGGCGCGGCCGATGGCCGCGCCCGCGCTGCGAACAGGAAAACGAATATTTCGGGGATAGTTTGGATTATACCTCGCTGCCGTTGTAGGCCTTGATGTACAGATCCTTGATCTCGGACACCAGGGGATACACGGGGTTGGCGGTGGTGCACTGGTCCTCGAAGGCCTTGTAGCTCAGGTTCTCCACTTTGCTCATGAACTCGGCCTCGTCGATGCCGCACTCCTTGATGCTGGCAGGACGGTCCACGGCCTTCATCAGGTCCTGGATGGCCTTGATCAGGCTGTTCACGCCTTCCTCGGTGGTGGAGGCGGGCAGGCCCAGGTAACGGGCGATCTTGGCATAGCGCTTGTCCGCGATGTACTCCTTGTATTTGGGGAAGGAGGCGAACTTGCTGGGCTTCTGGGCGTTGTACTTCACAACGTAGGGCAGCAGGATGGCGTTGGCACGGCCGTGGGGGATGTGGAACTCGCCGCCCAGCTTGTGAGCCATCGAGTGGTTCAGGCCCAGGAAGGCGTTGGTGAAGGCCATGCCGGCGATGCAGGAAGCGTTGTGCATCTTCTCGCGGGCCAGGCGCTCGCCCTTATAGCTGCGCTCCAGATACTCGAACACCAGGTAGATGGCATGCAGGGCCAGGCCGTCGGTGTAGTCGCTGGCCATGACGGACACATAGGCCTCGATGGCGTGGGTCAGCACGTCCAGACCGGTGTCGGCCACGATGCTCTTGGGCATGGACCAGGTGAACTGCGGGTCGATGATGGCCACATCGGGGGTCAGGCTGTAGTCGGCCAGAGGATACTTGATGTTGCCGTTCTTCTTGTCGGTGATAACCGAGAAGCTGGTCACCTCGGAACCGGTGCCGGAGGTGGTGGGGATGGCGACCATCTTGGTCTTGGTGCCCAGTTTCGGGAACTTGAAGGCGCGCTTGCGGATATCCAGGAAGCGCTGGCGCAGACCGTCGAAGCTGGTCTCGGGATGCTCGTAGAACAGCCACATGCCCTTGGCCGCGTCGATGGCGGAACCGCCGCCGATGGCGATGATCACGTCGGGCTTGAAGGCGCGCATGGCCTCCACGCCGCGCATGATGCACTCAACGGAGGGATCGCTCTCCACGTCGGAGTAGATCTCGCTGTGGCAGTACTGCTCGCGCTTGCGCAGGTAGTAGAGCACCTTGTCCACGTTGCCCAGCTGCACCATCACGGGGTCGGTGACGATGAAGGCGCGGGAGATGTCCTCCATCTTCTCCAGGTACTGGATGGAGTCTTCCTCGAAGTAGATCTTGGGGGGAACCTTAAACCACTGCATATTCACTCTCCGTTTGGCAATGCGCTTTTTGTTGATCAGGTTGACGGTGGTCACGTTCTGAGAAACAGAGTTCTTGCCGTAGGAGCCGCAGCCCAGGGTCAGAGAGGGGGTGTTGGTGTTGTAGATGTCGCCGATGGCGCCCTGCGAAGAGGGGCTGTTCACGATGATACGGCCCACGCGCATGGCCACGCCGTAGGCGTCGGCGGTCTCCATGCTGCCGGTGTGGATCACAGCGGAGTGGCCCAGGCCGCCCAGCTCCAGCATCTTGTTGGCGTAGGCAAAGCCCTGCTCCTGGCTGTCGCAGGTGAAGTAGGCCAGAACCGGGCTCAGCTTCTCCTTGCTCAGGGGGTACTGCTCGCTGGGTTCGGGCAGCGGCGCGATCAGGATCTTGGTCTTTTCAGGCACCTTCAGGCCGGCCTGCTCGGCGATCCAGTTGGCGCTCTTGCCAACCAGCGGCGCAAACACGCCCTTGTTGGGGTCGGGGAACATGTATTTGGTCAGAGCCTCGGTCTCGGCCTCGTTCAGGAAGTAGCAGCCGTTGGCCTTCATGTAGCTCTCGAAGTCCGCCGCGATCTCCTTGTCCACGATGACGGCCTGCTCGGAAGCGCAGATCATGCCGTTGTCGAAGGTCTTGGACATCATCAGGTCGGTGCAGGCGCGGTGCAGATCGGCCGTCTTGTCGATGTAGCAGGGCACGTTGCCGGGGCCAACGCCCAGGGCGGGCTTGCCGCAGCTGTAGGCGGACTTCACCATGCCGGGGCCGCCGGTGGCCAGGATGGTGGCAACGCCGGGATGGGCCATCAGGCGCTGGGTGGCGTCGATGGAGGGATGCTCGATCCACTGGATGCAGTTCTCGGGCGCGCCGGCCTTCACGGCAGCTTCATACACCACGCGGGCCGCCTCCACAGAGCACTTCTGCGCAGAGGGATGGAACGCAAAGACGATGGGGTTGCGGGTCTTTACGGCGATCAGGCTCTTGAACATGGTGGTGGAGGTGGGGTTGGTGGTGGGGGTCACGCCGCAGATCACGCCCACGGGCTCGGCCACTTCCACATAGCCCTCCATCTCGTTCTCGTCCAGAACGCCGACGGTCTTTTCTTTCTTGATGTCGTGCCAGATGTACTCGGTGGCGAACATGTTCTTGATCACCTTGTCCTCGTACACACCGCGGCCGGTCTCCTCAACCGCCATGCGGGCCAGCTCCTGGTGCTTGTCCAGGCCGGCCAGGGCCATCTCATGTACAATATGGTCGATCTGCTCCTGATCCAGAGCCAGGAACTGCTCCAGGGCTTTCTGTGCCTTGGCAACCAGTTCGTCGATCATGGCGTTGGTCTCGGGCACGGCGGTCTCCACCGTCTCGACCTTCACATTTTTCTTCTCTGCCATTGTTCATCCTCCTGTCAGTAATGAAAAAAAGGCGTCGTCGGCGGCCGGTTGGCCGCTGTGGATTGTTCACTGCCCCTATTGTAGCACAACTGTTAATCATTTAACAATACGCAAACTGCCAAAGGTGACAAGGCTTTTTGTTGCTTTTTGTGCAGATTGACAATTCTTTAACAAATTATGGACGAGCCGGGATTTCCTTCTTTTTGGCCGGGCGGGCTTTGCAGCGGGCAGGCGGGCGTGGTATACTGAACACACAAAACTCAACGGAAACGGAGCGAAGCTGTTATGGAATGGACCGACCTGAAGATCACCGTGCCCCGCCAATGGGCCGACACGGCCGAAGCCATCGCCACCGGCATCTCGGGCGGCGGCATCTATATCGAGGACTACGCCGACCTGGAGGAGCAGGTGCAGGCCATCGCGCATGTGGACCTGATCGAGCAGGACCTGCTGGACAAGGACCGCGAGCATGTGACGGTGCACATGTACCTGTCGCCGGACGAGAACCCCGCCGAGGTGACCGACCTGCTGAACAGCCGCCTCACCGCCGCCGAGGCCCCCTACACGCTGGAGCTTTCGGGCGTGGAGCAGGAGGAGTGGGAGACGGCCTGGAAAAAATACTACCACGCGATGGAGATCGGCAGCCGGCTGGCGGTCTGCCCCAGCTGGGAGGAGTACACCGGCAGCCGCAAGGTGATCCGCCTGGACCCGGGCATGGCGTTCGGCACCGGCACCCACGAGACCACCAGCCTGTGCCTGGCCCAGCTGGACCGCCTGGTGCAGGGCGGCGAGCGGATGCTGGACATCGGCACCGGCAGCGGCATCCTGGCCATCGCGGCGCTGCTGCTGGGCGCGGACAGCGCCGAAGGGGTAGACATCGACCCGATGTGCGTGCGCACCGCCGGGGAGAACGCACAGCTGAACGGCGTGGCGGACAGGCTGCAGGTGCTGGTGGGCGATCTGTCCGACAAGGCCAGCGGCACATACAACATCATCACGGCCAACATCGTGGCGGCCGCCATCATCAGCCTCTGCCCGCACGTTCCGGCGCTGCTGGCGGACGGCGGCGTCTTTATCGCCAGCGGCATCATCGACACCCGCCGCGACGAGGTGATCGAGGCGATCGAGAAGGCGGGGCTGTCGGTGGACGAGGTGCACGAGCTGCGCGGATGGGTGGCGCTGGTCTGCACCGCAAAGGAGGGCTGATATGCCGCACCGGTATTTCTGCCCCTCGCTGGCGGGGGACACCGCCCTGCTGGAAGGGGACGAGGCGAAGCATCTGGCGAAGGTGATGCGGGCGAAGCCGGGCGACGAGGTGATCCTGTGCGACGGCGCGGGCACCGACGCCGACGCCCGGGTGACGCTGGCCAGCCCCGACCGGGTGGAGCTGGAGATCCTGGAGCGCCGCGCGTCGGCCGCCGAGCCGTCCACCCGGGTGACCTTATATGTGGGCTATCCCAAGCAGGACAAGCTGGAGTGGATCATCCAGAAGGGCGTGGAGCTGGGCGCGGTGCGGATCGTGCCGTTCTTCAGCCGCTACTGCGTGGTGCAGCCCAAGAAGGAACCGGAGAAGAACGTCCGCTACAACCGCATCGCGGCCGAGGCGGCCAAGCAGAGCGGGCGCGGCATCCTGCCCACGGTGGAGCTGCCGCGCACCTTTGCCCAGATGCTGGACGAGCTTGCGGGGTACGACCGCGCGCTGCTGTGCTACGAGGGCGGGGGAGAACCGCTCTCCCGTCTGGTGGAAAAGGGGCAGAACATCGCCATCATCACCGGCGCGGAGGGGGGCTTCTCGGAAGAGGAGGCCGCCCGTGCCGCCGCCGCGGGCGCGGTGACCATCGGGCTGGGGCCGCGCATTTTGCGCTGCGAGACGGCGCCGGTGGCGGCGCTGGCGGCCGTGATGGCCTTTGCGGGGGAGCTGGAATGAGTTCGCTTATGTTCCGCGCCGCCGAATCGTCCGACCTGCCCGCGCTGCGGGAGATGTACCGCGCGGTGGTGGACCGGATGCGGGCGGACGGACTGGACATCTGGGACGATGTATATCCCGTCTGCGCGCTGGAGGGTGATATCCGGAACGGCGCGCTGTATATATTGTTGGACGGATCTTCTCTGGCAGCGGCCTTTGCACTGTGCAGGGATGCTGATGGCGCTGCCGCCGTGCAATGGATCGGACAAGGAAGCGCGTTGTATCTCGACCGGCTTGCCGTATCACCGGTCTATGCCGGGCAGGGCATAGGCAGCCGGATGCTGACGCTGGCGCGGCAGACCGCACAGGCACAGGGTGCACAGCAGCTGCGGCTGTTTGTGGTGCAGGAGAATCGTCCCGCCATCCGCCTGTACGAGAAGAACGGATTTTTGCGTGCCGGCGGTGTGTATCAGGAAGTCATTGACGACACCCTCACCCTGTGTGAGTACGGATACGAAACCCCGCTGTGAACCGCAGGCGGCAGCTTCCCCCCAAGGGGGAAGCCAACGGTACCGGACGCCTTCCCCCGGCGGGGGGAGGTGCCCCGGTACGGGGCGGTGGAGGGCGAGTCCGGCGCAAGCGGCGCGCACTCCCCGGCACGCGGTGCTGAAACAGGGCTTTCCCCTCATCAGTCCCCTTCGGGGACAGCTTCCCCCCAGGGGGAAGCCAACGGTATCGGAGGCCTTCCCCCGGCGGGGGGAGGTGCCCCGGCACGGGGCGGTGGAGGGCGAGTCCGGCGCAAGCGGCGCGCCTTCCCCGGCACGCGGTGCTGAAACAGGGCTTTCCCCTCATCAGTCCCCTTCGGGGACAGCTTCCCCCCAGGGGGGAAGCCAACGGTACCGGACGCCTTCCCCCGGCGGGGGGAGGTGCCCCGGCACGGGGCGGTGGAGGGCGAATCCGGCGCAAGCGGCGCGCTTTCCCCAGCACGCGGCGAAAAAAAGTTCTCCCCTCCCCAAATCCATCCCTGCACAAAACGCGGCCCCCTTTCCCGGGAAAACGGGAGAGGGGGCCGCGTTGTTTTTCTTATTCTGCTGTCAGCGCTTCTCGCCCACGAAGAACAGCGCCACCGTGCCGGGGCCGGAATGCGCGCCGATCACCGGGCCGATGTAGCTGGTAACGATCTCCTTCACGCCCAGCTTCTCGCGCAGCTGCTGGGCCACATAGTCGCAGTCGGCCTGGCAGTCGCCGTGGCTGATGAACACCGTCTGCTCGGCGGGCCGGATGGCGGTGGCCTGCATGTGCTTCACCAGCGCGTCCAGACTGGCGCGGCGTCCGCGCACCTTCTCCATCGGGATGAGGTGCCCCTCGTCGTCCACGTGCAGCACCGGCTTGATGCCCAGCATGGTGCCCATCACCGCCGCCGCACCGCTCACACGGCCGCCGCGCTTGAGGAACATCAGGTCGTCCACCGTGAACCAGTGGCACAGCTTCAGGCGGTTCTCCTCCACCCAGTCGCCCAGCTCGTCGAGGCCCATGCCCTCCTGGCGCTTCTTGGCGGCCAGATATACCAGCAGACCCTGTCCCATGCTGGCGGCCAGCGTGTCCACCGTGCGGATCTTGCGGTCGGGGAACTTTTCGCGCAGCTCCTCCACCGCCAGACGGCTGGTGTTGTAGGTGCCGGACAGGCCCGACGAAAAGCACAGGTACAGGATGTCCCTGCCGCTTTCCAGCACCGGGGAGAAGATCTCGTCGAAGCGGCTGGGCGACACCTGGCTGGTGGTGCACACCTTGCCGCCGCGCAGCGCCGCATAGAACTCCTTCGGGTCCATCTCGTGGTTGTCGGGATAATTGTAATAGCTCTTGCCGTCCATCTCGAACAGCATCGGGATCACCGAGAGATCCAGCTGCTGCACCAGGTCGGCGGGCAGGTCGGTATTGGAATCGGTAAACAGAACATACTCGCTCATACGGTTATCTCCTTTGGATTATCTTGGGGAAAGGATTACATCTGCCCCCATTATACCACGTCCCCGGCGCGATTTCCAGACAAAACATGCGTATGGCCGTCCACAAATGCCCGGTTTTGGCGCAAAAAAATCCCCCCTGCCGGGCGGGCAGAGGGGAAGGTCTGCAAAACGTGTTCCGTCGCTTGTGCAGAAAGCGGGATCAGCTGTACTTTTTCACGATGGCGGCCATCTCGTCCCAGGCGGCCTCCATGTCGCGCACCAGCTTGAACTGGGTGCGGCAGCGATCCAGATTGTGGCCCTCGCGGTGGACCTTGAAATAGTGGTCGCCCTCCAGATAGTCGGTCAGGAAGCGGATGCCGCACTCCAGGGTCATCAGCTTGGCGCCCCAGGGCAGGGTCTCCTTCTCCAGGTCGGTCAGGGCGCTGCCGCAGGCGGCCAGGAAGCCCTTGGTGTAGGTCTCGAACAGGGGCAGGCTGAAGTTCACCTTGGTCAGGTCCTTCTCGTCCTCGGCGCAGTCGTTGGCGCCGAAGCGGATGGAGTCGCCGTAGTCGTTGGCGGCCAGGCCGGGCATAACGGTATCCAGGTCGATCACGCAGATGCCCTGGCGGGTGGCCTTGTCCATCAGGATGTTGTTCAGCTTGGTGTCGTTGTGGGTCACGCGCAGCGGCAGCTTGCCGGCGGCCAGCAGGTCCACCATGTAGCTGCAGTCGGCCTTGTGCGCCTTCACGAACTCGATCTCGGCCTGCACGTCCTTGGCGCGGCCGCACACGTCGGCTTCCAGCGCCTTCTCGAAGTTGGCGTAGCGGTTGGCGGTGTCGTGGAAGCGGGCGATGGTCTCGTGCAGGGTGCTGGCGGGATAGTCGGCCAGCAGCTGCTGGAACTGGCCGAACGCATAAGCGCTGGCATAGAAGTCGTCGGGGCTCTCCACCTTCTGCAGGCAGACGGTGCCCTCCACGAAGGTGTACACGCGCCAGGCGCCGCCGTTGGTATCGGCGTAGTAAGGCTTGCCGTCGGCGGTGGGGACCACGTTCATGGTCTCACGGGCAACGTCGCCGCCCTTTTCCTCGATCTTCTTGCGCAGGAACCCGGTCACGCCGCAGATGTTCTCCATCAGGCCGGCGGGGTCGGTGAAGGTGTTGGTGTTGATGCGCTGCAGGATGAAGCGCACGCAGTCGCCCTCGGCAGTCTGGGTGTAGACGCAGAAGGTGTCGTTGATGTGGCCGGCGCCGTAGCGCACAGCGCCCACGACGGTGCCGCCCCAGTTCCAGGCGGCCAGGGCCTCGTTCAGCATTTCCTCAGCCGGTTTCAGAGCCATGATTCACGCCTCCCCCCACAGGTTTTCGGGATACAGGCCGCTGGCGATCTTCTCGCGGATGGCGGCCACAACGGTGGGCTTGTCCTCTTTATAGGTCACGCCGTACCACTTGTCGTGGCTGCGCAGCACCTGCACGGTGGCCTTGCCCTCGGCGATCAGCTGGCTGACGACCAGCGGCAGGAAGTATTCGCACTTCAGCGGGTTGGTGGGCAGGGAAGCCTCCAGGAAGGCGGCGAAGCGGTTCTGGATCTCGGGGACCACGCTGGCGCCGAAGCCCCACAGGTTCATGGAGACCAGGGTGTCCTCGGGCAGGTCGGTCCAGGTGGCGCCGTCGTCCTCGGTGAAGTGGATGCCGCCCTCGTAGGTGGCGATCTTGGTGCGCTCGGTCACGTCGGCCAGGGTGTGGTCGGGGTTCTCCACGCAGACGCCGCGGGCCACATGGCCGTTCTCGGTGACGGTGTTCTTCAGCAGGTAGCCCACCATGGCGTAGCGGTACTTGTCGTCGTCGCTGTGGGTGGACAGGTAGTCGTAGATGACCTGGAAGGCCTCGGGGCCGTAGTAGTCGTCGGCGTTGATCACGGCGAAGGGGGCGTCGATCACGTCGCGGGCCGCCAGGATGGCATGGCTGGTGCCCCAGGGCTTCTCGCGGCCTTCGGGCACGGTGAAGCCTTCGGGCAGGTCGTCCAGCTGCTGGAAGGCATAGCGCACCTCCATCACCTTGGACAGACGGTCGCCGATGGCGGCCTTGAAGGCGTCCTCGATCTCGTGCTTGATGATGAACACAACGGTCTCGAAGCCGGCGCGGCGGGCGTCGAAGATGGAGTAGTCGATGATGACCTCGCCGTTGGGGCCAACGGGATCGATCTGCTTCAGGCCGCCGTAACGGCTGCCCATACCTGCTGCCAGAACGACCAGAATCGGTTTTTTCATAGTGGTTGCCTCCTGTTTCATATGTTGTTCGCAGCCGCCGGATGCGGCCTGCGCATTTGATACTTTCATTGTATCGTTTCGCGGCCGATTTTCCAATACAAAAAGCGATTTTTGATTTGCACAATCGTCCGCATCTTGCAAATGTGCTTTGCAGATGTGCAAAAAGGGCGATTTTTTCGGCAGACCGGCGCCGCCTTCCGCCAACCAAAAACGCCCGGACAGCAGGTCCGGGCGCAGGGTGCTTATTCGTCCTCGGGGTCGGGGGGCTGAGGGGCGCGGCGTCCGCCCCGGATATAGGTGCAGTCGCTGCGCTTGTAGTAGCGCGCCTGGATGGTGTCGCCCTTTTCCAGACGCACCTTCAGGTATCCGCTGATGAGGTTCACCTCGGTCACGGTGCCCACGCCGTCGGGCGTTTTCACCTCGCTGCCCACCTGCGGGGTGATGCGGTTGAGGTATTCATACGCCTTCTGCTCGTAGGCAAGGCAGCACATCAGGCGGCCGCAGCTGCCCGAGATCTTGGTGGGGTTCAGCGACAGCCCCTGCTCCTTGGCCATCTTGATGGACACCGGCTGGAAATCGTTCAGAAAGCGGCTGCAGCAGAAGGGCTGGCCGCAGATCCCGAGGCCGCCCAGCATCTTGCTCTCGTCCCGCACGCCGATCTGGCGCAGCTCGATGCGGGTGTGGAACACGCCCGCCAGATCCTTCACCAGCTCGCGGAAGTCGATGCGGCCGTCGGCGGTGAAGTAGAACAGGATCTTCGAGCGGTCCAGCAGATACTCCACCTCCACCAGCTTCATCTCCAGCTTGTGCTTGCGGATGCGCTCTTCGCAGATGGCGAACGCCTTTTCCTCGTCGGCGCGGTTCTGGCGCATGCGGCGCACGTCCACGCTGTCGGCCATGCGCACCACCGTCTTGAGCGGGCGCACCACGCTGGCGTCCGGCACCTGGTGGCATCCCGCCACCACCTCGCCGCACTCGGTGCCGCGGGCGGTGTCCACGATGACATATTCGCCTTTTTGGATCTCCAGCGCGCCGGGGTCGAAGAAATAGGCCTTGCCCGCCGGTTTGAATCGTACACTGATCACAGTTGCCATAGGGGAAACATCCTTGTCCGCGGCCGCGCGCGGCAAAACAATCAGCCCTGCAAAGCCCGCGGCAAAAGTTGGGGCAGGACAGTCAGCGGCACAGCCGCGCCGCCAAACAGGAAAACACCAGCTTGTCGTTCACATTGGCCTGCAGAAGGCCCATCGCCCAGCCGGCTTCGCGCGCCGCCGCCGCGGCCTGGGCGGCGGTCAGGCCGGCCGCCTGTTCGCCGCGCACCACCGCGCCGCACACCGCGCGCAGATCGTCCAGCAGGGTCAGCGCGTCGGCCTTCCGCTTCTCATAGCCGGCCAGCAGCGCCGCCAGGCGGTAGCCGTCGCTCTCGGCCGCGCACCGCGCCGCCGCCAGCGCGTCGTCCAGCACCGCGCGGCGGGAGGGGTCGTCGATGCAGCGCAGCACGCACCCGATCCGCCCGCCGTACACCGCCGACAAAAACCCCGCGTCCTTACAGCGCGCCCGCGCCCGTTCCACAAAGGCGGCGCACTCCTCCTCCGGCAGGGCAGACAGCTGCACCGCCGCGCACCGGCTGCGGATGGTGGGCAGCACGGCGGCGGGCGTTGTGGCGGTGAGCAGGAACAGCACGCCGGCCGGCGGCTCCTCCAGCACCTTGAGCAGGGCGTTGGCCGCCTCGGCCTGCATCCGGTGGGCGGCGTAGAAGATCACCGCCCGCCCTTTGGCCGACAGCGCCGTGTTGTACACCTCGCGGCGCACCCGGCGCACCTGGTCCACCGAGATGGTGTTGCTCTTGTTCTCGGCGCGCACCGAGAGGCATTCGGCGCCCTCTCCGCGCACCACCGCCTCGGCGGCGGCGCCGCCTTCGGGATACAGCCAGTCGGCCGCCAGGCACCGCGCGCAGAACCCCGCGCCGGCGCCCTCCTCGCCCAGCAGCAGCACACTATGGGAAAGCCGCCCCTGTGCAAGGGCGGCTTTTACGGCTTCCATCGCCGCGGCGTTGCCCGCGACACGGTCCAGCATCACAGCTTTTCGAATCGCTCGACGTTGGTGACGAAGATGGTGGCGCCGCCCACCGTCACCTGCAGCGGATAGGCCGTGGTGACGCCGATGCCATAGCTGGCGGTGCTGGGGACGACCTCCACGCGCTGCTTGGAGCAGGAGGCGATCAGGTTGATGCATTCGTCCACCTTTTCGTCCTCGGTGCCGATCAGCAGGGTCATGTTGCCGGCCATCAGAAAGCCGCCGGTGGTGGACAGCCGTGTGACCGAGAACCCGCCCTTGATGAGCGCGTTGCAGACGGCCTTGGAATCCTCTTTGTTGACGATGGCAGTGATGAGTTTCATGATACAGCAGCCTCCCCGGGTTTGGATTTGTCTACCATTGTACCACAAAACCGCGTCGATTTCCACCACAGCGGGGCGTTTTTCCAAAACTTTGCCCTTCAGCCGTTCCAGCGGCGGTTGGCGTCGCGCCACTGGCGGCGGCGCTTATAGGCCTGGATCTCGCCGCGCGCCTGCTGCACGGCGCCCCTGCCGAAGAACAGCGCGAAGTTCACCAGCGACAGAAGCACGTTCACCTTCACGCCCCAGCTGCCCACGATCAGCTGCAGCAGCAGGATGGCGGCGGCGATCCAGCCCAGCCACTTCACCTTCACCGGGATGAAGAAGAACAGCAGCAGCCGCTGCTCGGGGAACAGCACCGCAAAGGCCATGAACAGCGAGATATACAGATAGTTCGCCGTGCCCCAGCCGCACAAAAGGCAGGCCGCCACGGCGGCCAGCATGCCGCACACCAGATACACGTTGGTGCGGAACATGCCCCAGGCGCTCTGCAGGGCGGTGCCGATGAAATACAGCAGGTACAGCTCAAACAGCAGGTTGATGGCGTTGAAGGACTGCGGGATGAACACAAAGGTGATCAGCCGCCACAATTGCAGGTGGAACAGGCCGCTGCGGGTGAGCGGCGCATATTCCAGCACCAGCCCCGGCATGGCGGTGGCCAGGATGAACAGCACCACCTGCCCGATGATGATGCCGATGATGAGGTTGGGCATGCGATAGCGCCCCAGCTTGTACTCCAGACGGTTCAGCCACATGATGGTTTTTTCCCCTTTCCCGCCGCCGGGAGCTTCTCTCCGGGCGGCATCTGCACAATTGTTTCGGTTTCGTCCGGACGGTCCGGACAGCAGCAAATTGGATTTATTATACAAAACCGCGCCCGCAAATTCAACAACAAGTTATGAACATTTTCCGATATGCAGTATCAATTGTGGAAAATACGCCCCGAAAATCGAAGTTATTAACACTTTCCACCGAGTTTTCAACATTTTCTGTGGAATTACAACGGGTATACCCGGGGCAGACGGCGCATATCCATAAAGTTGTTGGCATGACCACGCCCGCCCAGCGCCGGGCGGGCCTATGCATTTTTGGTGCACTGGAGGGCGTCAGTGGGCGTCGGGCAGGCGGAAGCCCTCGCCGTACACCTCGCTGGCCTCGCACACCATCACCATCGCGCTTTTGTCCAGCTGGTGGACGATGGCGGTGACCTTGTAGGCCTCCCGGTTGGAGCAGGCGCAGAGCAGCAGCTGCTTATCTGTGCCGGAATAGGTGCCCATCGCCTTGACCATCGTGGAGCCGCGGTCCAGCTCGTCGCCGATGCGCCGGGCGGCCTCCAGGCCGTAGTCGGTCACGATCACCACCAGCTTGCCGCTGCCGGCGCCGTACATGATCTTGTCCATCACGACGGTGATGGCGGCCACCGACACGATGCCGTACAGCACCGCGTCCACATCGCTGAACACCGGCCAGCCGGCCAGGATGACCGCGCCGTCCATCACCATCACGAGCTGCCCGAAGCTGATGTGCGGGAATTTGCGCTTGGCGGCGTGGATGAGGAAGTCCTGTCCGCCGGTGGAGGAGCCCCGCATATAAATGATGCTCAATCCCGCGCCCATGCAAACACCCGAAAAGACAGCGGCCATCAGCCGGTTGCCGTCGTAGACGGGCAGGGCGGGGAACACCATGTCGAGGAAGAAGGTGGAGACGATCATGGTGCGGATGCTTTTGAGGAAAAAGCTGCGTCCCAGCAGCGGATAGCTCACCAGAATGATGGGGACGTTCAGCAGAAGGGTGCCGATGCCGATGGGGATGGGCACAAAGTGATTGACCAGCAGCGCCAGACCGCTGATGCCGCCGGGGGCAAACTCCGCCTTGGAGGCAAAGGTGACGATGCCCATGGCAAACAGGATGCTGCCCGCCACGTCACAGGCGAGGTCGGCGGCAAGGGAACGCCAGCGGATCTTCTTCATACAGGGGGTCCTCCTTGTTTGAAATGGAGCGGGCGGACAAGCGCCCGCCTTTTCATTATACCATATCCGGGCCGGATTTTTGCACACAATCGCGGCGCGGGGGGTAGCGGTTTTGGGCCGGGCGTGCTATACTGGAGAAAAACCGAGAGGGAGGCGTTTGACCATGCCGGACAAACTGGAGTTTCTGTGGAAGGACCGCAAGCGCGTGTGCGGCCTGCCGCTCACCTTTACCCGCTATTTTCTCAGCGAGGACCGCCTGTTTCTGGAGACAGGGCTGCTGAACCTGCGCCAGGACGAGATCCTGCTCTATCGCGTGCGGGACATCGGGCTGAACATCACGCTGGGGCAGCGCATCTTTGGAGTGGGCAGCGTGAAGGTGATCTCGTCCGACAAGAGCCTGCCGGAGCTGGTGCTGAAAAACATCAAGCAGCCGCGCGAGGTGAAGGAGATGATCCACCGGCAGGTGGAGGAGGCCAAGGCCCAGCGCCGGATGCGCGTGGGCGAGCTGCTGGGCGACGACGACGGCCTGGACGACAGCCTCGACGACGAACAGATCTGAGCCGCCGGCCTGCAAACCGAGATCCCGGGACGGATCGCGGCGATCGCCGTATCTTTTCCCGATGCAGAAAACCACCGCCCGCTCCGGGCAAGACCGGGGCGGGCGGTGGTTTTGTCTTTTTGGGGGGCTTTCGGTACCGTTGGCTTCCCCCCTGGGGGGGAAGCTGCCGCCGTACGGCGGCTGATGAGGGGAGGGCCAAACCGCTCCTGTATTCTCTGCGGGGGCGCGCAGCCCTTGTCAGATTCCCCCTCATCCGCCCCTTTGGGGCACCTTCCCCCGCCGGGGGAAGGCTTTTGCACGCAAAAAGCCCCCCGCCGTTTCCGGAAACGGCGGGGGGCCCTATTATGCGCTCCGTTCAGAGGCTGCGCGTGCGGGCAATTTCGCGAAAATTACTCGTACAGCTTGACCAGCTTCTGCAGGTACTCGTAGCGCTCGGCGCTCTTCTTGGCGGCCAGATCGAACAGCTCGTTGGCGCGATCCGGGAAGGCGCGCTGCAGACGGCTGTAGCGGGTCTCGCTCTCGATGAACTCCTTGTAATCCGCGGTGGCGGGCTTGGAATCCAGGGTGAACGGGTTCTCGCCGTTGGCCTTCTTGCGCGGATCGAAGCGGAACATGTTCCAGTAACCGGCCTGCACAGCCTTCTTCATCTCGGCCTGGCAGTTGGTCATGCCGCCCTTCACACCGTGCATCTCGCAGGGAGCGTAGCCGATGATCAGGGAAGGACCGTGGTAGCTCTCGGCCTCCACCAGAGCCTTCATGGTCTGGTTCTGGTCGGCGCCCATCGCGATCTGGGCCACGTACACATAGCCGTAGCTCATGGCGATCTCGCTCAGGCTCTTCTTGCCGATGGCCTTGCCGGCAGCGGCGAACTGCGCCACCTGGCCGATCTGGCTGGCCTTGGAAGCCTGGCCGCCGGTGTTGGAGTACACCTCGGTGTCGAAGACCATGACGTTGACATCCTCGCCGGAAGCCAGCACATGATCCAGGCCGCCGAAGCCGATGTCGTAGGCCCAGCCGTCGCCGCCGAAGATCCACACGCTCTTCTTGGACAGGTACTGCTTGTTCTCCAGCAGATCCTTGCAGGTGTCGCAGTCGGCGTGTTTCTCCAGCTCGGCAACCAGGGCCTCGGTGGCGGGACCGTTGGCCTTGCCATCCTCAACGGTGGCCAGGTACTGCTCCACGGCAGCCTTCAGGGCGGCGTCGTCGGAGTCCTTCAGGGTCTCCACCTCGGCGATCAGGCGCTCGCGGATGGTCTTCTGGCCCAGGTACATGCCCAGACCGTGCTCGGCGTTGTCCTCGAACAGGCTGTTCGCCCAGGCGGGACCGTGGCCGCTGACCTTGTTGGTGGTGTAGGGAGAGGTGGCAGCGGGACCGCCCCAGATGGAGGAGCAGCCGGTGGCGTTGGAGATGAACATACGCTCGCCGAACAGCTGGGTGATCAGGCGGGCATAGCTGGTCTCGGCACAGCCGGCGCAGCTGCCGGAGAACTCAAGCAGCGGCTGGTTGAACTGAGAACCCTTCACGCTGGTCTCGCTCATCATGCCGTCTTTCTTGCGGATGTTCTCCACACAGTAATCGAACACTTCCTGCTGGGCAGCCTGGCTCTCCTGCGGAACCATCTTCAGGGTGCCCTTGGCAGCGGTGGGACATACGTTCACGCAGACGCCGCAGCCCATGCAGTCCAGCGGGGACACGGTCATCGCGAAGGTGTACTCCTCGCAGCCCTTGCCGTTCATCTTCTTGCCCTTCAGAGCAGCCGGAGCGGCCTCCACCTCGGCGGCGGTCAGGGCGAAGGGACGGATGGTGGCATGCGGACATACGAACGCACACTGGTTACACTGGATACAGGTATCGGGGTTCCACTCGGGAACGGTCACGGCAACGCCGCGCTTCTCGTAGGCGGAAGCGCCCTGCTCGAACTGGCCGTCCACATGGTCCACGAAGGCGGAAACAGGCAGGCTGTCGCCGTCCATCTTGCCAACCGGCTCCAGGATCTCCTTCACCATCTTCACGGTGGCGGGGTTGCCCTTCAGCTCCACGGCGGGGGCGTTGTCCTCGGCGGTGGCCCAGTCGGCGGGGACCTCCACCTTGTGGTAGGCGTCGAAGCCGGCGTCGATGGCCTTCCAGTTCATCTCCACGATGGCCTGGCCCTTCTTGGAGAAGGACTTCTCGGCGGCCTGCTTCATGTAGGCGATGGCGTCCTCACGGGGCAGCACGCCGGCCAGGGCGAAGAAGGCGGACTGCAGGATGGTGTTGGTGCGCTTGCCCAGACCGATCTCCACAGCCTTGTCGATGGCGTTGATGGTGTACAGCTGGATGTTGTTCTGCGCGATGTAGCGCTTGGCCTCGGCGGGCATATGATGGGCCAGCTCCTCGTCGGACCACTGGCAGTTGATCATGAACACGCCGCCGGGCTTCACATCCTGCACCATCTTGTAGCCCTTCACAACGTAGGAGGGGTTGTGGCAGGCAACGAAGTCGGCCTTGTTGATGTAGTACGGGCTCTTGATGGGCTTGTCGCCGAAGCGCAGGTGGCTGATGGTCACGCCGCCGGTCTTTTTGGAGTCGTACTGGAAGTAGGCCTGGATATACTTGTCGGTGTGGTCACCGATGATCTTGGTGCTGTTCTTGTTGGCGCCAACGGTGCCGTCGCCGCCCAGACCCCAGAACTTGCACTCCTTGGTGCCTTCGGCCGCGGTGTTGGGCGCGGGCTTCTCTTCCAGGGACAGGTAGGTGACATCGTCGTTGATGCCCAGGGTGAAGCGGGCCTTGGGAGCGTCCTTGGCCAGCTCCTCATACACAGCGAACACGCTGGAGGGAGGAGTGTCCTTGCTGCCCAGACCATAGCGGCCGCCGATCAGAGTGGCGGTGTTGCCGGCCTCGCGCAGGGCGGCGGCAACGTCCAGGAACAGGGGCTCGCCCAGGCTGCCCGGCTCCTTGGTGCGGTCCAGAACAGCGATCTTGGTGGCGGTGGCGGGAATGGCCTCCAGCAGCTTGGAAGCTACGAACGGACGGTACAGGCGGACCTTCACCAGGCCGACCTTCTCGCCCTTGGCGGTCAGGTAGTCGATGACTTCCTCGGCCACGTCGCAGATGGAGCCCATCGCAACGATCACGCGGTCGGCATCGGGAGCGCCGTAGTAGTTGAACAGCTTGTAGTCGGTGCCCAGCTTGGCGTTGACCTTGTCCATATACTCCTCCACCACGGCGGGCAGAGCGTCATAGTACTTGTTGCAGGCCTCGCGGTGCTGGAAGAAGATGTCGCCGTTCTCGTGGCTGCCGCGCATGGCGGGATGCTCGGGGTTCAGAGCGTGGGCGCGGAACTCCTTGATGGCGTCCCAATCCACCATCTCGGCCAGATCGGCGTAGTCCCACTTCTCGATCTTCTGGATCTCATGGGAGGTGCGGAAGCCGTCGAAGAAGTTGATGAACGGCACGCGGCCCTTGATGGCAGACAGATGGGCGACAGCGGCCAGGTCCATGACCTCCTGGGGGTTGGTCTCGGCCAGCATGGCGAAACCGGTCTGGCGGCAGGCGTATACGTCGCTGTGGTCGCCGAAGATGTTCAGCGCATGGCTGGCAACGCAGCGGGCAGACACATGGAACACGCTGGGCAGCAGCTCGCCGGCGATCTTGTACATGTTGGGGATCATCAGCAGCAGGCCCTGGGAAGCGGTGAAGGTGGTGGTCATGGCGCCGGCGGCCAGGGAGCCGTGCACAGCGCCGGCAGCACCGGCCTCGGACTGCATCTCCATCACCTTAACCTGGGTGCCGAAGATGTTCTTCTGGCCGGCAGCGGACCAGACGTCCACCGAGTCCGCCATGGGGCTGGACGGGGTGATGGGGTAGATGGCGGCAACTTCCGTGAACGCATAGGCTACATGCGCCGCAGCGGTATTGCCGTCCATAGACTGTTTTGCTCTGGGCATTTTTCTTCCTCCATAAAAAATTTTATAGTGGGCAAGCAAACGGAACACTGATTGCTCAGCTTTCATTTTACCAAATCCGATGCAAGAAGTAAACCTTGCGGAGCGTCTTTTTTTGCCTTTTTTTATCGGATTTTTGAAAAACGCAAATACCCTCCCGCCCCGGGTGTGCTATTTCCTACAAAAAATGGAACGCATTCCCTCCCGCGGGGAAATTCCCGGCGCGTCTCGCGCCCCGCGGGCGGATTTTGCCCCGGCGCGCAGAGTATCTTTTATTGACATTATTTCTCCACAATGCTATCATATTTATATAGAACATATCCAGGCCCGCAGCAGACGAAAGGCGGGTGTCTGCCCGCCGTTTTTTTCCAGATGAAATGTGAGGTGAACCTGTATGAAGAGCCGTGCCATCCTGTCCGCCGCCGCGCTGGCCCTGTTTTTGTGCAGCTGCGGCACACCCGCCCCACAGTCCGGCAGCCAGCCCGCCCCGCCGCCCAGCGCCTCCCCGGCTGCCCCGAGTTCATCCCCCGAGCAGGAGACGCCGGAGCGCGTTCTGACGCTGGTCGAGCCGGCCGGCGCGTTCGAGGGCGTCGACGGATACCGGCAGGAGGGCCAACTGCTGGCGGGCGTGTGCTGCCGCTTCGACGACGAGGGCAAGCTGGAGGAGATCGAGGAGGTGATCCCGCCGCTGCTGTCCTTCCCCGATCTGCCCGACTGCACCATCCGAGAGAGCGAGGCCAACATCGAGGTCTATCCCGACCGCGCGCGGGTCAGCCGCACCGCCCAGATCACCTACACCGTGCCCGACGACCCGCCCGAGGTGGGCGGCGATATCCTGTCGGTCGAGCCGGGCGCCGACGGCTATATCGTCAGCACGAAGGCAAAGACCTTTGCGCTGGAGATCAGCGCGGAGGACCTGGAGCAAAACGCCGCGGCGGATTGACAGCCCCCGGCAAAACACGTACAATAAAGATGCGGGCAGCCCGCCGGGCTGCCCGCTTTTTTGCAAACAAAACGCGCACACGCGAAAGGATGAATGTGAGAAATGGACCAGGATGGTCTTAAGGGATTCGGCCGGGCGCTGGGCTGGCTGCTGGGCGCACGGCGCCGGGAAGGCGAGCTGACCGCCGACGAGCTGATCCAGATCGTGGAAGAGGCGGACGGCGAAGCGATGGACAGCGCCCAGAAGGAGATGATCTCCAACATCTTCGAGCTGGACGAGGTGAACGCCGGCGACATCATGACCCACCGCACCGATCTGGTGGCGCTGGAGGAGAAGGACACCTGCCGCCAGGCGGTGAAGCTGAGCCTGGAACACGGCACCAGCCGGATGCCGGTGTACCGCGAGAAGATCGACGAGGTGGTGGGCCTTCTGCACGTGAAGGACCTGCTGGCGCTGCTGGACAACCCCGAATGGTTCGACCGGCCGGTGTCGGAATTCATGCGCCCGGTGATGTTCGTGCCGGAGAGCTGCCCGGCGCGGGAGCTGCTGGTCGAATTCAAGGTCAAGCACAGCCAGGTGGCCATCGTGGTGGACGAGTACGGCGGCACCGCCGGCCTCGTCTCGATGGAGGACATCCTGGAGGAGATCGTGGGCAGCATCCAGGACGAGTTCGACCACGAAAAGGAGCTTTTGTCCCCCTGCGAGGGCGGCTTCATCGCGGATGGTTCGCTGGATGTGGAGGACCTGTTCGAGGCGATGGACCTGGAGATGCCCGAGGCGGCGGACGAGGAGGAAGAGGCCGACTCGGTGAGCGGCCTTGTGGCCGACCGGCTGGGCCGCATCCCCGGACCCGGCGAGCACGCCGTGGTGGAATGGGGCGGCGTGCGGTTCGAGGTGCTGGCGGCGGACGAGCGGCGGATCGAGACGGTGCGCTGCACGCTGGCGGGCGCAAAGCCGCAGGAGGAAGCAGAATGAGCCATTTTGAAAAAAAGCTGGACGGCAACACCATCTTTGAAGGCCGGGTGTTCTCGGTGGAGGTGGACCGGGTGGAGCTGGAAAACGGCAAGCAGTCCACCCGCGAGATCGTGCGCCACCACGGCGGCGCCTGCGTGGCGGCGCTGGACAGTGAGGACCGGCTGTATCTGGTGCGGCAGTTCCGATATGCCTACGGGCAGGAGCTGTGGGAACTGCCGGCCGGCAAGCTGGAAAAGGGCGAGGACCCCTTCGACGCCGCCAGGCGCGAGCTGGAGGAGGAAGTGGGCCTTGTGGCCGACCGGTATGTGGATCTGGGCGAGCTGTACCCGACGGTGGGCTATTGCAGCGAGGTCATCTACACCTGGGCCGCCACCGGGCTGCACGCCACCGCCCAGCATCTGGACGAGGGCGAGTTTTTGACGGTGGAGCCGGTGCCGCTGCAGACCGCACGGGAGATGGTGCTGGACGGGCGCATCAAGGACGGCAAAACGGTGGCCGCCGTTTTGAAGATCGACGCGCTGCGCCGGGCCGGAAAGCTGTAAAAACCGCATAGGCACAAACAAAACCGGGCACACTCCCGCAAAAGGGGAGCGCGCCCGGTTTTTTGTGTTCAATACACCGGCCCGTGCTGGAGGTACTGGGAGAAATAGGCCAGATTTGCCGCCGCCAGCAGCGCCAGCACGGCGTACCGCGCCCATCTGTTCCGCAGCACCAGCGAAAAGCCCAGCGGCAGCACCAGCAGCGCCGCCGCATAGCGCGGGGCGCTGATCAGCCAGGACACGCCGGTGGTGATGACGGTCACCGCCACGCCGAAGGCCAGCTGATGCACCCGCATTTTCCCCGCCGCCGCTGCGAAAACGCCCAGCTGCACCAGGATGCACAGCACCGCCGCCAGCGAGATGCACAGCGCCGAGGCGCGGTTGTCGGCCCACCAGCCGGCCAGGTAGCCCAGATGGTAGCGCACCGTTTCCCAGAACCAGCCCAGCCGGTTGTGCCAGTGCTCGCTCTGGAAGGCGGAAAAGGCGAAGGGGTCGCCGTAGATCTTCTGATTGATGCCCAGATAGATGCCGATGCCCAGCAGCGGACCGGCCAGCGCCCACCACGCGCCGCGGGGAGGACGGCGGCGGGTGTGCCACACCTGCTGCACCATCCACACCGCCGCCGCACCGGCCAGCACCGCGCCCGGCGCCCGGCACAGCCCGGCCAGCACACCGGCCACGCCGCACCACAGCCAGCGCCGCCGCTGCAGGCAGAGGAAATACCACGCCGTCACCAGCAAAAACAGGCTTTCGGTCATGGGCAGCGCGAAGAAAAAGCTGCCGGGGAAGGCCGCCAGAAAGAGCATCGTGCGGTTGGCGGCGGACCTGCCGTAGCCCTCGTACACCAGCGAATAGAGCGCCGCGCCGGCCAGCCCGAACAGCACCGGCTGCACCGCCAGCGCCGTCAGATACCAGTCCACGAGGCCCAGCGGGTTCACCCAGCGCAGCAGCGCCGGGAACAGCGGGAAAAACACGATGAACAGATGCAGGTCGGGCACCGTGTCGGTGGCGGAATAGCCGTACTGCGCGATCTGGATATAGTGGCCGGCGTCGATGCCGCTGCTGAAAAACCGCGCCGCCGCCTCGGTCAGCGGCACGCCCGGATTCTGATGCACCGCAACGGCCAGCAGCACCGCCTGCATCGCCAGCACGCAGGCCGCGCACACGATCCCCACCCGGCGCACCAGCGGCGCGGGCGCCCTCTCCTCCAGCGGGGCCTCGGGCGAAGCAAAGCAGCGCACCGCGCCCCGCACCGTCGCCGCCGCGAACAGCACGATGGCCAGCGCCGGCAATATGATCTGCATCCATTCCAACATCAAAATTCCTCCCCACCGGGCATTTGCTCCTATTATAGCACGCCGAAGCAGGGGTTTGCCATCCTTTTCGGCCGCCGCGCAGGGAACAGGGGAACATTCACAGCATCGCCAGCAGCATCCGCACCGCCCAGCCGGGCAGCCAGGAGCAGTGCTGCGCCAGCACCGATTCGGCCGCCGCCTTCTGAAGTTCGCTGGCCATACCGTCGCCGATGATCACCTGCGCCACGCTGCCGCTGCCCGCGTTGCCGATGGCCACCCGTCCCCGCACCAGATTGCCGACAGCCAGCAGTGCGCCGCTCGCCATGTTGCCGAACGCCACCAGACCCACCGCCACGTTGCCCAGCGCCAGCGCTCCCAACGCTACATTTCCCAGTGCGATCAGACCCGCGCTCAGCACCCCGGCACTTACCAGCCCCAGACTGAACAGCCCAAAGCTGAGCAGTCCGCGGCTGAGCAGACCGATGCTCACCACCCCGCTGGCGCGGTTGCCGATGGCCAGCACGCCGTGCGCCCGCACGTTCAGCCGGTTGCGCGCCAGATGGATGTGCACCAGCGGCATCCCCCACAGGGTGCGGCGGCTCTTGTATTCATATTCCCAGTGGTCGGGGCGCGCGCGGATGGCCTCGTCCACCGTGCGCCGCACCTCCCGCCACGGACAGCTGCGGCAGATCTCCGCCTCGCCGGGCGTCTGGGGAGCGGCGTCGGGCAGGGAGGGCGCAGGCGCGCCCTTGATCAGCTGGTCCAGCGACACCTCATACAGCTCGCTCAGCTGCACCAGGCGCGCGATGTCCGGCTGGCTCTGGCTGCTCTCCCATTTGCTCACGGCCTGGCGCGAGATGCCCAGGCGCTCGGCCAGCCCCTCCTGCGAATATCCCGCCCGGCGGCGCAGACAGGCCAGGCGCTCGTTGAGTTGTTCCATCTTGCTTCGCTCCTTTTCAGTTTGCTGCTACGAGTATACCACCGGCGGTCTTTTGGGCGCAACCAACCGCCGGGCGCGTTTTGTCAACTGGCGGTTGCGTGCAAAAATTTTGCCGTTATATGTGGATTTTCACAAATCGGATGGGCAGTTTCACAAAAGCCGCCCGCGCGGTTGCATTCCGGTGCGCCCCGGCGCTATAATGGAAGCGGCCGCATCGGCCGATCTTTCACAAAAGAAGGGATGAGAGCGAATATGTACCAGATCCGCAATTTCACCGACAACGACGACATCCGCGTGCTGGACCAGCAGGGCGCCTTTACCGTCATCGAATACCAGCGCGACCTGAGCGTTTCCCCCGGCAACGCGCAGGCGGCCTATTTCTGCAACGAGATGAACGTGCGCAAGCGGCAGGTGGTGTGCGATGTGGCGCGTTCGCCCATCACGGTGCAGGCCGGCGCGATGCAGTGGACGGTGGGCAATGTGAACGCCACCACCGGCCTGAAAGGGGTGGGCGATTTTCTGGGCAAGGCAATGCGCGGCAAGGTGACCGGCGAGTCCGCCATCAAGCCCGAATACACCGGCACCGGCACGCTGGTGCTGGAGCCCACCTACAAGCACATCATCCTGCTGAATGTGGCCGAATGGAACGGCTCGGTCGTGTTGGACGACGGGCTGTTCCTGGCCTGTGAGGCGGGCCTGAAACACAAGGCCGTGATGCGCTCGAACCTGTCCAGCGCGGTGGCGGGCGGCGAAGGGCTGTTCAACCTGGGCATCACCGGCAGCGGCGTGGTCTGCCTGGAATCCGACTGCCCCAAGGAGGAGCTGATCGAGATCGTGCTGGAGAACGATGTGCTCAAGGTGGACGGCAACATGGCCATCGCCTGGAGCGGCACGCTGGACTTCACGGTGGAGCGCTCCGGCAAGACGCTGCTGGGTTCGGCGGCGTCGGGCGAAGGGCTGGTGAACGTATACCGCGGCACCGGCAAGGTGCTGCTGGCGCCGGTCCGCAGCGGCCTGGCCTGATCTTCCATACAAACACAAAGCGCGCGGGAGCCGGCCGGTTCCCGCGCGCTTTTGTTCATTTTGAGTTGCGGGGAAGATGGGAAGAAAGAGGAACAGGGAAAGACTCCCCCTCATCCGCCCCGTTCCGGGGCACCTTCCCCCGCCGGGGGAAGGCTTGCCGTACCGTCGGCTTCCCTCTGGGAAAAGCCCTTTTATTCCTCCGGCTCCACCGCGGCGACCAGGGCCGCGAACAGCTCCGGCGCCCGCTTTTTCAGGCTGGCCGGGCGGAAGGTGTCCTTGTCCACCCAGGCGTGGCGGCTGCGCCCGGTGTTGATCGGCTTTTCCTCTCCCTTCTTGAACACCCGGTAGCAGAATTCCATCTGCGCCGCCGTCGCCTTCACCAGGCGGCATTCCACCGTGATCTCGTCCTCGTAGGTGCAGGGCAGCAGATACTTCGTCTCGATCTCCAAAAGCGGCGACAGCAGGCCCTTCTCCTCGATCTGGCCGTAGCTGGTGCCCAGCATCCGGGTGAACTCGGTGCGCGCCTGCTCGTACCACACCAGATAGTTGGCGTGGTGGGTGATGCCCATGCGGTCGGTCTCGGCATAGCGCACGGTGAGGTGTGTGTTGTGGATCATAGCGTCCTCCTCTGTCTGCAAAAAGGCCCCGGCTGCATGCGCCGGGGCGATGGGTTGCGAAATCAGATCTCCTGGGTCCAGCCACGGTCATCGGGCAGGCGTCCCCACTGGATGCCGGTGAGGGTGTCGTACAGCTTCTGGGTGACCGGGCCGATCTGGCCGCCGTTGATGTGGGCGCTCTCGCCCTCATACACCAGCTCGCCCACCGGGCTGATGACAGCCGCGGTGCCGGTGCCGAACACTTCCTCCAGCTTGCCGTCGCGGGCGGCGGCCATCACGTCGGCGATGGCCAGGCGCCCCTCGTTCACGGTGTAGCCCCAGTCGCGCAGCAGCTCGATGCAGCTCATGCGGGTGATGCCCGGCAGCACGGTGCCCACCGTGGCGGCGGTGTAGATCTGGCCGTCGATCTTGAAGAAGATGTTCATGCTGCCCACCTCCTCCACATATTTGCGCTCGACGCCGTCCAGCCACAGCACCTGGCTGAAGCCCAGCTGGTGGGCCTTCTCGCTGGCGATGATGCTGGCCGCGTAGTTGCCGCCGCACTTGATGTAGCCGGTGCCGCCCGGGGCGGCGCGGACATACTCGTCCTCCACGTAGATGCGCACCGGGTTGATGCCCTCGGCGTAGTAGGCGCCGGAGGGGGAGGCGATGACGATGAACTGGTACCGGGCCGACGCCTTCACGCCCAGCACCGCCTCGGTGGCGATGGTGAAGGGGCGCAGGTACAGGCTGGTGCCGTCGGTGTGGGGCACCCACGCCTCGTCCACCTGCACCAGCGCGCGCACCGCCTGGACGAAATCCTCCACCGGGATCTCGGGGATGCACAGGCGCTGGTGGGTGCTCTGCATGCGGGCGGCGTTCTTTTCGGGGCGGAACAGCTGCACCTTGCCGTCGGCACGGCGGTAGGCCTTCATGCCCTCGAAACACTCCTGCGCATAGTGGAACACCAGCGCGGCCGGGTCCAGCACCAGCGGCGCATAGGGCACGATGCGGGCGTCGTGCCAGCCTTTGCCCTCGGTGTAGTCCATCACGAACATGTGGTCGGTGAAGAGATTGCCGAACCCCAGCGCCGTTTCGTCGGCGGGCTTTGCCTTGGGGGCGGTCGTGCGTTCGATGCGGATTTCCATACTTTCTCACTCTTTCCCTTGGCCGGAAACAAACCGGCGCTTTTCCCCTATTGTAATCCCCGCGCGCCCGCTTGACAATGGGTAAAAATGCACAAAACCGCCGCTTTGCCCCCGATTGGGAGACAAAACGGCGGTTTTTATGCGCGCAGTATGCAAGAGAGATGCGTTTATTCGGCCGCGTCGGTCACCAGGCGGGCGGTGACCACGAAGCGCTCGTCGGCCGGACCGTTGGTGCAGGTGACCAGCGAGATCAGCTTGTCGCCGTATTTGGGCACCACATTCGTCACCACGGCGCTCTTGCGGATCATCTGGCTGATGTAGGTGTCGAAGGCCTCCTCGCTCTCCGGCTCGATCATCTTCCAGAAGCAGAACTCGCCCTCGGACGGCTCGGCGGCGCTGGCGTAGTAGGAGGCCACCACCTCATATTCCTGCTCGGCGTTCAGGGTGTCGAACCGGATGGTGGGGTGGTTCTCGTAGAATTCCTGGTCACGGTAGTTCATGATGTCGGCAAACATGGTCTTGTTCTTCATGTTGTGGCTGTAGATCATGATGTGGGTGCTGGGGGGGTCCAGCTTGCAGTTCGCCTCGATGAAGGGCAGGCCGCTGTAGGCATACTGCTTGTCGAAGCCCAGATGCAGATACCGCTCCGGCTCGTCGGGGGTGTGCATCACCGGGTAGTTGATGTGGGTGCCGTCGATGGAGATCCAGCCCACCATATCGCCGTTCTGCTCGGCCAGCTTTTTGTATCCCTCCAGGCGCGACACCGGCGGCTCGCCCGATTCCGGCTGGGTCACCTGGATGGCCAGCTTGTCCAGCGCGTTCTGCTCGGTGTATCCGCGCCAGAAATACTGCCCCAGCAGCACCGCGCACACCACCGCGCAGCCGATGCATCCCAGCAGCGCCACCCAGTACAGGATCTTTTTGGCTTTCACTTGCAACCGCTCCCTTGCTTCGCCTCTGTGCAAAACAGGCGTTTTCTCCTATTGTACAGGCAAACGCGCAAAATGGCAAATGAAATTTGAAAAACAATATTTCTTTATCGAAAAACGATAAAAAACTCTTGCAATTCGATAAGGCACATGGTATACTGGGGCCAAACAGAAACACAAGGGGAGGCAATCTGCCATGAAATGGAACGAGAAATACAGCATTCGGCTTTCCAAGGTGTGCGTGGCGCTGTTTGCGCTGACGGTGGCGGCGCTGGCGCTGACGGCGCCGTGGGTGGTGGACTGGTTTGTGAAGTTCAGCCGGGCGATGCTGCTGGGGCGGGAGCACTTCCTGCTGGTGAGCATCTATGCGGCGGTGCCCCCTGCGCTGGCGGTGCTGTGGCTGCTGTGGCAGCTGCTGGGCAACCTGCAGAAGGGCAGGGTGTTCATCCCGCAGAACGCGGCCTATCTGCGCGGGGTGAGCTGGTGCTGCATCGCGGCGGCGGGCATCTGTCTGGCCAGCGGGCTGTACTATCTGCCGTTTCTGCTGGTGGCTGTGCTGGCGGGATTCATGGCGCTGATCGTGCGGGTGGTGAAAAACGTGTTTGAACAGGCCATCATCCTGCAGGACGACGCCGACTATACCATATAAAGAGAGGGTGATCACATGGGCATCGTCGTGAACCTGGATGTGATGATGGCGAAGCGGAAGATCACCGCCGGCGAACTGGCCGACCGTGTGGGCATCACGCCCGCCAATCTGTCCATTTTGAAAAACAACAAGGCAAAGGCGGTGCGGTTCTCCACGCTGGCGGCGCTCTGCCGGGCGCTGGACTGCCAGCCGGCCGACCTTCTGGAATACGAACCCGACCCGGAATAATCCGGGCGCAGCTTTTACGACAGGAGAACTGACAATGGAAAACAATAAATTTGAGGGCGCAAACAGCACCCTCTGTTCAAGTGCACCCAAAAACAGCCTTCCCCGCACCGGAAGCTACGCCACACTGGCGGGCATCGGGCTGGCGCTGGGCGTTATGTATGTGGAAACAATGCTGAACAACTACGTCTGGCTGGGGGATTTCTTCAGCCGGTACAGCCAGTGCGGTCAGATCGGAATTTCGCTGTTCGCGCTGCTGTTTGTGGGCAGCGTGGAGATCTGGGCGCGCTGCACCCACCGCAAAGCGGCCAAAGACACCGGCTTCTGGCTGGCGGTGACGGCGGCGCTGGCGGTCGCGCATCTTGCGGGCGGACACACCGCGCTGTACTGGATCGGACCGCTGCCGGGAGTGCTGCTGCACTGCGCGGCGGTATACTGGGCGATGTGCCGTCTGGGAGCGGTGCAGGAGGGCACCGGTGCGCTGACCCCGGTGGAGCTGCTGTGGGGCTTTGTGGTGCTGCCGTTCGGCAATTTTGTGGGCTGGATCGCAGCCATCGGCGGATGGATTCTGCGGCGGTGGCCGCGCAAAAAGGGCACCGGCAAAACGCTGCTGGCGGTGGTGCTGGGGGCGGTGTTCGCGCTGCCGGTGCTGGTGTGGGCGGCCAAGCTGCTGGCCGGCGCCGACCCCGCCTTCGGGCAGATGGCGTGGGGGCTGGTGCACTGGTTCGAGCACCTGTTCACCTTCCTGCCGGACGGCTGGCGGCTGACGGTCTGGCTGCTGTGCGGATGCTGGCTGTCGGGTCTGCTGCTGGGCTGCTGCCGCCAAAGCCAAAATCCCATCACACTGCGCGGCATGGAGGCCGGGATGCAGCCGCTGCGGTTCGTGCCGGGCGCGGCAACCGCCACCGTGCTGGCGATGTTCTGCGGGCTGTATCTGCTGTTCTTCGCGGTGCGTCTGGGCAGCGTGCTGGGGCTGGTGCAGGGCGCCCTGCCCGACGCGGCGGCCGCGGCCGAAAGCGCGCGGGAGGGATTTTTCCAGCTGTGCGTGGTGGCCGGGCTGAACCTGGCGGTGCTGGCGGCGGCGTCCAAGCTGAACCGCCGCCCGCTGCGCCAGGTGAAGCCGCTGCGGGCGCTGGGGCTGGCGCTGTGCGCGGCAAACCTCGTCTTTGCGGCGCTGGCCGGCAGCGAGCTGGCGGTGTATCTGCGCTTTGGGCTCACCGGCAAGCGGCTGCTGGCCGGGTACGGCATCGCGGTGACGGCCATCTGGTCGGCGCTGGCGCTGGCCACCCTGCTGCGTCCGCGGCGGGCGGTGCGCTGGGCGATCCTCACGGCGGCGGCGCTGTTCTGCGCGATCTGCTTCGTACCGCTCGGCTGGATGGCCTGAGGCCGGGAAAGGAGGCACTTTTATGGACCGAAAAACCGGCTCCCCGCTGCGCACGGCGGGACGGACCGCCCTGCTGATGGCCTGTTTCGCGCTGCTGGCGGCGGGCTTTCTCTGGCGGCTGGGGCGCGGCATCGCGCTGGCCGACAGCCAGCCGGCCCGGTATCTGCCCGCCTGGCTGACCTGGGCGCAGGTGATCGCGCTGCCGGTCTGCATGCTGGGCTTCGTGACGGCGGTGGTGGCGGGGATGGTGCTGGCGCGCCGCCCGCGCCTGACAGCCGCGCTGCAGATCGGGTGCCTGGTGCTGGCGCTGGCGCTGGGCGGCCTGCTGGCGGCGAGCGTGCTGACGAACCCGCTGCAGGACCACCGCATCGACATCACCGTCCCGGCCGGGAGCACGGCGGCGGTGTATTCCGACACCGAGGTCTGTCCGCGGCAGAGCACCGTCTACGTCCGCCCGGGCGAAGGGCTGGGCGACGCCGAGGCGGTGCTGACGCCGGTGGACGGCGGCGAGACGGTGTCCGCCTACATCACCCCCGGCATCCAGATGGGGCTGAAGGTGGAGAAGGGCGCGTGGTACCGCGTGGGGCTCACGATGCAGAACGACACCGACCGGCCGGTGCAGGTGTCGGTGATTCTGCGCGGGGTGCAGGTGCGCATCGAGTGAGCTTTTTCCCAAAGGCGGCTTCAGCCTCCCGCGCCGTCGGCTTCCCCCTGGGGGGAAGCTGTCAGGCGCAGCCTGACTGATGAGGGGAGAGCTTGCCCCTTTGCGCCGGGGATGGCGCGGAGGAAGGAGGACAGACCCGACCTCATCCGCCCCCTTACGGGGGCACCTTCCCCTGCCAGGGGAAGGCGTTCCGTTCTCCCCCGCAAATACAACGTCCCAGCAGGCAAAACGCCGCTTCCCGGCCGGGAAGCGGCGTTTTTTCATCCCAGCGCCAGCACCTGCCGCACGGCGGCATCGTCCAGCTGCGGGAAGGGCACCACCGGCGCAGGCGCTCCGTCTGCCGGGCGCAGCACCAGGCCCCAGGTGCCCAGCCCGTACCAGCTGCCGTTTTTGTAGCCGGTGTCCGGCTGGACGCCCTGCATCGCAAATCCCATCGCCCGGTGCAGCCCCTCGCTGGCGGGGTTCGGGATGGTCACCAGCGCGTAGGCGTTGTGCACCCCCTGCAGCTCCAGCAGGGCCAGCAGCGCGCCGTACAGGCGGCGGCCCCGCCCGGCGCCCGCCGCATCGTGCGCCAGATAGATGGTGGTCTCCACGTCCCAGGCGTAGGCTTCCCGCTCCTTCCAGCGGTGGGCGCAGGCAAATCCCAGCAGCCGCCCGGTGCGGTCTTTCAACAAAAGAAAGGGATAGGCGGCCGCGCTTTCGGTCACCCAGCGGGCGTATTCCTCCCCGCCGGGCAGGCTGGTGGCGAAGGTGGCCGCCGAGTGCTCCACATACCATCCGTACAGCTGCCGGATGGCGGGGGCGTCCTCCGCGCGCGCCAGCGACAGGCGCTCGTTTTTCCAGCCCTCGCACAGCGCCAGCTTCTGCGCGCGGGGCAGCTTTTTCAGCGCCGCCTCCCGCCGCAGCGCCATCCCCCGGGACGGCATCGCCTGGGCAAAGGCCAGCGTCAGCGGGCCGCGCCCGCGGGTGTAGCGCGCGCCCTTTCCCGCCCGGTGGGCGGCAAGGCGGGCGAGGGGGTCGGGCGAATAACCGGCGTAGAGGCTGCCGTCGCCGCAGCGCACCAGATAGGCGAACTGGCTCACACCGATTCCCCCGCTGCAATGGCCGCGCGGCAGGCCGCCAGCGCGTCCTGCTTGGTTTCGGCGGTGATGAGGAACCGGCTGGCGTGGCAGAACCGCAGCCCCGCGATGCCGGAGAGCTCGGCCAGCTTTTCGGCCGGCTGCCCGGCCCAAGCGGCGGGGAAGGGCACCTTCAGGCGGCGGGTCTGGCGGTCGTTCACTCCCTGCGCCGCAAAGCCGCCCCGCTGGCTGGGATACACCACGAACCGGATGTCCGCCTCGGGGGGCAGCAGCGTTTTCCAGGGCGCGTAGCGGGACAGCACCAGGATGCCGTCCCGCGCGCCGGGCAGCGCGCGCGCCACCAGCTCTTTGGCGCGCTGCACCGCCCGCACCTGCTCCAGCTGGTTTTCCAGGATCTGCGAAGCGAACTGCACCGCCCGCTCGAAGCACTCGTCGGCGCTCTCGGCGCTGTCCCACACCGGGTTGAAGCTGCCGATGGCGTCGGCCAGGGCGTTGTCGGCGCCGGTGCAGTCGTTCACGTCCAGGTTCTGCACGAACCGCTCGTCCAGCCAGGCCGCGCCGTCCCTGCCCACCAGCTCGGGGCCCAGCACCTGCCACAGCAGGCCGAAGGCCGCGTAGGGGTTGCCGTTGGGGCGCACCGGGCTGCCCGCGGCGTGGTGGTCGAACATGCCGTCGCCGATGTCGAACACGAGGCCGTCGAAGTTTTCCGGCACCGCAAAGCCGCGCAGGATGCGGATGTCGGGGCGGATATGCCGCAGCAGCGCGGCCGAAAACACGTCGTCGGCGTGGAATTTGCCGCCGTGTGTGAATGCCTGTGCAGGCAGTTTCATAACCATCCCTCATTTCAGTGTAGTATCTATTAGTATACCACATTTCGCCCCCCGCGGCATACCCTGACAAGCACCCGCGTACTATGCTACAATAAGACAAACCAAACAAGGAGCGTGTGCCCCATGAAACACCGTTTTGTCCTCCTGTGTGCGCTGGCCGCCCTGCTGGCGGCGGTCTGGCTGCTGCTGCGCACCCCCGCGCCGCCCGCCCTGTCTGCCAACGCCCGCGCGCTGGTGCTGGGCGACAGCTTCCTGTCCGCGCTGGCAGCCGGCGACCCCAACGCGCTGGCCAGAAACGCCGTCGAACAGGCGGCGTCCGCCGGGGCGTCCTGCATCCTGTGCCCCGCCGATGCCGGGGAGGGGTTCCTGCGGCAGCTGTCCCGCCGGGCGGCGCGGGAGGAGATGGCGGTGGGCCTTGTGGCCGCTTCGGACGCCCCGCTGCCGGACGGCATCCCGCTGGCCGGGCGGTGGGTGCAGGAGGAGAGCGGCTATGCGCCGCTGGAGGAGGGCCTGCCCCGCTTCGACCAGCCCGACGAGACCGGCGCCTTCTACGCCGCCTGGGCGTGCGGGACGCTGGAGGGGACGGTGGCGGCGGTGTGGAACGGGCCGTCCTACACGGGGCTGCTGGCCCAGCTGGAGACCGCCGCCCCGCCCGACGTCTCGCTGCACATCCCCGCCGACCCGGCCATCCGCCTGCCCGCCGCGGGCTACATCACCTCGTCCGACACCTGCTGGGTGAGCGGCACCGCCGACCCGTCCGCCCCCGCCGATCTGAACGGCACGCCGGTGACGGTGAACGCGGGCGGCTTCTGGGGGGCGGCCGTGCCGCTGGCGGAGGGGGAGAACACCTTCACCCTCACCCAGAACGGGGTCAGCTCCACGCTGGTGGTCACCCGCATCCCGCCCACCGGCGGCACGGTGGAAGGCCCCTTTGCCGACGACAGCGTCCCCGCGCCCGAGGGGGCCGGGGTGAAGATCACCTCCTCGCTGGCCAGCCTGCTGGCCGACCCGGCCGACGCCTCCTCCATCCTGCAGACGGTCTACGCCGGGGCCTGTGCGCCGGTGCTGGAGAGCCGCCAGGTGCAGGTGGGCGCCCAGCTCACCTACGCCTACCGCACGGCGGGCGGCTGGGTGCGCTCGTCCGACTGCGCCCTGACCGACAGCGGCGTCTGCACGGTGACGGCGGTGCGGCGGGAGGTCTCGGCGCGGGAGGAGCGCCTGCTGTTCGCGGGGGGAAGCCCGGCGGTGCTGGCGGAGCGCACCGACACCTCTCTCACCCTCACGCTGGCGGGGGCGTCGTACGACGGGCAGCTGCCGGCGGGCGGCTTCGGCGGCGCCCTGACGGCGGGCGAAGGCGGCCTTGTGCTGACCCTGACCTGCGACAGCGGCGCGCTGTGGGGCTGGGGAGTGGACTACACCGACGAGGGCACCGTCATCACCCTGCGCCGTCCGCCGCGGCTCTCGACCGACCCGGCGAGACCGCTGGAGGGGCTGGTGGTGCTGCTGGACCCCGGCCACGGCGGGGAGGACCTGGGCGCGATGGGCCCGGCCGGCGCCGACGGTGCGGCCGAGAAGGACCTGAACCTGGCGGCGGCGAACGCGGCGGCGGCCCGCCTGCGGCAGATGGGCGCGACGGTGGAGCTGACCCGCACCGGCGACACCTTCCCCACCCTGGCCCAGCGCAGCGAGCTGCTGCGGCAGACAAAGCCGGATATTTTCGTCTCGGTGCACCACAACAGCATGCCGCTGGACCGCGACCTCTGGGGCACCAGCGGGGTGGAGTGCTACTCCTTCTACCCGTCCGGGCAGGCGCTGGCGGGGTATCTGACGGCGGAGGTGTCGGCCTGCACCGGCCGGGCCGACCGCGGCGCAAAGGAGGATTATTTCTATGTCACGCGGTCGGACCTGTGTCCGGCGGTGCTGCTGGAGGTGGGATTCGTGCCCAACCCCGACGAGTTCGCCGCCTGCTCCGACCCCGCCACCCTGCACCGCACCGGCTGGGCCATCGCGGCGGGCATCCGCCGCGCGGTGCTCGGGGCAGGGGAGTGATGGTTCCGGTGTGTGGCCGGGAGGGCGCCGGCGTTTTTTTGCAAAGGCTTCCCCCTTGGGGAGAAGCTGTCGCCGCATGGCGACGGATGAGGGGAAGGCTTCCGGTTCCAACAATCCCCCGCAAAAGCGCTGTTTCGGCATACCGATGGATGCCCCCACCGGCGGGCTTTGTGCAGGTGGGAAAGACTCGACCTCATCCGCCCCCTTCGGAGGCACCTTCCCCTGCCAGGGGAAGGCGTTCGGTACGAACGAACTTCCCGCCAGCCAAAAACAAACCAGCGCCGTGTCCGGCATGCCGGACACGGCGCTGGCTCTTTTCGGTTTCACATCTCCTGCCCGGCCTGCAGGAAGGCGCGGGTCTTGGCGCTCTTGGGCGCGCCGAACACCTCCTCCGGGGTGCCCTGCTCCTCGATCACGCCGTCCGCCATGAAGATCACCCGGTCGGATACATTCCGGGCGAACTCCATCTCGTGGGTCACCACGATCATGGTGGTGCTGGCGTTTTTCAGCTCCCGGATCACCCGCAGCACCTCGCCGGTCAGCTCGGGGTCCAGCGCGCTGGTCGGCTCGTCGAAACACAGGATGTCCGGCTCCAGCGCCAGCGCCCGCGCGATCGCCACCCGCTGCTGCTGCCCGCCCGACAGCTGGCAGGGATAGTGGTCCATCTTGTTCTCCAGCCCCACCCGCGCCAGCAGCTCCTTTGCGCGGGCGCGGTTCGCCTGCAGCTCGGCCTTCGAGGCGCGGCGCTTTTCCTGTTTGGCGGCCTCCTTGGTGTGCAGGTCCATCGCCAGCGTCACGTTCTCCAGCGCCGTGTACTGCGGGAACAGGTTGAACGACTGGAACACCAGCCCGAAATGCAGCCGCTTTCTGCGGATGTCGGCGGCGCTGCCGGCGTTTTGCCCGGCGTCGAACAGGGTCTCCCCGTTCACCTCGATGCGGCCGCGGTCGGCCGTTTCCAGAAAGTTCAGGCAGCGCAGCAGCGTGGTCTTTCCGCTGCCCGACGACCCGATGATCGACAGCACCTCGCCCTTTTCCAGCGCGAAGCCGATGCCGCGCAGCACCTGCGTTTTTCCAAAGGACTTCTCCAGCCCCTCCACCTTCAGCACAGCCATCTCGTCAACCTCCAAAATATGCCAGCTTCTTTTCGGCCGCGCCGAACAGCAGCGTCAGTATGCCGCAGAACGCCAGATAGAACACGCCGGTGTAGAACAGCGGCCACAAAAGCCCCCACTGCGCCACGATGTCCTGCGCCGATTTGGTCAGCTCCACCACCGCGATCACCCGCGCCAGCGAGGTGTCCTTCACCAGCGTGATGATCTCGTTGCTCATCGGGGCCAGCACCCGCTTGACCACCTGCAGCAGCGTCACCTTGAAGAAGATCTGGCTGTCGGTCATGCCCAGCACCTGCCCGGCCTCCTTCTGGCCCTTGGGGATGCTCTGGATGCCGCCGCGGTAGATCTCGGAGAAATAGGCCGCGTAGTTGATGACGAACGCCACGATCACCGCCGGCATGCGGGCGTCCAGCGGGATGCCGAAGGCCAGGCCCGGCACATAGAACACGATGATCACCTGCAGCATCAGCGGGGTGCCGCGGATGATCCACACAAAGGTGCGGGTGAGCCAGCGCAGCGGCGCAAAGCGGCTCATCGAGCCGAAGCACACCACCAGCCCCAGCGGCAGGCTGAACACCAGCGTGGCGAAGAACAGCAGGCAGGTATCGCCGAAGCCGTCCAGCAGCTGGCGGTTCACTTCCCAAAACGACATACAAAACCCCTCATTTCCAGACCAGCAGCCGGCCCCCTGCCTTGCAGAGAGCCGGCGCTGTGTGATGCGTATTTATTCCGCCTGCAGTTTCACCAGAACGGAGGGGTATTTCTCGGCCAGCTCGGCCACCACGCCCTCGTTCGCCAGCTGCTGCAGCGCCTCGTTCACCTTGTCGGCCAGCGGGCTGTCCTTGCGGAAGCCGATGCCGTACTCCTCCTCACTCAGCGCGATGCCGTCCACGATCATCAGGTCGTCGTAGCTGGTCCCCTCGCCCACCGACGCCTCGGCCATCACCTGGTCGATCACGGCCACGTCGATGGTGCCGGATTTCAGCTCCAGCAGGGTGTCGCGCTGGGCGGTCATCGCCACCAGCTCGCCCTGGCTGAGGTTCTCGTCGGCCTCCACCGCCGCCTCGCCGGCGGAACCGGCCTCCGCGCCCACCTTCGCGCCCGCCATGTCTTCCAGCGTCTGATAGGTGTCGGCGTTGGCGGTGTTGATCACGCACACCTGCGCGTTGCCGCTGTACGGGTTGGAGAAGGTGATCTGCTCCTTCAGCTCGTCGGTGATGGTCATGCCGTTCCAGATGCAGTCGATGGATCTGCTCTTCAGCTCCACCACCTTCTGGTCCCAGTCGATCTCCACAAACTCGGGCGTCAGGCCCAGCTTTTCGCACACCGCCTCGGCCAGCTCGGTGTCGAAGCCGGTGAGGTTGCCGTTCTCGTCCTTATAGTTCATCGGCTGGTACAGCGTGATGCCGATCTTCAGCGTGCCCTTGTCCTGCACATACTGCCAGTCGTCCTGCCCGGACGCGCCGCAGCCCGCAAACAGCACCGCGCCCATCGCCGCGGCCAACACCAGACTCATCAGCTTTTTCATATCGTTTTCCCCCTCGCCTTGTGGGACGGCGCGCCGTCCTCTTGCTTTAGTATTTTAGCAGGGTAAAGTGGTGAAGTCAAGGGGAAAGAGGGATTTCCCAAAAAAATTTTTTCGTGTGTGTGAAGAAATCGCCCCGCCCGCGTCGTCTTATGGGTGTAGGCGAAAGGAGGGAGCGCCCGGCGATATGACCAACGCACAATTCGGCCAGGTGGTAGAGCAGTATCAGAAGCTGGTATATACCGTATGTTTTCAGCTGGTGCGCGACCACCACACCGCCGAGGACCTGGCCCAGGAAACATTTTTGTCCGCATACAACCACATCGACCGCTGCCCGCCGGAGCACCTGAAACCCTGGCTGGCCCGCATCGCTGCCAACAAGGCCAAAGACCACCTGAAAAGCGCCTACAACCGCCGGGTGGCGGCCACCGACAGCAGCATGCTGCCCGAAAGCCCTCCGCCGGGCGCGCCCGCGCCGGCCGGCCCCGAGGACATCGCGGTGACCCGCGAGGAGCTGGCGGCCATTCAGGGAATGGTGCACGCCCTGAAGGAACCGTATCTGCTGGTGTCCGAGATGTACTTCCTGCAGAACAGGAGCGTGGAGGAGATCAGCCGGGCGCTGGACCGCCCGTCCAAAACCGTCCACACACAGCTGTACCGGGCGAGGCGCCTGCTGCAGCAGAAGATCCTGGAAAGGAGCGCTGTGCAATGAATCTGTTTTTAGACGATGGGCATCTGTCCGACGAAGGCCTGCGCGCCCTTCTGGACGGCAGCCTGGACGAGATGCAGAACCTGGAGGCCGCCGAACACCTGAGCTTCTGCGACGAATGCCTGGTGCGCTACACGGCCCTGCTGGAGGGCGGCGAACTGGAGACCCCCGAGACCGACCTCGTGCTGCCGGTGATGCAGCGCATCCGGCGACGGGCGGCGGCGCTGTTCTTCAACCGCTACGCGGCGGCCGCGGCCGCCGTGGTGCTGGCGGTGGGCCTGTGGGCCAGCGGCGCGTTCCAGGCGCTGGTGCCCCAGCCCAACCCCGACTACCGCCCGTCCGACAGCGGGCTGGCGTCCTTCCTGAACGATTTCAGCGGCGCGCTGGACGGCGCGCTGGACACCCTGTCCGCCGGCATCTCCGGCGCCTTCCAGCCGAAAGGCCAATCCACCGACAAAGGAGAATAAATCATGAAAAAAAGCTCGTTTTTGACCTTCTGCTTTTCCTTCATTCCCGGCGCGGGCGCGATGTATCTGGGATATATGAAGCGCGGCCTGGGGCTGATCACCCTGTTCTGCCTGTCCATCATGGCCACCGCGGTGATCCCGCTGTGCGGTTTTGCCATCCCGGTGATCTGGATGTATTCCTTCTTCGACACCTACAACCTGCGCTCCCAGCTGTGGAACGGCACCGCTCCCGCCGACGGATTCCCCCTGCTGGACGGCAGCCTCAAGGGCGTGAACCTGAAGGCCAACGGCCTGAACAAGCTGCTGGGCGCCGGCCTGATCCTGGTGGGCGGCTGGATGATCCTGCAGAGCTTTGTGCAGCCCATCCTCTACGACCTGGCGCTGCACTTCAACCTGCCCATGCTGGGGAACCTGCTGGGCGACCTGTGGCGCCTGCTCATCAGCGTGCTGCTGATCTGGCTGGGCGTGCGCCTTGCCTTCGGCGGCCGCAAAAGAAAGCAGCTGCCCCCGCCCGACTTCACCGAATTCAAAGGAGACTATCCCGATGACAAGAATTAAACACGCCCTGCGCTTTGCCGGCTGCGCCGTCTGCTATGCGGCCGCTTCGATGTGGCTGCTGTTCGGCCGGTGAGCCGCAGCCTACCAAGGAGGAACGAAGATGGATATGGAATATACAACGCCCCAGCCCGCCCCTGGGGCGTTGT
>NZ_NFJT01000059.1 GCF_002160015.1 Anaerofilum sp. An201 | reverse complement strand
GCATCCATGTGAACGCCAGCGAGATGTACACCGAGGCCAAGGCCTTCGATGAGCTGCTGGTGCGCCGCAACTCCAGCGGCGGCCTGAGCTACGGCTGGAACTGGCTGGACCAGGGCATCACCAAAGACCAGCTGAACGAGCTGATCGACAGCGCGAAGGACTACACCTTCGAGACCGCCGGCTGCACCGCCGACGAATGGCAGGACTTTGAGACCGCTCTGGCTTCTGCCAAGGCCGTGGCCGCTGCCGACGACGCCTCCGACAGCGAGATTAAACAGGCGTATCTGGCCCTGGAAAGCGCCAAGGCGGTTGTTGATTCCAGCACCGGCCTGCCCGCTTCCGACGACCGCGCAGACATCAGCCTGGATACGCTCACCGCCACTGCCGGCAGCACCCAGTCCGGCTATTCGCCCAGCGCGGTGCTGGATGGCGATCCCGACACCAACCACGAAACCGACTGGAGCGGCACCGCTGTGGAAAACTTCTGGCTGCAGCTGGATCTGGACACCCCCACTACGGTGGACGGCGTGCGCTACCTGCCCCGCAGCAGCGGCAACAACGGCAAGATGACCACCGGTACCGTAGAGGTGCAGGTGGAGGGCAGCGAGGAGTGGATTCCCGTTTCGGCCAAGAACGGCGAGGGCAACACCTTCACCTTTGCCACCAACGGCTGGAGCAAAGCGTCCTTCCTGCCCATTGAAAATGTTGTGGCTGTGCGCCTGAGCGCCACCGCCACCATCGGCGACACCCCCAACACCTGGTTCAGCACCGCTGAGCTGCGTGTGACCACCCCGTTTGAGGAGCAGGCCCCGGCCGTGGATACCAGCGCGCTGGAGACCGCCATCAACCTGGCGAAGACCCTGAACAAAGACCGCTACACCGCCGACAGCTGGCAGGCTGTGGAGGAGGCTCTGGCCGCCGCCGAGGCTGTGCTGGCCGATGCCAACGCCACCGCCCAGGAGATCGCCTCCGCTGCCCGCACCCTGAACGCCGCCATCGACGCGCTGGTGATGCCCGTCTACAAGCCGCAGGTTGAAGAGCTGCTGGCCATGTACGAAAGCATGGACGAAGAGGACTTCATCGGCGACTGGGCTGCTGTGGAAGCTGCCGTCGCCAAGCTGCAGGCAATTCTGGAGGACGATACCGCCACCCAGGCCCAGGCCAACGCCGCCATCGAGGAGTTCCTGACTGCGGTGAATGCCCTGGAGAAAAAGACCGATATGCAGCGCCTGGAGGAGGCCATTGCAGCCGCCGAAGCCGTGCTGAACAATGTTTCCAGCGCCGCCTTCACCGAGGAAAGCTGGAAAGCTGCCCAGGACGCTCTGGCTGCCGCCAAGACACTGGCCCAGAATCCCGACGCGACCACCGAGCAGGTGGACAAAGCCATTGCCGACCTGCAGGCTGCGATGAAGGGCCTGGTACCCAGCCAGGAGAAAGAGGCGCTGGACGCCACCATCCAGGCTGCCCAGAACTATCTGGCCCAGCTGACCGAGGACGAGTATACCGTCAGCAGCTGGAAAGCCGCTCAGGATGCCCTGACCGCCGCCCTTGCTGTGCAGGCCGACACCGCTGCCACCGCCGAGGATTACACCAAGGCCGTGACGGACATGATGGCAGCTCTCACCGGGCTTGAAAAGCGCGGCGATACCGCTTCGCTGGCCAAGTTCGTGGAGCAGGCCAACGCCCTGAAGGAAGAGAACTACACCCCCAACAGCTGGAAGCCGTTCGCGGAGGCCCTGACCGCCGCCGAGGCCGTGCTGGCCAACTCCGCCGACGCCTCGCAGGCTGATGTGGACGCCGCCTATGCCGCTCTGCTGACCGCGCAGACCGCCCTGGTCCGCGCCGCCGACAAGAGCGAGCTGAACGCCGCCGTGGCCGAGGCCGACAAGCTGAACAAGGACGAATACACCGCCGACAGCTGGGCTGCCGTCGCCAAGGCGAAGGAAGCCGCCGCCGCTGTGGCCGCCGATGCCAACGCCACCCAGGCGGAGGT
>NZ_NFJT01000058.1 GCF_002160015.1 Anaerofilum sp. An201 | reverse complement strand
TCTTCCTTGCCCTACTTAGATGTTTCAGTTCAGGCAGTTCCCTTCCTATACCTATTTGATTCAGTATAGGATACACGGATATGACTCCGTGTGGGTTTCCCCATTCAGAAATCTGCGGATCAAAGCTTATTTGCAGCTCCCCGCAGCTTATCGCAGCTTATCACGTCTTTCTTCGGCTCCCAGTGCCAAGGCATTCGCCCTGCGCCCTTCTTCGCTTGACCGTTTTAAATCCTTTGATTCTCCATTTGCCAACTAAGAAGTTTTCCGTCTTTGAAATTGCAGTTTCAATTACATTACTTTCTTAGCTTCGCAGTTGCTATTCAGTTTTCAAGGTGCAAATTTGCGGCGCAAATTTGCTAACATTTCACAAGTGAAATGTTTGGCAAACTCTTGCCTCGAACCACCTTTTACAGATGGCTTATACTCCGCTTTCGCTTCGTATAAGCCGCTACATCCGGCGGCTTCTGGAAGATCTTCTTGTTTCCACAAGAAGTGGTGGGCTCAAGTGGACTCGAACCACCGACCTCGCGCTTATCAGGCGCGCGCTCTAACCACCTGAGCTATGAGCCCATATTGGTGGAGATAAGGAGGCTCGAACTCCTGACCCCCTGCTTGCAAAGCAGGTGCTCTCCCAGCTGAGCTATACCCCCACGCTTCTGCGCTTCGGTTACGCTCTTGAGGTTCCCTTTCCAGGGCCCTCAAAATTAAACAATATCAAATCGGCCTGTTCAGATCCCTTGTTCCAGACACAGTAACCATCAAGGTTCCTTGTCTGCCTGACTCCTTAGAAAGGAGGTGATCCAGCCGCACCTTCCGATACGGCTACCTTGTTACGACTTCACCCCAATCACCAGTTTTACCTTCGGCGGCGTCCTCCTTGCGGTTAGACTACCGACTTCGGGTCCCCCCGGCTCTCATGGTGTGACGGGCGGTGTGTACAAGGCCCGGGAACGTATTCACCGCGGCATGCTGATCCGCGATTACTAGCAATTCCGGCTTCGTGCAGGCGAGTTGCAGCCTGCAGTCCGAACTGAGACTATTTTTATGAGGTTTGCTCTGCCTCGCGGCTTCGCTTCTCTTTGTTCATAGCCATTGTAGTACGTGTGTAGCCCAGGTCATATAGGGCATGATGATTTGACGTCATCCCCACCTTCCTCCGTTTTGTCAACGGCAGTCCCGATAGAGTCCTCTTGCGTAGTAACTATCAGTAAGGGTTGCGCTCGTTGCGGGACTTAACCCAACATCTCACGACACGAGCTGACGACAACCATGCACCACCTGTCTCCGTGTCCCGAAGGACTTCACATATCTCTATGCTATGCACGGGATGTCAAGACCTGGTAAGGTTCTTCGCGTTGCTTCGAATTAAACCACATACTCCACTGCTTGTGCGGGCCCCCGTCAATTCCTTTGAGTTTCAACCTTGCGGTCGTACTCCCCAGGTGGATTACTTATTGTGTTAACTGCGGCACGGAGGGGGTCAATCCCCCCACACCTAGTAATCATCGTTTACGGCATGGACTACCAGGGTATCTAATCCTGTTTGCTACCCATGCTTTCGAGCCTCAGCGTCAGTTAGTGCCCAGTAGGCCGCCTTCGCCACTGGTGTTCCTCCCGATATCTACGCATTCCACCGCTACACCGGGAATTCCGCCTACCTCTGCACCACTCAAGATCTGCAGTTTTGAATGCGGAAAGGGGTTGAGCCCCTCGATTAAACATCCAACTTGCAAACCCGCCTGCGCTCCCTTTACACCCAGTAATTCCGGACAACGCTTGCCACCTACGTATTACCGCGGCTGCTGGCACGTAGTTAGCCGTGGCTTCCTCCTCGGGTACCGTCATTATCGTCCCCGAAGACAGAGGTTTACAATCCGAAAATCTTCTTCCCTCACGCGGCGTCGCTGCATCAGGGTTTCCCCCATTGTGCAATATTCCCCACTGCTGCCTCCCGTAGGAGTCTGGGCCGTGTCTCAGTCCCAATGTGGCCGTTCAACCTCTCAGTCCGGCTACCGATCGTCGGCTTGGTGGGCCGTTACCCCGCCAACTACCTAATCGGACGCGAGGCCATCCTTCAGCGGATTTCTCCTTTGACCCCTGAGCCATGCGGCTCTGTGGTCTTATGCGGTATTAGCAGTCGTTTCCAACTGTTGTCCCCCTCTGAAGGGCAGGTTCCTCACGTGTTACTCACCCGTTCGCCACTAAGCTAAGCCAATGTCACCCCGAAGGGATCTATCGAAATAGCTCCGTTCGACTTGCATGTGTTAGGCGCGCCGCCAGCGTTCGTCCTGAGCCAGGATCAAACTCTTTATAAAATGGTATCTAAACCAGATTACTCTGAATTTAAATCTTTGCTCAAAACGCAATCGCTTGCGTCCTGTCAAATTACTCTTTGGAATTT
>NZ_NFJT01000057.1 GCF_002160015.1 Anaerofilum sp. An201 | reverse complement strand
TCTGAATGGGGAAACCCACACGGAGTCATATCCGTGTATCCTATACTGAATCAAATAGGTATAGGAAGGGAACTGCCTGAACTGAAACATCTAAGTAGGGCAAGGAAGAGACATCAACCGAGATTCCGTAAGTAGTGGCGAGCGAACGCGGAAGAGGCCAAACCGAGGGTAGAAATACCTTCGGGGTTACGGACTGCTTTTAACATCTCAACTGTTAACCGAAGGGTATGGGAAGGCCCACCGAAGAATGTGAGAGTCATGTAGGTGAAAACGGGAGAGAGTGCGCAGGATCCAGAGTACGGCCAGACACGTGAAACCTGGTCGGAAGTCGGGGGGACCACCCTCCAAGCCTAAATACTACCCAGTGACCGATAGCGTATAGTACTGTGAAGGAAAGGTGAAAAGCACCCCGGGAGGGGAGTGAAAGAGAACCTGAAACCCTGTGCCTACAAGCACACAGAGCACGTCAAAGTGTGATGTGGTACTTTTTGTAGAACGGTCCGGCGAGCGAATGTATGCAGCGAGGTTAAGATGCTGGAGCATCGGAGCCGAAGCGAGAGCGAGTCTGAACAGGGCGTATAGTTGCATGCATTGGGCCCGAAACCGGGTGACCTACCCATGGTCAGGTTGAAGTGGAGGTAAAACTCCATGGAGGACCGAACCGACCCCCGTTGAAAAGGTGGCGGATGAACTGTGGGTAGCGGAGAAATTCCAATCGAACCCGGAGATAGCTGGTTCTCCCCGAAATAGCTTTAGGGCTAGCCTCATCTTAGATTACCGGAGGTAAAGCACTGAATGGCCTAGGGGTCGAGAGATTACCGAAGCCTATCAAACTCTGAATGCCGGATAATCGGTGGATGGGAGTCAGACAATGTCAGATAAGTGTCATTGTCAAAAGGGAAACAGCCCAGATCTACAGCTAAGGTCCCAAAGCAGGTTTAAGTGGAAAAGGATGTGGAGTTGCTAAGACAACCAGGATGTTGGCTTAGAAGCAGCCACTCATTCAAAGAGTGCGTAATAGCTCACTGGTCGAGTGACTCTGCGCCGAAAATTCAACGGGGCTAAAACCTGCACCGAAGCTTAGGCAGAAGTTTATTGAACAATGGAGATCATCCGAATTTTGAACGCCGGAGGGCGGACAAAATTCCGCGCAAGAAGAAAGGCTGCGGGATGGTGGCTGTTGTTCAATAAACTTCTGGGTAGGGGAGCGTTGTGTACGAGGTGAAGCATTAGCGCAAGCGGGTGTGGATTGTACACAAGTGAGAATGCCGGAATGAGTAGCGCGAATGATGTGAGAATCATCATGGCCGAAAGCCTAAGGTTTTTGGAGGAAGGTTCGTCCGCTCCAAGTTAGCCGGGAGCTAAGGTGAGGCCTGACGGCGTAGCCGATGCACATACGGTGGAGATTCCGTAGCCGCCAAAGGATTTAAGCAGGGGGACACTTTTGAGACGTTTATGCGGGCTGTTGGTTGCCCGTCGCAAGGGACTGAAATAAAGTAGGGAAGATAAGCGTGGAGAGAGGCGAGAAAAGCCCTGTGTATATCCGAGGCGCCCGTACCGCAAACCGACACAGGTAGGTAGGAAGAAGATTCTAAGGCCAACGGGAGAAGGGTTGTTAAGGAACTCGGCAAGTTGACCCCGTAACTTCGGGAGAAGGGGTGCTCGTGAAAGCGAGCCGCAGAGAATAGGCCCAAGCAACTGTTTAGCAAAAACACAGGTCTGTGCTAAATCGAAAGATGACGTATACGGGCTGACACCTGCCCGGTGCTGGAAGGTTAAGAGGAGATGTGCAAGCATTGAATTGAAGCCCCAGTAAACGGCGGCCGTAACTATAACGGTCCTAAGGTAGCGAAATTCCTTGTCAGGTAAGTTCTGACCCGCACGAATGGTGTAATGATTTGGGCACTGTCTCAACAGCCCGCCCGGCGAAATTGTAGTACCGGTGAAGATGCCGGTTACCCGCGACAAGACGGAAAGACCCCATGGAGCTTTACTGTAGCCTAATATTGGGTCTCGGTATTACATGTACAGGATAGGTGGGAGGCAAGGAAACCCGGGCGTCAGCTCGGGCGGAGCCACCCTTGGGATACCACCCTTGTGATACTGAGATTCTAACCTGCAGCCCTGAATCGGGTTGGGGGACATTGTTAGGTGGGCAGTTTGACTGGGGCGGTCGCCTCCAAAAAAGTAACGGAGGCGTTCAAAGGTTCGCTCAGCACGGACGGAAACCGTGCCTTAGAGTGCAAACGCATAAGCGAGCCTAACTGCGAGACTGACGGGTCGAGCAGTAACGAAAGTTGGAGTTAGTGATCCGGTGGTATGTGAGTGGAAATGCCATCGCTCAACGGATAAAAGTTACCCTGGGGATAACAGGCTGATCTCCCCCAAGAGTCCACATCGACGGGGAGGTTTGGCACCTCGATGTCGGCTCATCGCATCCTGGGGCTGTATTCGGTCCCAAGGGTTTGGCTGTTCGCCAATTAAAGCGGTACGCGAGCTGGGTTCAGAACGTCGTGAGACAGTTCGGTCCCTATCTGTCGTGGGCGCAGGATATTTGATGGGATCTGTCCCTAGTACGAGAGGACCGGGATGGACGCACCTCTGGTGCACCAGTTGTCACGCCAGTGGCACAGCTGGGCAGCTATGTGCGGATCGGATAAACGCTGAAAGCATCTAAGCGTGAAGCCGGCCCAAAGATAAGATATCCCACTGTTTTAAACAGGTAAGACCCCTTGAAGACTACAAGGTTGATAGGCACAAAGTGTAAGCGCCGTGAGGCGTTCAGCTGGTGTGTACTAATCGGTCGAGGGCTTGACCACAAGTCCGACGGTACTCTGTTTGCCCGCATGTTGCTGTTCAGTTTTGAGGGTGCAAGCCTTCAAGTTCATAGCCGGTGCCGATGACGCCGAGGTTCCACCTGTTCCCATTCCGAACACAGCAGTTAAGCTCGGTCGTGCCGAAAATACTTGGCTGGAGACGGCCTGGGAAGATAGGTAGG
>NZ_NFJT01000056.1 GCF_002160015.1 Anaerofilum sp. An201 | reverse complement strand
GAGAAGAAAAAGAATCTTCCTTGTCGCAGATTTTGCAGGACGATCCGCCGGACAAATACTATTTGACCAGGAAAGCCTGCCTGGGCATCCTGCGCAGAGCCTTTGAACGAGGAAAAGAGCTGCCCCGAAAGCTCAATCGTGCACTGGAGATCCAGTCTGGGGTTGCTCCGCCGGATGGCAGATCCACCCCGCTGGAGGCATACCATATCAACCAGAGGGATGAAGGTATCAACCTGCACGGAGTGTCCGGCGCCCTGATGGCCACTAACAATATGCAAATGCAGACCTTTGTCACACAGCCAGACAAGGATGATGTGGAAGGCTTTGATGGGTACAATGGCGATTTGACCGGCGATGTTGCGGCAACGCTTGGCGTAAATTGCGGGATGTCCACAGGCCGAAATGGTCTGCTCCAGCCGATTGCATTTGCGGCAAATCAGAGAGATGAAGTCCGGGATCTGCACGATGTGGCCGGAGCCTTGGGGGCCCAACCGGGAATGAAACAGCAGACCTTCATTGCGGAGGGAGTGGTGGCGAAGGGCAACGGCGATTGTTTCCTGACGCCGGAGCGCCATACATCCCTGAGTGCAGGCGGCGGTCAGGCCGGTCAGGGATACCCCTGTGTCCTGACCGCCGGCTTCTCTGCCGGGGCCGGAGCATCCGCCGGAGGTATCGGCTATGGCGAAGAACTTGCCCCCACGCTGAAGGGCAGCGCTGGTGGGAACTGTATTCCGTCGGTTTTGTGTCTCAACGACCAGGGCGGCAGCGTCATGGAATGCAGTGTAAATGTGACAGGGACTCTCCGAGCCCAGGAACACGGACACCAGCCGCTGGTCTATGAGAACCACGGCATCGACTCCCGCTACACCGGCCCCCATCGCGTCGCTCCCACCATGTCCGCAAGGTACGGTACCGGCGGCAACAATGTGCCATTGGTGGAGCAGGAGCCGGTGTTCTGCATCACCGGCAATGCCATTGACCGGCAGCCCCAAAACGGTGGGAACGGCATTGGCTATCAGCAGGACATCGCCTATACCTTGACCGCCACCGATCACCATGCGGTATTCAGCAGGCAGAGGGTGGATGTGTTCAAGGACGGCGAGGTAGTCAGCACTCAGAGCGCCCGTCAGCACAAGGACGCTACAGATCTTGTGCTGCAAGGGACAGGCCGACCAAAACTGATTCGCAGGCTGACCCCACTGGAATGTGAGCGCCTCCAGGGCTTCCCGGACAATTGGACAGCCATCCCCAACGCCTCGGACTCATCCCGCTACAAAGCACTGGGCAACAGTGTTGCCATTCCATGCGTGGACTATGTTCTCCATGGCATTTCACTGGTGCTTCTGGCAAGCTGAACTTGGCTTGTTGCTTCTGCTTCGTTTACGCTTGCTTCTTTGTTGGGTTCTGTGAATAGCTATTTGCCCTTGGGTGCAGTATGCTTTGCTTGCAAAATACAGAAAGGAGAACGCTCCATGGATGCGAAAAAGAATCTCTGTGCAATGATTCCCGCAGACCTCCACGCCAAGGTCATTGCGGAGAAAGAGCAGCTGGCGCTGAGCACCTTGGGAGAATATGTGGAACTGGTACTCAAAGAACACTTCGAAGGAGGAAAAACGATTATGGCAGCAACCAAGACCCTGGCATTCCAAATCTCTGAGGAACTGGATCAGCGGCTGAAGAACTTCATCGCCGCCGAAAAAAAGCGTGGCCGGAAGATCAGCCAGAAGGAGTTCGTCATCGGACTCATCGAACAGGCGCTGGCCGAATACGAGGCGCAGAACCAGACCGAGGAAACAACCGAAGAATGAGATACCGCATAGCCGCTGGGGAACATACCCCGGCGGCTTTTTTCTTGGAGGTGAACTACCTTGTACATCTATCCCGATAACCTGACTGCCAAAGCGAGGCTGTGGCTTTGGGAACTCAAAGATGTGGGCGTCATCGGCGTAGGGCTTTTGCTCTCTGTCCTGGTGCTCTCCCAGACCGGAATTTTTATTCCGCTGGTGCTGACGGCAGTCTATGCCTTCCTCAGCATTCGGTTTGACGGAACCAGCATTCTGGACTTTATCCGGTATGCGGTGGCCTTCCTGATCACCAAACAGCAATTTTATGAATGGAGAATGTGATATGAGCTATGACGAAACCATGTTCAGCACTGCGCCTCCTTTCCCGTTCAGGGAAGCCGGGGAATACGAAGAAAAAGATCTGTCTGCTTCGCTGACCCTTTGGTGGAGCCGGAAACGCAGACGCTGGGAGTGTGACAATGCATATTTCTGGCACGAGTCCCAAAACAAATGGTGCTGCCGCAGTGAGGACGGCAGATATTATCACGGCTTCCGCAGTCTGCGGGCCCTGCTGAAAAGCTATGTGGGCGGACGCTTGTGTGAAAGCTCCTGCTGCTATAGCGCAAGAAATGTCCGGGCAAAATACTGGTTCAGTCAGCACCCCAAGACGGTGACCTGCCGCGTCACCATCTGCTGCACCGGTCTGTTTCCGGCGCTCTTTTCCGAAGGAGGAATCACATTATGAGCAGAAAGAAAAAAGATAAGTCGGCCCAGTCTACCCGGCAGCTCATGGGGATCGACAGCGTCAAAGACTACTGTATCGCCACCCGCATGGGCGACCTGGTATTCTTCATCATCAAGCCCACCAACATCAGCGTCCTGCCGGACTCCAGCATCAGTGCCAGAATCTACGCTCTGCTGAATGTGGTCAAGGGACAGGCTGAGATTGAGATGCTGGCACTCAACTCCAAGGAGTCCTTTGAACGGAACAAGACCTTCTATCAGGAGCGGCAGACCTGCGAGGAGCTTCCCGCCATACGCAAGCTTCTGGAGCAGGACAGCACACACCTGGACCGTATTCAGGTGCTGATGGCCTCCAGCCGGGAGTTTTATATCATCATCCGGCTGCGGAAGGAAAAGGAGACGGATGTGTTTCCGTACCTCAGCCGCATCGAGCAGAGCATCAATGACAATGGATTTACCACTCGCCGGGCCACCGAGCAGGATCTCAAACGGATGCTGGGCGTCTACTTCGAGCAGAATGTGACCACCGAGCAGTACGAGGACTACGACGGTGACCGCTGGGTCATTGTGGGCGAATAAGAAGGAGGGATTCCATGGCAAAGAAACGAGTAAACCCCGCACCTCAGAGCCGTGAGGAGGTGAACATCAAGTCCTTCCTGGACATGATCGCTCCCTCTGTGGTCAGCTTCATGCCTGACCATTTCATCTGCGGCAACACTTACCGCTGCGTCTGGGCGCTTCGTGAATACCCCACCAGCACGGACGAGCAGGCCATCCTCCGCCACCTGGGAGAAAAGGATGGCATCA
>NZ_NFJT01000055.1 GCF_002160015.1 Anaerofilum sp. An201 | reverse complement strand
TGATGCCATCCTTTTCTCCCAGGTGGCGGAGGATGGCCTGCTCGTCCGTGCTGGTGGGGTATTCACGAAGCGCCCAGACGCAGCGGTAAGTGTTGCCGCAGATGAAATGATCCGGCATGAAGCTGACCACAGAGGGGGCAATCATATCCAAAAAGGATTTGATGGACGCCTCCTCACGGCTCTGCGGAACCGGTCTTTTCGCTTTCTTTGCCAAAATGGATGCCTCCTATTCTCCGTGGAGGCATCCCGGCCATGGAGTGGAACACCTCCACGGCCTATGATGAATTGATTTACTCGCCCACGATGACCCAGCGGTCCCCGTCGTAGTCCTCGAACTTCTCGGTGGTCACATTTTGCTCGAAATAAACGCCCAGCATCCGCTTGAGATCCTGCTCGCTGGCGCGGCGGGTGGTAAACCCATTGTCATTGATGCTCTGCTCAATGCGGCTGAGATACGGGAACACATCTGTTTCCTTTTCGCTTCGCAGCCGGATGATGATATAAAACTCCCGGCTGGAAGCCATCAGCACCTGGATGCGATCCAAATGCTTGCTGTCCTGTTCCAGAAGCCGCCGGATGGCAGGAAGTTCCTCGCTGCCCATGCGCTCCTGATAGAAGTTTTTGTTTCGCTCAAAGGACTCCTTGGAGTTGAGGGCCAGCATCTCAATTTCCGCCTGCCCCTTGACCACATTCAGCAGGGCGTAGATCCTGGCGCTGATGCTGGAATCGGACAGGACGCTGATATTGGTGGGCTTGATGATGAAAAAGACCAGGTCGCCCATGCGGGTGGCGATGCAATAGTCCTTGATACCATCGATCCCCATGAGCTGCCGGGTGGATTGGGCGGCATTCTCTTTTTTCTTTCTGTTCATAGCTTCATTCCTCCTTGGGGAAAGCTGGGCGGGAAAAAGCCGGTACAGCGCATGGTGACACAGCAGGTCACCCGCCTGGGATTCTGGCTGAACCAATATTTTGCTCTGGCGTTCTTGGCGCTGTAGCAGAGGGACTTCTCGCACAGAAGGCCGCCCACATAGCTTTTCAGCAGGGCACGCAGGCTGCGGAAGCCATAATAATATCTGCCGTCCTGGCTGCGGCAGCTCCACTTGTTCTTGGCATCCTGCCAGAAGAAGGCGTTGCGGCACTCCCACCGCTTGCGCTTCCGGCTCCACCGGAGCGTCAGGGAGGCGGACAGATCTCGCTCCTCAACTTCCGGCAAGCCGATGATCTCCTCGTTGTCAAAGGTCGTGTCGGCATGGAACATATCACATTCTCCATTCATAGAATTGCTGTTTGGTGATCAGGAAGGCAATCGCATAGCGAATGAAATCCAGAATGCTGGTTCCGTCAAAGCGGATGCTGAGGAAGGCATAGACCGCCGTGAGCACCAGCGGGATAAAAATTCCGGTCTGTGTCAGCGCCAGGATAGAAACCAAAAGTCCCACGCCAATGACGCCTACATCTCTGAGCTCCCAAAGCCACAGCATCGCTTTGGCAGTCAAATTGTCGGGGTAGATGTACAGGGTATTTCACCTCCAAAAACAAGCCGCTGGGGATGCTCTCCCCAGCGGCCGGTGCGGCATTTTATTCTTCGGTCATCTCTATGGGCTGGTTTTGTGCCTCGTACTCAGCCAGCGCCTGTTCAATAAGGCTGATGACGAATTCTTTCTGTGTGATTTTCCTGCCGCGCTTTTTTTCCGCGGCGATGAAATTCTTCAGCCGCTGATCCAGCTCCTCGGTGATCTGGAATGCGAGAGTCTTGGTTGCTGCCATGGTGATTTTTCCTCCTTCGAAGCGTTCTTTGAGTACCAACTCCACATAATCACCCAGAGTTTTGAGGCCAAGCTGTTCCTTTTCCTCGATAGCTTTGGCATGTAAATTTTCCGGGATCATACCACAGAGATTCTTCTTTGCTTCCATGGGTGGCTCCTTTCTCTGATTTTGTAAGCAAAGCATACTGTGACCGGAGTGAAATAGCTATTCACAGAACCCAACGAAGAAGCAAGCTGCAAACGAAGCATAAGCAACAAGCATGGCTCAGCCGGCGAGAAGCACCAGAGCAATGCCCTGGAGGACATAGTCCACACATGGAATGGCCACGCTGTTGCCCAGCGCCTTATACCGGGAAGAGTCCGAGGCGTTGGGAATGTCAGTCCACCTGTCCGGAAACCCTTGGAGCCTCTCACACTCCAACGGCGTCAGCCTGCGGATGAGCCGTGGCTGATCTGTGCCCTGCAGCACCAGGTCTGTGGCATCCTTATGCTGGCGTGCGCTTTGGGTGCTGGTTACCTCACCATCCTTGAAAATATCGACTCGCTGTCTGCTGAACACGGCATGGTGGTCAGTGGCAGTCAGCGTATAGGCGATGCCTTCCTGATAGCCGATCCCGTTGCCGCCGTTTTCGGGCTTTCGGTCGATGGCATTTCCGGTGATGCAGAATACCTGCTCCTGCTCGACCAGCGGGACATTGTTGCCGCCTGTGCCGTACCGGGCGGACATAGTGGGCGCCACCTTGTGCGGGCCGGTGTAGCGGGAATCAATGCCATGGTTCTCATACACCAGCGGCTGGTATCCATGCTCCTGGGCGCGAAGCGTTCCTGCGATGTCCAGGCTGCACTCCATCACGCTGCCGCCTTGGTCGTTCAAACATAAAACGGACGGCATACAGTTTCCGCTGGCACTGCCTTTCAATGTGGGAGCAAGCTCCTCACCGTAGCCGATGCTTCCGGCAGAGGCTCCGGCCCCGGCAGAAAAGCCGGCGGTCAGGACACATGGATACCCTTGCCCGGCTTGGCCACCGCCTGTACTCAGGGATGTGTGCCGTTCCGGCGTCAGGAAACAGTCGCCGTTGCCCTTGGTCACGACGCCCTCTGCGATGAAAGTCTGCTGTTTCATTCCCGGCTGGGCGCCCAAGGCTCCGGCCACATCACGCAGCTCTCTGACCTCATCCCGCTGGTTTGCGGCAAAGGCAATCGGCTGGACAAGGCCGTTGCGGCCAGTGGACATCCCGCAGTTCACGCCAAGGGTGGCCGCGACCGAGCCGGTCAGGTCACCGTTATAGCCATCGAGCCCTTCGATTTCCGCATCGTCCGGCTGGGTAACAAAGGTCTGCATCTGCATATTGTTTGTCGCCATCAGGGCGCCGGAAACTCCGTGCAGATCGATGCCTTCATCACGCTGGTTGATATGGTATGCCTCCAGCGGGGTGGATCTGCCATCCGGCGGAGCAACCCCAGACTGGATCTCCAGCGCACGATTGAGTTTTCGGGGCAGCTCTTTCCCGCGTTCAAAGGCTCTGCGCAGGATGCCCAGGCAGGCTTTCCTGGTCAAATAGTATTTGTCCGGCGGATCGTCCTGCAAAATCTGCGACAAGGAAGATTCTTTTTCTTCTC
>NZ_NFJT01000054.1 GCF_002160015.1 Anaerofilum sp. An201 | reverse complement strand
CCCCCGCACCGCCGCAGCCGACCGCCGCGCCCACCCCGCCGCCGGCCGATGACGACGATGACGACGATGACGACGATGACGACGATGCGGACGATCTGGACGATCTGGACGACCACACCGACGATGACGACCACGACGATGACATCGATGACGACGATGACAACGACACGGACACCGACGACAATGACGACGATGACTGAGCCGAAAAAATTTTTTGAAAAAATTTTTTCAGATACCCCGGTTTGCATGCCCGTTCTCCCGTATACTGCCAACACAAGCAAACGAAACAACGCCTGTAAGGGCACAAACACAAAAAGGAGAATGAGCTATGAAAAAGACGAACCTGAAACACATCATCCTGTTTGCCACCGCCGCCGCCGTTCTCACCGGCTGCTCGGCCGCCGCACCGGCCTCCTCCTCCGCTCCTTCCACTGCGGAGCCCGCCCCCGCTTCCTCCTCCGGCTTCCTGGCCAACGGCGCCGCCGGCGCGGTCCTGCTGAGCGTGAACCCGGAGATCGAGGTGGAGTACGACAAGAACGGCGTTGTGCTGGAAGTGGAAGGCGTCAACGACGACGGCAAAAGCGTCGTGAGCGGCTACACCGGGTTTGAAGGCAAGGACTGCCAGACGGTGGTGAGCGAGCTGGTGCGCGAGATCTACGAGGACGGCTACTTTGAAAACACCGTGGCCGGCCGGGCCAAGAACGTGGTGGTGAAGCTGGAGGAAGGCTCCTCCTATCCCGACCAGCAGTTCCTGGACAACGTGGCGAACGGTGTGCGGGCCGCGGTGGAGAGCTGCGGCGTCGATTCGGTGCCGGTTCCGGTGAGCGACGAGGACTACGCGCAGAACGGCTACATCGGCCTGGAAAAGGCCAAGGAGATCGTGCTGGCGCAGCTGGGTCTCAGCGAGGCCACCTTCACCGAGCGCGACTACGATCTGGACGACGGCATCTATGAGCTGGAGTTCACCTCCGGCGGCGTGGAGTACGAGTTTGAGGTGGACGCGGTGAGCGGCAAGGTGCTGGAAGCCGACTACGACCGCAACGACGACTGGGGCCGCTACGACGACGACCACGATGACCTGGACGACCGCTACGATGATATGGATGATCGCTATGACGATGACTACGACGACGCGGATGACCGCTATGATGATGTAGACGACCATTACGACGATGTGGACGATCGCTATGACGATATGGATGACCGTTACGACGACGCGGACGATCTCTACGATGATATGGATGACCGTTACGACGATGTGGACGACCGCTACGATGACATGGACGATCGTTATGACGACGACCACGACGATGACGCGGACGATCTCTACGATGACGATGACGACGATGACGACGATCACGACGACTGATGCGTTGGAAGAAAACCGGCAAAAGCGCCCCGCCTCCCGCGGGGCGCTTTTGCTTGCCGAAACAGTGTGTTTGCAGGAGACGGGCCAAACGCCTTCCCTGGCAGGGGAAGGTGCCCCCGCAAGGGGGCGGATGAGGTCGAAGCTGTCCCGCCGCACAGAGCCTTCCGGCTGTGCCGACCGCCTGTTTGCGGTGTGGATATCTTTAATCAACCAATAAAAATGTGTAAACCCCGCAAACGGCATTTACATTCCCGATTCGGTGTGGTATGATGGAGTTGTAAATAAGCACATCAATATAACAGAAAAAAGTGGAAAACAAACAGCAGATTCACCACTGTCTGCCGGCAAACCGGCAGGCAGCTTTGTCTTTTGAAATAAATTTACCGCGTCTTTTCACGGATTTTACGCCCGGTCGATGGCAGTATGGCGGCCGGGCATTGTATCCTTTGTCATGTGAAAATTCTGTGATCACAAAAGGAGGAAGCCGCATGTCCGCACACGCCCCCGCACGATCCAAAACCAAAGACCTGGTGCTGCGCGCCGCGGTGTGCGCGGTGCTGCTGGCGCTGCTGGCGGCGGCAGGCGTCTGGCTGAACCGCCCCGTTCCCGGGCAGGTGCCCACCAGTGCCAGCCAGCAGGTGTTCGTGCTGGGGAAGGTGACGGCGGTGCTGGCCGACGACGCCGTGCCCGACACCACCCGCGCCGAGGGACGCCGTGTGGGCACCCAGACGCTGGAGGTGCAGATCCTCTCCGGCAGCCACAAGGGCGAGATCATGCAGCTGGACAACCACCTCAGCGCCCTGTTCAATGTGGACGTGCAGCCGGGCAGCCGGGTGGTGCTGCGCCTGCTCACCGGCGAGGACGGCAGCTATTACGCCTCGATGTTCAACTACGACCGCGGCATCGTGATGGCGGGCCTTGCGCTGGTGTTCGTGGGCCTGCTGGCGGCGCTGGGCGGCAAAAAGGGCCTGCGGGCGCTGGCAGGGCTGGTGTTCACGCTGGTCTGCGTGTGGTGGCTGCTGATCCCGGGCCTCATCCGGGGCCTTCCCGCCATCCCGCTCACCATTTTCACAACGGTGGTCACGGCGGCGGCCGCCCTGCTTTTGCTGAACGGATTTTCACGCAAGACCGCCTGTGCCGTGCTGGGCTGCGCGGGCGGTGTGGTCGCGGCCGGTCTGGCGGCGGCGCTGGCCGGATGGCTCACCCCCATGAACGGCTTCAATATGCCGGAGGCCGAAAACCTCATCCTCTACGGCGCCGACCAGGGATTGAAGATCAGCGGCCTGCTGGTGTGCGGCGTGCTGATCGCGTCGCTGGGCGCGGTGATGGATGTGGCGATGGGCATCGCCTCGGCGATGTGGGAGCTGCGCACCCAGAACCCGGCCCTGCCCGCCCGCGCCCTGCTGCGCAGCGGGATGCAGGTGGGCCGGGACGCGATGGGCACGATGGCAAACACCCTGATCCTGGCCTTTGCCGGTTCCTCGCTGAACATGCTGGTGCTGGTGCAGGTGTACGACATCCCGCTGCTCCAGCTGGTCAACACCGACTACCTGTGCATCGAGATCATCCAGAGCCTGGCCGGTTCCATCGGCATCCTGCTCACGGTGCCGCTGGTGGCGGCGGTGGGCGCCCGGCTGATGGCCGCAGGCAAATCCGCGTAGACCCGCGCCGCGGCGTGCGGCGCACGAGATCATACAGAGAAAGGAAGGAGAACTATGAACCAACGCATATCCAAACCGCGGCGGCTGCTGGCCGTGCTGCTGGCTTTGGCGATGATGCTGTCGATCCTGCCCACGGCAGTGTTCGCGGCCTCTCCCGCCTATACCCGCATCACCGACCCCGCCCAGTTCACCAGCGGCCAGTACCTGCTGGTGGCCGAGCACGGCTACGCGCCCGGCGCGCTGGACGGCACCTGGCTGAGCGCCGTCCAGATGCCCGACGGCGACACCATCACCGAGCCGGACGCCTCGGCTGTCTGGACCCTGGCGGTGACCGGCAGCGAGGTCACCCTCACCGACGCCAACGGCGTGCAGGTGGCCCCCAAGGGAGGCGAGGAAAACGGCATCAAAGCCGGAGACTATTCCTGGGCATGGAAATTTGAGAACGGCGGGTTCTCGTTCTGCGGCCAGGACGGCGACCCTGTAACGCTGGCCAGCAACAAGGGCTCGCAGAACAAGTTCCGCGCCTACAAAAACACCACTGTCTCGGGCAATCCCGCCGGGTATCCCAGCGTGTTCGCGCTGTACCGTTTGGAAGAAGGCGGCGACCCCGGCCAGACAGTGGCCGCGCCGCAGGCCGATCCGCAGGCCGGCGAGGTGGAGAAGGGCACCGCCATCACCCTCACCACCGCCACTGCGGGCGCGTCCATCTACTACACGCTGGACGGCTCCGACCCCACCGACACCGCAGCGGCCGAGCTGTACAGCCCCGACAACCGCCCGGTGATCGAGGCCGCCTGCACCCTGAAAGCGGTGGCCGTGCTGGACGGCAGCTTCAGCGCGGTGCAGCAGCTGCAATACACCGTCAAAGAGCAGGAGCCTCCCGCCCCCATCGCGGACGGGGACAAGGTGGTCATCTACGCGCCGGCCTATGGCAAGGCGCTGTCGTCCACCTACAACGGGTTCTATAACAACGGTGTGGACGTGAAGGAGGAGAGCGGCCAGCTCACCGGCTACACCGACGCCGAGATCT
>NZ_NFJT01000053.1 GCF_002160015.1 Anaerofilum sp. An201 | reverse complement strand
GCATCCATGTGAACGCCAGCGAGATGTACACCGAGGCCAAGGCCTTCGATGAGCTGCTGGTGCGCCGCAACTCCAGCGGCGGCCTGAGCTACGGCTGGAACTGGCTGGATCAGGGCATCGGCATCGACAGCAAGTTCGACCTGCTCAGCGGCCGGCGCGAAGCCCGCTTCGACGCGCTGGAAGAGCTGGTGGGTCAGAACCTGGGCTGGGTGTATGTGGACGTTTGGGGCAACCTGACCAGCACCCTCGAGGACAGCTGGGCCACCCGCCGTCTGACCGATGAGATCACCGACAACGGCTGGCGTATGACCACCGAGTGGGGCGCCGGCAACGAGTACGACTCCACCTTCCAGCACTGGGCCACCGACCTGACCTACGGCGGCTACAGCGCCAAGGGCTACAACAGCTCGATCGCCCGCTTCATCCGCAACCACCAGAAGGACTCCTGGGTAGGCGACTACACCAGCTACGGCGGCAACGCGAACGGTCCTCTGCTGGGCGGCTACGACATGAAGGACTTCGAGGGCTGGCAGGGCCGCAGCAACTACGACGACTACATCAACAACCTGTTCACCAATAACGTCTCCACCAAGTTCTTCCAGCATTTCCTGGTCACCGAGTGGGTCAACGGCGAAGCCATCGAGAACCCCTACGGCGACACCTGGGTGCCGGAGAAGCAGATCACTCTGGAGGACGAGACCTACGGCAAGGTGGTCGTCACCCGCACCGACGCCGAGAACTACAGCGAGGACGTCATGTCCGATTACCGCGACCGCACCGTCACCCTGAACGGCAAGGTGATCCTGAAGGGCCATGTGAGCCGCTCGGATACGAATGAAAAGGGCGACGAGACCTACCTGATCCCCTGGTACTGGAGCGCTACCGGCGAGGACCTGGCCGAGGACGAGCAGAAGCTGTACCACTGGAACACCCAGGGCGGCACCACCGAATGGGAACTGCCCAACGGCTGGGAGAACCTGGAGAACGTGGTCATGTACACCCTGACCGACCAGGGCAAGAGCAACGAGACGGTGGTTCCCGTTGTGGACGGCAAGGTCACCCTGACCGCCGAGGCCGAGGTGCCCTATGTGGTGTATAAGGGCGAGCAGGGCCAGCTGGATATCGGCGGCTGGCAGGGCAACCACCTGTACGACACCGGCTTCAACACCTACAGCCTGGAGGCCAGCAAGTGGACGGTGAATGCCGGCAGCCCGAAGATCGGCAACACCGTCACCACCAACCCGATGATGATCCTCGCCGGCGGCGATTCCGTCAGCCAGACCATCACCGACCTGGTGCCCGGCCAGAAATACGCGCTGTACATCGGCGTGGACAACCGCAGCGAGGCCAATGCGCACATGACCGTCACCAGCGTGAACGGCAGCACCCTGGCCAGCAACTACACCGGCCTGTCCTTCGCCAACAACTACGTTTCTTCCGATCCCCACAGCAACAACATCCCCACCGAGCAGGGAGCCGGCAGCCACTTCCAGAACATGTATGTGTTCTTCACGGCCGACGCCGAGACTGCCACCCTCACCCTCAGCCGTGACGCCGGCGCAGGCATGACCTACTTCGACAACATGCGCTGTGTGGAGAACGAGAGCAATCCCTACACCTACGACGAGAACGGCGACGTGGCGCTCTACACCCAGGACTTCGAGAACGTGGTGCAGGGCATGTATCCCTTCGTAGTCGGCCCCGTGGAGGGCGTCACCGACAACCGCAGCCACCTGTCCGAGCTGCACGCCCCCTACACCCAGAGCGGCTGGGACGTGAAGAAGGGCGACGATGTGCTGGAAGGCAACTGGTCGCTCAAGACCAACGGCCTCACCCAGTACAACAGCGTGCTGTACCAGACCATCCCGCAGAACTTCCGCTTTGAGCCGGGCTGCACCTACAAGGTGAGCTTCGACTATCAGATCGGTTCCGAGGGCACCTATGCCGTAGTCGTGGGCAACGAGGGCAGCTACGACGCCTCCCAGGCCATCCCGCTGCACTACAAGGCCGACGAGAACGGCGAGTTCATCACCCAGACCTTCGAGACCACCATCACCGGCGAGGCCAACGGCCAGACCTGGTTCGGCCTGTACTCCACCAACGTTGCCCCCAACACCCAGGGCACCAGCGGTGCTGCCGCCACCTTTGGTGATTACCGCAACCTGATGATCGACAACGTGCGCATCGAGCGCCTGGACGACACCGAGACCATCACCAAGGCCCAGCTGAACGAGCTGATCGACAGCGCGAAGGACTACACCTTCGAGACCGCCGGCTGCACCGCCGACGAATGGCAGGACTTTGAGACCGCTCTGGCTTCTGCCAAGGCTGTGGCCGCTGCCGACGACGCCTCCGACAGCGAGATCAAGAACGCCTACCTCACCCTCAAGAGCGCCAAGGACGCCGTGGATACCAGCACCGGTCTGCCGGCCGACGACGAGCGCGCCGATCTGGACCGCACTCATATGACCGCCGAGGTGGGCAACCCCGAGCTGGGCGAGGACGGCAGCAACCTGTTCGACAACGACCCCAGCACCATCTACCACACCAACTGGAGCGGCGCGTCCGGCAAGCCCATCGCCACTCCCGAGGACTTCTGGATCGAAGTCACCCTGAACGCTCCGCAGACGGTCAACGGCCTGCGCTACCTGCCCCGCAGCAGCGGCAGCAACGGCAAGATGACCGCCGGTACCATTGAGGTACAGGTGGAGGGCAGCGAGGAGTGGATCCCCGTTTCGGCCAAGAACGGCGAGGGCAACTCCTTCACCTTCGGCACCAGCGGCTGGAGCAAAGCGAGCTTCGAGCCGGTGGAGAACGTGGTCAAGGTCCGCCTGGTGGCCACTTCCACCATCGGCGATCAGCCCAACAAGTTCTTCTCCGCCGCCGAGATCCGTCTGACCACCCCGTTCAGCGAGGAGGCGCCTGCCATGGACACCACCGCGCTGGAGACCGCCATCAACCTGGCCAAGACCCTGAACAAAGACCGCTACACCGCCGACAGCTGGCAGGCTGTGGAAGAGGCTCTGGCCTCCGCCGAGGCTGTGCTGGCCGATGCCAACGCCACCGCTCAGGAGATCGCCTCCGCTGCCCGCACCCTGAACGCCGCCATCGACGCGCTGGTGATGCCTGTCTACAAGCCGCAGGTTGAAGAGCTGCTGGCCATGTACAACAGCATGGACGAAGAGGACTTCATCGGCGACTGGGCTGCTGTGGAAGCTGCCGCCGCCAAGCTGCAGGCGATCCTGGATGACGAGAACGCCACCCAGACCCAGGCCAACGCCGCCATCGAGGAGTTCTTGGTGGCCGTGAAGGCGCTGCAGCCCACCGAGGCCAAGCGCGTGAAAGACGCCATCGCTTCTGCCGAGGAAGTGCTGAACAATGTTTCCAGCGCCGCCTTCACCGAGGAGAGCTGGAAGGCCGCACAGGATGCCTTGCAGGCCGCCAAAGATCTGGTTGCCGCGGGCGCAGTGACCGCCGAGCAGGCCGACAAGGCCATTGCCGATCTGCAGAACGCCGTCAAGGGCCTTACTCCCAGCGACGCCAAGCTGGCGCTGGATACTGCGATCGAGACCGCACAGGGCATGAACACCGAGGAGTACACCACCAGCAGCTGGAAGGCTGTGGAGGATGCTCTGGCCAATGCTCTGGCCGTACAGGGCAGCGTGGAATCCACCACCGAGGACTACACCAACGCGGTGACCGCTATGATGGACGCGATGGGCGGACTGGTGAAGCGCGGCGACACCGCTTCGCTGGCCAAGTTCGTGGAGCAGGCCAAGGCCCTGAAGGAAGAGAACTACACCCCCAACAGCTGGAAGCCGTTCGCGGAGGCCCTGGCCGCCGCCGAGGCCGTGCTGGCCAACTCCGCCGACGCCTCGCAGGCTGATGTGGACGCCGCCTATGCCGCTCTGCTGACCGCACAGACCGCCCTGGTCCGCGCCGCCGACAAGAGCGAGCTGAACGCCGCCGTGGCCGAGGCCAACAAGCTGAACAAGGACGAATACACCGCCGACAGCTGGGCTGCCGTCGCCAAGGCGAAGGAAGCCGCCGCCGCTGTGGCCGCCGATGCCAACGCCACCCAGGCGGAGGT
>NZ_NFJT01000052.1 GCF_002160015.1 Anaerofilum sp. An201 | reverse complement strand
TCTGGTACATCAGCTCGCCCGCCGCATACAGCGCGTGGGTGCGCAGGATGCGGCGCAGGGTGCGCTGGGTGTAGATATGCGTGCGCACCATCCGGCTGGCCACCGCACACCACAGTGCTGCGCGCCATTCCGCCAGCGTTTTTCGGCGGGGCGGCGCTTCGGCCGCGGACTGCTGTTTTTCCTTCAGCTCCATGCCGTCTCTCCTTTCTTTCAGCATGCTGCGTATGGATCACGGCCAAATGGGCACAATACCATACGATACTATATTATACCATTTTTTCACCTTTTCGCAACCACACCGGGGGATTTTAACAAAATTACCACCTTTTTGCATCCAGAATGACGCGGTACAGCCGCTGAAAATCCGGCGGCGGAGCGCTGAACACCCATTCCGGCGCCCGCATCGGTTCCGGCAGGCGCACCGCAAAGCAGTGCAGCGCATGGCGGCGGATGGTGTCTGTGGGGCCGTATCCGTACAGCCAGTCCCCCGCGAGCGGATGGCCGATGTGCGCCATGTGCAGGCGGATCTGGTGGGTGCGCCCGGTGAGCAGATGCAGGCGCACCGCGCTGTATCCCCCGCCCGCCGCCAGGACGGTGTATCGGGTGCAGCTGGGCTGCCCGGACGGATGCACCCGGCGCCGGATGATGGAATCCTCGCAGCGCCCGATGGGGGCGTCGATCTCCCCGCTGCCCGGCGGCATCTCCCCGCAGACGATCGCCAGATACCGCTTTTCCACCTCGCCGGCCAGCAATGCCGCCGAAAAAGCGTTTTTGGCACACACCACGAGGCCGGAGGTGTCCTTGTCCAGGCGGTTCACCGGGCGGAACGCCCCCTTCTCGCCCCGCTGTGCCAGCCGCCCCATCCAGGCGTTGGCCATTGTGCCGTCTGCATAGCCCAGCGTGGGATGCACCGTCATACCGGCCGGTTTGTCGATCAGCGCCAGATGGTCGTTCTCGTATACCACCCGCAGGGGGATGGGCTGGGGGGATACGGTGGTGTCCTGCTCGGGCGGCAGCCGCACCGACACCGTCTGCCCGGCGGCGACGGCATGCCCCGCATAGACCGGCACGCCGTCCAGCAGGATGCCCGGGCCTTCGGTCTTGATCCGCCGCAGCAGCGCGGCCGACATCCCCTGCCCCCGCAGAAACGCCGATGCCCTTGCGCCGTCCCATGCGCCGGTCACCGCAAAGCGAAGCCACATCCAGCCTCTCCCCCTTGTACAATCTCCCTTGTATTATACAATCCGCCGGGACAGATTGCAAATTCTGCTTGTGCAAAGCACAAAAAGATGCTATAATAAGGTGCTGGAAAACAAGTGGAACATACGGCGGCGGGGCGGCTTCGGCCGTCCTGAGGAAAGTCCGGGCTTCACAAGGGATGGTAACTGCTAACGGCAGCCGGGGGCGACCCCAGGGATAGTGCAACAGAAATAGACCGCCCTGCTCTGCGGGGTAAGGATGGAAAGGCGAGGTAAGAGCTCACCAGCGCACTGGCGACTTTGCGGCTATGTAAACCCTACCAGAAGCAACACCCGTATGGGACAGATGCGTACCCTGCGCGTCCCGGAGGTGGCATGAGCCGTGCGGCGACGCACGGACACAGACAGATCGTCGTTTAATACAAAACCCGGCTTACGGTCCAGTTGTTTTTCACACAAAAGGCGCGCTGCCCCCATCGGCAGCGCGCCTTTTGTGTTGTTTTTTGTTTATACCAGCGGCAGACTTCCCAGCCAGCTGCCCAGCGCCTGCAGATCGGTCTCGGAGGGATGGGACAGCGCTGTGTCGAAATTCTCGATCATGCGCTTTGCCCTGCTGTCGTTCGCGTCCTGCTCCAGCTGGTGCTCGTATCTCTCGCGGACGGCCTGCGGCATCCGGCCCTGGCACAAAAAGCCGGGCAGCAGACGGTTGTCGGCGGGCAGACAGGCGGCCACGTTCCCCAGGATCTGCTCGAAGTAGGCGGGGTCGGAGCCGAAGCCGGCTGTGCCGAACAGCGCCACCGTCTTGCCGTGCACTGTTTGCAGGAAATCCCGCAGCAGCTGGTCGCAGGAGCCTCGATCGGTCCAGAATCCCACAAACAGCAGGTCGGCCTGCAATGCGCGTGCATCCGGCGCGCCGAAGTAGAGACAGGTGTGGTCCTGGGCAAGAAGGTCTTTCAGTGTACCGGCCAGCCGGGCGGTGTTGCCGGTGCGGCTGCTGTATACGATGGAACAGTTCATAACGTTCCTCCTTTGCGTGCGGGGCGATACGCCCTGTGTGTTTTTTTCGAACCTGCACAGTATAGGCCCGATCGCCCCGCATGTCAATGGATAAACTATGAACAATGGTCAGTTGGGGTTGTATTTGAGGCCGGAGAAGTAGTAGCTCAGATCGTGGTAGACGCCGTTCTGCTGCACCTCGAAGTGCAGATGCACGCCGGTGCGGCCGTAGACGCGGCCGGTATTGCCCATCGCGGCGATCACCTGCCCCTTTTCCACCGCCTGGCCGGGCGTGACATACAGCGCGTCGCAGTGGCCGTAGAGGGTGGTGCTGCCGGAGCCGTGGCTGATGACGATGCTGAGGCCGTAGCCGCTGCCGGCGCCGGCGCGCTCGTTGCCGGCGCGCAGCACCACGCCGGAGTCGGCCGCCACAATGGCGGTGCCGCGCGGACCGCAGATGTCGGTGGCGCGGTGTGCGCCGTGCGACCACTGGCTGACGTAGGTGTAGCCCGGCACCGGCCAACAGATGGTGCCTGTGCCGAATTTTGCGTCGGTGGCCACCATACCGCCCGGCATCCGCACGCCCATGCGGATCTGCTCGGTGACCGGCTCCTTCACACGCACGCGCTCCAGCTCGTTGCGCGCCACCACCACGCCGTTGATCCGCACGATCTCCATCGTCACCTCGTCCAGGCCCGGCTGCCCTTCCTGCACCGTTTTGCTGGTGCCCAGGAGCAGGGTGTCGTCCTTGATCTTTTCGGTTGCATAGGCGACCTCGCGCGTCTCCACCACCGTCTCGATGGTCTTGACCTGTAAGTAGGGCACCGACTGGTGCACGACCAGCTCGTCGCCGATCGGCCAGTTGTAGCTGGGGTCGGCCAGTTTGGGGTTGAGGTTGACGAGGTCGGCGGTGGTGAGGTTGAAGCGGGACGCCACCAGCGTGAGGCTGTCGCCCTCCTGGATGGCATAGCGCTGCTCCTGCTCCCGCTGGCCGGACAGCGTCTCGATCACACTGTCGTAGTCGGTGAGGGAGGCGGTGGCATACAGGCCGTCCACCGTCTGGATGTCCTGCACAAACTCGGCCGTCAGGTTGGGATTGTTGGGGTCCTCGTACTGGGATCTCACGCCGTCGAGGTATTCCCGCAGCCGGTCCCCCTCGCTCACGATCGCAACCAGCTGGCCGTCGATCTCCAAGCCGGTGGCCTCCTGGATCTCGTCCGCCGAGGCCATCAGGATGGCGTCCGCCATCTCGTTGTTGTCCATCACTTCGCTGGACTGCGCCAGCACGAAGGTGGGCTCCACGTCCCAGGTCTGGTCCTCCGACAGGACGATGCGGCTTCTCACTTTTTCGCGGGCGGCGTCAAAGACCAACTCGTCCTCCACGTAGCCCACCACCTGCCCGTTGCAGCTCACTTCCAGCGCGAACGGGCTTTCCAACTGCCGGGTCACCGTCAGCACAAACACAACGGCGGCGGCAGCCGGGAGAAGATAGCTCACCACGCGCCCCAGCACCCAGAAGTATTTCACCGCGCCGCGGCCCAGGTAGGCTGCGCTGTGGCGCGCCGCGCGGGCGACGCCCTCTTCCTCATAGCCGGTGCGCGCCATCTGGCGCAGACCGCGCGCGCCCTTCACCAGCCCGGTGAACGGGCCGGTGATGTCCTCCCACAGGCCTTTGGCGCCCGCTGCTATGTATCTGCCCGCGCGCCGTGCCGCCCAGGCCAGGGTGCGGCCTGCCAGGCGGGAAAAAGCCTTACATCCCCGCCACACCTGCACGGCGCTGTATTCCGCGCCGAAGCCGATCTGGTACATCAGCTCGCCCGCCGCATACAGCGCGTGGGTGCGCAGGATGCGGCGCAGGGTGCGCTGGGTGTAGATATGCGTGCGCACCATCCGGCTGGCCACCGCACA
>NZ_NFJT01000051.1 GCF_002160015.1 Anaerofilum sp. An201 | reverse complement strand
TTCCCGCCGAGGCCTTTGAGGATGCCGATATCCTGTACGACAACCTCCGTGTGATCAGCGTGGATGGCGCTGTCCTGGTGGTATCCGACGACCGCAAGACCGCATGGAGTGAGGCGCTGACCAAGGCGATCCTTGAAAGCGAGAAAGCCAATGACTAAGGATCACGCCTACCTCTACCTCAGTTCCATCTCTGAGGCCAAAAGGCAAAATGAGATGGCTCCCTGGCGGGCAAGCCACTTGGAGAACATCGCCTGTAAGCAGGCTATCGAGGAGGCCATCCGCAGGGGCTTTGATGGGATGCATCTGAGTCACGACTGCGCCAGGGGCATCATCGAGGACTTTGGCTTCAAGCGTGTGGGATGGGTGCTGGCCGCCACCATCCAGCTGAAACCGGAGGATGGGCGCTTCAGCCGCCGGAACAAGGAATGGGCCGCCGCGACCTTCATCCCCCGCAGCGACCGAAACTATGAGTTCATGGTGGAAAGTCACGCCGGTGTTCTGGACATTTTCGTAAATGAGTTTCGGGAGGCCCAGGATGCGCTTGGGATGTTTACGCGCTCCCACTGCGACGATATGACCGGGCAGGAGCTGGAGGGCAAGGTGCTGGTCATGAGTCCGTTCACGCTGAAGGAGTCCTATTGGGCGCCAGAGAATCAGCTCTGGCTGGCGACCGGCGGCTTTGGCTGCGCCCCCAACGCCGCGGGCAGAGCGGTATACGCCACCTGCCTCGGTGACGGGGAGCGAACCCGGTGGAACCGGAGCGATTTCATCGGCATTCTCAAGGAAGAACATCTGCCCGACCGGGCAAGAGAAAGCCTGGAACAGATCCGGCGGGAAGATCCTGCCGAATCTGCCGGCATGACAACCCCATCCATGTGAGTGAAAGGAGCTTGATTACCATGGCGACAACCAAGAAGAAACAGCAGGAAGCCACGACGCCCCAGGTAGAGGCACGGATCGACCGCCTGATGGACGGAGATTTTAAGACCAAAGCCTTTGCCAGCGCCACTATCGGCGGCGCCTTTGCCGTCCACGGCATCCGGATCATCGAGTCGGACAAGGGCCGTTTCATCTCCATGCCCCAGGACTCCTACAAGAAAAACGGTGAGACCAAGTACAACGACACCTTCCATGCCATCACCGCCGAAGCCCGGAACGCTCTGGTGGACGCCGTCAACGACGCCTACGAGCAGAAGTTCCAGGAGCAGCAGGAGCAGAAAGGCGACGCTCCCGACCAGGCCATGAGCCAGCAGATGTGAGCCGCTCGCCCTGAAGGGAGGTGATGTAATTTTGGTCCGCTTCACAATAGACAATCGAAACCGCCTGATCTTCTATGGCAACACGGTGGGCTATGTGAAGGATGACGCCGCTGTTGTGGACGAGATGTTCCAGACGGATGAGCTGTCCCGCTACCTGGCCCGGTTGAATCTGACGCCTCAGTGGAAGGAAGGCGTATTTGACCGCCTTGCAGCCGGAGAGGCGCCCGGCGAGGAGCTGGGGCAGCCGCAAAAAGGCTGCCGCATCTGGCAGCTCCGGAAAGGCGTGGATGTCACCATGCGCTTTATCGGATATGAGGATCTGATTCAGCGGTTCGGAGAACCGGACGCAGACAATTATACGCAGGTCTTTGACGGCGATCTGGGTACCAACGATTTGGAGCAGATCTACGCCATCTGCCGGGACAGCCCGCCTCCCGGATATCAGGGCTACCGGATGGCTCTGTCCGATGTGGTGGAGCTGTACGATGATTCCGGCAGCGAGTTCTTCTACTGTGACCGCGTGGGATTCCGTCCCATCCAGTTCGACCAGCGTCAGGAGCAGAACGAATGCCACGAAATGACTATGTAGTCTGGGAGGATATAAGCCGCCCGGATTTTCCTTTGCCCAGCCGAGGCCGGGGGCCTCCCCAAACGCATCTCATGATCTCTTTCCAGCCAACAAACTACCAAAAATCATTTTTACTTACAGGAGGAATGTCCTTATGAAGAAGCTGTTCAAGAATATCGCCAAGTCCGCCAAGTCCGCCGCCATCAACTGCCAGACCTCCATCGCCGCCTTCCACCGCCGCGCCGTCTGCGGCAACGCCGGCGAGGGCTATATCGATACCGCTGTCAAAGTGCTGATTGCCGTCGTTCTGGGCGCCCTGGTGCTGGCCGGCCTGTACGCGGTCCTGAATGATACTGTCATGCCTACTGTAACGGAGCGTATTCAGGAGATGTTCGACTACGCCGGCTGATGCACTGGGCGCAGGCGCTGGTCTTCTGCGGCTGCCTGATGGGCGCTTCGATCTATGATGTCCGACACCGCCTGGTGGATGACCGGGTCTGTGTGGCGCTCGTGCTGGCGGGGCTGATCACCATCAGCCCCGCCTCCTTTTTGGGGGCGCTTGCGGGAGGGCTGCCCTTCTATCTGGGGGCGGGCTTTGGGAAAAACGGGGCCGGGGATACGGTGCTTGCGGCGTCAGCGGGGTTTGTGCTGGGCCTTTTCCGCACTCTCGCGGGGCTTACGCTGTTCGCCTTTTGCTACGCCCTGTTTGTGCTGGGAAAAAGTCTTGTTCTGAAGCTCTCCCACCGCCCCACCCGGTTCACCTGCCCACTGGTCCCGTTCATTGCCGCAGGATTCATTCCCGCATATTTCTTATAAGGAGGCTTATATGAAGATTTTCCGTAACCGCACCGTGATCGGTGTGCTGTGTATCCTCCTGGCGCTCGTCATCTGCTTCGGAGTGACGCCCCTGTTCAGCCGCAGCGCCAGCGAGAAGGCTGAGATCGTCCGCGTCACCGCCGACATCAAGGAGGGCGACGAGATTACCGCTGAGATGGTACAGACTGTGGAGGTGGGCGCCTATAACCTGCCGTCCGGCATCATGACAGAAAAAGACGAGGTCGTCGGCAAATATGCCACCGCCGACCTGAAGGTGGGCGATTACATTCTGGCCAGCAAGCTCTCCAACGAGCCTGCCGCTGAAAATGCCTATCTCTACAATCTGGACGGCACCAAACAGGCCATCTCTGTCACCATCAAGAGTTTTGCCACCGGCCTTTCCGGCAAACTGGAGAGCGGCGATATCGTTTCCGTCCTCGTGGCCGACTATCAGGGCATGGGCGAAACCGTGATCCCGCCCGAGCTGCAGTATGTAGAGGTCATCTCCGTTACCGCCTCCTCTGGTTACGACGCCAACACCGGCGAGGCGGTTGAGGATGAAAAAGAGCTGCCCTCCACCGTCACCCTGCTGGTGACCACCGAGCAGGCCAAGGTGCTGGCGGGGCTGGAACAGGAAAGCGAGCTGCATCTGGCGCTGGTTTATCGTGGGACGCCTGAGAATGCCTCCGCATTCATTGAGGCGCAGGACGCTCTGATCGAGGAGCTGTACGCCGAGCCGGAAGCCGAGGAGACTGCCGAGGCAACTGAGAATACCGAAACCGGGGAAAGCGAGGGCGCCGATTCTGCCGCAGAGAGCGAGGCGGCTGCGGAATGAACTTCATGAAAGGAAGCCTGTTTCACCGCAGCACAGAGCCGGAGGAGGTTGAAATCATCGAGGAATCCGGCGGCGGAGTCCTGGCCGTCTGGGGAAGCCCCGGCTGCGGCAAAACCGTGACTGCGGTAAAGATCGCAAAGCATCTGGCCTCCCAGAAGAAAAATGTGGCGCTTCTGCTCTGCGATATGACCGCCCCTATGATGCCCTGCATCTGCCCGCCCTCTGAACTGGAGTGCGACAAATCCCTGGGCAGCATCTTCGCCGCCCAGCGGATCTCCGTGAATCTCATCAAGCACAACCTGACCACCCACAAGAAGCTGTCCTACCTGACCATGCTGGGGCTGCGCAAGGGGGAAAACGAGTATACCTACGCAGCCTGCACCAAGCAGCAGGCGGAGGAACTCATCCGCGGCCTGCGTGAGATCGCCCCCTATGTGGTCATCGACTGCTCCAGCTATATTGCCAATGACATCCTCTCCGCCGTGGCGCTCATGGAGGCCGACAGCGTCCTCCGGCTGGCCAACTGCGACCTGAAATCCATTGGCTACCTGTCCAGCCAGCTCCCGCTCCTTCGGGAACTGCACTGGGATGAGGACAAGCAGTATAAGGCGGCGTCCAACATCAAGCCCCTCCAGGCGGCGGACCGCATCGGTCAGGTACTTGGGAGCGTCGCTTTCCAGCTCCCGCACTCCCAGGAGCTGGAGGAGCAGTATCTGGAGGGCACGCTTCTGAACGATCTCTCCATGAAAGACAGCAAGGCGTTCCGTAAGGAAATCGAGAGGATTTGCAAGGAGGTGTTCTAAAGGATGGGAACAAAGAATCTCTCGTCCCTCTCGGAGAGCTGGGGGTTCCCCAAAGGGGGACTGGTCCCCCTTTGGAGGCGCACCGCGAACAAAGTGAGCCAGCATTTTCCGCAGAAAATGCGTGCGCCGTGGAAGGAGGTGTTCTGATGCTTGGCGACAGAAGAAGCAATTCCTTATTTGCTGCGGCCCCGGCCGCCGCCCCGGCGGAGGCCAGGCAGGAGCAGGCCGAGGTGCATGACATCTTCTTCGAGGAAAATACCGGAAGGACTATTTTTGCAGAAACCAAGGTCGCCCCCAAAGCGAGCGATGTTTTCTTCGCTCCCCAGACCGAGGGGATGCCCTTCGCGGAGGTTCTCACTCAGGTACAGTCCTACCTCTCCGGTACCTATGCCACCCTGATCACGGAGAGCGGCGACGAGGCCAAGGAGCAGATGAAGCGCCGTATCGCCCGCTATTTGCAGGATAACCGCATGGCCGTGGAGGGCATGGCCCAGAGTGAGCTGGTGGACGCCCTGTACACGGAAATGGCTGAGTATGGCTTTCTGACCAAGTACATCTTTTCCGACGGTATTGAGGAGATCGACATCAATTCCTGGCGCGACATTGAGATCCAGTATTCCGATGGCCGCACCGTCAAGCTGGAGGAACACTTTGATTCGCCGGACCATGCGGCCAATGTCATCCGCCGTATGCTGCAGAACTCCGGCAAGGTGCTGGACAATGCCAGCCCCATCATCACCTCACGCCTGGCCAAAAACATCCGCGTTTCGGTCATCAAGACCCCGGTACTGGACGAGGATGCGGGTGTCGCGGCTTCCATCCGAATCGTCAATCCCAAGAATTTGACCAAGGAGGACTTTGTGGGCAGCGGCACCGCCACGGAGGAAATGCTGGATTTCCTGTCCGCCTGCCTGCGCTACGGCGTCTCCATCTGTGTGGCAGGCGCCACCAG
>NZ_NFJT01000050.1 GCF_002160015.1 Anaerofilum sp. An201 | reverse complement strand
AGTATATTTACCCTCGGAGAGCTGAAAACGGCTTCTAAAGCGTAACAGGGGCCTTTCTGGGCCTTATTCCTGGCCCCCATCGTGCAGCGCGTCCAAGAGCCAATCGCTCAACTCCTGGGAAGGGGACACCCGCACCGTTATATGCCCATTTTCAAAGCGCACCGCTGGCGGTGGGCAATCCCACCACTTGCGGATGGTTTTCGGATCAAGGCCAGTTTCCCGATGACAGTCGGCCTTGCGCCCCTCCGGGTGCTGCTGCCGCCATTCATAAACCCGCGCCTGGGCCGTTCCGCTGCCTTTGGGCCTTCCGTCCTTATTGCGCCAATTCTTATTACCGTTGATCTCGTCCCTAATTAAGTTCATCAGCTTGATATGTTCTGACTGTTTGCGCCAGTTCCGCTTATTGACAGGCATAGTCAGGCCGGAGAGCTTCGCTATATCGTCCCTGGGGAATGTCACATAGTCCTCATTGAACATTTCCAGAGCGCACACCACATCATCTTTTGTAAAGCGGTTTATATCCTCCACGCTCATATCGTCGTAGGGCCGGAGCAGCGCAAAAGCGTCACGGCGTAGCTCGTCCTCGTCTATCCCGCATTTTTTCGCATAAATCGCCAGCGTCATAATGCCATAGAAACGATGGCCCACCCGGATTTCATCGGCGATCCGGTGCAGCCACCAGTCGTAAAGGTCACGCTTGACCGTCCAGCGGCCACGCCGCTCCTTTTTGACAATCCGCCGCTCATACCAATCCGGGTACTTCTCTTTCGCCTCGGCCAGCGACAGGCGGCTCTTTCTCATAAGCCCCTCAAGCCGCTGCTGCTCCCCGTTGCTGTCCGGGATATAATCAAGCAGCCGCGCCAACTCCACCGGCCCGCCGAGCCGGAACGCCCTCACAGGGTACTCACGCCCCAGCTTCGAGCCGGAGCCGACCACCCGAAAGCCCTGCAAAATCCCCTGCATTTGCGGCTCCTTGATGGTGGAGGTAAACTTATTCCAAATCTGCCGAGTAAGGGAATATTTCAGCTCTTTCAAGCATTTTTGGTTGTGCGGGTACATAGGCACCGGCTCTTTCAGCACATAATACAGGTGAAGCCCCGTCCCGCTGTTTACAACAAAGGTTGCCGGGGGCAGAATATCCTTGTTCATCTGATGCAGCGTATCCCGGAGCTGGGGCATACCCACTCCGTCCAGGTCAAAGACCAGGGCATAAAGATACCGAGCGTTCTTGCCGCACCGCCGCCGCCCAAAATAGGAGATCGGGGACATAATCGTGAAATCGGTGTCTTGCAACTCCCGCAGCTCGTCCAGCTCGTCAGTGATGGTACAGCGTTTCGCTTTACCGTCCCCCTCGATCTGCAAGGCAATCCCCGTTGCCTTGTCAACCTCACCTTTCGGCACCGTCACCGCAATTCCGTTTCCCTTCCTGTCCTCAAAATGGCCCTTCCTCTCGAAAGATCCTTCCGGGAAGATCTCACGATAAAACGCATACGGCTCCACCGGCTCCAAAAACTTCTCTAAATGCTCATTCTTTTCCCTGTAAAGTTCCCGCAGCCGTTCCAAGGCTTCTTGCTGATCCGCCATTCCTTACACCTCTTTTCGTACATTCTGCAAACCCATAGGGGGAAAAGGGGGAGCCAAAGAGCGGCCCCTCCGGGGCCTTAAAGAGAAAGTCACCTCCCCCTTTTCCCCCTCGCTCTGGGGCATGGAAATGATGGAAAACCTTTCAGGTTTACCACATTCCCACACCCCGCCGCTCACCCCCATAACCCCCTCCGACTTTCTCCCTGTCCGAGAGAAAATATTTTATTATTTTTCCCCTGGCCTTTAGGCCATAGGGGGGCATATATTATCAATGAAGTTAATTCCCTATTTTACGACAAACCAACTCCATGCTATCCCCCCATACCCATAGGGTGGCATATATTATCAATGAAGTTAATTCCCTATTTTTACTGTTATTATAGCCTGTCCGGGCGGCTCTTGCAAGGCCCCCGGACAGGCTTCTTTTACAGCTCCATACCGCCCCAGGTGTGGCCCCATTCCTGCTCTCTTTCCGGCTGCTGCACCTCTGGCACAGGTAGCAGCTCACGCGCCTTTTCGACCAGGGGCCGGAACTGCTCCGGCAAGTGCCGATCCAGGAAGTCCAGCGCGGCCCCGATCCCTTCCCGGAGCCGCGCCGAAATTCCGCGCTCCCAGCTCAAATCTTTTTCCAGATATTCGACCTGCACTTTGAGCTGCCGGTTTTCATTTTCAAGCCGCTGCCGCTCCTGGGCCTCCTTCAGCTTTTCTTTCGTCGAGGGGATTTTCTGCTGAAGCTGTTGGTTTTCTACCTTCAGCTCCCGCACCTTCTGCTCTGCCGCCGCGCCCCGGATCACCGCCGCCTTCAGCTCCTTCACCTGCTCCACCGTCACGCCCTTGACGGCCCCTGTCAGCGTCTTTTCCGGCTGTATTGCGTCCAGATCTGGCTTGACCTTCTCAACCGCTTTCAGCAGCTTCACATTCCCTTGCAGGGCCTTTCTCTGCTTTTCCAGGGCCGCGATCTCCTGCTCTGCCGCTGTCACCTGTTCCTGGATAGCTTCAAGCCGCTGGGCCGCTGCTCTGTACTCTGGCAGCTCCATATGAGGCCGGCCACCGCCCAAGCTGATAATCTCAAACTCGTGCGCCTGGGCGATTTCCGTTAGGGCTTCTTTCTCCCGTTCCATCCAGGCTTTCCATTCCGTCTGCTTCCTGCCCAGCCCTTCAAATCCTTGCTGCTTTAACGCTTGTTTCATTGATACCCGCGTCGAAAGGCCCCGGCTCTGCTCCGTTGCCACCGGCACGAAGTCCACATGGAGGTGGGGCGTGGCCTCGTCCATGTGCAGCACCATATTGAACACCCGCAGATGAGGGTTGCGCTCCTGGAAGGACTCTGCAAATTCTTTGAGAGCTGCCGCCGCCCGTTCCCCTCCAGGGGAGCCGCACCCGCAGTCTGTCAAGTTGCCGATCTGGAAGATAGCCTCGTGAAATAGCTTCTCCTGTTTGCTCTGCCGGATATGCTCATAGTAATCTGGTATCTTGTCCCTGGTCTTTTTCTTTTTGGCATTGTAGGCGGCCAGGGCTTCATCGAAAAGTTCGTGGTACACCTTCTTCAAATCCTCGTTGAAAAAGGTGACATTCTGCCCCGACCTGCTTCGGTCTACATTCGCCGCTGAAAAGCTCCTGTTGTTGTGCCGGATACTTCCCCGGCCCGTCATTCCCGAAATGGTTGTGCCTATAAAATCACCCGTCCCTTTCCTGCAAAAAGCCTATATCCTACTGCTCCTATTTTACCATAACTGGCCGCAGGCCACAACCTCTTTGTTACTTTCTTGTGAGAAAGTAACGCAAAAGCACTTTCACACCGCCGCCCCTTCGAGGCTGGCAGTATGAAAGTGCTTTTGCGCCCTGCCGGGGGCTAAAGAAGCCGACCACTACTCTTCATAAGACACGCTATCTTCATTCATTTCTATAACCGTAGTCTTGCCATCAGTTGAAAAGCTTGTATATGCCGACATACCAAATATCGCCAAAAGAAGATTGAGGGCCAAAATTGTCAATAAAACAATCCCGACAATTTTCCAAATCCTTTTACTACGCCTATTCTTTATCGCTAACTGCTCACTGATCTTTGCAAGTTGCTCTGCAACCGTGTCCTTATTAACTTCGTCCATTATTGCACCCCCAAGAAGAGTACCCACATTTGTTTCCAATACATCTGCTATCTTAAAAAGAAAATCCACATCTGGAACGGATAACCCTTTTTCCCATTTGCTAATTGTCTGTCTGGTAACATTCAGCTTTATTGCAAGTTCTTCCTGGGTATAACCTTTTGCCTTCCGCATTGCTTTTAGATTTTCGCTAAACATATTTATGCTCTCCTTTCTATTTAGTAGTTTACACAAATATGTCTGTTGCCTCAAGCAATGCATATTAACATTAGGGGTTTTATCTACCGCATTGCCTTAACCTCGAAAAAATTTACGAAACCATCCCTTTTTCTCCGGCTCCTGATCCGATCCGGTTTCATCGGTAAGAAGCTGCTGCTGAATTGTCCCCGCGTGGAGAGCCTGGGCTGCTGCCGCTGTCTGCTGGGCGGCGGCCAGCGCGTCAGTGAGCCGGGTAATGGTCTGGGCCTGCTGCTCGATCTGCCTGTCTTTCATTTCAAGCTGCCCTTGCAGCGTGTCGATGGTGGCCTGTAAAACAGAAATCACACCATCAACCCCTGTCGTTTTTTCTGCATTTTTGGTTGACGCGCCATCAACCAAACCGTCAACCGTACCCGTCAACTGGTTGTCGGTGGTTGACGGTGCAATTTCAGAAAACGCCTGTTTTATCAGCTTTTCACCGTCAACCTCTACCATCAACTTACCGTCAACCGTTGCCGTCAACCCCTGTAAACTGGTTGACAGCGGTTCACGCTTAATTTTTTTGAAAACAGCTTGCTTTGATACCCCTATCTCGTCGGCTATCTGCCGGATCGTTTTCATACCTTCACGAACAGGCCCACAGGACACACACCCTTAAACCCAGGCGTAGATATGTACCAGCAAGCGGGGCCTGTCGGCTCCCAGGCTACTTCAAGGGTAATCTCGTGCCAGCCATCTGGAAACAAAGCTGTAAATCCCTCTCCTGCGTGTATGCCGCGCCCTTCCAGGAGCAGCCGAGGGTGCGGATCATCGTCTGCCGGATCGGGAAGTTGTATCTGCGCGATCCTCTCTTTATCCCAGCTCATAGACCTTTCCTCCTTCCCCTAAAATAAATCGCTATGCGATCCCGTCCGGGTGAGATACAAAATCAGCTCGTCCCCGTCCACTTCGTAGATCAACAACCAATCCGGCGTAATGTGGCACTCACGACACCCCGCATAGTCCCCGGAAAGCTGGTGATCCCTGTTCTTCTCCGGCAACGGCTCCCCCGCAGCCAGCTTTTTAATAATATCCGTCAGCAAAGAAATATCAAAGCCGCGCTTTTTCACGCGCTTCAAATCCTTCTGAAATTTTGTAGTTGGTCTTATGTTATACATCGGCAAGCAGCTCCTCCATCATCTGATCGACATTGGAATAGGTCTTGCCGAGGCTCGGATCGGCCTTCATTCTCTTTACTTCCTGGATTGCTTCGACGGTTTCCGCGTTCGGCACATCGCCGCTGATTTCAAAGGGTATTCTATACTCTCTCACCGCCTTACGCGCAAAAACATTGAACGCCGTTGTCATCGTCATTCCCATATCAGCACAAAATGCCTCAAACTGCCGCTTCAAATCTGCGTCCATACGAATGTTAATATTTGTATTCGCCATAGATAGCAACTCCTTTCATTCTTATTATATACATTGTATCATTTTTTATTCACAATGTCAATACACCTTCCTACCTGTTTACCCACGCCCTGGCTCTTAAACTTCTGCCCTGGTATGTACGCATTTAGGGGGCAAAAAAGCCTTGATTTATGCGGCTTTCCGGGCGCGGTAGAGAGATGGCCAGTATATTTACCCTCGGAGAGCTGAAAACGGCTTCTAAAGCGTAACAGGGGCCTTTCTGGGCCTTATTCCTGGCCCCCATCGTGCAGCGCGTCCAAGAGCCAATCGCTC
>NZ_NFJT01000005.1 GCF_002160015.1 Anaerofilum sp. An201 | reverse complement strand
TATCTGGTACATTGCAATTTCAGATTACAACAAAAAATGAGATAGGCAACCCCTTTCGGGGAAGTCTATCTCATTTTTTCATTGGGCCTGTTTTGCAACAGCCCCTTTTCTTGTCAGGCTTCCTCCGGGAGGTTCTGCATGCGGAAATCCAGCGTGTGCGGGATGGGGTCGGATATGCCCAGCGCCGCCGCAAGCTGTTCGTACAGGTCCACCACCGAGCGCTCTCCCTCGCGGATGTCGGCGGGGACAAGGCCGCCTTGCTGCATCAGCAGGGCAAAGGCGGGTTCATACCTGCCAAGCTGGGTGAGCGCGTTGATATAGTGCAGCGTGTTGCGGGCGTCGGCGCGTCCGGTCTCGTCCAGCGCCTCGTATTCGGCGCAGACGCCCTCCCAGTTTTCGCACAGCACCAGCGTGCGCAAACCTTCGGTGGCGTACAGGCGGTCGTCCGGGCGCATCGCCATCCCCCGGCGGATGGTGGCCGCGCATTCCGCCGGGCGGCCGTCCCGTAGGCGCACACAGGCCAGCGCGTGCAGCGCCCAAGCGGTGGGCTGCAGCTCCATCGAGCGCTCCAGCGCGGTCTCGGCGCGTTCCCAGTCCTCTTTTTCCGCCCAGGAAAGGCCCAGGTGATACCACACATACCAGTTGGCGTCCTGCTCGCGGCGGCTGGCTGCCAGCAGGCGGGCGTGGAAGTCGGCCGCGCAAACGAAAGGCCCGGGCCGGGCGTCGGGGGTGGGCGCTTCCAGATGGCCGGTGTGCACGAAGTCGGCCCAGCGCTGCATTTCGCCGCAGCTGCCGAAATCCAGCTGCTCCGCCAGCGGGCGTCCCTCTTCGCTCGCCCGCAGCACCCGCTGCAGCGCACCCTGCCCGCTGGCTGTGGATACCAGCTCGGCGGGAGCGGTGGCCATCGCGTGGGTGTCGGCCAGCTGTGCTTCGGGATCGGCCCCGTGGATCAGCGGGCGGACCAGCTGCCCGAACAGCGCGCGGAACGGCTCGTAGTCCAGCTTCAGGATCGCCGGGTCGGCCTGGACCGGGCCGTAGTACTCGATCCATTCCCACGCGGTGTGGGGCGCCATCGGGATGCAGCCGAACTGGGTCTTTCCCAGACCGGCCTGGATCTCGATGTAGGGGCCGGCGGTTTCGGTGAGGAATTCCTGCCAGCGGTCGGAACCGGTGGAATGTCCCCAGGAAAACAGCTTGCGGCCCTGCAGCCGCCGGGAGGAAAACTGCAGCAGGCCGTATCCGCCGGCGTCCAGGCTGGCCACATAGCGGGGCTGGTCTTTCAGGTCGAAGAAGTAGTCCACCGGATAGGGGATGCAGTTGTAGCGGGAGATGTCCCGGCCGTTTTCCAGCGGGACAGGCGTTTTCACCACGGCGGTTTCCATGTAGGTGTAGGCGGAATCGGCGGGCACCGCCAGCCGCCCGCCCTCGTATTCGGGCACCGCGATGTTGCTCCACCAGTACATGGGGAGGGTGCGGGGGGTGCTGTTCTCGATCCGCATCCGGCAGCACAGGAAGCGGCTCTCCTCCTCCAGCCAGAAGTCCATCTGCCAGCACACGCCGCGCTTGCGCTCGTATTCATACATGCGCAGCACCGGGGCGCCGGTGTCGGTGCGGGTGCGGGCCACAAAGAGCGGCTCGGTGGTGAAGGGGCTGTGGCCGACCATGCTGATGTTCCACTCCACGCCGCCCGAAAACCAGGCGTTGCAGATGGCCAGGTTGGACGGGCGCAGCACGTCGTTGGTGTAGAGCAGCTCGCGCCCGGCGTCCTTGTCGGTGAGACGCCACAGACGTCCGCCGAAGTCGGGCAGGAACACCGCGCGCAGATGGTCGTTCTCCAGTACGGCGCAGCGCACGGAGCCGGGCGTGAGGGCGCGGGTGTAGCCGGTGCGCTGGCGGTAGGGGAAGGAGAGAGGGGTCTGGCCGAAGCCTTCGTAGACCTCCTCGGTTTCGCCCAGACGGAAGCTGGTGCGGTTTTGCAGGTTGAAGTATCCCAGCAGGTCGGGCAGGGGGCTTTTGCGGCCGAAATCGCCCAGCTGGATCTCCAGCGTGGAAAAAGAGAGGGTGGGCTGCATGCTGTGTATCTCCTTATGGCTTGAAAAGACTCGGCCCCGCATCGGCAGCGGCCGTTTGTGCCTCTATCATAGCACTGCCGCCCGCTGTGCGCAATGGTGGATTTTTATAGTTTTTGGTAAAATCCCAACATCCTTCCGGCGGTGCAGGGCGTGCGGCCGCGCAGCGGATGAAAAACGGTTTTCCCTGCAACGGGGCCGCCGTTTCGGCGGGGGATGGAGCGCGAAAAAAACCGGCCGGGAAAGCGCGTGAACGCCTTCCCGCCGGTTTGCGGGTCAGATCCCGAACAGCCCCAGCACCAGTCCGCACCCCACGCCGATGGCGTACAGCAGGCCGATGATGAACAGGTTCTGTTTCCAGCTCTTGTTGGAGCGCAGCAGCACGGCCAGCCCCACGCCCGCGCCGGTGCACAGGCCGGCCAGCACCGCCGAAAAGCGGATGCTGCCCGCCAGATACAGCTGGGTGAGCAGCACGCTGGCGGCGCAGTTGGGCACAAGGCCGATCAGGCCGGCGGCAAACGGCTGCAGCCAGCCCACGCCGGTGAGGAAAGCGGCCAGCGTTTCCTCGCCGATCCACTCCACCAGCGCGCCCATCGCCAGGTTGAACACGAACACGAACAGCACGATGTGCAGCGTGTGCTTGAGGGCGGCCACCAGGATGCTGTCGGCCTCGTCGTGCTCGTGGCAGTCGCAGTCGCGGGCGCTGCCGGTGTAGCCGCCCACCACGCTTTTGGGCAGCATCGGTTTGCACACCACGTCGAGAAAGAAGCCGGCCAGCAGGCCGATCACGATCTTGGCGCCCAGCAGCGCCGCCAGCTGGGGCCAGCTGTCCGGTTCGGCCAGCATCAGCGGGACCGCCTCGTCGCTGGTCACCAGGAACACGGCGATCAGGGTGCCCAGCGTGATGACCTTGCTGGAATACAGGTTGGCAGCCATCGCGGAGAACCCGCACTGGGGCAGGCAGCCCAGCACCGCGCCCGGCACGAATCCCCAGCGTCCGCCGCCCTGCAAAGCGGCCTCGATGCGTTCGCCGTGGCTGTGCTCGATCCACTCGATCAGCAGATAGGCGGCAAACAGAAACGGGATCATGGGCAGCGTGTCCTCGATCGCGTGCAGGAAAATATGTGTGAGATGTTCCATCCTCTCTCCCTCCTCTGTGGGGCAAATAAAGCCATATTTTATTAGTATACAGGAAAAAGCCCCGGATGTGCAAGGCGCAGAGCAAAGAAAAAACCGGCGCACAGGGCGCCGGCTGGGTGGGACCAAAACAGAGATCAGCGGTTGATGATGTACACCATGTAGCCCACATAGGTGAGCACCATGGCGGTGCCGGCCGCCTTGCCGATCTTGGCAAAGCGCGCCACCAGCCAGAACACCACCGACACCACCACCAGGAAAGCCGCGTCGATAACGGCGGTGGGAGCCACCGTGATGGGGGACAGGAAGGCGGAAATGCCCAGGATACACAGGATGTTGAACAGGTTGGAGCCGATGACGTTGCCCATGGCGATCTCGTTCTCGCCGCGGCGGGCGGCCACGATGGAGGTGACCAGCTCGGGCAGGGAGGTGCCGATCGCCACGATGGTGAGACCGATCAGGCTCTCGCTCCAGCCGATGGCGCGGGCCAGGCCGGAAGCGCCCTCCACCGCGAACTCACCGCCCAGGATGATGCCGGCGATGCCCAGCACCAGCAGGACGGCCAGCAGGATGGGCTTGCGGTCGTCGGTCTGGCGGGCCTCCTCGGCGCTCTTGGCATTGCGAAGCTGCAAAAACAGCATGATGGCGAAGATCACCAGCAGGATAACGGCTTCCAGGCGGGAAATGTCGTTGCCGAACAGCAGGAACACGCCCAGCAGCGCGGCGGCCAGGATGGAGGCGGGCCAGTCGCGCTTGATGAGGAAGCGGTCGATGGTCAGCGGGGCGATGATGGCGCTGACGCCCGCCACCACCAGCAGGTTGAAGATGTTCGAGCCGGTGACGTTGCCCACCGCGATCTCGTTCGAGCCGCTGAGGGCGGCGGTGACGCTGACGGCCAGCTCGGGCAGGGAGGTGCCGAAGGCCACGATGGTCAGGCCGATCACCAGCGGCGACACGCCCAGCTTCTTTGCCACGCCGGAGGCGGAGTCCACAAAGACGTCGGCGCCCTTCACCAGCAGCAAAAAGCCCAGCAGGGTGAGAAATGCGTTCCATAAGATCTGCATATACAACTTCCTCTCTTTCCAAAGGATATGCCCTGCCGTATGAAAAAAAGACTTTCGCCGCACAGCAAAGCCAGCGGCAAAAGTCTTGCTTCTTCCGAAATGCGCCGGGCCGCACAGCGGCCGGGATGACGGCGGCACTTCACGCACAGCGTGAGCTACTCCCTTTTTTCCATATTTAATACTATAGGGAAACGGGGGGATTGTCAAGAAGATTTTGGTTTTTCAGCTGCGCTGGCGGTCGGCGGCGATCTCGCGCAGGATGCGGGCGGTGCGGCCGCTCAGCAGCAGCTCCTCGGAATACTTGTAGTACCGCGCGCAGTCGTTCTGCTGCAAAAAGGCGGCGCTGTCCCCGGCAAGGCCCAGTTCGGTGACGAACACCAGCATCTCCTGCCCGCTGCCGAACGCCTGTTCCAGAAAGTCGAAGGCGGCTTCCAGCGACTGCAGCGCGGCGTCGGCGGCCTGCTGCCGGGTCTCGCGCACCGGGGCGAAAGCGGCGCGCAGCGCGGCCAGCACGTCTGCCTCGGTGTCCGGCGCAGACTGCGCGGCCGCTTCCAGTTCGGCCAGCGCCTTGCCGGTGCGGGCGGCACGGGCTTCGTCGGCGCGGGACAAAAGGCGCGCTTTGCGCCGGGCGGCCAGCTCGTCGGCGCGCGCCTGCACCAGCGACACAAAGCGGGCGATGGGATCGCCCTCCCCCTGCCGCCAGTCGGTCACGACGGCAAAGCAGTCGGCGGCGGTCTCGTCGGCGCGCATCGCGGCGGCAAACCGCACCGACAGCCCCGACAGCAGCAGCCCCACCAGGCTCAGCCGCTCGTCAAAACCGGCGGCCTGCGCCCGCTGCCACGCTTCGGGAGAGGGGCGCCCGGCCAGGATCTCCTCCACGCCGTAGTCGTCGCCGTATTTGCGGTAGAGGTCGAGGTAGGCGGCGAAGTCGGCGGCGATCTGCGGGTGCTGGAGATACTGCGCCACCAGCTCCTCGTCGGCCGCTTCGCCCAGCCGCTCACAGGCCAGCAGCATCTGCGACAGGTCCTCCCAGCCGCGGGCGGTGACGAACTGCAGCCCGTCCACGTCCTGGGTCACCTTGTAGAAATGCTCCGGCCGCAGCTCCAGATAGGACAAAATGGCGCTGTGCACCCCGTTTTCCCGCGCGTAGGCCTTCCACACCGCGAGGTCGGGCTGGATGTCCAGCCGGCGCACGCGGTCCAGCGTGACGACGTCGAATTCCCGCACCGACTTGTTGTATTCGGGCGGGTTGCCGGCGGCGGCGATCACCCACCCCTCCGGCACCGGCTGGTTGCCGAAGGTCTTTCCCTGCAAAAACTGCAGCATGGTGGGCGCCAGCGTCTCCGACACACAGTTGATCTCGTCGATGAACAGGATGCCCTCCCGCAGCCCGGTGTCCTCCATGCACTGGTAGACCGAAGCGATGATCTCGCTCATCGTGTACTCGGTGACGGTGCGCTCGACGCCGTCCCACGTCCGGGCGGCGATCATCGGCAGGCCCACCGCGCTCTGGCGGGTGTGGTGGGTGATGGTGTAGGCCACCAGCCCCACGCCGCACTCCCGCGCCACCTGCTCCATGATCTGGGTCTTGCCCACGCCCGGAGGCCCCATCAGCAGCAGCGGGCGCTGGCGCAGCGGCGGGATGCGGTAGCGTCCCAGCTCGTCCTTTTCCAGATAGGCCCGCAGGGTGCGGGCGATCTCCTGTTTGGCACGTTGGATGTTCATACTTGGTCAAATTTCCTTTCTTGCAGGGGGGCTGCCCGCCACTGGTCGGGGTACAGCACCTGTTTCATCGCCCAGGCGGGCAGGGCGGAGTCGTCGTATTGGCCTTCCAGGAACAGAAAGGCGGTGGGCCAGGGCGGGCGCTGTTTGGGATAGCGCCCCATGCCGTCGGTGAAATACAGCACGCCCGCCAGCTTGTGGAAGGCGTGGCGGCGGCAGAGGTAGTCGAGGTAGGTGAAGGCGGGGCGGAAGTCGGTGCCGCCGCCGCCCTTCAATTGCAGGTTGTCCAGATAGCTCTCCATCTCCTCCTCGCAGGTGACGGCGGCGTCGGCCCGGATCTCGTTGTCGCACTGCAGGATGCGCAGATGCACCTTGTGGAAAAAGCTCTCGGTCTCCCGGAGGATGGAGAAGGTCTCCTGCAAAAAGCGGCGCACCAGCTCGCCCGAGCAGGACATCGAGGTGTCGATCACGATGGCCAGCTCCTGCACCTTGAAGGCCTCCCGGCTCTCCTGCGGCTCGATCAGCGGCAGGTTGCCGTACAGCGACAGGCCGTAAGCGTAGTAGCCGGGGTCGAAGCTGTCGGGGTCGGGGTGCAGCTCCTCGCGCAGGATGCAGAACCGGCGCAGAAATTCCCGGTAGCTGCGGCGGGGCATCGCGGCGTCGGCCAGCTGGGCCGAAAGCTCATCCCCTTCGCCCGCCTGCCCGCGCGAAAAGCTGGACAGGTCCGCCTGCATACTGCCCGCCCGCTTTTTCCACTGCTGGGCCAGCTGCTGCACGGCGGCGCTGTGCGGCGCGTCCCACGGCCACAGGCTGTGGTCGTCGGTGCGGAACTCGGCTTCCAGCCGGGCGTATTCCTGTTCGGACAGCCCGTTCTGGGCGTAGTATCGGCAGATGGGTCCGGCGGCCAGCGTGCCGCACTTCTCCCGCAGACGGCGGTAGGTCTCGGCACGGGTGTAGGTGAGCGCGCGGCGGGTGTGCGGGCAGGGAAGGCTGTCGATCACCGCCTCCACCGCGATGTCGCAGCACAGCCCCCACAGGCGGGGGTCCTGCCCTTCGGTCTGGAACAGGTGCCGGAAAATGCAGTGCAGCGCCAGATGCAGGTATTCCCGGCACAGGAGGTTCGGGTTCTGCTCGAACAGGCGCAGGGCGTGTTCGGGGGGATAGACGAGGCGCGCGCCGTCGGTGGCCACGCCGGTGAAGCGCCGGTCGGGGACGGGCGGCAGGGCGGCCAGCGCGGCGTCGAGATACCGCGCCGACAGATACAGCCGGGTGCGGATCTCCTGCCAGATCTCGCGGCTGAGGTTGTTTTCCCATTCGGCTTGGGGGTCTTTCATGGGCGGCTCCTTTGGTCAGAAATCGTAGCAGGGCGAAGCGGCCGCCGGGCGGGACGCCTGCAGCAGCAGAGCGGCCGCGCGGGGCTTTTGCAGGGTGCGCGCCAGGGCGGCGGCCTCGGAGATGGCCGCGCGGCCGGCGAACCCCAGCTCCAGTGCAAAGGCCAGCAGCTCCTCGCTGTCCAGCCCCGCCGCATAGCACAGCGCGTCGGCGGCGTGCGCCGCCAGCCAGGCGCGGTAGTTTTGGGCAGCGGTTTCGCTCAGTTCATACGGGAAGCGCAGACGTTCCAGCGCCAGCTGCGCCATCCGGGCGGGCGGTTCGTCGGCGGCGGCGCAGGCGATGCGGTCGTATTCGGCAAAGCGCAGCGTCTCCCCCGCAAAGCACTGGCGCAGCCGGTATCCCACCCCCACCACCTCGCGGCTGAACAGGTGGGCCGGCGCGTTTTCCTCCAGCTCCTCGTAGTATTCCGGGAACAGCAGCCGCGCCGTCACCCGCCCGCCCTGCACGAAATCGGCGCGGAAGGTGCGGGAGAGCAGCATCCCCGCCTGCCGCAGCGGGCCGGGCCCGGCCGGGTCTGCCCGGAGGACCAGGGTGTCCAGCGCGCGGCAGTTCATGAAGGCGTCGCCGTCGATCCGCGCAAGGCTGCCCGGCAGCTCCAGCGCCTCCAGATGGCGGCAGTTGTAGAAGGCGGACGGCCCGATACACCGCACGCCGTCCGGCAGCGAGAGCCGCTGCACGAAGTTGCCCGCCAGTTCGGGGGCGCCGCCAGCGTCTCCCTCCTGCAGCAGCTGCACGCCGGCCGGGGGGACCGGCGGCTTTTCCGAAAAGGCATACCCGGCGATCCCCACCAGCGGCACACCGCCCAGCCGGTCGGGCAGACGGGCACAGGGGTCCTCGCCGCGGCAGCGCAGCAGGATCGCGCCGCCATTCTGCACATAATAGGTAAAGGAAGCGCCGCAGCGCACGAACATCACCTCATTCCAGTTCCCGGATGCTGTTCAGCACCCGCGCCACCACCGAGGCCTGCGCGTCGGGGTAGCTCATCGTCACGCAGACCGCCGCGCCGTCTTGCAGCCACAGGTAGTTGTCCATCTGGATGGCCTGTCCCACCCGGGTGGGCAGCAGGGCGGCGTCGTGCCCGGCCAGCGTCACCTCCACGATGGGGGAGAAGGTGTAGTCGGGCGATTCCGCTTCCAGCCAGCTCTGCCAGCTCTCGGCCGCCTGCTGCGGGGTGGCGGCCGTGCTGCCGGTCACCTCCAGGTTTATGATCGCCACCATCACCTCGCCCCCCGCCTGGGTGTCGTGCGCCAGGATCTCATACCGCATCGGCACCCCGGCCAGCTCCTCCTCGCCGGCCGAGGCGTCCAGCCCGGCCATCGACAGCAGCTCCTCCCGTCCGGCCACCTCCCACTCGGCGGGCACCTGCATCTCCAGCCCGGCCAGCTCGCTCTTCAGCACGATCCCCCAGCGCTCCGGCGCGGGGGTGGGCGAAGGCGTGGGCGACGGGGTGGGGACCGGCGCACGGGAAACCGCGGACGGGGCCGCGGGCGGCGGCGAAGTCTGCGGGGAAGCCGGCCCGCATCCGGCCAGCACGGCGCACACCGCGGCACACAGGACACAACACGCACGTTTCATGGAATATCCTCTCCTTTTGGCAAGCTCTGCTGCGCCAGCAGCAGGATGTGGATATAGTCCAGCAGACGGCGGCGGTTGTCCTCGTTCAATCCCCGCGCCTGCGCAGAAAGAGTGGAGAAAAAGTCGTCGGCCGCCCCGCGCGCTTCGCCCAGCAGCGTCTCCACCGGCACGTCGAAAAACGCGGCGATCTTCTCGGCGTTTTTCAGCGAAAGGGTGCGGGTGCGTCCGGCGCGCAGTTCGGACAGGATGCTGCGCGGGATGCCCAGCGCCCGGCACATGGCGGTGATGTTGGTGCCCTGCCGGCGGCACAGCTCCTCGATGCAGTCGTACATGGGGCTCATGGACGGCGGCCTCCTTTGTATACTATATTGGTATTATTATAACATCGGAAAAGCGGCGGTACAAGGGGAAACAGCGGAGCTGTTCACAAAAACTTTGCAAATTTTATTATATAACTCGCTTGACAAATTATATAACCAGAGTTACAATGTTTGCAGAAACGGAGGGATGCAGATGGCAAAGAGCGTATACAGCATCGTGCTGGACGACGCGGTGGCCGCCGCACTGGACCAGTGGGCCGGGCGGCAGGGATGCAGCCGGTCGGCGGCGATCAACCGCCTGCTGGCGCACCAGCTGGGCCTGGACACGCCGCAGCAGCAGATGCGGCAGATCCTGGCGGCCATTCAGCAGCAGACCGCCCTGCAGCTGCTCTCCGCATCGGATGCACAGATGCAGCTGCGCAGTGCACTGCGCTATAAATATAACCCCACCGTCCGCTACCAGATCGAGCTGGGCACGGTGGCGGGATGCCTGGGCGTGCTGCGGGTGAGCCTGCGCACCCGGAACGCCGCGCTGCTGGACGGGCTGGACAGCTTCTACCGGCTGTGGGGCGCGCTGGAGCAGCGGGATCTTCCCCATCCGGAGACCCTGCGCTACCAGCTGCAGGACGGGCGGTTTGCCCGGGTGCTGCGGAGCGCGCCGCCCGGCTGCGATGCCGACCGCCTGGGCCGGCTGCTGGCCGGGTATGTGGAGCTGTTCGACCGCTGCCTGAACCTGTTCTTCCAGTTCTGGGAGGACACCGGCGCGGCGCTGGGCATCGTGGAGCACACCTACCGCGAAGGGCTCACGACCGATATCGCGAAACTGTAGAATCATCACGAAATAATACGAAATGGATAACAAGGAGAGGAGAGCGCGCATATGAACATGCAAAAACTCACGCAAAAATCCCGCGAGGCGCTGCAAAGTGCGCAGAGCCTTGCCATCGAATACCAGAACCAGCAGCTGGACTGCGAGCACCTGCTGGCCGCGCTGGCAGGCCAGGAGGACGGCCTGATCGGGCAGCTGCTGAAGAAAATGGGGGTGGACGCCGCCGCGATGGCCGACGCCGCCCGCACCAAGGTGGGCCAGCTGCCCCGCGTCAGCGGCAGCGGGCGAGACCCCGATAAAGTGTATATCACCGGCGCGCTGGACGCGGCGCTGACCCAGGCCGAGCAGGAAGCCGCCGCCATGAAGGACGAATATGTGTCGGTGGAGCATCTGTTTTTGGGCCTGCTGGAAAAGGGGAACAGCGCCTGCGCCGAGATCTTCCGCAGCTTTGGGCTGAACAAGGGCGATTTTCTGAAGGCCCTGTCCGGCGTGCGCGGCAACCAGCAGGTGACCAGCGACAACCCCGAGGCCACCTACGACGTGCTGAACAAATACGGCACCGAGCTGGTGCAGAAGGCCCGGGAGCAGAAGATGGACCCGGTGATCGGCCGCGACGTCGAGATCCGAAACGTCATCCGCATCCTGAGCCGCAAGACCAAAAACAACCCCGTGCTGATCGGTGAGCCGGGCGTGGGCAAGACCGCCGTGGTGGAGGGCCTGGCCCAACGGATCATGAAGGGCGACGTGCCCGAAAACCTGAAAAACCGCAAGGTGTTCAGCCTGGACATGGGCGCGCTGGTGGCCGGCGCGAAGTACCGCGGCGAGTTCGAGGAGCGGCTGAAGAGCGTGCTGCAGGAAGTGAAGAAGAGCGAAGGGGAGATCATCCTCTTCATCGACGAGCTGCACACCATCGTGGGCGCCGGCAAGACCGACGGCGCGATGGACGCCGGCAACCTGCTCAAGCCGATGCTGGCCCGCGGTGAGCTGCACTGCATCGGCGCCACCACGCTGGACGAGTACCGCCAGTATATCGAAAAGGACGCCGCGCTGGAGCGCCGGTTCCAGCCGGTGCAGGTGGACGAACCCACGGTGGAGGACACCGTCTCCATCCTGCGCGGCCTGAAAGAGCGGTATGAGGTGTTCCACGGCGTGAAGATCCAGGACAGCGCCCTGATCGCGGCGGCCGTTCTGTCCAACCGCTATATCTCCGACCGGTTCCTGCCCGACAAGGCCATCGACCTGGTGGACGAGGCGTGCGCCATGATCCGCACCGAGATGGACTCGATGCCGGCCGAGCTGGACGATCTGCGCCGCAAGATCATGCAGCACGAGATCGAGGAGGCCGCCCTGAAAAAGGAGACCGACCGCCTGAGCCAGGAGCATCTGGCCGACATCCGCAAGGAGCTGGCCGAGATGCGGGACGAATTCTCGGCGATGCAGGCGCGGTGGGAAAACGAGAAGAACGCCATCGGCAAGGTGCAGAAGCTGCGCGAGGAGATCGAGCAGACCAGCGCCGCCATCGAAAAGGCCGAGCGCGAATACGACCTGAACAAGGCTGCCGAGCTGAAATACGGGCGCCTGCCCGAGCTGCACAAGCAGCTGGCCGAGCAGGAGAAGCTGGCCGAGACCGCCGAGAAGAGCGACACCCTGCTGCACGACCGCGTCACCGACGAGGAGATCGCCCGCATCATCGCCCGCTGGACCGGCATCCCGGTGGCCCGCCTGATGGAGGGTGAGCGCGAGAAGCTGCTGCATCTGGAGGACGTGCTGCATCAGCGTGTGATCGGCCAGGACGAAGCGGTGCAGAAGGTGGCGGAGGCCATCCTGCGCAGCCGCGCCGGCATCCAGGACGAGAACCGCCCCATCGGCAGTTTCCTGTTCCTGGGCCCCACCGGCGTGGGCAAGACCGAGCTGGCCAAGGCGCTGGCCGAGTGCCTGTTCGACGATGAGAAGAACATGGTCCGCATCGACATGAGCGAATATATGGAGAAATACTCGGTGAGCCGCCTGATCGGAGCGCCTCCGGGATATGTGGGCTACGAGGAGGGCGGCCAGCTGACCGAGGCCGTCCGCCGCAAGCCCTACAGCGTGGTGCTGTTCGACGAGGTGGAAAAGGCCCATCCGGACGTGTTCAACGTGCTGCTGCAGGTGCTGGACGACGGCCGCATCACCGACAGCCAGGGCCGCACGGTGGACTTCAAGAACACCATCCTTATCCTCACCAGCAACCTGGGCAGCCAGTTCATCCTGGACGGCATCCACGACGGCGAGGTGAGCAGCGAAGCCCGCGCCAAAGTGGACGCGCTGCTGAAACAGAGCTTCCGCCCGGAGTTCCTGAACCGTCTGGACGAGATCGTGGTGTATAAGCCGCTGAGCAAGGCCGAGATCGGCGGCGTGGTGGAGCTGCTGCTCAGGAAGCTGCGCGGCCGCCTGGCCGAAAAGCAGCTGGAGCTGGAGATCACCCCGCGCGCAAAGGAGTATATCATCGACAACGGATACGATCCCGTCTACGGCGCCCGTCCGCTGAAACGGTATATCCAGAGCAAGGTGGAGACCCTGATCGCCCGCTGCATCATCCGGGGCGAGCCGTCCGAAGGCGACACTCTCACGGTGGACGCCGGCGAGAACGGCCTCACCCTCACCGTGCAGAAACAGCGATAAGACCCGCCCGCACAGCACAAGCGCCCCGCACAGCTCCGGTTTGGCCGGAGGGTGCGGGGCGCTGGCTGTTTCAAGGGCGAATTTGATAGATTCTTTGGAAAAAAACGTAAATATTCCATAGATTTTATGATGATACTGTGTTATACTTCTTTCAGGTGAAACAGAACAGCTGTTTTGCGGTGTGTCGTCAGGAAAATGTGTGAGAACAGGAAGTGATCGTTTGAATCTGCATCATTTGCGCTATTTCTGCGTGTTGGCCCAAACCGAACACTATGGCCGGGCCGCCCGGCAGCTGGGCATCACGCAGCCCAGCCTCAGCCACGCGATGGCCGCGCTGGAACAGGAGCTGGGCCTGCCCCTTCTGGAAAAACAGGGCCGCGGCGTGCGGCTGAGCCGCTACGGCCAGCAGTTCTACCAGACCGCCAGCGAGACACTGGCGCGCCTGGATGCCGGCGTGCGCCGCCTGCAGGCCACCCGCGAGGGCGGCGGCACCCTGCGGCTGGGGGCGGTGCGCGGGCTGGCCGTGACCGCCGCGCCGCAGCTGATGCATTCGTTCCGGCAGCAGCCCGAAGGCCGCGAGGTGGAGTTCTGCCTGAACAGCGCCAGTGTGCTCAGCAGCGAGGTGATGCAGGGCCTGGACGCCGGAAAATACGATTTTGTCTTTTCCTTCCGCCCGGGCAACCCCGACACCACCGAGGCGCTGCCCTTTGCGTTCGGCAAATTCGTCTTTATCGTGCCGGAAAACCACCCGCTGGCAAAGCAGACCAGCGTCCGCCTGCAGGACACGCTGGACATCCCGCAGGTGTTCTTCTCCCAGCAGAACAGCCTGCGCGACACGGTGGAAAAGATGTTTGCCCGCGCCGGCGGCCTGCCCCCCATCTCGCTGGAAACCGAGAGCGATCAGGTGGTGGCCGGGTTGGTGGCCCAGGGCTTCGGCGCGGCGGTGGTGCCGCAGCTGCAGGTGCTGGAAAGCCTGCCGGTGAAGGTGCTGCAGATCACCGACCAGCCCACCGAGCGCATGGCCTGGATGGTCTGGCGGCGGGACGCCTGGCGCTCCCCGGCGGCCAAGGCGTTTGAACAGCATGTCCGCACCCAGGTGCAGAAGGGAAGCGTTACGATCTGATCCGGCTCAGTTCTCGTCGCTGCGGCCCAGATGACTGGACACCCGGTGCACCAGCATCTCCAGCGCCACCGTGTTTTTGCCGCCCTCCGGCACGATGATGTCGGCCTTGCGCTTGCTGGGCTCCACGAACTGCTCGTGCATCGGCTTGACGGTGGTGAGATACTGGCTGATCACGCTCTCCAGCGTGCGGCCGCGCTTGTTCACGTCCCGCACGATGCGCCGCAGGATGCGCACGTCGGCGTCGGTGTCCACAAACACCTTGATGTCCATCAGGTCGCACAGCTCCGGGAAGGCGAAGATCAGAATGCCCTCCACGATGATCACCGGCGCGGGCTGGACCAGCACCGTCTTGTCGCTGCGGTTGTGCACCGTGAAGTCGTACACCGGGCACTCCACCGCCTTGCCGGCCTTCAGCTGGGCCAGATGCTCCAGCAGCATGTCGGTGTCGAAGGCGTTGGGGTGGTCGTAGTTGATGGCACAGCGCTCCTCGTAGGTGAGGTCGTCGCGGCGCTTATAATAGTTGTCGTGGTAGACCACGCTCACCTCGTCGCCGAAGCGCTCCTTCAGCCGGCGGGTGAGGGTGGTCTTTCCGCTGCCGGTGCCCCCGGCGATGCCCAGGATCATCACGTCCATTTGTTTGTCCTCCTGTGGTGGGCGCCCTGCAGGCGCCGAATTCGTGGCTTTCTGCAAACAAGTATACCACACATCGCGCACGCTGTGCGCGGTGCGGGCAAAAAAATCAAAGCGCCTGCTGGAAACAACAGGCGCTTTTGGTTTGCGGAAGCGTGTTTTTTCAAAGGTTTGTGGATACCGGAAGCCTTTGGAGGAGACCGCCGGTGCTGTCCCCGCCCGAACGCCTTCCCCTGGGCAGGGGAAGGTGGCGCAAAGCGCCGGATGAGGTCGAAGCGTCCCGGCAGCACAAGCCCATCGTTTTCCTGAATGAAACCATGTTTTTCTCAAAGCCTGTGGATGACCGAACCCCCTCCCGCCCCCGCTCAGTTCTCCGTTTCACCGGCGGGAGCACAGAATTCCGGCACTGCGTCGGCGGGCAGCGGGCACAGATAGCCGCCGGGCAGCGCGGCGTGCAGCTCGTCGGCCGCACGGCGCAGCAGCTCCGGGTCGGCCGCCGCGCGCGCAGCCGCCAGCGCCAGGGCCTCGGCGGCCCGCAGCATCCCGGCGCGGCCCAGGCTGCTGTTTGCCTGGGCGGTGAACTGCCAGGTGTGGCCGCCGGTGCCCAGCGCCATGCAGGCGGTGTAGCACTGGGCGGTGGGGGCGCAGCAGCTGGCGTCGCCCACGTCGGTGCTGCCCATCTCCACACAGCCCGGCTGGTGGAGATAGGGGGCCACCGTCTCGTCCAGCAGGCCGGCGGCGTACTCCGCGGCGGGGCGTCCGGTGAACACCTCGGCGTTGTGCAGGTTGGCGATGCGCTGCTCGGCCGGGGTGGCCGCGCGGAACTGCTCGGCCAGCTGCCGGTCGGCGTCGGTGAAGTCCGGCGCGCCCAGCTGTGCCAGACAGTCGGCCAGCAGATCGCCCAGCACCTTGTTGGGACGGTAGTCGCTGCAGGCGTCGATCACCGTCCACTCCACCTGCGTCTCGGTCATCAGCGCCGCGCCCTGCGCCACCTTGTTCACCCGCTCGAACAGCTCCAGCATCTGGTCCACATGCGGCGCGCGGATGTAGTAGTGCAGCGCCGCGCGGTCGGGCACCACGTTGGGCGCTTTGCCGCCCGCGTCCCGGTAGGCGTAGTGCAGCCGGGCGTCGGGGATCATGTGCTCCCGCAGATAGTTGCAGCCCACGTTCATCAGTTCGGCGGCGTCCAGCGCGCTGCGCCCGGCAAAGGGAGCGGCCGCGGCGTGGGCGGTGCGTCCGGCAAAGCGGTATTCCACCCCCATCACCGCCAGCGTGCGGGTGCCGATCACCGCGTTCACCGCGTCCGGATGCCAGGTGAACACCGCGTCCAGCCCGCGGAACAGCCCCGCGCGCGCCATGTATGCCTTGCCCGCGCCGTCCTCCTCGGCCGGGCAGCCGAAAAACCGCACCTGCGCCCGCACAAGGCCCGCCGCCACCAGCTCCTTCAGGATCACCGCCGCGCCGAACGCGCCCGCGCCCAGCAGGTTGTGGCCGCAGCCGTGCCCCGGCGCGCCCTGTGCCAGCGGCGCCTGCTGCGGGCAGGCCGCCTGTTGGGACAGCCCGTCCAGCGCATCGTATTCGCCCAGAAAGCCGATCACCGGCCCCTCGCTGCCATACCGCGCCTCCAGCGCGGTGGGCAGCCCGGCGGCGGCGCGGGTCACCGCAAAGCCTTCCGCCTCCAGCGCGCGTGCGGTGGCATCGGCGCTTTTAGTCTCCCGCCAGTTCAGCTCGGCTGCCTGCCACACCTCGTCGGCCAGGCGGCACATCGCGCTTTGCTTTTCGGCGGCAATGCGCCGGATCTCCTCGATCAGCTGCATACAAAACTCCCCTTTTCGCCGCTGTGCGGCCTGTTTTCAACGGCTATTATACCCCCGCCGGGTCCCGCGCGCAAGGCAGAACGCCCTTTTTTGCTTGCATTTTGCCTGTACAAACGGTAAACTGAAAACAGAACGGCTGCTTGTGCAAAGGGGGAAACAGACAAGTATGAATATGGAAGAATACCGCGGCGCGCTGGCCAAGGGCAAAAAGCTTTTCCGCTCCTGTGTATCCAAGGGCGCCTATCCCTACCTGCAGGTGCTGGATGATATTCTGGAAAACAGCGATATCATCTCCACGGTGGAGCTGGGGGTGGTGAGCATTCCGGCGGCCCAGATCGTGGGCACCAAGACCGAGGGACGAAAGACCGCCTTTGCGCGCAACTTCATGCCGCTGCTGGGCGAGACCACCGAGTTTGCCCGCAAGTGGCAGACGCTGTGCGACTCGCATCTGCAGGAGGGCATCCGCGATCCCATTCTTGCCTATGAATTCATGAACCGGTTCTATGTGCAGGAGGGCAACAAGCGGGTCAGCGTGCTGAAATACTTCGGGGCGGCCTCGATCCCGGGCAAGGTCATCCGTCTGGTCCCCCGCCGCAACGAGAGCCTTGAGAACCGCATCTATTATGAATTCATGGACTTCTACCGCCTCACCGGCGTGAACTACCTGTGGTTCACCCACGAAGGCAGCTTTGCGCGGCTGGTGAAGGCCACCGGCAAGGCGCCGGGCGAGGTGTGGACCGAGGACGAGCGTTCGATGCTGTTCTCGGTGTACCTGCGGTTTTCCGAGGCATTCAACGCGCTGGGCGGCGAAAAGCTGGGCATCACCCCGGCCGACGCCATGCTGACCTACGCCAAGGTGTACCCGTATGAGACGGCCCAGCAGAAATCGGTGGCCGAGATCAAAAAGGACCTGTCCCAGATGTGGATCGAGATCCGCGCGCTGGCCGAGGACTCGGCGGTGGAGCTGTCGATGGAGCCGTCGGAGGCCGCGCCGGCCAAGCCCTCGCTGATCGAAAAGCTGTTCGCCCCCGAGATCACCCATCTGAAGGTGGGCTTCATCCACGAAAAATCGGCCGAGACCTCCGGCTGGACCTACGCGCACGAGTTTGGACGCCGCCAGCTGGAGCTGGCCTTCCCCGACAAGGTGGAGACGGTGTGCTACGACAACGTGCAGGTGGGCGTGGACGACCTCGACACCATCCAGCGCGCCATCGACGAGGGCTGCGAGGTGCTGTTCACCACCACCCCCAAGCTGATGGACGCCAGCCTGAAAATGGCGGTGAAGCACCCCAAGGTGCGCATCCTGAACTGCTCCATCAACATGTCGCACCCCTATATCCGCACCTACTACGGCCGCATCCACGAGGCCAAATTCATCGTGGGCGCCATCGCGGGCGCATTGGCCGACGACAACCGCATCGGCTATGTGGCCACCTATCCCACCTTCGGCATGACGGCCGGCATCAACGCCTTTGCGCTGGGCGCGCAGATGGTGAACCCCCGCGCCAGGGTGTATCTGGAATGGACCGCCGTCAAGGGCGTGGACATCGACCGCCGGTTTGCCGAGCGGGGCGTCGGCCTGATCTCCAGCCAGGACATGCGCAACCCCAACAACGACTCCTGCAAATACGGCCTCTACCGCATCGCGCCGGACGGCGCCGTGCAGGACATCGCCATGCCGTTCTGGCACTGGGGCGAGTTCTATGTGCGCATCATCCAGAGCATCTTCAACGGCACCTGGGAGAACGAGGACGGCGACGCCCGCGCCATCAACTACTGGTGGGGCATGGCGTCGGGCGTGGTGGACGTGCTGCTGTCGCGCAGTTTGCCGCAGCCCACCCGGCGTCTGGTGCAGCTGCTGCGGCGCACCATCTGCACCAGCGAGTTCGACCCGTTCGCCGGCGTGCGCGGCCAGGACGACACCGCCGCCCCCTTCAGCGCGCTGGGCACAAACGGCCGGCAGGAGCCCAAGAAGCTCTCGCCCGACGAAGTGATCCGCATGGACTGGCTGGCCGACAACGTGATCGGCAGCATCCCCACCATGGACCAGCTCATCGAAGAGGCAAAGCCGCTGGTGCAGCTGCAGGGCGTGAACCAGCAGGACGTCGCGCCGCGCATCCTGTGAGCGAGGACGAATGCCGATGAAGATTCTGCTGATCGCCGACGAAGAATCCAAATACCTGTGGGACTACTACAAGCCCGAAAAGCTGGCCGACATCGACCTGATCCTCTCCTGCGGGGATCTGAACCCGCGATACCTCACCTTTCTGGCCACCTGCAGCCACGCGAAGGTGCTGTATGTCCACGGGAACCACGACGACCGCTACGACATCACCCCGCCCGAGGGCTGCGAGTGCATCGACGACACCATCTATGAATACGGAGGGGTCCGCATTCTGGGACTGGGCGGGTCGATGCGCTACAACCCGCACGGAAACTACCAGTTCACCGAGCGTCAGATGCGCGCCCGGGTGCGGAAGCTGTGGTGGCAGCTGCGGCGCAAGAGGGGCTTCGACATCCTGCTCACCCACGCGCCCGCCTGCGGCCTGAACGACGCCACCGACCTGCCCCACCGCGGCTTCCAGGTGTTCAACGACCTGATGGAGCAGTACCGCCCGCGCTATTTCGTCCACGGCCACATGCACATGAACTACGGCCAGAAGATTCCCCGCCGGGACCACTACGTCCACACCGAGGTCATCAACGCCTACGAGCGGTTCGTGCTGGAATACGAGCCTTGAATGCATAGCTCCCTTCCGGTCTGCCCATACTGTGGACAAACGAAAGGGGGATCTGTGCATGAACGACGATATTTCCTTGCTGAACGCCGTGCTGAAAAACACCGAGATGGGCACCAGCACGCTGGACCAGATCATGGACGCGACCGACAACGAGGCATTCCGCTCCAGCCTTGCCATCCAGAAGCAGGGCTTTGCCCGGCTGGACGCCGAAGCGCGCGCCGCGCTGGCGCGGATGGGGGCCACCCCCGAAAAGCAGAGCGCGCTGACCAGGATGGGTACGGCGGTGGCCATCGCCGGCAAGACCATCACCGACCGCTCCACCCGCCATCTGGCCGACATGCTCATCCAGGGCAGCGGCATGGGCACGGTGGACTGTGTGAAGGCGCTGCGCGACAACCCGCGCGCCTCAGCCGAGGTGCAGGGCATCGCCCAGCGGCTCCAGCAGTTTGAAGAGCGCAATGTGGAAGAGCTGAAGAACTTTCTGTAATCTTCCGTAACTTGACACCCCCGGCGGCGGGGTGTACCATAGAGCACAACAAAACCTCTGAAAGGATGTGCTTTTTATGGAATATCCCGCCCGTGGAGCCCAGCGCGGCGGCCTGCGCTTTGTGATGCAGAGCCCCGGCCCGGAGCTGGCCGAAGCCATGATCGACTATCTGCGCACGCTGAGCGCCGAGACCGAGTATATGATGCGCACACCCGAAGAGGTCACCTTCACGCCCGAGCGGGAGCGCGCCCTGCTGGAGGAGCAGCGCACCGACCCGCTGGCCATGATGATCTCCGCCGTGCAGGACGGCCGGGTGCTGGGCAACGTGGGCATCTACTGCGTGGCCGACCGCGCCAAGACCCGTCACCGCGCCTCGGTGGGCATCGGCCTGCGCCGCGAGGTGTGGGGGAAAGGGCTGGCCAGCCTGCTGATGGACGAGGCCATCGCGGCGGCAAAGCGGATGGGCTTTGTGCAGCTGGAGCTGGATGTCTGCGCCGAAAACGAGCGCGCCCAGGCGCTCTACCGGAAAAAGGGCTTTGTGGAGTTCGGCCGCATTCCCCGCGGCTTCCGGATGTCCGACGGCCACTGGTGCGATCTGATACAGATGGCGCTGCCGCTGGACGCAGAATAAGCCTTCCCCGCCGCGCCTTCCGGGGAGCATCCGCCGCGCCGCCCCCTGCACAAACACACAAAATCGCATCCTGCGCCCGCTTTTTGCAGCAAAAGGCGGGCGTTTGCTTTGCCGGTGAACAGGATGCCCAAAAAAGCAGCTGCAAAATTGTGCTTGTATCCATATTGCAAATTAGAATACAAGATGGTATATTGTATACGAGAGGCGGGGAGACGCCCCGCGGGATACAAAATATATAATCAGGAGGTACATCTGCAATGGATATCCGCTATTCCTGCAACCAGCGCGACTTCAAGCGTTATACCACCGAGGAGACCCGGGGCGAGTTCCTGATCACCGGCCTGTACAAGGCCGACGAAGTGGTGGCTGTCTACAGCCACGTGGACCGCATGGTGACCATGGGCTGCATGCCTGTGCACGAGACCGTGTCCATCGACAAGGGCATCGACGTGTGGCACAACTTCGGCACCCACTTCCTGCTGGAGCGCCGTGAGATCGGCATCTTCAACATCGGCGGCGACGGCAAGATCAGCGTGGACGGCACCGTCTACGAGCTGGGCTACAAGGACTGCCTGTACATCACCATGGGCGCCAAAGAGGTGCTGTTCAGCAGCAACGACGCCGAGAAACCCGCCAAGTTCTACATGGTGTCCGCTCCCGCGCACTGCAGCTACGAGACCCGCCTGATCAAGATCGAGGACGCTGCCAAGAAGCCCCTGGGCGCGATGGAGACCAGCAACAAGCGCGTGATCAACCAGTTCATCCATCCCAGCGTGCTGAAGACCTGCCAGCTGTCGATGGGCATGACCTGCCTGGAGCCGGGCAGCGTCTGGAACACCATGCCCGCTCACACCCACGAGCGCCGCATGGAGGTGTACACCTACTTTGAGATCCCCGAAGGCAACGTTGTGTTCCACATGATGGGCGAGGGCAACGAGACCCGCCACATCGTGATGCAGAACGAGGAGGCCGTGATCAGCCCCAGCTGGAGCATCCATTCCGGCGCCGGCACCTCCAACTACACCTTCATCTGGGCCATGGGCGGCGAGAACCAGGAGTTCGACGACATGGACGTCATCCCCACCACCGAGCTGCGCTGAACACGCGGTTTTGTGCGATAGATAACAGGAAAATAACGAATCAAGGAGGATTATCACAATGGATCTGAAAGCTTTTGACCTCACCGGCAAAGTTGCTCTGGTAACCGGCGCTTCCTACGGCATCGGCTTTGCCATCGCCAAGGGCCTGGCCGGCTGCGGCGCCACCATCTGCTTCAACGACATCAACGAGGAGCTGATGAACAAGGGCATCGCCGCCTACAAGGCCGAGGGCATCGAGGCCCACGGCTACGTCTGCGACGTGACCGATGAGGACGCCGTGCAGGCGATGGTGAAGAAGATCGAGGAAGAGGTTGGCGTGGTCGACATTCTGGTGAACAACGCCGGCATCATCAAGCGCATCCCGATGATCGAGATGGCCGCTTCCGATTTCCGCAAGGTGATCGACGTGGACCTGAACGCTCCCTTCATCTGCGCCAAGGCCGTGATCCCCAGCATGATCAAGAAGGGCGGCGGCAAGATCATCAACATCTGCTCGATGATGAGCGAGTTCGGCCGCGAGACCGTTTCCGCCTACGCTGCTGCCAAGGGCGGCCTGAAGATGCTCACCAAGAACATCGCTTCCGAGTACGGCCAGTACAACATCCAGTGCAACGGCATTGGACCCGGCTACATCGCCACCCCGCAGACCGCTCCCCTGCGTGAGCCGCAGGCCGACGGCAGCCGTCATCCCTTCGACCAGTTCATCCTGGCCAAGACCCCTGCCAACCGCTGGGGCGAGCCCGAGGACCTGGCCGGCCCCGCCGTGTTCCTGTCCTCTTCCGCTTCCGATTTCGTGAACGGCCTGATCCTGTATGTGGACGGCGGCATCGCTGCCTACATCGGCAAGCAGCCCTCCTGATTTTTCGGGAAACTGAACTGTCTGCCGCGCCCCGCTGTGGGGCGCGGATGCGGCTGGCGAATTGCTTCGCCAGCTTTCTGGGGGACACCAAACGCACCACCCGCGCTTTGCACGGGGGATGCTTATTTGGTTTCCCCCAGTACCCTTTTCCGGCGAAAAAACACCTGATTTTGCGCACTGCGCACACAAAATCAGGTGTTTTTTCTGTCAAGGTGTCAGGATTCCCGGTACATACCCGTGAATCCTGACATTATTTTTACCTCGCCCTGTTTTCCAAACGACCTTTATCGAGAGGCTGAGCCGTCTGCTTTTTGCTTTTTTCGGGCGGATATGATACACTGATAGCCGTCTGGGCTTTTGCGCCCTGCAATGTGAAAAAGGAGTCGTGTATCGTATGAAACATCATCAGCCGCCCCGCTTTGCGTCGCGGGCAGGATTTCTGCTGGCCAGTGTCGGCTCGGCCGTGGGTATGGGCAACATCTGGATGTTCCCCTACCGTCTGGGCAGCTATGGAGGCGCCGCCTTCCTCGTCCCGTATTTCCTGTTCGTGGCGCTGTTCGGCGCGGTGGGGCTGTCGGGCGAGTTCGCCCTGGGCCGCGCCACCGGCACCGGACCGGTGGGCAGCTATCACTGGGCCGCCGAGAGCCGCGGCAGAAAGCACGGCGGGGCCATCGGCGTGATCCCCCTGCTGGGCAGCTTCGGCATCGCCATCGGATATGCCATCATCGTGGGCTGGGTGCTGCGCAGCCTGGCTGCGTCGGCCACCGGCCAGCTGGTGAAATCCGACAGCGCCGCCTTCTTCGCCGCCGGCACCGGCCATTTCGGCAGTGTGCCGTGGCATCTGGCGGTGGTGGTGCTCACCGCCCTGGTGCTGTGCGCCGGCGTGCTCAAGGGCATCGAGCGGATGAACAAGATCCTCATGCCCGCTTTCTTCGTGCTGTTCGCGGTGCTGGCGGTGCGGGTGGCGTTTTTGCCCGGTGCGGTGGAGGGCTATCGATATCTGCTGATCCCCCGCTGGGAGGCGCTGGGCCGCATCGAGACCTGGGTGATGGCGATGGGCCAGGCCTTCTTCAGCCTGTCCATCACCGGCAGCGGCATGATCATCTACGGCAGCTATCTGTCCAAAAGCGAGGACATCCCCCATCTGTCGGCCCTCACCGCCCTGCTGGATACGGTGGCCGCGCTGGTGTCCGGCTTTGCCATCATCCCGGCGGTGTTCGCCTTTGGCCTCGACCCCACCAGCGGTCCGCCGCTGATGTTCATCACCCTGCCCAGGGTGTTCGCCCAGATGCCGCTGGGCAGCCTGTTCGCGGCGCTGTTCTTTGCCAGCGTGCTGTTCGCCGGCGTCACCTCGCTGGTGAACATGTTCGAGGTGTGCGCCGAGGCGGTCACCACCCACCTGCATCTGCCGCGCAAGGGCGCCATCGCGCTGGTGGCGGCCGTTGTGTTCGGCGCGGGCCTGTTCCTGGAGTATGAGCCGTGGATGAGCAGCTGGATGGACTTCATCACCATCGGCGTGGTCCCCTTCGGCGCGCTGCTGGGCGCCGTGATGATCTACTGGGTGCTGCCCGGGAAAACCATCCGCGCCCAGCTGGAGCAGGGGAGAAAACATGCGCTGCCGCGCTGGTTTTTGCCGGTGGCCAAGTGGGTGTATATCCCGCTGACGGCCCTGGTGTTCGTGCTGGGCCTGAAGCTGGGCGGCATTGGATGATTTTTGGAAAGGAAAACGATATGGAAAAACGTGTGGATCTGCGCGGCGGGCCCATCGGCCGGGCGCTGATGCAGCTGGCGCTGCCGCTGATGGCCACCTCGCTGGTGCAGATGGCCTACAACCTCACCGACATGATCTGGATCGGCCGTGTCAGTGCCGGCGCGGTGGCGGCGGTGGGGGTGGCCGGTATGTTCAACTGGCTGTCCAGCGGGCTGGTGGCGCTGGCCCGTGTGGGCGGCCAGGTGCGTGTGGGGCACTGCCTGGGCGCCGGGAACGAAGAGGGCGCGGTCAAGTACGCCTGCGCCTCCATCCAGATGTGCATGGCGATGGCGGTGGTCTACGGCGCGGTGCTGGTGGGCTTTGCGCCGGGCCTCATCGGCTTTTTCAAGCTCAACAGCCCCCAGGTGGTGCTGAATGCCCAGCGCTATCTGCAGGTGATCGGCCTGGGCATGCCGCTGGTCTTTTTCTCCCAGCTGCTGACCGCCCTGCTCACCGTCACCGGCGACAGCCGCACCCCCTTCCGCATCAACGCGGTGGGCCTTGTGGCCAACATCGTGCTCGACCCGCTGTTCATCTTCGGCCTGGGCCCCCTCCCGGCGCTGGGCGCGGTGGGCGCCGGGATCGCCACCGTGCTGGGGCAGCTGCTGGTGGCGGCGCAGTTTTTGGCGGCCGCTCTGCGCGACCGGCACCTGCTGTGCCATGTGCGCCCCTTCTCCCGGCCCGACTTCTCCAAAATGGCCGACATCGCCTCCCTCAGCCTGCCGGCCGCCTTCCAGAACGCGCTGTTCCCGCTGATCTCGATGGTCATCTCCCGCATGGTGGCCGGCTTCGGCGACGAGGCGGTGGCGGTGCAGAAGGTGGGCAGCCAGGTGGAGTCGATCACCTGGATCACCGCCGACGGCTTCGCGGCGGCGGTGAACAGCTTTGTGGCCCAGAACTGGGGCGCGCGGGACCTTCCCCGTGCCAGGCGCGGGTTTTTCACGGCGCTGGGCCTGATCTCGGCGTGGGGGCTGTTCACCACCGCCCTCCTGCTGGTGCTTGCGCAGCCCATCTTCTCGATCTTCATCGACGAGCCTGCCGTGGTGCAGATGGGCGTGGACTACCTGGAGATCCTGGCCTATTCCCAGCTGTTCATGTGCTGGGAGTCGGTGGTGGTGGGCGCCTTTGCGGGCGTGGGCCGCACGCTGGCTCCGGCCGTGGTGTGCAGCACCTTCACCGTCGCCCGCATCCCGATGGCCATGCTGCTCACAGCCACTGCGCTGGGGCTGTGCGGCATCTGGTGGAGCATCACCATCTCCAGTGTGGTGAAGGGCGTTTTGTGCCTCGCGATGTTCCTGCTCCTGCTGCGGAAACTGGAAAAACAAGGCTGCTGACGTTCATATTTTGTTTACAATTGGAGCGGCGTTTCTTCACAGGTATATGCTACAATGAACCTATTCTGGCGGTATAGCCCGCTGCAAAGGAGAAATGGCCATGCAACAGCCAAAAGACCCCCGCAAGACGATCCTTATTTTCAGCGCTGCGGCGCTTATATTCATGATGGTGATGAACCTGTTCGTGATGCCCATGATCACGCAGCCCACCACCGTCACCTACAACGAGTTCCTCACGATGGTGGAGGAGGGCAAGGTGAGCCGGGTGGCGCTGGACGGCACCGGCACCGCCATCGAGTTCCTCGCCACCGACGACAAGGGCCGCAAGATGGTGTGCACCACCGGCGCGATGAACGATCCCGACCTGGTGCAGACGCTGCAGCAGGCCAAGACCGCCGACGGCGAGCCGGTGGATTTCTATAAAGAGCCGCTCACCCAGCAGAGCTCGATGCTGAGCTTTCTGCTCAGCTGGATTCTGCCGATCGGGCTGATGGTGGGCGCGGGCTTTTTGCTGATGCGCATGATGCAGAAGAAGATGGGCGGCAACGCGATGAGCTTCGGCAAATCCAACGCAAAGGTGTATGTGCAGGCGCAGACCGGCATCACCTTTGCCGATGTGGCCGGACAGGACGAGGCCAAGGAAGCGCTGGCCGAGATCGTGGATTTCCTGCACAGCCCCGACAAATACCGCAGCGTGGGCGCCGTGATGCCCAAGGGCGCGCTGCTGGTCGGCCCTCCGGGCACCGGCAAGACGCTGCTGGCAAAGGCGGTGGCGGGCGAAGCAGGGGTCCCCTTCTTCTCGATCGCCGGCTCGGAATTTGTGGAGATGTTCGTGGGCATGGGCGCCGCCCGCGTGCGCGATCTGTTCAAGCAGGCGAATGAAAAAGCGCCCTGCATCGTGTTTATCGACGAGATCGACACCATCGGCAAAAGCCGCGACGGCGCCGGCGCGATGGGCGGCAACGACGAGCGCGAGCAGACCCTGAACCAGCTGCTCACCGAGATGGACGGCTTCGACGGCAGCCGGGGCGTCATCATCCTGGCGGCCACCAACCGCCCCGAAACGCTGGACAAGGCCCTGCTGCGCCCCGGCCGGTTCGACCGGCGCATCCCGGTGGAGCTGCCCGACCTCGAGGGCCGCGAAGCCATCCTGAAAGTACATGCCCGCAAGATCATGCTGGACGAAAAGGTGGACCTGCTGGCCATCGCGCGCGCCACCAGCGGCACCAGCGGCGCGGAGCTTGCCAACATCATCAACGAGGCCGCCCTGCGCGCCGTCAAGTGCAACCGCCGCATCGTCAACCAGAGCGATCTGGAGGAGGCGGTGGAGGTCATCATCGCCGGCTACCAGCGCAAGGGCAAGGTCATCAGCCCCAAGGAGAAGCAGATCGTGGCCTACCACGAGATCGGCCACGCGCTGGTGGCGGCGCGGCAGAGCCATTCCGCCCCGGTGGCCAAAATCACCATCGTGCCCCGCACCTCGGGCGCGCTGGGCTACACCATGCAGGTGCCGGAGGAGGAGACCAACCTGCTCACCCGCGAGGAGGCCTTCAACAAGATCGTCACCTACACCGGCGGACGCGCCGCCGAGGAGCTGATCTTCGGCACCTTCACCTCGGGCGCCTCCAACGACATCGAGCAGGCCACCCGTCTGGCCCGCGGCATGGTCACCCGCCTGGGCATGAGCGAGGAGTTCGACATGATGGCGCTGGAGACGATGACCAACCAGTATCTGGGCGGCGACGCCTCCCTCACCTGCAGCGCCGACACCGCCGCCCGCATCGACGCGGAGGTGCTGTCGCTCATCAAGAAGGCCCATCAGAAGGCCTCCGACATCCTGCAAAAAGACCAGGACCTGCTGCACCGCCTGGCGGCCTTCCTGCTGGAGCGGGAGACGATCACCGGCGAGGAATTCATGGAGATCGTGCGCCAGAGCGACGGCGAAGCCTGAACCACAGAAACGTCCAAAGCCCCTGCGGCTTTGGGCGTTTTTGGGTTTGGGGAGCAAAACGGACAAAACACGGCGGCAAAACCGGCCGAATTTCGGTGCGCGCAGCGCGGGGAATCACTTGCAAAATCCGCGCAAAATGTGATACCATAAGAGACGTTGTGTTTTATATGGACCGCCGGTGCAGACCGGTGTATGGGAAAGGAGTCTTGGCGTTGAAGATCGGGTTCGACAATCAAAAGTATATCGAGCTGCAGAAGCAGCACATCCAGGAGCGCATCTCCAAATTCAAAGGCAAGCTGTATCTGGAGTTTGGCGGCAAGCTGTTCGACGACTACCACGCCGCGCGCGTGCTGCCCGGCTTCGACGTGAACGGCAAGATCCGCCTGCTGTACGAGATGCGGGATTCGGCCGAGATCATCTTCTGCGTGTCGGCCGACGATATCGAAAAGACCAAGGTCCGCGCCGACCTGGGCATCAGCTACGACATGGAAGTGCTGCGCCTGATCGACGACATCACCCACATGGGCATCGAGGTCAACAGCGTGGTCATCACCCGATACGCCGGCCAGCCTGCCGCCGACGCCTTTGTGCGCAAGCTCACCTTCCGCGGGGTGCGCAACTATATCCATCGTCCCATCGCCGGTTATCCCGCCGACATCGACCACATCTGCAGCGACGAGGGCTACGGCGCCAACCCCTACATCGAAACCACCAAGCCGCTGGTGGTGGTCACCGCGCCCGGCCCGGGCAGCGGCAAGCTGGCCACCTGCCTGTCGCAGGTGTACCACGAGTACCGCCGCGGCACGATGGCGGGCTACGCCAAGTTTGAGACCTTCCCCATCTGGAACCTGCCGCTGAAGCACCCGGTGAACCTCGCCTACGAGGCCGCCACCGCCGACCTGGACGATGTGAACATGATCGACCCGTTCCACCTGGAGGCCTACGGCGAGACCACCGTCAACTACAACCGCGATGTGGAGGCCTTCCCCATCGTGCAGAACATCCTCACCCGCATCACCGGCGACGAAAACTTCTACCGCAGCCCCACCGACATGGGCGTGAACATGGCCGGCTATGCCGTCTGCGACGACGAGGTGGTACGGTATGCGGCCTGCCAGGAGATCATCCGTCGCTACTACAAGGCCGCCTGCGACTACCGGCAGGGCAAGGGCAAAAAATCCGCCCGCCACAAGATCGAGCGCATCATGCAGCAGCTGGGCCTGCATCCCGAGGACCGTCCCTGCGTGCTGCCCGCCCGCAAGCGCCGCGAGGACACCGGCGCCGCCGCCGCGGCCATCCAGCTGGAGGACGGCAGCATCGTCACCGGCCGCGCCAGCAACCTGATGAGCGCCAGCAGCGCCGCCGTCCTGAACGCCATCAAGCAGATGGCCGGCATCGACGCCGAGACCCTGCTGATCCGCCCCGAGGTGCTGGAGCCCATCCTGAAGCTGAAGATCAACATTCTGGGCAGCCGTTCGTCGGTGCTGAAGGTGGACGACGTGCTGGCCGCGCTGTCCATCACCGCCGCCACCAACGCCACCGCCGCCCGCGCGATGGAGCAGCTGCCCGCGCTGCGCGACCTGGACATGCACTCCAGCCAGATGCTGCACAACGGCGACGAGGGCACCCTGCGCAAGCTGGGCCTGCGCCTCACCTGCGACCCCGAGTATCCCAGCAAGGACCTGTATTTCTAAAAAATCTCCCCGCTTTCCGCATGGGAAGGCGGGGATTTCTGCACCTTTCCGGCGCGTGGGGACAAACGTGCAGACCTGCTTGACACGCCGCCTGCGGGTGTGGTATGATGGTCGAAGCAAAACAAAAGGAGGACGCCGACGGATGCGCAACTGATTCCAACCGCTTTCACACAAACCTGGCTTGGGCCGGCCTGCAATGGCTGCGCCGCGGGGTTGGTGTGTTCACCGGCAGGGATCACATCCGTTTGGGGTGCCTTCTTTTTTTGCGCCCTTTTTGCAGAACGGGGATTCCTGCGCCCTTTTGCAAGGAGTTTTTTTGTATGTCGCAAATTTCAATCCGCAGCCTCACCTTTGCCCACCCCGGCGGGGAGGAGCTTTTTTCAAACTGGTCGGCACAGCTGGACACAAGCTGGAAGCTGGCTGTCGTGGGCCGCAACGGCATGGGCAAAAGCACCCTGTTCGGCCTTCTGCAGGGGCGCTGGCCGTTTCAGGGGCAGATCGTCACCGCCGCGCAGTTCCGGAGCTTTCCGGCCGCCGTGGAGGACGGCTGGCAGACCGGCTGGCAGGTCGCGCAGCAGCTGTGCCCCGGCCTTGCACAGTGGCAGCTGGAAAAGCAGCTGCACCAGCTGTCCATGCAGCCGGAAACGATCTGGCAGCCGTGGGATACGCTGTCGCCCGGCATGCAGACCAAGCTGCAGCTGGCGGCCCTGATGCTGGGGGACGGCTGCCTGCTGATCGACGAGCCGACAAACCATCTGGATGCCGACGGGCGCCGGGTTCTGGCCGAGTTCCTGCGCCGCAGCCGGGCCGGCTATTTCCTGATCTCGCACGACCGCGAATTCCTGTGCGCCTGCACCGACCACACACTGGCGCTTCTGCCGGGCGGGCCGATGCTGGTGGCAGGCGGGTATGGGGAATATCAAAAGCAGAAAGCGCGGATCGACCGCGAAAAACAGGAGCGGAACGAAAAGCTGGCCCGGGACATCGACCGCCTGCGCGAATCCGCCCGCCGCACAGCCTGCTGGAGCCAGAAGGCGGAGGCGGCCAAAAAGGGGCAGGGGCAGAACAGCGCCAGCGGCCTGCGCCCCGACCGCGGGTATCTGGGCCACAAGGCCGCCAAGATGATGCAGCAGGCGCAGAATATCCAAACCCGCCGCCAGCGCGCCATCGAGGAAAAGGCCGGGCTTTTGCAGGACGTGGACACCGCGGAAGCGCTCTGCCTGCGCCCGCTTGGATGGGACGGCCGCCCGGTGCTGCGCCTGGAACAGGCCCAGCCCTTCCGGGACGGCGCACCGGTCTGCGCGCCGGTGGACCTGCTCCTCCACAGCGGGCAGCGCATTGCGGTGGAGGGGGTGAACGGCGCGGGCAAGACCAGCCTGCTGCAGATGGCGGCGGGGCAGCTGTCCGGCGCGGGGCGGGCGGCGATCGCGCAGGGGGCGGTGGTGTCGGTGATGAGCCAGACGGTGCGCGGGCTGCAGGGCAGCCTGTCCGGCCTGTGCGCCGACCATGACATCGACCGCACCCGCCTGCTGACGATCCTGCGAAAGCTGGATTTCCCGCGGGAGCTGTTCGGGCGCGACCTGGCATCCTACAGCGATGGACAAAAGAAGAAGGTGCTGCTGGCGGCCAGCCTGTGCTGCCCGGCCCACCTGTATATCTGGGACGAGCCGCTGAATTATATCGACCTGCCCTCCCGGGAGCAGATCGAGCAGATGATCCTGCAGGCGCAGCCCACCATGCTGTTTGTGGAGCACGACGCGGCCTTTGTGCGCGCGGTGGCCACCGCGCGGGTCCGCCTGTATCCGGCAGAACCGTAAATAGCAAAACCCGCGGTCCCTCTCCGAAAACGGGGGGAGACCGCGGGTTTTTTGTGCATTTCCATTCAGCCCAGCGCCCGGCGGATGATGCCGTACAGCACCGGCTTCATGTTGTCGATGGTGTCTGGCTTTTCCTCGATGATGGAGGAATAGCACACCGACCCGCACATCTCCACGATCACAAAGATCAGCTTGAACATCTCGTCGCCGGTGTGGGTGCGTGCCAGGGGGCTGGCCTGCAGGTCGCGGATCAGGGCCTGCCAGATCGCGTCGGTGCGCGCGGACATCTGCCTTGTCACCAGCGGCCAGGAGAAGTTGCGCTCAATCAACCGCAGCTGCAGCCGGTTGCGCTTGAAGTATTCGATGATCGCGTCGGCAAAGAGGATCACGTTTTCGATGAAATCGTCGGTGCGGCGGCTGTCCACCGCGCGGTAGGCCTCGTCCAGCACATGGCAGCTGATGCGGTAGATCAGTTCCTGCAAAAGATCCTCTTTGTCGTGAAAATACAGGTAAAAGGTCCCCTTGGCCACCTGCGCCCGGCCGGCGATCTGGTCGATGGAGGTCTTTGCCACCCCGTTTTCCATAAACAGCTCAAGCGCGGCCGTCAGCAAATTCTGCTTTTTCTCCTGTTTCTGCTGTTCCAGCTTTCCCGCCATCCCCAGCGCCTCCCTGCATGTGTGCTGGTATCATCCTATCGTATTTTCCCAAAAAAGGCAAGCGAAACCCCTCGATCCGGTGCCGGCCGCGGCCCGAAAACGGGCGGAAAATTTCCGGCGCGGCCCGCAAAAGCCGCGTCCCTCGGTGTTTTTTACGGTTTCTTCATAAAAAACGGTGGACTTTCCCCCCTTTGTTTTGTTAAAATTATTCTGTAAGAGTTAGAAACTGGTTCCAAATACAGAAGGGGGGAGACCATTTTGAAACGGTCTGTTCTGGCGCTTCGGCGCTTCTGTTCGCAGCTTCGGCTGACGAACATCGTTTTTCTCACCATTGCCGGATGCATCAATGCCTTCGGCGTCACCGTCTTTCTCGCGCCGGTGAACCTGTACGACAGCGGCATTTCGGGCACCTCGATCCTGCTGTCCCAGCTGACGGCGCCCACTTTTTCGCTCTCCTTTTTCCTGCTCGTGCTGAACATCCCGCTGTTCATCGTGGGCCTGAAAAAGCAGGGCTCCGTATTCACCGTCTATGCCAGCTATGCGGTGGCGATCTATTCGCTGGGCGCGTGGCTCATCACCGACGTGCTGCCCATCGACGTCAGCATCGCCTCGCCGCTGGCCGGCACCGACCTGCTGCTGTGCTCCATTTTCGGCGGCGTGATCTCGGGCATCGGCAGCGGCCTGGCCATCAAATTCGGCGGCGCGATGGACGGCATCGAGGTCATGGCGGTGATCTTTGCGCGGCGTCTGGGGGTGTCGGTGGGCGCCTTTGTGATGGCCTACAACGTCCTGCTGTATATTGTGTGCGGTGTGGTGATGGGCAGCTGGATCCTGCCGCTCTACTCCATCGTCACCTACTACGCCGCCCTCAAGACCCTCGACTTCATCGTGGAGGGCATCGGCCGTTCCAAAGCCGCCATGATCATCACCACCTCGCCCGACGCCATCTGCCAGGCGCTCACCACCGCCTTTGAGACCGGCGCCACCAGCATCGCCGCCAAGGGCGGCTTCTCCAACACCGACCGCTCGGTGATCTATTTTGTGGTCAACCGCTTTCAGGTGGGGCGGATGAAGGAGATCGTCCACACCGTTGATCCGCTGGCCTACATCACCATCATCGAGGTGGCCGACGTGTTCAGCGCCAACGCCGACCAATGATCTCGTCTATGCGCCCCCGCAGATTTTTTCTGCGGGGGCTTCCGTTTGTGCAAAAATACGGCGGAATGTGTTTGAATATGCAGAATATCCGTCAAAACAGGGATATTGCTGCATATTATGAAGAAAATTATGAATATATATTGACTTTGCAGGGGGATGGAGTATAATATACACAACGCAAATTTTGAATTATTATTCAAAAGAGGGGTATATATATGCAAATCAATGAGAAGAAGATCGAAAAAGTCGTGCTGGCCTATTCCGGCGGCCTGGACACCTCCATCATCATCCCCTGGCTGAAAGAGAACTACGACAACTGCGAGGTCATCGCGGTGTCGGGCGACGTGGGGCAGGGCACCGAGCTGGACGGCCTGGAGGCCAAAGCCATCGCCACCGGCGCTTCCAAGCTGTACATCGAGGACCTGAAGGACGAGTTCGTGGAGGACTATGTGTGGCCCACCCTGAAGGCGGGCGCCGTCTACGAGGGCCAGTACCTGCTGGGCACCAGCTTTGCCCGCCCGGTCATCGCCAAGCGCATCGCCGAGATCGCGCTGGCCGAAGGGGCCGACGCCATCTGCCACGGCTGCACCGGCAAGGGCAACGACCAGGTGCGCTTCGAGCTGACCATCAAGGCCTTTGCGCCCGACATCCAGATCATCGCCCCCTGGCGTGTGTGGGACATCAAGTCCCGCGAGGAGGAGATCGAATACGCCGAGGCGCACAACGTCCCGCTGAAGATCAGCCGCGAGACCAACTATTCCAAAGACAAGAACCTGTGGCACCTCAGCCACGAGGGCATGGACCTGGAGGACCCCGCCAACGAGCCGCAGTATGCCAAGCCCGGCTTTTTGGAGATGGGCGTTGCGCCCGAGCAGGCGCCCGACGCTGCCACCTACCTGACGTTGGACTTTGAGAAGGGCGTTCCGGTCGCGCTGAACGGCGAGAAGATCGGCGCCGTGGAGATGGTGGCCGCGCTGAACAAGCTGGGCGGCGAAAACGGCGTGGGCCTGGCCGACATGGTGGAGAACCGCCTGGTGGGCATGAAGAGCCGCGGCGTGTACGAGACCCCGGGCGGCGCCATCCTCTACAAGGCCCACAGCCTGCTGGAGAGCATCACCCTCGACCGCGACACCCAGCACTACAAGGAGCTGGTCGCCGCCAAGTTCGCCGAGCTGGTATACTACGGCCAGTGGTTCACCCCGCTGCGCGAGGCGCTGAGCGCCTTTGTGGACTCCACCCAGCAGACGGTCACCGGGCAGGTGAAGCTGAAGCTGTACAAGGGCAACATCATCCCGGCCGGCATCACCAGCCCCTACTCCCTGTACGACGAGAACATCGCCACCTTCAGCGAGGACCACGTATACAACCAGGCGGATTCCGCCGGCTTCATCAACCTGTTCGGCCTGCCCGTGAAGGTGTATGCCCAGATGAAGCAGAAAAACGGCCTGTGAGCCAAACAAGAGGGGAAGAGATCGCATGCACAGGGTCTTTATCGACGGCAGCGCCGGCACCACCGGCCTGCGCATCCGCCAGCGTCTGGCCGGGCGGGACGACCTCGCGGTGACGGTGCTGCCCGAGGAGCTGCGCAGGGACGAGAGCGCCCGCAGGGCCGCGCTGAACGACGCCGACGCGGTGTTCCTGTGCCTGCCCGACGCGGCGGCCAGGGAAGCCGCCGCCTGGGTGGAGAACCCGCACACCGTCGTGCTGGACACCTCCACCGCCCACCGCACCGCTCCCGGCTGGGCCTACGGCTTTGCCGAGCTGGGCAGCGAGTGGAAAGCAAACATTCGGTCGTCCAAACGCATCGCGGTGCCCGGCTGCCACGCCAGCGGCGTGAACGCGCTGCTCTACCCGCTGCGCAAAGCGGGCCTGCTGGACGCGGGCGCGCTGCTGGCCGCCGCCAGCCTCACCGGCTATACCGGCGGCGGCAAGGGCATGATCGCCGACTACGAGGCCGCGGACAAGGCGCCCGACCTCTATAGCCCCCGCGCCTACGCGCTGGGCCAGCAGCACAAGCACCTGCCCGAGATCTGCGCGGTGTGCGGGCTGGAGCACCCGCCGGTGTTTTTGCCGGTGGTGGACGACTACGCCTGCGGGATGCTCGTCACCATCCCGCTGCACGCCGGGCAGCTGGCAAGGCCGGCCGGTCCGGACGAGGTGCGGGCGGTCTACGCCGCCCACTACGCGCAGGGAGGCCTTGTGCAGGTGCAGGCCCGGCCGGCCGACGGTTTCTGGGCGGCGGGCAGCCTTGCGGGCAGGGACTGCATGCAGATCGCGGTGGGCGGCACAGCCGACCGGATGCTGCTGCTGGCCCGGTTCGACAACCTGGGCAAGGGCGCCAGCGGCGCCGCCATCCAGTGCATGAACCTGGCGCTGGGCCTGCCCGAGACGGCAGGGCTCGTGACCGAGTGAGAGAGAGGGGAATATGGGGATGAGATACATCGAAGGCGGCGTCTGCGCCGCAGCGGGATTTTCGGCGTCGGGCGTGCACTGCGGCATCCGCAAAAACCGCACCAAGAAAGATCTGGCCCTGATCGTCAGCAGCACGCGGGCGGCGGCCGCCGCCTGCTACACCACCAATCTGGTGAAGGGCGCGCCGCTGGTGGTCACCGCCCAGAACCTCGCCGACGGCCACGCGCAGGCGGTGGTGTGCAATTCGGGCAACGCCAACACCTGCAACGCCAACGGCATTGAAATCGCCACCGGCATGTGCCGTCTGGTGGAGCAGGCCACCGGCATCGCCGCCAGCGACGTGGTGGTGGCCTCCACCGGCGTGATCGGCCAGGCCATGACGCTGGCTCCGTTTGAGACCGGCATCCCGGCCGCGGCCGCCGCGCTGGCCCCCGGCGGCGGGGAGGCCGCCGCCGAGGCCATCATGACCACCGACACGGTCAAAAAAGAGCTGGCCGTGGAGTTCACGGTGGGCGGCAAGGTCTGCCGCATGGGCGGCATCGCCAAGGGCAGCGGTATGATCCACCCCAACATGGCCACCATGCTGGTGTTCATCACCACCGATGCGGCCATCTGCCCGGCCATGCTGCAGAAGGCGCTCAGCGCCGACGTGCCCGACAGCTTCAACATGATCAGCATCGACGGCGACACCTCCACCAACGATATGGTCACCGTGCTGGCCAACGGACAGGCCGGCAACGAGGAGATCACCGGCGAGGGGGCCGACTACGACGCCTTCTGCGAGGCGCTGGCCGCCGTCACCCGTCCGCTCTGCCGCGCCATCGCGAAGGACGGCGAGGGGGCCACCAAGCTGCTGGAGTGCACCGTCACCGGCGCGGCCGACACCGCGGCGGCCAAAGCGGTGGCCAAGAGCGTGATCTGCTCCAGTCTCTTCAAAGCGGCGATGTTCGGCGCCGACGCCAACTGGGGGCGGGTGCTGTGCGCCATCGGCTACAGCGGCGCGGCGGTGGACGTGAACGCGGTGGACGTGGCCTTCGAGAGCGCGGCCGGCACGATCGCCGTCTGCAAAAACGGCGCCGGGCTGGGATTCAGCGAGGAAAAGGCCAAGGAGATCCTGCTGGAAAGCGAGATCCGGGTGTGCATCGCGCTGCACCAGGGCGAGGCCGAAGCCACCGCCTGGGGCTGCGACCTGACCTACGACTATGTGAAGATCAACGGGGATTACCGCACCTGACGAGGGCGCGGTTTTCCGCGGTTTTGGGGAGGGACTCCCCGCCACACAAGGAGGACATCATGGAACTTTCCAACGCACAGCGGGCGGCGGTGCTGGTACACGCGCTGCCCTATATCCAGCGGTATGCCGGCAAGATCGTCGTTATCAAATACGGCGGCAACGCCATGACCGACGAAACCCTCAAGCAGGCCGTGATGGGCGACATCGTGCTGCTGTCGATGATCGGCGTGAAGGTGGTGCTGGTGCACGGGGGCGGCCCCGAGATCAGCGCCCAGCTGAAGCTGATGGACAAAAAGAGCGAATTTGTGGACGGCCTGCGGGTCACCGACGCCGAGACCGCCGCCGCCGTCCAGATGGTGCTGGCGGGCAAGGTGGGCAAAAGCCTCGTGAACCTGATCCAGTGCAAGGGCGGCAGGGCCATCGGCATGTGCGGCATCGACGGCCACATGATCGAGGCCCAGCCGCTGGACGAGCGGCTGGGTTTTGTGGGCCGGATCACCCGGGTGGACCCCGCCCCCATCCTGGACGTGCTGGAAAAGGGCTACATCCCGGTGATCTCCACCGTGGGCTGCGACGCCGACGGCAACGTCTACAACATCAACGCCGACACGGTGGCCGCCGCGGTGGCGGGCTGCCTGAAGGCCGAGAGCCTGCTCTCCCTCACCGACATCGCCGGCCTGCTGAAAGACCCGTCCGACCCCGCCACCCTGATGAGCAAGGTGTATGTGAGCGACATCGGCAACCTGGTGCGGGCGGGCATCATCACCGGCGGCATGATCCCCAAGATCGAGTGCTGCGCCGAGGCCATCCGCCGCGGCGTGCACCGGGTGTTCATCGTGGACGGCCGGGTGCCCCACTCGATCCTGATCGAGCTGCTCACCGACGAGGGCATCGGCACCATGTTCGTTGCCGTGGACGAGGAGGTATGACCGAATGAACCGCAACACCACCGCCGCCGTCATGGCCGACGACGCGAACTACATCGCACACACCTATTCCCGCGCGCCGGTCGTGTTCGTGCGCGGGCAGGGCAGCCGTCTGTGGGACGCCGACGGCAGGGAATACATCGACTGCGGCAGCGGCATCGCCGTCACCTCCTTCGGCATCGCCGACGAGCAGTGGCAGGCCGCCGTATCGGCACAGGCCGCCGCCGTGCAGCATGTGTCCAACCTCTACCACACCGCGCCGCAGGCCAGGCTGGCCGCGATGCTGTGTGAGGCCACCGGGATGCAGAAGGTGTTCTTCGGCAATTCCGGCGCCGAGGCCAACGAGTGTGCCATCAAGGCGATGCGCAAGTATTCGTCCGACAAATACGGCCCCGGGCGCCACACCATCCTCACCCTGAAACATTCCTTCCACGGCCGCACGCTGGCCACGCTGGCCGCCACCGGGCAGGACGCCTTCCACAAACATTTCGGCCCCTTCCCGGAGGGCTTCGACTACATAGAGCCGGGCGACACCGCCGCCCTCGCCGCCCGCCTGAAACGGGGCGACTGCTGCGGCATGCTGGTGGAGCTGGTGCAGGGCGAGAGCGGGGTGAGGGTCGTCGACAAGCAGTGGATCCAGGTGGCGGCCCAGCTGTGCCGCCAGTGGGACGTGCTGTTCGCGGTGGACGAGGTGCAGACCGGCAACGGCCGCACCGGCACCCTGTACGCCTGGCAGCAGTACGGCATCCGGCCCGACCTGTTCACCACCGCCAAGGGGCTGGCGGGCGGCCTGCCGCTGGGCGCGTGCGTGTTCGCCGCCTCCACCGCCGACGTGCTGGGCCCCGGCGACCACGGCTCCACCTTCGGCGGCAACCCGGTCTGCGCGGCGGGCGCGATCAGCATCCTGGAGCGCATCGACGCCGCGCTGCTGGAAAAGGTCAAGCAGAAGGGCGAGTATCTGCGCCGCCGTCTGGAAAATACCCCGGGCATCACCGACGTGTCGGGCCTGGGACTGATGCTGGGCTTTTCGGCCCAAAAACCGGCCGCACAGGTGGCGGCCGAATGCCGCGGCAAGGGCCTGCTGGTCCTCACGGCGCACGACAGGGTGCGGCTTTTGCCCGCGCTGAACATCCCGCATCACCTGCTGGAGCAGGCGGCGGACATCTTGCAGGAGGTTTGCAAACCATGAAACATTTCTTGAAACTGGCCGATTACAGCGAAAAAGAGCTGCTGGAGCTGCTGAACCTGGCCGACCAGCTGAAATTCGAGCAGAAACACCACATCCCGCACCCCCATCTGGCCGGCAAGACGCTGGGCATGATCTTCCAGAAATCCTCCACCCGCACCCGCGTCAGCTTTGAGGTAGGCATGTACCAGCTGGGCGGCGCGGCGCTGTTCCTCTCCCCGCGCGATCTGCAGATCGGCCGCGGCGAGCCTGTGCAGGACACCGCCCGCGTGCTGGGCCGCTACCTGGACGGCATCATGATCCGCACCTTCGACCAGAGCGAGGTGGAGGCCCTGGCCGAATACAGCGGCATCCCGGTCATCAACGGCCTCACCGACTACGCCCACCCCTGCCAGGTGCTGGCCGACCTGATGACCATCCGCGAGCACAAGGGCGCCTTCAAGGGCCTGAAGCTGGCCTTCATCGGCGACGGCAACAACATGGCCAATTCGCTGATCGTGGGCGGCATCACGATGGGCATGCAGGTGGCGGTGGCCTGCCCCGGCGGCTACCAGCCCGACGCCGCCGTCATGGCCTGGGCCAGGGAGCACGGCGATTTCCTCTGCACCGAGAGCGTGGCCGAGGCCGCGGGGAACGCCGACGTGCTGTACACCGACGTCTGGGCCAGCATGGGCCAGGAGGACGAGGCCGAGAAGCGCCGCGCCGCCTTTGCCGGCTACCAGATCAACGCCGATGTGATGGCCGCCGCCAAGCCCGACGCGATGGTGCTGCACTGCCTGCCCGCCCACCGGGAGGAGGAGATCACCGCCGCCGTATTCGAGGCCCACGCCGCCGAGATCTTCGACGAGGCCGAAAATCGTCTGCATGCACAGAAGGCGATTTTGGTAAAACTCTTGAAACAGGCGTAAAAATATGTCACAATAGAAACGATAGAGTTTCAGCCGCATAAGGCCAGCCGCGACAGGGGCTACCCGCCGCGATGCGGCCCGTGCGGCTTTTTTGCGAAAGAAAGGAGACAAACTGCTTATGCCCAGTGTTTACCTTCATCTGCAGAACGGGCAGGTGCTGAAAGGCCACGGCTTCGGCGCCGCCGTCGACGCGGTGGGCGAGCTGGTGTTCCAGACCAGCGTGGTGGGGTATCAGGAGACCTTCACCGACCCCGCCTACTATGGCCAGATCGTGGTGCAGACCTTCCCGCTGCTCGGCAACTACGGAGCCATCCCCGCCGACGACCTCAGCGCCTGCCACCCCGCGGGCGTGGTCTGCCGCGAGGTGTGCGGCGCGCCGTCCAACTTCCGCTGCGAGGAGACCCTGCCCGCCTGGATGGAAAAGCAGGGGATGGCCGGCATCAGCGGCATCGACACCCGCGCGCTCACCGCCGTCCTGCGCGAACAGGGCAGCATGAACGCTCTCCTCACCGCCAGCCCCGTGCTCAGCGAGCAGCAGAAGGAGCTGCTGGCGAATTACCGCGTGCAGGGCGCGGTGGCCGCCGTCACCACCCGGGAAGCCTATGAGAAGCCCGCCGTGGGCGACGCCCGCTGGAAGGCCGCCGTGCTGGACCTGGGCCTGCGCCGCGACCTGGCCGACCTGCTGGCCGCCTCCGGCGCGGCGCTGGAGGTGCTGCCCGCCTCGGCTTCGATCGACGAGATCCTCGCCGCCGGTCCCGACGCGCTGGTACTGAGCGGCGGCCCGGGAGACCCGGCCGACAACCCCGCGGTGACGGCCAACGTGAAGGCGCTGCTGGGCAAGCTGCCGGTGCTGGGCGTGGGCCTGGGCTGCCAGGTGCTGGCGCTGGCGCTGGGCGCAGAGTGTGAGAAGATGCACCACGGCCACCGCGGCAGCAGCCAGCCGGTGAAGGACGCCGCCAGCGGCCGCACCCTCATCACCGGCCAGAACCACGGCTATGCCGTGAAGGCAGACACCCTGCCCCAGGACGCCGAGGTGCGCTTTGTCAGCGCCAACGACGGCAGCTGCGAGGGCTTTGTGCTGCCCCGGATGCGGGCGATGGGCCTGCAATTCGACCTCACCGCCGCGCTGGCGGCCGAATTCTGCACCATGCTGGGAGGGAACTGACCATGCCTTTGAATACATCCATCCGCAAAGTTCTGGTGATCGGCTCGGGCCCCATCGTCATCGGGCAGGCCGCCGAGTTCGACTACGCCGGCGCACAGGCCTGCCGCGTGCTGAAGGCCGCCGGCCTCGACGTGGTGCTGGTGAACTCCAACCCCGCCACCATCATGACCGACAAGGCGCTGGCCGATGAGATCTATCTGGAGCCGCTCACCGAGGAGACGGTGATGCGCATCATCGAAAAAGAGCGCCCCGACAGCCTGCTGGCGAACCTGGGCGGCCAGATCGGCCTCACCATCGCCATGCAGCTGGACAAGAGCGGCTTCCTCAAGCGCATGGGCGTGCGGCTGCTGGGCACCAGCGCCGAGGCCATCGACCGCGCCGAGGACCGCGAGCTGTTCAAGGAGACGATGGAGAAGATCGGCCAGCCCTGTGTGCCGTCCGACATCGCCACCGACCTCGACCACGCCTGCCAGATCGCCGAGCGCATCGGTCTGCCGGTCATCATCCGCCCCGCCTTCACGATGGGCGGCGCGGGCGGCGGTGTGGCCTACGACATGGAGCAGTTCCGCACCATCGCGGCCAACGGCCTGCTGCTCAGCCCCATCAGCCAGATCCTGGTGGAGAAGTTCATCGGCGGCTGGAAGGAGATCGAGTTCGAGGTGATGCGCGACGCGGCCGGCAACGCCATCGCCATCTGCAGCATGGAGAACGTCGATCCCGTGGGCGTGCACACCGGCGACTCGATCGTGGTGGCCCCCGCCTTCACCCTCGCGGCCAGGGAATACATGATGCTGCGCAACGCGGCCATCGACATCATCCAGGAGCTGAAGATCGAGGGCGGCTGCAACTGCCAGTTTGCGCTGGACCCCGAGAGCTTTGAATACGCCGTCATCGAGGTGAACCCCCGCGTCTCCCGCTCGTCGGCGCTGGCCTCCAAGGCCACCGGCTTCCCCATCGCCAAGGTCACCAGCAAGATCGCGCTGGGCTACACGCTGGACGAGATCCCCAACGACGTCACCGGCGTCACCTGCGCCTGCTTCGAGCCGGCGGTGGACTACTGCGTGGTCAAGCTGCCCAAGTGGCCGTTCGACAAGTTCGTGGGCGCCAAGCGCACGCTGGGCACCCAGATGAAGGCCACCGGCGAGGTGATGAGCATCGCGCCCAGCTTCGAGATGGCCATCATGAAAGCAGTGCGCGGCGCCGAGATCGGCCTTGACACCCTCAACATGCCCTCGCTGGAGGGCGAGGACCCGGTCGCGGCGCTGTCCCGCCAGGACGACCGCCGCCTGTTTGCCATCTACCGCGCGCTCAAGCTGGGCGTGAGCGTGGAGGAGGTCCACCGCATCACGATGGTGGACGAGTGGTTTCTGGAAAAGCTCAAGGGCCTGGCCGACTTCGAGGCCTCTATTGCGGACAAGCAGCTGGACGAGGAGACCTACCGCGAAGGCAAGCGCCTGGGCTACCCCGACAAGGCGCTGGAGCGCCTCTCCGGCCATCCGGTTCCCTTCCACCAGCCGGCCGTCTACAAGATGGTGGACACCTGCGCCGCCGAGCACGCCGCCCGCACCCCCTACTTCTATTCCACCGCCGACGAGGTGTGTGAAGCCCGCACCGCCCCCCGCAGCGGCAAGCCGCGCATCGTGGTGCTGGGTTCCGGTCCCATCCGCATCGGCCAGGGCATCGAGTTCGACTACTCGTCGGTGCACTGCGTCTGGACCCTGCAGAAGCTGGGCTATGAGGTGGTCATCATCAACAACAATCCCGAGACGGTGTCCACCGACTTCGACACCGCCGACCGCCTCTACTTCGAGCCGCTGACGGCCGAGGATGTGCTGAACGTGCTGGAGGTGGAGAAGCCGGAAGCGGTGGTGGTGGCCTTCGGCGGCCAGACCGCCATCAAGCTCACAAAAACGCTGGACGAGAAGGGCTTCACCCTGCTGGGCACCAGCGCCGAGGGCATCGACACCGCCGAGGACCGCGAGAAATTCGACGCCCTGCTGGAGAAATACGGCTTCAAGCGTCCCCGCGGCCACTCTGCCATGACGATGGAGGACGCCCTGGCTGCCGCGCAGGACCTGGGCTATCCGGTGCTGCTGCGCCCCAGCTATGTCATCGGCGGCCAGAACATGACCATCGCCCGCTGCGACGAGGACGTGCGCCGCTATATGACCCTGATCCTGGCGCAGGGCATCGAGAACCCGGTGCTGATCGACCAGTACCTGATGGGCAGCGAGCTGGAGGTGGACGTCATCAGCGACGGCACCGACGTGCTCATCCCCGGCGTCATGCAGCACATCGAGCGCGCGGGCGTGCACTCCGGCGACTCGATCGCGGTGTATCCCCCCTACAACCTCAGCGACCAGATGCTGCACAAGCTGGTGGAGTGCAGCGAAAAGCTGGCGCTGAGCCTGGGCACCAAGGGCCTGGTGAACATCCAGTACCTCACCTGGCACAACGAGCTGTATGTGATCGAGGTGAACCCCCGCGCCAGCCGCACCATCCCCTACATCAGCAAGGTGACCGGCGTGCCGATGGTGGACATCGCCGCCCGCGTGATGACCGGCACCCCGCTGAAAACGCTGGGCTACGGCACCGGCCTGTACAAAGTCCCGCCCTACATCGCCGTCAAGGTGCCGGTGTTCAGCTTTGAGAAGCTGAACGACGTCGACAGCACCCTCGGGCCCGAGATGAAGTCCACCGGCGAGGTGCTGGGCCTGGGCAAGACGATGGAGGAAGCGCTGTTCAAGGGCCTGGTGTCGGCCGGGTTCAAGGTGGAGCCTCCCCGCGACGCCGGCATCTACATCACCGTCAACGACGCCGACAAGTCCGAGATCCTGCCCCTGGCCAAGAAATTCGCCGATCTCGGCATGCACATCTACGCCACCCGCGGCACCGCCGCCGCCATCGAGTCGATGGACATCCCAGTCACCACGGTGGCGCGCCTGAGCGAGAACGACGGCGGCCTGGACATGCTGGAGCAGGGCCTCATCAACTATGTGATCTACACCGGCGTGAACACCCGCCAGTCGGTGGAGGACTACACCCGCTTCCACCGCCGCGCGGTGCAGCTGGGCGTCACCTGCCTGACCAGCCTGGACACCGCCAGCGCGCTGGCCGACATCCTCATCAGCCGGTTCAACCAGTACAACACCGAGCTGGTGGACATCAACCGCCTGCGCACCGAGCGCCAGAAGCTGCGCTTCGTCAAGATGGTCACCGCCGGCAACGACTATATCTATCTGGACAACTTCGACGGCGCCATCACCTGCCCCGAAAGCCTCTGCCTGAAGCTGTGCCGCCGCCACAACGGCGTGGGCTGCGACGGCCTGGTACTCATCGAGCGCAGCAAGACCGCCGACGCAAAGATGCGCATCTTCAACAAGGACGGCAGCGAGGGCAGGATGGCCGGCAACTCGATCCTGTGCGTGGCCAAATACCTCTACGACAACCAGATCGTCCCCCGCGAGACCCTCTCCATCGAGACGGCCAGCGGCACCAAGCAGCTGACCCTGTACCCCTTCGGCGGGCGGGCGCGCACCGTCACGGTGGACCTGGGCCCGGTGGAATGGGAGCCGGCCTCCGTCCCGGTGAAGCTGAACGGGCGCCGGGTGGTCAACCGCCCGGTGGAGATCGGCGGGCAGCGCTGGAACATCACCTGCCTGGCGCTGGGCAACCCGCACTGCGTGGTCTTTGTGCCCCATGTGGACGAGGCCGACGTGAAACAGGTGGGCCCGCTGTTCGAGCACGACCCCCTCTTCCCGCAGCGCGTGAACACCGAGTTCGTGCGGGTGGTGAACCCGAACATGATCAAGATGCGCGTGTGGGAGCGCGGCAACGGCGAGACGCTGGCCTGCGGCACCGGCGCCTGTGCGGCGGTGGCCGCCGCCTGCGAGCAGGGGCTGTGCAGGATGGGCGAGAACGTCACCGTGAAGCTGCGCGGCGGCGACCTCACCGTCAACTACACCCCCGAGCGGGTGCTGCTCACCGGCACCGCCGAGCAGGTGTTCGAGGGCGTGACCGAATACTGAGCGGATTCATAAAAAAGTGCGGCACAAAAACGCGCACGTATTGCATCGGTGCGCCGCGCGCGGTATCATAAGGGCACTGCCACACCGGCAGCTGTGCTTGCCAACTTCTGCGGCGTTTGTGCTGTGCGCGGGACCGGCTCTCTCAACGGCATCCCTTTAAAAGTACCGTGCCGCAGGTGATAGAAGATCCGGCGCTGTGTGCTGTGCGCCGGGTGTCTGGGCCATGCGGCCAATCCAAAGACGACTGCCCTTCCGGGATCTCTCCGTCCCGGGCGGGCGGTCGTTTTCTGTTTGACGGCATGCCGGACAGCTGTTATAATAAAACATATTCGCTTGAAGTATCATTGTTTCTGTATACATATCACCGTGGGAGGGGAAAAACGGTATGTCCTATTTCAGCCAAAAGCTGCGCGAGCACATGGAATCCTCCGGCCTCAGCGTATACCAGCTGGCACGCCTGTCGGGGGTGGAGCGCACCAGTGTGCATCGGTTTGCGGGCGGCACGCGGCTCCCGTCCGACGAAGTTCTGCGTCAGCTGGTGCGGGCGCTTCGGCTTTCGATCCAGGAGGAACAGGAACTGCAGGAGCTGCTGCGCATCGAGCGGGTGGGCCCGCAGACCTACCAGAGCCGTGTGCATGTGCGCCGCCTGTTGGAACGCATCTGCGACACCCAGCGCATGGAGCTGCAGGTGCCGCCCGAGTTCGAGGCCACGCTGGGCGGGCGGGAGTTCCCGGCCGGCCATATGCACGCGCTGCGCTCGCCGCGGGAGATCGACGAGTGCATCAGCGCGATGCTGCGGCACATGGTGGGAAGGGGAGAGCCCTTTTTCATCTACAGCAACGACGTGCACAAGGCGGAGCTGCTCTACAGCCTTCTGCGCCAGCCGGCGGCGCGGCTGTGCAGCGGGGTGTGCCAGTTCGTCCAGCTGGTAAAGCCGGGCAAGCTGGTGGAGAACCTGAAAACGCTGGAGCGGCTGCTGCCGTATATGCTGTGCCTGCCGGTGCCCTACGAAGTGATGTACGACTACACCGGCGACCACAGCACCCGCTATCCGGGGCAGCTGTTCCCGCTGTATCTGGTGATGGGCGACCTGATGCTGCATATGGCGGCCGACCACACCGGCGGCATGCTGGTGTGCAACGGGCAGGCAGCGCAGCTGGTGGTGCAGGAGCTGGAGCGCATGCGGGCAGGCAGCCGCTGCCTGTTCCGGTCGCAGCATCTCACCGAGGAGGTGGCGACGGCCTACCAGGACACCTTGAGCCGGCAGCACACGCCGCTGTGCTTCTACGAGAGCTGGCCCTGCATCGGGGCGATGATGGACGAGGAGATGCTGGAAACGATGCTGCAGGGGCAGATACTGGAGATCTCGCTCGGCATCCTGCACTCGATCCAGAGCTGGTCCAACGACCACGTCCACCTGTTCGGCATGGAGCGGATGGACCTGTTTGTCACGCAGGGGATCTTCCCGGGGTTCATCGGCCGGTGGCTGGGGCCGTTCCCGCCCGCGCTGCGCCGCCGCGCGATGGAGAATTTCTACCGGTACGTCCAGCGCGACTCCATCCGCTGGCACATGCTGGACCCGGCGCGCCTGCCGATGGTGCCGGGGCTGAACATCGAGCTGTACCAGGGCGGGGAGATGATCCTGACCAGCCAGAGCGTGGAGCACGGGTTCAGCATGATGCAGATCGACGAGCAGGAGATCATGGATGCCTTTGCGGATTTCCTCTACAGCCTCACCGAAGAGCCGCTGCAGGTCTACAGCCGCGAAGAAACGCTGCAGAGGCTGCGCGCCTTCATCGACAGCGCCCCCTGGCCGGCGGAATAAAAAAACTGTGCCCCGCACCGGGAGATCTTCCCGTGCAAGGCACAGTCCAGTCTATCGAAAAAGGGATGGTTTGCGCTGCCCCCAAACGCCTTCCCCTGGCAGGGGAAGGTGCCCCGCCCGAGCGGGGCGGATGAGGTCGAATCTGTCCGTCTGCGCAAGGCGGCTGGCTTGGGGAAAAGCGCTTTCACGGAGGCTTGTGCAAACCGGCAGCTTTCCCCTCATCAGTCCCCTTCGGGGACAGCTTCCCCCCAGGGGGAAGCCGACAGTACGGCAAGCCTTCCCCTGGCTGGGGAAGGTGCCCCGCCCGAGCGGGGCGGATGAGGTCGAATCTGTCCGTCTGCGCAAGGCGGCTGGCTTGGGGAAAAGCGCTTTCACGGAGGCTTGTGCAAGCCTTCCCCGGGAATCGCTTACTGCACAGTCGTCTAACAAAAAAGGGGTCACAGCTGCCGCAGCCACTGGATGGCCAGGTCTTTGTGGCCGGACAGCGCCGCCAGCATCACCTTGTACAGCTCGCCGCCCTTTTCGATGAAGGCGTCGCGGGCGCACTCGGCGGTGGCCTGGTCGGGCATCGACACCTGCAGCCGGAACACATCGCGGTTCTCCTGCTTGATGTGGCAGTCCACACAGAAACCGCGGTCGTCGGGCAGGACGGCGGCCTGGTGCCGGGCGGCCTTGCGCGCCCACTGCTGGGCCAGCACGGCGGCCTGCACGGCCTGCTCGCGCACGCTGCGGGGCAGGTCGGTCAGCAGAAGATCGGCCACGCTGCGGCCTTTGGGGGTGATGCGGTAGCGGCCGTTCTCCACCGTCACAAGCCCCTGCGTCTCCAGGTCGGACAGGCCGGCGGCCAGCTCAAAATAGTTCACCAGTTCCTTTTCCATCAGCGCCTGCTCCAGCTCTGCGCGGGAGAGCGGCTGCGCCACCGTGCGGATCACATAGCACAGCAGAATGCGGATCTGGGTGGTTGTTGTGATGCTGCCGGGCTTCACCCCGGCGGTGAATGCTTCGCGGGACACGGGTCTCACATCCTTTCCAAAGCGGCGCACGGATGCACCACTTTTATTATACGCCACACCCGCGCCCTTCCACAAGGGGAAAAAACGCCGAAACGCTCTATTCTTCGCTGTCGAACACCGTTTCCACCAGCCGTTTGCTGCCCGGCGTGGAGTACACCCACCGCCCGATGTGCCCCTCCGACACAAAGTAGTCGGGCGGGGCGGGCAGGGCAGGGGTGTCCAGCAGCGACAGGATCGCCAGCTTCACCTTCATCTTGTCCGGCAGGATGCTCTTGATGTACACGCTCACCGCCTGCCCCGGCTGCACCGGGCGTCCCCCCGGCTCGGCCAGCCCTGCCAGGTTGGGCGCAAGCTCCACGAAAATGCCGTATTCCTCGATGCTGCGCACGATCCCCACCACCGTCTCCCCGGCGGCAAAGCGGCTGGCATTCTGCTGCCAGCTGCCCAGCAGCTCCCGCAGGGTCAGCACCAGACGTCCCTGCTCGTCCCGCGATTTCACCGCGCAGCGAAGCGCCATGCCGGGGGACACCCGGTCGGCCGGGGACGAGATGCGCGACACCGACAGGCAGTCGATCGGCAGCAGCGCCGCGATGCCGCAGCCCACGTCGCAGAAGGCGCCGAACGGCTCGATGTGTGTGACGGTGCAGTCGATGATGTCGCCGGGGCGCAGCCGGTCGAGGTATTCCTCACAGCAGCGCTTTTGGGCCCGGGTGCGGCTGAGCAGCGCCACCGGGCCTTTCGGCCCCTGTGTGAAGCCGGTCACCACAAAGCACACCGGGCGCCCCACCCGCGTCAGCACCGCGATGGGCCGCACCGTGCCCTCGGCCAGCCCCAGCGCGCACTCGTCGTAGGGCATCACGCCCTCGCACTCGCAAAAGGAAAACCGCAGCTGCTTGTGCGCGTCGAACGAGCGCGCGCGGCATTCCAGGATCTGGCCGCTGTGCATCGCCGCAAGCAGCTGCAAATAGCCAAACCCGCCGGCGGAAAGGCCGCGGCCTTCGGTTTCAAATCCCGTCATTTGTGTTCCTCCTCGCTGTTTTGCCTTTGTGCTACCCACTATATGCGCCCGCCGGGCAGAATATGGCAGCGATTTGGGGAATTGCGAAAACCGCCGCGGCGTACTATAATATATCTGTATGCCCCGCAGACGGGCAGGAAAAAAGGAGGCATGCCGATATGGACGTGCAGGTGAACGACACCATCCAGACCAAAAAACCGCACCCGTGCGGCAACAGCAGCTTTCTGGTGCTGCGCGTGGGGATGGATTTCCGCATCCGCTGCACCAAATGCGGCCGCGAGGTGATGGTGCCCCGCGCCAAGATCGAAAAGAACATCAAAAAGGTGGTGCGCCCCGCACCACAGGAGCAGACCCCATGACCGAGACCATGCTTGCAAAACTGCACGCGATCCAGCGCCGGTTCGAGGAAGTGAACAACCTTCTGCAGGACCCGTCGGCCCCGTCCGACCCCGCGCGCTGGCGCGAGCTGATGAAGGAATACAACCGCCTTTCGCCCATCGACGAGGCGGTGAAGGAATACGAGCGCGCCGAGGAAAACCGCGCCGAGGCCGCCGCGCTGCTGGAGGAGGGAGGCCTCGACGCCGAACTGCGCCAGATGGCCCAGCAGCAGCTCAGCGAGGAAAAGCAACGGCTGGAAGAGCTGGCCGGGCAGCTGAAACTGCTGCTGCTGCCGCGGGACGAGAACGACGACAAAAACGTGATTCTGGAGATCCGCGGCGGCGCGGGCGGCGAGGAAGCCGCCCTGTTTGCCCACAGCCTGCTGCGGATGTACAGCATGTACGCCGATTCCCGCGGCTGGAAAACCGAGCTTTTGTCGATCAATTCCACCGAGCTGGGCGGCGTGAAGGAAGCCAGCCTTGCGGTGGAGGGCGCGGGCGCCTACAGCCGCCTGAAATACGAGAGCGGCGTGCACCGGGTGCAGCGGGTGCCCGAGACCGAGACCCAGGGCCGGGTGCACACCTCCACCGTGACGGTGGCGGTGATGGCGGAGGCCCAGGAAGTGGATTTCCAGCTGAACCCCGCCGACCTCAAGATCGACACCTTCCGCTCGTCGGGCGCGGGCGGCCAGCACATCAACAAGACATCCAGCGCCATCCGCGTCACCCACCTGCCCACCGGCATGGTGGTGGAATGTCAGGACGAGCGCAGCCAGTACAAAAACAAGGACAAAGCATTGAAGGTGCTGCGCAGCCGATTGCTTGCACAGGAGCAGGCAAAGCAGAAAAACGAGCAGGACGCCGCCCGCCGCAGCCAGGTGGGCACCGGCGACCGCAGCGAGCGCATCCGCACCTACAACTTCCCCCAAAGCCGCCTCACCGATCACCGGGTGGGCCTGACGCTGTACAAGCTGCCGGGCATTCTGGATGGGGACCTCGACGAGGTGATCGACGCCCTGGCCACTGCCGACCAGGCCGAAAAGCTGAAAGCATCGGAGGAATAAATCCGTGGAAACGATCGTTGCATCCGTATCTCCGCAGAGCCTGGCACAGGCGGCGGAGCTTCTGCGGCAGGGCCAGGTGGTGGGCATGCCCACCGAGACCGTCTACGGCCTTGCCGCGAACGCCTTGGACGGCGCCGCCGTGGCCCGCATCTTTGCCGCCAAGGGGCGCCCGCAGGACAACCCCCTGATCGTGCACGTGGACAGCGTGGCGATGTGGGAGACGGTGGTGGAGCATCTCACCCCCGCCGCCCGCAGGCTGATCGACGCCTTTTGTCCCGGCCCGCTCACCATCATCCTGCCGCGCGGCAAGCGGGTGGCCGATGAGGTGTGCGCCGGACTGGACACGGTGGCGGTGCGCATGCCCAGCCATCCCGCCGCCCGCGCGCTCATCAAAGAGTGCGGTCTGCCGCTGGCCGCGCCGTCGGCCAATCTGTCCGGCAGCCCCAGCCCCACCACCGCCGCCCATGTGCTGGGCGACATGGACGGCCGCATCCCCCTGATCCTGGACGGCGGCGACTGCGGCGTGGGGGTGGAGTCCACCGTTGTCACGCTGGCGGGAGAGCAGCCGGTGCTGCTGCGCCCGGGCTATATCACCCACGAGCAGCTGGAACAGGTGCTGGGCTGCCCGGTGCAGCTGGCCCACGCCGTCACCCACCAGCTGGCGGCCGGCGAAAAGGCCGCCTCGCCCGGCATGAAGTACAAACACTACGCCCCCCGCGCCGACGTGACGATTTTGCAGGGGGATCTCGCGCAGTACCGCGCGTTTTTGCAGCAGCACGCCGCAGAAGGCGTGTGGGCGCTCTGCTTTGAGGGCGAGGAGGAGGGTCTGCCGGTGCCGGCCGTCACCTACGGTCTGGCCGCCGACGACGCCACCCAGGCGCACGCCCTGTTCGGCGCGCTGCGCCGCCTCGACGAGGTGGGCGCAAAGACGGTCTACGCCCGCTGCCCGTCCGAGACCGGCGTGGGCCTGGCGGTCTACAACCGGCTGCTGCGCGCGGCCGCCTTTCGGGTGGTGGCGCTGTGAGGCCGCGCATCGTGGGCCTCACCGGCCGTTCCGGATGCGGCAAGTCCACCGTCTCCCGCCTGCTGCGCCAGTGGGGCGCGCCGGTCTGCGATGCCGATGAGGTGGCGCGCGAGGTGCTGCGCCCCGGTTCGCCCTGCCTGTCCGCCCTGTGCGCCGCGTTCGGGGACGACATCCTCAACGAACACGGCGAGATCATCCGCCCGCAGCTGGCGGCCCGCGCCTTTCAAAGCCCGCACACCGCCGCCCGCCTTTCGGCCATCACCCACCCGGAGATCATCCGCCGCATCCTCTCTGCCGCCGACGAGGCGGGCGAGCAGGGCAGCGCCCTCTTTTTCGTGGACGGCGCGGTGATCGTGGGGCACGGCCTGGAACCATACTGCTGGCGGATCGCGGTGGTGGACGCCGACGACGACACCGCCGCGGGGCGCATCTGCGCGCGGGACGGCATTTCGATGAGCGCCGCCCGCCGGCGCCTGGCCGCCCAGACGCCGCGCCGTGTGCTGCTGGACGCCGCCCACTATACGATCGAGAACCGCGCGGGAGAGGCCGAGCTGGAGCGCGCGGCCGCCCTGTTTTACCGCCAAGTGAAGGAGGATGCCCATGCCGCACAGACAAGTTAAGCGCCGCCCCCGGCCGCGCCATTGGGTGGCCGCGCTGCTGGCGCTGGCGGCGGGCCTGCTGGCGGGACAGCTCCTGCTGCATCAATTTCTGCTGTGGAGGTATCCCCAGAAATACAGCGGCCTTGTGCAGCAGTACGCCGCCGAGTACGACCTCGACCCCAACATCCTCTACGCCTTCATCCACACCGAGAGCGGCTTCGACCCGCTGGCCGAGTCGGAGGCGGGCGCGCGCGGCCTCACCCAGATCACGAACGAGACCTTCGAGTGGATCAAGCTCAAATGCGCCCCCCACGAGGAGATCACCTTCGACGACCTCTACAACCCGGCCGTCAGCATCCGGTTCGGCGCCTATTTCATCGCGGCCAGCCTCGACCGCTACGGCGGGGACCTCTCCACCGCGGCGGCGGCCTACCACAACGGATGGGGCGCGGTGGACAGTTTGCTGGAGCAGGAGGAATACTCCCGCGACGGCTCCACCCTGCACACCTTCCCGTTCTCGCGGATGAACCGGTATGTGTACAAGATCAACCACAGCTACCAGCGCTATCAGTCCCTGTACCCGCAGGGATACTATGATACAGTAAGGAGAAGTTGAAAATGGAAACTGCAAAAGAACTGGCCAAGGCCATCCTGCATAAGGCGCCCATCGCCGCCGACAAGGACCCCGCCGGCACCGAAAAGGCACAGGCCTTCTGCGAGGGCTACAAGGCCTTCCTGGACGCCGCCAAGACCGAGCGCGAGGCCGTGCTGGAGGGCGAGCGCATGCTGCTGGTCGCCGGCTACCGCCCGTATGTGCGCGGCATGGAGCTGAAGGCGGGCGACAAGATCTACTATGTCAACCGCAAAAAGTGCCTGCTGGCCTCCACCATCGGCACCCGTCCGCTGGCCGACGGCCTGCACATCAACGCCGCCCACATCGACGCCCCCCGCATCGACCTCAAGCCGATGCCCCTGTATGAGAAGGACGGCCTGTCCCTGTTCAAGACCCACTACTACGGCGGCATCCGCAAGTACCAGTGGGTGGCCACCCCGCTGGCGCTGCACGGCGTTGTGTACAAGGCCGACGGCACCCAGGTGACCCTGAATGTGGGCGAGAACCCCGGCGATCCGGTGTTCTGCATCAACGACCTGCTGCCCCATCTGGGCGCCGACCAGAACAAGCGCACCCTGGCCGACGGCATCCGCGGCGAGGAGCTGAACATCGTGGTGGGCAGCCTGCCCTTCGCGGACGAGGAAGTGTCCGACCGCATCAAGCTGTACACCATGCAGATCCTCAACAAGCAGTACGGCATCACCGAGAAAGACTTCATCCGCGCCGAGGTGTGCGCCGTTCCCGCCGCCAAGGCGGCCGACGTGGGCTTCGACCGCAGCCTGGTGGGCGGCTACGGGCAGGATGACCGCAGCTGCGCCTACACCGCGCTGATGGCCGAGATCGAGTGCAAGACCCCCTCTTTCACCACCCTCTGCGTGCTGACCGATAAGGAGGAGATCGGTTCGGTGGGCTACACCGGCCTGGACAGCGACTTCATGCTGAACTACATCCGCAAGCTGGCCATCGACTTCGGCGCCGACATCGTGGACGTGCTGGAGAACTCCCGCTGCCTGTCGGCCGACGTGAGCGCCGCCTACGACCCCACCTTCCCCGACGCCTACGAGGCCCAGAACAGCACCTTCGTCAACCGCGGCGTGGCGCTCACCAAATACACCGGCGCCCGCGGCAAGAGCGGCACCAACGACGCCACCGCCGAGATGATGGCCTATGTGATGGGCCTGATGGACGAGGCGGGCGTTGTGTGGCAGACCGGCGAGCTGGGCAAGGTGGACCAGGGCGGCGGCGGCACCGTGGCCCTGATGATCTCCAAGCTGGGCGTGGACACCGTGGACATCGGCGTGCCGGTGCTGTCGATGCACGCGCCCTTCGAGGTCACCTCCAAGGCCGACGTCTACAATACATACCGCGCCTTTGCGGCGTTTGCGAACAGCAACAGATAACGCAGAATACGCAGACAGCCGGGCCCTCCGCAGAAGGCCCGGCTGTTATCCTGTCGAAAAGGGATGGTTTGCGCAGCCCAAAAGCTTTCCCCTCATTGCCGAACGCCTTCCCTGGCAGGGAAAGGTGCCCCGCCCGAGCGGGGCGGATGAGGTCGAGTCTTTCCGTTTTCCTCTGCACCTGCCTCCGGCGAAAAGGGGCAGGCCCTCCCCTCATCAGTCCCCTTCGGGGACAGCTTCCCCCAGGGGGAAGCCAACGGTACCGAACGCCTTCCCCTGGCAGGGGAACCCGGCTGTTTTTCCGAAAAAAGTGTGTATTCGTATTGTAATTTGGGATGCAGGATGGTATTCTGTATACAAAGCGATATCGCGGTGTGTAAAGGAGCGTTTGGCATGAGCATCCCCCCCAATTCCAGCGAAGGCATTTTCCGCACCCTGAAGGAAGAAATACTCAACCTCACACTGAAGCCAGGCCAGGCGCTCAGCGAAAACGAGGTGTGCACCCGGTTTGGGGTATCGCGCACCCCGGTGCGCAGCGTCCTGCAGCGGCTGCAGGCGGAGGGGCTGGTGGACGTGGTGCCGTATAAGGGAACCACCGTCACCCTGCTGCGGCTGGACGACATCGAGCAGCGCATCTATATGCGCATCGCTATCGAGAGCATGGTGCTGCGGGACTTCATCGACGTCTGCACCCCCATCCTGCTGGAAAAGGTGCGCTACATCATCCGCAAGCAGACGGTGCTGATGGAGGGGCAGTTCTCCAGCGCCGAGTTCTACGCGCTGGACAGCCAGCTGCACGAGATCTGGTTCAAGGCCACCGGCAAGCAGCTGCTGTGGCAGCTGATCCAGCAGTCGCAGGTGAACTACACCCGGTTCCGCATGCTGGACATCGTGGCGGTGCAGAACTACGAGGCCATCATGGAGGAGCATCACCGGATGTTCACGGCCATCGAGCAGAAGGACAAGGCGGCCATCGAGCCGCTGGTGCGGCTGCACATGTACGGCGGCCTGAACCGCCTTGGCCGGCGCATCGAGACCGATTTCCGCGAATATTTCCAGCCGTTCGTCCTGCCGGCGTCCGGATGCTGGGAATAATCCGCAGACTGGTGAAAGCACAAAGCGGCCCTGCATTCATCCGCGCGGGATGGATGCAGGGCCGCTGTTTTTGCCGTTACAGCATAGGATCTGTGTCGTCGTCCTTTTCTTTGGCGATCTTGGCCACCACGCCGGACAGCGCCAGCAGCGCCGCCAGGTTGGGCAGGACCATCAGGCCGTTGAAGAAGTCGGACAGGTTCCACACCAGGTCCACCTTCAGTCCCGAACCGGCCAGCACAAACAGCACCACCAGGACGCTGTACACCGGCACCGCCTTCTTGCCCAGCAGGGCCTTCACGTTCACCTGCCCGAAGAAGTACCAGCCGATGATGGTGGAGAAGGCGAAGAAGAGCATGCAGATGGCGATAAAGACGTTTCCAAAACTGCCGAACGCGCGGCTGAACGCCTCCTGTGCCAGCGCGGTGCCGTCGGCGCCGGTCTCCAGCGCGCCGGAGGTGAGGATCACCAGCGCGGTGAGGGTGAGGATGACGAAGGTGTCGAGAAAGACGCCCACCATCGCGATGGCGCCCTGGTGCTGGGGCTTCTGTACGCGGGCCAGCGCGTGGGCGTGTGGGGTGCTGCCCATGCCGGCCTCGTTGGAGAACAGGCCGCGGGCCACGCCGTAGCGCATCGCCTCGCGCACCGTCACACCGGCCACGCCGCCGGCGATCGCCTGCGGCTGGAAGGCCAGCACGAAGATCTGGGAAAACGCGGCGGGCAGCTGGGCGCGGTTGAGGAAGAGGACCACGCCGCAGCCCAGGATGTAGAACACCGCCATCACCGGCACCAGTTTTTCGGTCACCGCGGCGATGCGGCTCACGCCGCCCACAAAGATCACCGCGGCCACCGCCGCCGCCACGGCGCCCACCGCCAGCGGGGGGATGCCGAACGCGGTGGAGAAGGCGCTGCCGATCGAGTTGGACTGCACCATGTTGCCCATAAAGCCCAGCGCGCAGATGATCGCCACCGAGAAAAAGGCGGCCAGCGCCTTGCCCAGCCACTTCACCCGCCCGCCGAAGGCGGCGCGGATGTAGTAGAGGGGGCCGCCGGTCATCTCGCCGTCCTCGCCTTCGGTGCGGAACACCTGCGCCAGCACCGCCTCGGCGTAGATGGTGGCCATCCCGAAAAAGGCGCTGACCCACATCCAGAAGATGGCGCCCGGCCCGCCGCTGGCCAGCGCGGTGGCGCAGCCGGTGATGTTGCCGGTGCCCACCTGGGCGGCAATGGCGGTGGTGAGCGCCTGGAAGGGGCTCATGCCGTCGGTGCCCGCCTTGCGGCCCTTCAGCGAAAAGCCGCTGAACAGCCGCCGCATCCCCTCGCCGAACCGCCGGATCTGCACAAAGCCCAGCCGGAAGGTGAAAAAGATGCCGCTGCCGCACAGCACGAACAACAGGATGTTGTTCCACAAAAAGTCGCTGCACTGCCTGATGATGTCGGAAAACTGCTGCATGGTTCCTTGCTCCTCCTGTTTGGGGGGACAGGCCGTCCCGCCGTTTGCTCTGCCAAACCAAAAAAAGGCCGCATCCCGCAGGGGATGCAGCCCGAACAACACAAGGAAACAGCCGCGCGCCAAAAAGGCGCCGGCCGGCCTCCCTCTGTCCTTTTGCCTGAGAGATTCGCGCTGTGTGCGCTTGCCCCTTCGGCACCCGGCTGCTGCGGGATTCTCCAGAGTTACATCCACCGTTAGTCCCTGCCCGGTGCCGGGCGCCTGAGAGTGTTACTCCTTCGGCAAGCGTCGCTTTTTCCTAACAGCTTCGTATGTATGGCTTGGTCGTGTACACAATACGATACCATGTTTTTCCAAGAAAGTCAACTGTGTTTTGCAAAGGGGCAGATATAAAACAAAAGAGCCTGCTTGGCGGCAGGCTCTTTTGCATAGAGGGGTGGGAAAGTATAGATAAATGAATGAGGATAGCGTGTTGTGTTTTGCAAAGGCATGTATCTCCTTCGCATACATAAGTATACTCATTTCCGTTTTAAAGTCAAATGAAAAGACGGCAAAATTCTTTTCTTTTTTTCTTTACTTTTGCACAATTGCTTTATATAATAAAACAGAGATCCGAATCTGTTTTTGCTTTTTATGCAGAAGCATTTGGGACGGCGTTCCGGCTTAAAAATATTAAAATTTACCAAATGTGCCGGTTCGCACAGGGGGGCTTTATGGACACAATCGACAAACAGATCCTTTCGCTTTTGGCCGAGAATGCGCGCATGCCGGTGAAGGAGATCGCCGACCGGGTGGCGCTCACCAGCCCGGCGGTCTCGGGGCGTATCCGGCGGATGGAGCAGGACGGCATCATCGACGGCTACACGGTGGTGCTGCGCCCGCAGAGCAGCAAAACACAGGTGAACGCGCTGGTGAGCCTGTCGCTGCATCCCAGCGACCGGCCGCTGTTTCTGGACATGATCGGCCAGATGCCGCAGGTGCGCCAGTGCTACCACGTCACCGGCAGCCACAGCTTTATCGTGAAGGTGTGCTGCCAGGACATGGATCAGCTGGAGCACCTCATCAACCGGTTCCAGAAGCTTGGCCAGACCAGCACCCAGATCATCCTGTCCACCCTGCTGGACCGGCGCGCGCCGCAGTGGGAGCTGTGAGGCCGCCCGGGCGATTCTGTCATATTCCTGTCATTGCTTTTTGGCTCGGCAATCGGTATACTTATATATGTAAGAATACATTTTATCGTTGTTTTTTGGCGCTGGTGGAGATCTCTTCACGGGCGCCTTTTGATAGAGGAGAGCCAATGAAGCTGTTTGTTCTGATCTGCGCCTGTCTGCTGCTGGCGGGGTGCGGAGATAGCGGCGCGCCGGAAACCAGCGTGCCTGCGCAGAAGAATTACGAATCCATCATCCGGGAAACCCGCGACCCCGAAGACACGGTGCAGATCATCACAAGCCCCAAGCAGGATATGTACGGCCTGCTGGAGCTGTACGAGCTGGACGAAGACATGATGCAGCAGTATGCCATCAGCATCTCGGCCAAGAATACGCAGTCGTATGCCATCGCCATCATTCGTCCCACGCCGGACAGCCAGGAGGAGGTCTACGACAAGCTGGCCGCGCTGGTGGACCTGCAAAAGACGGCCCAGCGCGATTATCTGCCCGAACAGTACGAGATCGCCTGCGACGCAAAGCTGGAGATCCAGCCGGGCGGCGAGGTGGTGCTGGTGATGTGCGAGGACAGCGAGGAGGTATACAGCGCCATCTGTGAGGAGCTGGAGGAATAAAAAGGAGAGCACCCCCGCGGGGGTGCTCTTTGCTTTGCTGAGACCGTGTTTTTGCGGAAGGTTTGCGGATGCCGAACGCCTTCCCCTGGCCAGGGGAAGGTGCCCCGCTTGCGGGGCGGATGAGGTCGAATCTGTCCCTCAGCACAAATCTGCCCGGGAAAAAAGTGCTTTTGAAAAGCCTCGTGTTCGCCGCAGAAAAGGTCACTCCTGCAGGGGTTTTTCCGCCTGCTGCTCGCGCCGGCGCAGGATGCGCGGCATGGCGACCAGCCACACGAGGAAGGTCACCACCGGGCCCAGGACGTCCGAGATGGGCTCGGCATAGAAGATCGCCTCGGCGCCAAACAGTGCCGGCAGCAGGAACAGCGAAACAAAATACACGCCCTTGCGCCAGAAAGACAGCGGCAGCGACAGCTTCACCTGCCCCAGCGCGGTGAAGCCGTCCACCAGCTCGTACTGCACGCCCAGCGGGATGATGGCCAGCGTGCACACCCGGATGGCCCACAGCGCCTGCTGGGCCACCGCGGGGTCCTGGGTGAACAGCCGCACGAACAGCCCGCCGCACACCCGCGCCGCCGCGAACAGCAGAACGGTGTAGCCCACACACAGGCCGGTGATGTATTTCTGGGCGGCGCGCACACGGCCGGTCTGGCGCGCGCCGTAGTTGTAGCTCAGGATGGTCTGGGTGCCGCCGCTGATGCCGCCCAGCGGCATGGTCACCACCAGCATGAAGCTCTGGGCGATGGTGGCGCAGGTCACCAGCATGTCGCCGCGCTCCGGCCCGCCGTACCGCTGCAGCAGCGCGTTCATCGCAATGATCATCAGGTTGTCCATCGCGATGATGAGGAAGGGGGTCAGGCCCATCGCCGCCACCCGCCCGATGATATTCAGGCTGTATCCGCCGAAGGAGATGCGCACCGGCACCAGGCTGCTGAACAGAAACCGCAGCACATACAGCGCGCTGGCGGCCTGCGAGATCACGGTGGCCACCGCGCCGCCGGTCACGCCCATGTCGAACAGGAAGATGAACACCGGGTCGAGGACGATGTTCAGCGCCGCGCCCAGCATCACCGATTTCATGCCCACCTTGGCATAGCCCTGGCAGATGATGAACTGGTTCATGCCGTTGGCGATCAGGGCGAACAGGGTGCCGCACATGTAGGCGGTGAAGTAGGCGTCGGCGTAGGGGTAGGTGGCCTCGCTGGCGCCGAACAGCATCAGCATCGGGCGCCGCAGCGGCACCACCACCGCGAACAGCACCGCCGCCAGCGCACAGATCATCAAAAAGCAGTTGGCCAGGATGCGTTTGGCCTCGTCCATCCGCCCTTCGCCCATGCGGATGCTCATCAGCGGGGAACCGCCGATGCCCACCAGGAACGCCGCCGAACCCACCATCGTCACCACCGGTCCGCACACGCCCACGCCGGCCAGCGCGAGGTCGCCCACCTCGGGGATGTTGCCGATGTACATGCGGTCGACGATGCTGTACAGGACGCTCACAAACTGTGCAAGCATGCTGGGGATGGCGATGCGCCACACCAGCTGCCGCACGTTGTCCTTGCCCAGATTGTTTTCGATTACCATTTGTTCCACCTTCCTTGCGCAACTTGTTGAAAGATCAGAACAGCACCGCCAGCAGCACGGTGAACAGCCCGCACACACCGATGGCGATGCCGCTCATCGCGCCCTGCACCTCGCCCAGCTGCAAGGCGCGGGTGGTGCCCAGCGCATGGCTGCACGCGCCGATCGACACCCCCGCCGCCACCGGATGCGCCTTCGGCGCCAGTCGCAGCAGCACGGGGCACAGCACGGCGCCCAGGATGCCGGTGAGCATCACCGCCGCCACCGTCACCGGGATGTGTCCACCCAGCTGACCGGAGATGCCCAGCGCGATGGGTGTGGTGACCGATTTGGGCAAAAGCGAAGCGGTCATCGCCTCGTCCAGCCCGAACAGGCGGCACAGCCCGAACACGCTGCCCACCGACACCGCGCTGCCCACCGCGCACCCCACCGCCACCGGCAGCAGGTGTTTGCGCAGTGTGCGGAACTGGCGGTACACCGACAGCCCCAGCACGCAGGTGGCGGGAGCCAGGAATGCGGAGATCATGCCGCCGCCCTGGTCGTACACCTCCAGCGGGATGTCGAAGGCGGCCAGCACCGCGATCACAAAGGCGATGGCCAGCAAAAGCGGGTTCAGCACCGCCAGGCGGGTCTTGTGCTGGATCTTGTGGCCCAGCCGGTAGGCGCCCACGCTCAGAACGATGCCGAACAGCGGGCTTTGCAGCACGGCGTCGATCATTTTCCCGCCCTCCTCTGCATCAGCTTCATGGTCAGGCTCACCGCGGCGAAGGCGGCGAAAAAGGTGGCCAGCGTGCTCAGCACGCACACCGCAAGGAACTGCCACAGCTTTCCAGCCAGCAGCTGGTACTGCTCCAGCAGCGCCACGCTGGGAGGCAGGAAAAAGAACGCCATGTTGTCCAAAAGCCAGCCGCCCGCGTCGTTCACCTGCCGCTCCTTCAGCGCGCCGCACAAAAGCAGCCCCAACAGCAGCAGCATCGCCAGCACGCTGCCGGGGAAGGGGATGGGCAGCACCGCCGCGATCGCCTCGCCGGCCAGGCACAGCCCAAAGATCAGCGCAAGCTGTGTGAGGATTTTCATGAAACCGCCTTCTTTCCGCAAAACACCCCGGGTTGCGGGGATAAAAAACCGTATCCCATTGTATAGCTTTGGCCGGGACCAATGCAAGGCCCCGGCCAAAGTTTGCGGAAAATCGTGAATCAGGCGGCTTTTTTGAACAGGAAAGCAGGGATTTCGTGCGATTTTACAGGGTGGCGTTGAAGGAGCGAACCAGGAAAGCCCAGGTGGCGGAACCGATGAGGCCGTCCGGGTCCAATCCCACCGACTCCTGGTACCCGATCACGGCCTGCTGGGTGATGTTGCCGAACTGGCCGTCCACCGCGGGGGCGGGCCAGGCGTATCCGCCGGCTTTTTTCACCTCGGCCAGGTAGCTCTGCGCGCAGCGCACCGCATCGCCGCTGGAGCCCTTCTGCAGCAGGCCGGGATTGGCCGGGCGCACCGGGAGCGGCTGCCCGTCTGCCTGCGCCAGACGGGCGCGCACCAGCTGTTCCCAGGTGTTGCGCCCCACCTGGCCGTCTATCGACAGCCCGAACTGCCGCTGGAACAGCCTCATCGCGCCGGCGCTGCCGCTGCCGTAGTTGCCGTCCACCGAGAGCTGGGTCTGCGCGGTGTACACCGCGCGCAGCAGGTTGTTCTCGCTCTGTACGTACTGCACGCATCCGCCGCGCGCGCCCTGCCGGATCACCAGGCCCGGATAAGCCACCGGCAGCGCCGGGAAGCGCGCCGCATACCCCTGCATCAGAGAATCCCAGGTGACTTTGCCCACCGACCCGTCCACCGTCAGGCCGCGGTTGGTCTGGAAGGCGCGCACCGCGCGGGTGGTGCCGCTGCCGTAGTTGCCGTCCACCGTGGCCGGGTAGCCCAGCGCGGTCAGGGTGGTCTGCACCATGCCCACGTCCACGCCGGACGAGCCGTTCATCAAGACAACGCCTCCGTAGGGAGGCAATGTGATCTGTGCCATTTGTCCATCTCCTTTTGCATTGTTCGGCATTCCCGGCAAACACCGGGGCTGCCATGCCAGTATATGCAACGGCTGCGCGGATGGTTCCGTTTTTCTGAAAAATGTGGTATACTAAACCATGATTATCTGCCGCCGGGCAGAAAACAGGAGGAAACCAGCATGAATGTATTGTGCGTGGGCGATGTGGTGGGCTTGAGCGGCCTGGACGAAGTGTGCAGCCGCCTGCCGGCGCTGCGCCGGGAATATAAGGCGGACGTCTGCATCGTCAACGGCGAAAATTCCGACGTCTGCGGCCGGGGCATCACCCGCAGCGGGGCCGCCGCCCTGTTCGACGCCGGCGCCGATGTGGTCACCACCGGCAACCACTGCTTTTTCCGCACCAGGCCCGATACCTTTGAGGAGACCGAGATGCTTCTGTGCCCGGCCAACTTCCCCTACACCAGCGCCCGCATGGGCAGCTGCGTGGTGGACCTGGGCCGCGCGCGGATGCAGGTGATCAACCTGTCGGGCGTGGCCTTCATGGAGCCGCTGGACAACCCCTTTGTCCGGTTCGACGAGCTGTACGACAGCAGCTGCCGGTTCTGCGTGGTGGACCTGCACGCCGAATCCACCGCCGAAAAGCGCGCCTTCGCCTGCTATGTGGACGGCCGGGCCTCGGCGGTCTTCGGCACCCACACCCACGTCCCCACCGCCGACGGGCAGGTGCTGCCGGGCGGCACCGGCTACATCACCGACGTGGGCATGTGCGGCCCGCTCCAGAGCGTGATCGGCGTGGTGCCCGCGCAGGCCATCGAGAAACAGCGCTGCCACACGCCGGTGCGCTTTTCGGTGGCGGAGGGAGCCTGCGGCCTCAACGCCGTGCTCTTCACCCTGAACGACGCCGACGGCCGCTGCACCGCCGTGCGCCAGATCCTGCTCCCGTAAGGAGGGAACGCCCTTGAAAAAAACGATCCTGTGCGCGGTGCTGTGCGCCGCGCTGCTGGCCGGCTGTGCCGCGCCGTCCTCCGCGCCGTCCCAGAGCGCCGCGCCCACGCCCCCGCCGTCCCCCGCCCCCACCAGCGCCGCCGCGGTGGACACCCTGTCGGTGGGGCACAACAAGGCGCTGGGGTTCAACTCCTACATCGCCAACGACAACCAGGTGCTGCAGAACAGCGGTCTTGTCTTTGAAAAGCTGGTGGAGATCACCCCGCTGATGCAGCTGGAGATGCACCTGGCCAGCGAGATCACGGTGGAGGGCGCCACCGCCGTCATCCATCTGCGGCAGGACGCCGTCTTTGCCGACGGCACCCCCCTCACCGCGGCCGACGTGGCGGCCAGCATCAACGCCGCCCGCGCCAGCGAGATGTACGGCGGCGGCCTTGCCCATGTCACCGACGTGCAGGCCGGCGACGGAACGGTCACCGTCACCCTCTCCCGCCCCGACAGCCTGTTCAGCTGGATGTGCACCCTGCCCATCATGAAGGCCGCCGAGACCGGCGCGGCCCAGCCCACCGCCTCGGGGCGCTATACATACGGCGGCGCCGACACGCTGGTGAAGAACGCCTCCTCGCTGTTCTGGGAGCAGGGCGCTCCCACCACCATCCGGCTGGTGGACGTCAGCGGGCACGACGATCTGGTCAGCAGCCTGTCGGTGGGCAGCATCGACCTCTACTCCTACACCCGGGAGGAAACGGTGGGAGGTTCGGCCGTCACCAGCCGTTCGACCACATTCCCCATGAACCATCTGGTATTTTTAGGGGTGAACTCCCAGCGCACCGGCGCGCTGCAGATGCCGGCGGTGCGCCAGGCCATCAGCGCCGCCATCGACCGCCAGACCCTCTGCCAGCGCGCTTTCGTGGGCGGGGCCACCCCGGCGCGCGGCGCGCTGAACCCGCTGTACCCCTGCGCGGTGGAGAACCAGACCCTGTCGATCGAAGGGGACCTGGCCGGCGCAAGGGCGCTGATGGAGCAGGCGGGATACACCCTCAGCGCCTCCGACGGCATCTGGCGGGACGCAAACGGCGCGCGGCTGTCGCTGCGGCTGCTGGTGTATGCGGGCAGCCCGCTCAAGCGCAGCGCCGCCACCCAGCTGGCCGACCAGCTGGCCGAGGCCGGGTTTGCCGTGACGGTGGAGGAAACCGCCGATTTTGCGGGCGAATATGTCCAAAAAGTAAACAGCGGTGATTTCGACCTGTACATCGGCGAGGTAAAGTTGTATAATAATATGGATCTGAGCCCCTTTTTGGAGGGCGGGCAGGTCAGCGGAGGCATCGCGCAGGACGAATCCCTCGCCGCCGCCTACGCTGCGCTGTGCCAGAGCACAGACAATGCGGGCGCCTTCGAGGAAACCTTTGCGGGTTTGCTGCCCTGGATCCCCCTGTGCTGGCGAAACGGCACGCTGGTCACCTCCAAACAGATCACCTGTGTCACTCCCAGCATCAGCAACGTCTTTTATTCACTGCGGCCGCCCGTCACCGGCGAGGCCGCAGCGTCCAGCGCCCCGCCGGCCTGACCGGCCGCGGTATCAAACTGTAAGGAGAGGATCGATTTGATTAAGTTTCACAATCCCTACGGAACCGTCAGCATGACCAACGATTACTTTGCCTGCCTTGTGAATGCCGCAGCCCAGAGCTGCTATGGTGTGGCCGCCATGGCCCCCAGCAGCGCCGCCGAGAGCATCCGGAGCAAGGTGCTGGGCGCCTGCCCCGAAAAGGGCGTGCGCGTCACCACCCAGGACGGCCGGCTGGTGATCTCGCTGCACATCAAGGTGGCCTATGGCCTGAACATTGCGGCTATCGTCAAGAGCATCACCCACAAGGTCAAGTATGTGGTGGAAAACGCCACCGGCCTGTCGGTGGCCCGGATCGATGTGGCCGTGGACGACATCCTGACCGAATAACACGCCGGTATCCGTCCGGCCGCATTTCCATGACTATAATCTTGAGGTGAACGACTGATGATCAATGGTAAAACTCTGCGCGACGCAATCATTTCCGGCGCCAACAACATCGCAAACCAGCGTGCCCGTGTGGACGAGCTGAACGTGTTCCCGGTCCCCGACGGCGACACCGGCACCAACATGAGCATGACCATCGGCGCGGCGGTGGCCGAGCTGAACGCCCTGCCCGACGACGTGTCGGTGGGGGATGCCGCCCACTGTGCCGCCTCCGCCATGCTGCGCGGCGCGCGCGGGAATTCGGGCGTCATCACGAGCCTTCTGTTCCGCGGCTTCTCCAAGGCGCTGGCCGGCAAAAAAGAGGCCGACGCCGCCGACCTCGTGGCCGCGCTGGAAAAGGGCGTGCAGGCTGCCTACAAGGCTGTCATGAAGCCCACCGAGGGCACCATGCTGACGGTGGCCCGCGTGGCCAGCGAGGACGCCGCCCGCAGCGGCATCGCCGACGTGGTGGAGCTGTGGGACCTGGTGCTGGCCAGCTCCCAGCGCGCGCTGGACAACACCCCCAACCAGCTGCCGGTGCTGAAAAAGGCCGGCGTGGTGGACGCCGGCGGCCAGGGCCTGCTGGTGATCTTCGAGGGCATGGGCAAGGTGTTCAAAGAGGGCGTGATGGTGCACAGCGAGGAGGCCGCCGCCTCCCGGACCAAGCTGTCCAGCGAAGCCGCCGGCAAGGGCGTCTACAGCGACGACCTGATGAAGGTGGAGGACATCAAGAACGGCTACTGCACTCAGTTCCTCGTGAATAAAAACGAGAACGCCAGCACCGAGAAGCTGCGCGCCTTCCTGGAATCCAACGGCGACAGCGTGGTGGTGATCGAGGACGACGAGGTCATCAACTGCCACGTCCACACCGCCGACCCCGGCCAGATCATCAGCCATGCGCTGCAGTACGGCTATCTCACCAGCTTCAAGATCGAGAACATGCACGAGCAGTTCCTGGCCCGCCAGAAGCAGGGCAAGGGCCTGAAAAAGCAGGCTGAGGCCGAGAGCGCCCCCGCGGGCGAGTTCCCCTATGCCGCCGTCGATCCCGAGCGCGCCTTCGGCTTTGTGGCCGTGGCCGCCGGCGAGGGCCTGAAGGACATCTTCCGCGACCTGGGCGCCGACGCGGTGGTCAGCGGCGGGCAGACCATGAACCCTGCCACCGAGGACATCGTCAGCGCGGTGCAGAGCGTGCCGGCCCAGACGGTGTTCGTGCTGCCCAACAACAAGAACATCATCATGGCCGCCGAGATGGCCCAGAAGATCGCCGACCGCCGCATCGTCGTGCTGCCCACCCGCACCATCCCGCAGGGCATCACCGCCATGCTGAACTTCGATCCCGACGCCACCGTCGACACCAACACCATCAACATGATGCAGGCCGCCGAGCGCGTGAGCACCGGCCTGATCACCTTTGCCGCCCGCAACAGCGACTTCGACGGCCGCAAGATCAAGCAGGGCGAGATCCTGGCGCTGGAGAACGGCAAGCTGGTGGCCACCGGCACCGACATCACCAAGACCACCTACCGCCTGGCCCGCAGCATGTGCAAGAAGGACACCAGCTTCGTCACCATCATCTCGGGCTGCGATGTGAACGAGGAGGACGCCCAGCGCACCGCCGAGATGGTGCAGGCCAAGATCCCCTCGGGCATCGAGGTGAGCTGCCTGAACGGCGGCCAGCCGGTCTACTATTATATCATCAGCGTGGAATAAGTTCCGCCGCAGCAGAAAAAAGAGCGGGGCCGCCCGCGGCCGATGGCCGTGGGCGGCCTTTTCATCCGTCGAAAAGGGGGGCAGGCAATGCAGTGGGACGATTCGATCCGCTATCTGAAGGGCGTGGGGGAGAAGCGCGCCGAAAAATTTGAAAAGCTGGGCGTGTCCACCGTCGGGCAGCTGCTGCAGCTCTACCCGCGCGACTATGTGGACTATTCGCGCCCCTGGCCGGTGGCGTCGGCGCCGTGGGAGGGCAGCTGTGTGGTGCGGGCGGAGGTCTATTCCAAACAGCCGGAGCGAAGGGTCAGCGGCGGCCGTAAGCTGACCAAAGTGCTGGCCGGCGACGAGACCGCCATGCTGGAACTCACCTGGTTCAACAACCCCTACACCGCCGAAAAGCTGGAGATCGGCAAAGAGTATCTGTTCTACGGCCGGGTGGGCGGCGGCATGGGCAAGCGGCAGATGATCGCCCCGGCGGTGCAGCCGGCGGTGGGCGGCGCGCCGATGACCCCCGTCTACCCCCAGACCGAGGGCATCCAGACCCCCTATATCGCCCGCTGTGTGGCGGCGGCGCTGGAGGGGCTGGACGCCATCCCCGACCCGCTGCCCGAAGAGATGCGCCGGAAATACCGCCTGCCCGACAAGGCGTCCGCCCTGCGGATGGTGCACCGTCCGCAGGATATGCGCGAGGTGCAGGCCGGACGGCGGCGGCTGATCTTCGAGGAGCTGCTCACCCTGCAATTGGGCCTGTCGCTGCTGCGCAGCCGCGGACGCCGGCAGGACGCCCCCTGCATCCCGCCGGTCGATCTCGGGCCGTTTTTTGCCTCGCTCCCGTTTTCCCCCACCGGGGCGCAGAGGCGCGCGTCGGCCGAGATCCTGCAGGACCTCGCAGGCCCCGCCCCCATGAACCGCCTTTTGCAGGGCGACGTGGGCAGCGGCAAAACGCTGGTGGCGGCGGCGGCGATCTACGCGGCCGGCCGCGCCGGATGGCAGAGCGCCCTGATGGCCCCCACCGAGATCCTGGCGCGCCAGCACGCCGAGACGATGCAGCGCCTGCTGGCCCCGTTCGGGGTGCGGGTGGCGCTGCTCACCGGCGGCATGCGGGCGGCGGCAAAGCGGGAGACGCTGGCCGCCATTGCCGCGGGGGAAGCCGGGCTGGTGGTGGGCACCCACGCAGTGCTGTCGGCGGGGGTGGAGTTCGCGGCGCTGGGCCTTGCCGTCACCGACGAGCAGCACCGGTTCGGCGTGCGCCAGCGCCAGCTGCTGGCCGCCAAGGCAAAAGCCCCCCACCTGCTGGTGATGAGCGCCACCCCCATCCCCCGCACGCTGGCGCTGCTGGTGTACGGCGAGCTGGACATCTCGGTGCTGGACGAGCTTCCCCCGGGGCGCACCCCCGTCAAGACCTTCGCCATCACCGGCAAAAAGCGGGCGGACATGTTCGGCTTTCTGGACGGCCAGATCGCAAAGGGGCGGCAGGTCTACTTCGTCTGCCCGCTGATCGAGGAGGGCCAGGGCGCCGCCGCCCAGATGCAGGCCGCGGCCGACTATCTGGAGCACACGGTGCGCCCGCTGCTGCCCACCCGCCGGGTGGGGCTGATGCACGGGCGGCTCAAACCCAAAGAAAAAGCCGCTGTGATGGAGGAATTTGCCGCCGGAAAGCTGGACGCCCTCGTCTCCACCACCGTGATCGAGGTGGGGGTGGACGTGCCCAACGCCAGTGTGATGGTGATCGAGAACGCCGAGCGGTACGGCCTGTCCGCCCTGCACCAGCTGCGCGGCCGCGTGGGGCGGGGCGGGGGAGAGAGCTGGTGTTTTTTGGTCAGCGACCATCCGGGCGAGGCGGTGCGGGAGCGGCTGCACTTCCTGTGCGGCACCACCGACGGCTTCGCCATCGCGCGCTACGATCTCGACCACCGCGGCCCCGGCGACTTCTTCGGCCGCCGGCAGCACGGCCTGCCCGCGCTCAAGATCGCCGACCTGATGACCGACACCCGCGCGCTGCACGCGGCCCAGCAGGAGGCCGCCGCCCTGCTGGCGGCCGACCCCCGCCTGGACGGCGTGCCGCTGCTGGCCGCCCAGGTGCAGCGCCTGTTTGAGGACGGCGCCGCCATGAACTGAAAACAGCACATCCCCGCCCGTCTGCTCGGAGAGGATGTGCTGTTTTTGGTCTGCCGCCGCGGTTATTTCCGCAGTCCGGGATCGGTCCAGAAGGTGCCGGCCGGGCTGCCGTCCAGCTTGCGGCGCTGTCCCTTGCCGCTGACCGGATACAGTAAACCGTCGTTGCACCCCACCGTTGCCGCCGCAAAGCCTTCGTACAGCTGCCGCTGCATCTTCGTCACAATGTCGGCACAGGAAGGGTCGTCGATGAGGTTGTGCTGCTCGTCCGGGTCGCTGGGCAGATGGTACAGCTCGCAGGGTCCGAACGGATACCGGTGCACATATTTGTACTTTTTCCCGCGCACCATCCGCACCGCGCCGTATTCCTCAAAAATCAGCACATGGTCGCGGGTTGCGTCCTCGCCTTCTCCCTGCAAAAGCGCGGCAAAGCTGCGCCCCGCCATGCCGGGATTCTGCGGCACATCGCGGATTCCGGCGTATTCCAGCAGGGTGGGGTAGAGGTCGCAGTGGCTGTACAGTCCCTCTGCCGTCACTCCCGCGGGCACGCCCGGTCCGCGCAGGATGCAGGGGATCTTCACGCTCTGCTCGTACATGTTCTGCGGGAAGGTGGCGTTGCCCTTTCCCCACACGCCGTGGTGTCCCATGCAGACGCCGTTGTCGGCGGTGAATACCACCAGCGTGTTGTCCGCCTCGCCCGCCTCTTTCAGCGCATGCAGGATGCGCCCGATGCCCGCGTCCATCGCGGTGATGGCGGCGTAGTATCCCGTCAGGTATTCGCGGCGTTTTTCCGGCGTGTCCCCCACCGGCGAGCTGGTGGTCTGGTTGGGATGCACCGGCAGGTCGGGGGTGCTTTCAAAGGCGCAGTCCCGGTAGCGCTCGCGCACCTCCTCCGGGTGGCTGGCCGCATCCCACGGACTGTGCGGCGCGGTGTAGTGCACGCTCAGGTAAAACGGCTGCTCTCCCGCCGCCAGCTGCTCCAGCTGCTGCACCGCCTGTTCGGTGATGAGATCGGTGATGTACCGGTGTTCCAGATGCACCGCTCCGTTCTCCACAATGTCGGGCGAATAGTAGGGGCATCCGCCCAGACCGATGGTGTACCAGTGGGAAAAGCCGGGCGCGGGGTGCAGGCTGTCGCCTAAGTGCCATTTGCCGCACAGCGCGCAGTGTAGCCGTTCGCGGCCAGCACCTCGGGCCAGGTGTGCAGCCCGTCCAGATAGCGGATGGGCTTGTCCTCGTCGATATACCGCTCGGCCAGTTCGCCCTGCGCAAGAGAGGAGTCCACACTGCCGCTGCGGATCCAGTCCAGCACGCCGTGGCCGCTGGGCATCATGCCGGTGAGGATGGACGCCCGCGCCGGTGAACAAACCGGCGAGGCACAGAAGCAGTTTTCCAGCCGCATACCGCCGGCGGTCAGCGCGTCGAGGTTGGGAGTGAGGATCTCGCGGTTTCCGGCGCAGCCAAGCGACCAGGCGCCCTGATCGTCGGCCAGAATGAACAGGATATTGGGTCTTTTTGCCATACAAAAGCCTCCTTGCTGGGTATGCCCCTATCATAGCACCGGCGGCGCGGGTGTACAACGCTTTATTTTTCTTCCGCCCTCTTGTTTGTGGAAACGGATGTGCTATAATAAACAAAGACTATTGCAAGGAGGAACTCCCTTATGGAAACGATGGGCAATCTGCGCCGCACCCGCTACTGCGGGGAAGTGCGCGCTGCCGACGCCGGCGCCGAGATGACAGTGGCCGGTTCGGTTGCCAAATGCCGCAACAAAGGCGGCATTATTTTTGCCGACCTGCGCGACACCACCGGCATTCTGCAGCTGGTGTTTGACGATTCCACCGACCCGGCCGTCTTTGAAAAGGCGAACGGCCTCAAGACCGAATATGTGCTGATCGCCAAGGGCACCCTGCGCGAGCGCACCGCCAAGACCGACAAGATCCCCACCGGCGACGTGGAGCTGTTCGTCACCGAGCTGCGGGTGCTGAGCGAGGCCGAGACCACCCCGTTCGAGATCCGCGACGAGGTGAACGTGAAGGACGACCTGCGCCTGAAATACCGCTATCTGGACCTGCGCCGTCCCAAGATGCACAACCCGCTGGTGATGCGCAGCAAGGTGGCCAAGCTGGTGCGCGACTACTACTGCGACAACCACTTCTGCGAGATCGAGACCCCGATGCTCATCAAGTCCACCCCGGAGGGCGCCCGCGACTATCTGGTCCCCAGCCGCGTGCAGCCGGGCCGCTTCTACGCGCTGCCCCAGAGCCCGCAGCTGTACAAGCAGCTGCTGATGCTGTCCGGCTTCGACCGCTATTTCCAGATCGCCCGCTGCTTCCGCGACGAGGACCTGCGCGCCGACCGTCAGCCCGAGTTCACCCAGATCGACATGGAGATGAGCTTCGTCACCGAGGACGACATCATGACCATGAACGAGGGCCTGGTGAAGCATGTATTCAAAGAGGCGCTGGGCGTCGACGTGCCCACCCCGTTCCTGCGCATGCCGTACAGCGAGGCGATGGACCGCTTCGGCAGCGACAAGCCCGACACCCGCTTCGGCCTGGAGCTGCAGAACGTCAGCGAGGCGGTGGCCGGCACCGAGTTCGCCCCCTTCAAGGCGGCTTTGGAGAACGGCGGCAGCGTGCGCCTGATCAACTGCAAGGGCCTGGCCGACCAGCTCACCCGCAAGACCATCGACAAGCTGGGCGACGTGGTGAAGACCTACGGCGCCAAGGGCCTGGCCTACACCCGCCTGACGGCCGACGGCGAGACCTCCAGCTTTGAGAAGTTCCTCACCGACGGGCAGAAGGCCGCTCTGCGCGCCGCTGCCGGCGCCGAGACCGGCGACGTGCTGCTGGTGGTGGCCGACGCCAAGAACGACACCGTCTTTGCCGCGCTGGGCGCTCTGCGCCTGGAAGTGGGCAAAAAGTTCGGCCTGATCGACGAAAAGGCGTTCAATTTCCTGTGGGTCACCGATTTCCCGCTGTTCGAGTACAGCGAGGAGGACGGCCGCTATGTGGCCAAGCACCACCCGTTCACCATGCCCAAGGATGAGGACCTGGACAAGGTGGAGAGCGATCCCGGCGCCTGCCGCGCCAAGGCCTACGACATGGTGCTGAACGGCTGCGAGCTGGGCGGCGGCTCCATCCGCATCAACGACCCGGTGCTGCAGGACCGCATGTTCCGCGCGCTGGGCTTCACCGAGGAGCGCGCCCGCGAGAGCTTCGGCTTCCTGATGGACGCCTACAAGTACGGCGCGCCCCCCCACGGCGGCATGGCCTTCGGCTTCGACCGCATGATCATGCTGATGCTGGGCTGCGACTCGATCCGCGACGTGATCGCCTTCCCGAAGGTGCAGAACGCCGGCGAGCTGATGTCCGGCTGCCCCGAGACGGTGGAGGAAAAGCAGCTGCGTGAGCTGAACATCGCCTGCACTCCGGTGGAATAAAGCTGTATAAGCAACGCCCCACGGCGCCACACTCTCCTCAAAGGGGGGATGCGCCGTGGGGCGTTTTTTGCAGCGCGGATGGGTCGTGCTGGCCGCAGGGGCAGTGATGATGCTGTTTTCGGGGGTGCCGTCGGCCTGGGGGATCTTCCGCAAAGCGGCCTGTGAGGAATACGGATTTTCTCCCGAACAGAGCGCGCTGGTGCTGAACCTGACGGTGGCGGCGTTCGGGGTGGGCAGCGTGGCGGGCGGATGGCTGCAGGACAAAGCCGGGCCGCGCCTGTGCGCGCTGGCGGGCAGCGGGCTGCTGGCCGCCGGCTTTGCGGCGGCGGCGCTGCTGCCTGCCGGGTGGACCGCCGCCTTTTACGCCGGGTTCTGCATCCCGGCCGGGGTCGGCTGTGCCTTTTTGTACCCCGCCGTCATGACCTGCGCCCAGCGCTGGTACCCCGAAAAGCGGGGGCTGGCCACCGGCGTGCCGGGGGTGGGATTCGGCCTGTCGGGGCTGGCCATCACGCTGGTGCACCGCACGGCGGGCGGCATGTGGGGGCTGCGCGGCAGCTTCTGGACGCTGGCCGTACTGGCGGCGGTGGTGTGCGGCGGGGGGAGCCTGCTGCTCTCCCTCCCGCCCGACGCGCCCGTCCGCCCGTCGGAGGGGATGACCCCTGTGCAGGTGCTGAAAAGCAAAAGCTGGCGCCTGCTGGCGCTGGCCGGCGCGCTGGCGGCCCCGGCGGTGCTGCTGTTCAGCCCGCTCATCGTCGAGATGGCGCAGAGCCACGGCGCCGAGGCGGGAGCGGGATGGACGGTGGCGCTGGGGGCGGCGGCGAATGCGGCCGGGCGTCTGGCAGCCCCCGCGGCGGGGGACCGCCTGGGCCGCAAACGGGTGCAGACCGGCCTTTTGTGCGTGCTGGCCGCGCTGGCGGCGGGCTTCTGGTGGATGCAGGGGTGGTGGTTCCTGGCGGGATACGCCGGGCTGTGCTTCTGCTATTCCGGGCAGGCGGCGCTGCTGCCCAGCTTTGTCACCGATCTGTTCGGGCCGCGCTGGGCAGGGGTGAACTACGGCCTGGCGGCGCTGGGGACGTCGGCGGGCAGCGTGGCCTTCCCGCTGGCGGTGGACGCACTGGGCGGCGGCGACCTGATCCGCCACGCCGCCGCCTGCGCCGCCCCGCTGGCGGGAGCGCTCTGCCTGCGTCGCCTGCCCGACAAACCGCCCCGAAAATAAGGCGGCAGCGGCTGCCCTTGCACTTCGCGGAAGAAAGGAGTATGATAACAAAATGGTTATTTTTGAACAGGAGGAATGAATCGTATGGAGAGCGTGCAGGCAAAGCCGCTGTTTTCCACCCGCGCGCTGTGTGCGCTGATCCTTCCGCTGATGGTGGAGCAGCTGCTGGCGGTGACGGTGGGCATGGCCGATACGATGATGGTGTCCCGGGTGGGCGAGGCGGCGGTGTCCGGCATCTCGCTGGTGGACTCGGTGAACGTTTTGCTGATCCAGGTGTTCGCGGCGCTGGCCACCGGCGGCGCGGTGGTGGTGAGCCAGTACCTGGGCCGGCGCGACCGGCAGAGCGCCTGTGCGGCGGCGCGGCAGCTGATCTGGATCACGGCGCTGCTGGCAACCGTCATCGGGGCGGTGGTGCTGGTGGGCAACCGCTGGATCCTGCAATTCGTGTTCGGCCGGGTGGAGCCCGCCGTGATGGAAAACGCCATGACCTACTTCTGGCTGTCGGCGCTGTCGTATCCGTTCATCGCGGTGTACAACGCAGGGGCGGCGCTGTTCCGCAGTATGGGCAACAGCAAGGTCTCGATGATGACCTCTTTCATCATCAATATCATCAACATCGGCGGCAACGCCATCCTGATCTACGGCTTCCACTGGGGCACGGCCGGCGCGGGCACCGCCACGCTGGTCAGCCGCGCGGTGGCGGCGGTGGTGATGGTGGTGCTGCTGCATCACCGGAACAACCCCGTCTATCTGGAGGGCCTGCTGCGCCCCTATCTGGACCGGAAACTGGCGGGCAGCATCCTGAAGGTGGGCATCCCCAACGGCGTGGAGAACGGCATGTTCCAGGTGGGCAAGCTGCTGGTGGCGGGGCTGATCTCGTCGTTCGGCACGGCGGCCATCGCGGCCAACGCCATCTGCAACAACCTCGGTTCCATCTCCAACATCCCGGGCGCGGCCATCGGTCTGGGCATGGTGACGGTGGTGGGCCAGTGTGTGGGCGCGCGCGACCACGCCCAGGCACGGCGGTACACCAAACTGCTGCTGGGCTGGACCTACGCGGTGATGACGCTGACCAATCTGGCGGTGATGCTGCTGGCAGAGCCGCTGATCGGCATGTACCATGTGGGCGCCGAGACGAACCGGATGGCCTTCGAGGTGATGGCGGTCTACTGCATCCTGTGCGCGGTGGTCTGGCCGCTGTCCTTCACCACCCCCAACGCACTGCGCGCGGCGGGCGACGCACGCTTCACCATGACGGTGTCGATGTTCTCGATGTGGATCTTCCGCATCGGCTTTTCCTACATACTGGGCAGCTGGATGCAGATGGGCCTGTTCGGCGTGTGGCTGGCGATGGAGATCGACTGGGTGGTGCGCGCGCTGTTCTTCACCATCCGCTTTTTGGGCAAAAAATGGGAAAAGTCCAATGTGATCGGATAAAAAATGCTGCTGCACGATACAAGTGCAGCAGCATTTTTTGTTTAATCGTTGTTGTCTCGATGTACATCCGGAAGAAAGATCAGTTCCAATTCAGGAGGCAAATTTCCATTATAAATCTCTTCGCATTCCATCTGCGCAGCTGTGAGGATATCAATTGCCTGTTCGGTGGCTGTGAGCATAATTTGATACATTTGTCTATAATCCTGCATGCTAATCACCTCGATCAATATTGTAACAAATAAGCAATACAAATGCAATGCATATTTTGTGCGCTATATAAAGTACACTAATCAAAAGATAATTGCATTGCGAGGTGCACCGATGGCTTTCAAGATCCCGTCCATTCCGCCCACCACCAACAAAACCATCCGCTTCCCCAACGACCTGATCGACCGGGTGGAAACGCTGATCCGAAACCGGGACTGCACCTTTTCCGCCTTTGTGATCGCGGCTGTCCGCGCCGCGGTGGAAGAGGTGGAAGCAGAAGAAAACAAGTGAAACACCGGGGCGCTGCGGCCAAAAGCCGCAGCGCCCCGGTTTCGAGTTTTACTCGATTTTTTTCAAAAAATCGCGGATTCCAAAGGCAGAGCCTTTGGCAGAAGGCTCACCCCTTCACCACCACGCCCAGCAGCTTTGCCAGCCCCGCTGCCTGCCAGGTGTCCACGATCACGCCGGGCAGGTCCTCCGCCGCCACCGTGATGTCGTCGATGCGGCAGCCGGTGAGGTCCAGCCCTTTCAGCGGGGTGTGGAACAGGCTGGCGCCGCACAGCTTCACCTGCCGCAGTTCCAGCTGCCGGTGGCGGCACTCGGTGAGCCAGGCGCCGGACAGATCGCAGTCGTCCAGCAGCACGCTGGTGAAGGCCGCGCCGGTGAGATCGCACATCGCAAAATTACACCGCTCGAAGCGCACGTTTTTCAGCACCGCCTGCTGCATCCGCGCTCCCACGCCCTTGCACCCGGTGAAAACACAGCGCGAGAAATACGCCCCGTCCAGGTCTGCGCCCGAAAGGTCGCACCGGTCGAACACCGTGTCCACAAATTCCGCCCGGCGCAGCACCGCGCCCGGCAGCCGGCATCCCTCCAGCCGGCACTGGTAGGCCCGCAATTCGGCCAGGCGCGCGGCCGGCAATGTCTCGTTTTCCAGCAGAGCGAGGCGCAGCTCGGGCGTTTCCTCCGGCGGTATGTCCAGAAATTCCTCCAGCACCGCCGGCTGCGGCGCCGGCATGCGCGGTTCGATCGGCGTCAATGGCATCCCCTCCTTTTCTCAGTATACCACTCCCGCGCCCGCGCCGCAATGCGATTGACAGCCCGCCGCCCGCTGTGGTATGGTAAAACAAAAAGCCCCCTTTTGGGCAAAAGGAGGAGACGCATGCGTAGTAAGGAAGCCATGCGCCGCAAAATCGCGTTTATGGCCAGCGTGCTGGAGATCGTCATTTCCGCGCTGGTGCTGGTGGCCATCGTCATCGCCGGTGTGCGCACGGTGGGAGAGGTGGCCGGGATCGCCTTCTCGTCCAATGTGGCCGACGATTTCAACACCGTGCTGGGCCACGCGCTGAACCTTGTGATCGGCGTGGAATTCATCAAGATGCTGGCAAAGCACACGCCCGGCTCGGCCATCGAGGTGCTGGTGTTTGCCATCGCGCGCCAGATGGTGGTGCAGCACACCACGCCGCTGGAAAACCTCATCACCATCGTCACCATCGGCCTGCTGTTCTTCATCCGCAAATTCCTGTTTGTTTCCTCCTTCGGCGCGCACCGTCCCGACGAGGGCGAGGGGACGGAATCCGAACCGGCAGCCCCCGGCGTATAACCTTCACGCCCCGATGCCGCACAGCATATTGCATAAATGTCGCTGAGATAAGTCCGCCTGCCTTGTGATTTTGGGGGAAACATGGTAGAATAGAGCCAAGGGGGGGGGGAGAAGGATCCATGTATCGCAGGGAAAACCCGCAGCTCTCGCTGTATGACATCGTGCCGCCGTTTTCGGGCGCGCTGGACCCGAACAACCGCTGGGTGCGCCTGGCCGACGCGCTGGACTGGGATGCGCTGGAAACCGCCTATGCCGGCCACTTTGCCGCCGGCGGCAAGGAGGCATTGCCGGTGCGCGCCGCTTTCGGCAGCCTTGTGGTGCGCAGTGCGCTGGGATTGTCCGACCACCAGACGGTGCTGCTGATCCCCGAAAGCCCCTATCTGCAATACTTCGTGGGGATGAGCGAGTTCGACCACAAGCTCCCCTTTTCCGCCCGCAGCCTGAAAACCTTCCGCCAGCGCATCCCCGCCGCCGAGGTGAACCGCGCCGTGAAGATGCTGGCCCGGTTTGAAAAACAGAAATGACGAATGCCCGCCGCGTTTGAAAACGGCGGGCATTTTCAGTGTTGAAAACGTGTTTTAACCAAGGGTTTGCGTATGCCGAAAGCCTTCCCCTCATCAGTCACGCTCTGCGTGACAGCTTCCCCCCAGGGGGAAGCCTTTGGGCGAAAGCCGCCGGTGCTCCGTCCGATGGGAAGGCGGCGGATGAGGTCGAGGCCGCTGCCGCTGCGCAAGTTGGGGGGCTGTATCGGCAGTTTGGAATGCCCGCCGCTCTTGAAAAACGGCGGGCATTTTTCATACGCCGGGATTCCCCTGGTGGGCCTGGATGTGCTCCTTCAGCTTCTGGAAGGTCTCGTCGCTCAGGTCGTGCTCCATGCGGCAGGCGTCCTCGGCGGCCACCTCGGGCGACACTCCCAGCTTCACCAGCCACTCGCTCAGCAGGCAGTGCCGTTCATACACCCGCTCGGCCAGGGCGCGCCCCTCGTCGGTCAGCTCGATCCAGCCGTCCTTGTCCATCGTGATCTGGCCGCGCTGGCGCAGCAGGCCCATCGCATGGCTGACGCTGGGCTTGGAGAAGGCCATCTGCCGCACGATGTCGATCGAGCGCACCGCGCCGTTTTTCTGCTTCAGCATCAGGATGGTCTCCAGATAATTTTCAGCCGATTCGCTTCGTTTCAATCCCGTCCCTCCTTTGCGCTGCGCCCGGCACAGGGCGCATAGTATATATCCCCCATTGTAACATATCCGCCACCGGCACACAAGGGCCGCCTGCCCCGCCAAAATTTTCTTTTGCCCCTCCCTTGACACAGAGAGGAAAATACGCTACAATAGAATCAAGTTAGTTAAGGCTAACTTTGAAAAGGAATCGCACTGAAACAATGCCCAGAGTCCTTTTCTCCGTGTGTGTGCAAAACCGCCGCCCAAGGCAAAAAGCCGGGCGGCGGTTTTGTTTGCAGAGGATGCTTTTTGGCGCAGGGTTTGCTATAATGAAAGCAACGCATTTGCTTGCAGGAGGGAAAAACCATGCAACCACATATCACGCTGTTGGCACAGGACGCCGACGCGGCGGCCGTGCAGCGCACGCTGGCGGGGCTGTCGGGGGTGCGCCTGGCCGTCTGCGGGGCCTCGGCTGAGGTGGCCGGCATGCTGCAGGGAAAGGCCGCGCTGTACCCGTCGGCACGCAAGGCGCTGGCCTGCCGCGCACACGGCTGGACGCTGCTGGTGCAGGCCGGCACACAGCTTTCGCCCGATCTCTGGAGCGTACTGGAACGGGAGGCCGCCGCGCATCCCGATGCCGCCGCGCTGGACTGCCGCACGCTGCCGCTGGAGAGCGGCAAGCTCTACCATCCCGTCACCCTGCAGACCGCCTGGCCGGACGGCAGGGCTGTCTTTCTCGACCGCGCCGCCGTGCAGAAGGCGGGCGGCTTTGCCAACTGGCCGGTGCAGGCCGCCCTGGCCGACCTGGGCCTGCGTCTGACCCTGCACGGGTTCGGGGTATACTATTGCCCAAACGCCGCGGTGCGCTGGGATCTCCCGGCCGACCCGCTGGCCGACTACTGCACCGCCGTCACCGGCAGCTTCCTGCTGGCCTGCCGCTACAGCGGCCTTGGGGGGATCGTGCGCGCAAAATTCCATATGCTGGGCCAGCTGCTGCACCCCCAGCCGTTTCCCCATGTGCGCCCGGCGCTGCTGCGCGCCGTCGGCCGGGCGGTCGGGCCGGCCTGGGCGGCGTTCGGCTGGCGGTTCGGCCATCCCGGCAAGCGCAGGCGGGCCGACTGGCCGCAGCCCTTCCCCGACGATTCCCGTTCCCGCCAGCCGCTGGAACCGGTGCGCACCGGGCCGCTGGTGTCGGTGGTGATCCGCACCTGCCAGCGCCCGGCCATGCTGCGGGAGACGCTGGCCTGCCTGCGCCACCAGACCTACCGCCGCTTTGAGGTGGTGGTGGTGGAGGACGGACCGGCCGCGTCCCGGCAGATGATCGCCGCCGAATTCCCCGACCTCCCCATCCGCTACCACGCCACCGGCCAGCCTGTGGGCCGCGGCCGCGCGGGGAATATCGGGCTGGAGATGGCAAAGGGCGAATACTGCAATTTCCTCGACCAGGACGACTACTTCTACGCCGACCATCTGGAGGCGATGGTGTCCCAGGCGGTGCAGCACCCCGGGGCAGACCTCCTTTTCGGCACCGCGATGGAGTGGGCCACCCAGCCGCTCTCGCAGGACCCCTACCGCCTCGCGCCGGGGCGCATCGCGCACCTGGCTCACAGCCGCATCGACCGGCTGCTGTTCTGCCACCAGTGCCCCTCGCCCATCCAGACGGTGCTGTTCCGCCGCAGCCTGTTCGAGCGGCTGGGCGGCCTGCACGAGCAGCTGCAGGGCGGCGAGGACTGGTATATGTGGCTGAAATTTTTGCAGGCGGCCCATGTGGCCCATCCGGGGCAGGTGGACGTCGCCCGCGCCACCTCGGTGTTCGTGGTACCGGCCGACGCCGAAGCCACCGCCAGGCGGCTGGCCGCCTACCGGCCCGACTATGAAAAGATCTTCGAGGACGACAGCCTGCGGTTCGAGATGACGCCCGCCGAGCTGCGCCGGTGCTATCTGGCCCTGATGGGGGACGTGGCGCACCTGTACAACGCGGGGCAGCTGGGCGAGTATCTGCGCGGCATCGGCCTGACACAAGGAGAAGAAACATGATCCAGAAGTTTCGCAAGGCGGCCTATGCGGCCCGCTTCCGCCTGTCTGCCCCAAAGCGCCCGGTGATCGGGCTGGTGGTGTCCAGCTTCGACAAGGGGGGCCTGGAGCAGGTGGTGCTGAACCTCTACCGCGGCTACCGCGCCGCCGGATACGAGGCGTATCTGCTGGTGGAGGAGAATATCCTCGGCCCGATGGCGCGCCAGATGCCCGCCGAACACCTGTTCGTCTTTGACCGCGACGAGCGCAAATTCCTGGCGTTCTGCCGCGAAAAAAACATCAACACCCTGCACTACCACTACAACACCTTCCTGATGAAGGGCGCGCGGCTGATCGGCTTTCGCATCCTGTACACCATCCACAACATCTACACCTGGAAAAACGACGCCGAGATGGCCGCCTACGCCGCCAAGCTGCAGAGCGCCCATCGGCTGGTGGCGGTGTCGGGGTTTGTGCGGGACTATTTCTGCGCGCGCACCGGCCTGCCCAAAGAGCGGGTGGAGGTCATCAACAACGGCGTGCAGCTGGACGAGCTGTTCCGCCCGGCCAGCCTCCCCTTCAACCGCGGGAGCCTGGGCCTGAAAGAGGGGGACATCGCGCTGGCGATGGTGGCCTCCTTCCATCCGGTCAAGCACCAGATCGGGATGCTGGGGGTGATGCGGCGGCTGCAAGCCCGCCTGCCCCAGGCAAAGCTGCTGCTGGTGGGCAATGTGGGCGATCCGGAATACTACAAAGAATTCTGCCGCCATCTGCAAGCCTCTCCCGCCGCCGGCAGCGTCATCCAGGTGCCCTATCTGAACCACACCCAGATGGGCGAGTTCCTGCGCACCATCCCGGACCTCTTCCTGCTGCCCACCCTGCAGGAGGGGTGCAGCAACGCGGTGCTGGAGGCGCTGTGCAGCGGCCTGCCGATGGTGCTCACCGACGTGGGCAATGCCCGCGAAGCCGAAGCCGCCGCCCCCGGGGCCTGCATCGTGGCGCCCGCCGCCGTGCCCGACCCGGTGCAGCTCACCGACCGGCTGGCGCGGCAGCTGTCCGGCGAGGAAAACGCCCCCAACGCCGACGCGCTGGCCGATGCCATCTGCGCCGCCGCCGCCGATCTGCCCGCCATGAAAGCCGCCGCCCGCACCGCCGCCCGGAACGCGGCGGCGTTTGGGTGCGGGGCGATGTGCACGGCCTATCTGGCCCTGATGGAAAGGAGATGAGTGCGGTGTATGTGCTGATCATACTGGACGGGAACGTGCCGCCCGCACAGCGGGAGCTGGCCTTGTACGGCCTGCAGAATGCGCGCTGCACCGCCGATTGGAAGCTGATTGTCACCGGCGCGCCGAACGCGCAGATCCCCCTGCCGCTGGCCGGGCGCGCCAGCCTGCTGCCCGCGCTGGCCGACGCACTGGCCGCCGCCCGCGCGGATGAAAAGGCCGCCGCCGTCTGCCTGCTGGGGGGCGATGTGCTGGTGTTCGACGACTGGCTCGACACCCTGCTGGCCGCGGGCGCCGGCGCGGCGGCGCCGGTCTTTAACCGCGCCCCCACCGTGCAGCAGGTGCCGTGCGACCTGTTCCTGCGCACCAACCGCTTTTCCGCCCGCAAGGCGGCCGCCTTTGCGGCCCGGCGCAGGGCGTGGTTCGGCGCACAGCCGCCGGTGCCGGTCGGCGCGGCGTCCCCGGCCTGCCTGCTGGTGCGCAGAGAGTATCTGGATGCTTTGCCGGACGGCCTGCTGGAGGAAGAAGCCATCGCCTCCGCCGATCTGGGCCGCCGCCTGGCCGCGGCAAACCCGGTCTGCGTGCGCGGCTGCTATCTGCACCGCTGGCCGCCGCAGCCCGGCTTTGTGCCGCTGGACGAACAGCAGTTCCGCCTGCACCGCGCCCGCCGCGCCTTTGCCGCCCGGTACGGGCCGTGGCAGCCCCGGGCGGGCGAGGCGCTGCGCAGCCTGGCGATGGACATGCAGTGGATGGAGAACACCCCCGATGCGCGCTGGGACGAGCTGTGCCAAAACGCCCTCGCCGCCGCCGCCGACACCGCCGACCGTCTGTCCGCCGCCGCCGTGCGCGCCGACTGGGAAAGGGAGGACGGCATCTATCCCGAAGTGCCCGCGCGTCTGCTGGTGTCCCAGCTGGGCAAAAAGGTGCGCCGGTCGCTGGCGGGACGTCCGCCGCTGCGGCAGATTCTGTTCCGCCGCCGTCTGCGCCGCCCGCCGGGGTACGAGCAGCTGCTGGCCGACATCGCCCGCCGCCGCGCCGCCGGACAGCGGGTGGTGGCCATTCTGGCGCCGCTGTTCAGCGACCCCACCTTCTCGCAGGAGGACGGCTACATCCGCCGGGTCAAGGCGGTGGACGAGGACGTCCTGGGCGACTGCTACAAAGTATACCTCTACGAGCCGCTGGTGCACCTGCCCGAGGTGCTGCGCATCCTGCAGGCCGACGACAAACGCGCCTATGTGCAGTACGACCCGGCCGTGCCGGAACAGCGGCAGCAGGTGATCGCGCTGGCGGCCGCCTGCGGCCTCACCTACACCCACAGCATCCTGCGCCTGATGCCCCACTGCTGGCGCACCATGCCGGACGCCTGGCCCAATCTCTTCGCGGCGCCGGGAGCGGTGCACATCCTCGACCTGCACGGCGCGGTGCCGGAGGAGTTCGCACTGGCCGGGCAGCAGGAGGAGGCCGCTTATGCCCGGATGCTGGAGGAGAAATGTGCCGCGGCGGCGGATGTGATCGTGGCGGTGAACCATGCCACCATCGACCATCTGCGATCCCGCTATCCGCACCTGAAAGCGCAGCTGGTGTGCATGCCCATCTTCAACGAGGACGTGTCGGCCAGCGCGCCGGCCGCCGAAAAGCCGCTGGAGCAGGGCAGGCCGGTGGTGCTGTATGCGGGCGGCGTCCAGCCGTGGCAGAAGGTGGACCGGATGCAGGAGCTGATGGCCGCCCGCCCGGAGGACGCGGTGTATAAGATGTTCCTGCCCGACCCGGACGCCTTTGTGGCGCTGTGGGGGGAGCGCCCCCTGCCGACGTCGCTGGTGCTGGACTGCAAGGCGCCGGCCGAGCTGCCCGCCGAGTACCGCACCGCACACTACGGCTTTGTGCTGCGGGACGACATCACGGTGAACAGGGTGGCCTGTCCCACCAAGCTGGTGGAGTACCTGCAATACGGCATCCTGCCCATCCTGCACACCCCGCACATCGGCGACTTTGCCGCCCGCGGGATGCGGTACATCACCGACGAGGACTATCTGGCGGGGGATCTGCCCGAGGAGCCGGTGCGCGCACAGATGGCGCGGGAGAACCAGCGGGTGCTGGCCGCCCTGCTGGAGGATCACCGGAGCGGCCGCCGCCAGCTGGCCGCCCTGGTGCAGCAGCTGAGCGGGCGGTGAAGGTGTTTGAGCGGGCGCAGCACCGGCGGTTTTCTCCCAAGGCTTCCCCCTGGGGGGAAGCCTCCGCCGCGCACAAACCCCTGTAAAAACATTTCCCCAAAAAACTGACCGGATCTGCCGCGGCAGATCCGGTCTTTTACTATAAGAAGATCATTCCACCGCGAGACCCGTCTCGTAGCTCAGGCTCCCGATGGCGGCGTGCAGCCGGTCGGCAGGCAGGGCCCCGGCGGCAAATTCGCGGTAGGCCCGCACCAGCCGCACACAGTTTGCCTCGGCTTCTTCCAGCAGCGTGTCCACGTCCTTGCGGAACACCTCGCCGGTCACCGTGTGGGCCCAGACCTCGGGCAGCGGATCGGCCAGCTTTGCGGGGGTCACATGGCCGGTCAGATAGCCCGTTTTGGCCAGTCCCGCCCGTTCGGCCAGGGAGAAAATGGCCTTCTTCACGCCCCGGCGCGAACAGAACAGCGCCCGCACCAGCCGGGTGTGGCGGTAGGCCCGCACAAAGCAGACCGGCGCGCACCGCTCACCGTAGGCTTCTTCGATCGCCTGGGCCAGCAGCCGGGCGATGGCCCGCATCTCCAGCCCCGGAACGGGCGGGCAGCTGTGGGCGGCGGGAACGGCGGCGCTGCCGGTGTCGGCGGCGTGCAGGCGGCTGTCCAGCGCGGCCTCAAAATAGCCGTGTCCGCCCTCCATGCCGTAGACGGCGCCCGGTGCGGTGAGCGCTCCCACATACGGGTGCAGCACCGTGTCGGTGCCGTAGTGGCACAAAAAGCCCATCGCATAGCTTGTCTGGGCCGGCCCTTTGGCCAGACGCACCAGCGCGCGCAGAAACGCGCCGGTGTGTTCGGCGTGCATCCGGTTTCCCAGCGCGGGCAGTTTGGGGGCGGGAAGGAGATAGGCGAACAGAAGATCCGGTCCCTGGCAGCCCAGCGCAAAGGCGGCGGGGCAGGCGGCCTGTATCCCGGCGGCCGCAAGCGCGCGGCGTCCGGTTCGGATGTGGGTGTAGGCTTCGGGCATTGTATCACGACCTGTTTTGCAGAATTTTTTCCATTATACGACAAAATCCGCCGCAGCACAATCCAAAGCATGGCCAATCCGCCCCTATGAAAACGCCGCCGTTCGTGCTATACTGATAAGAAAATCCCAGCAAAGGCGGCGATACCGATGCAGCCCAGCGAGGTCTTGCAAACTGTATTTGGATACAACACTCTGCGTCCCGGCCAACAGCCGGTGGTGGACGCCATCCTGTCCGGGCGGGACGTGCTGGCGGTGATGCCCACCGGCGCGGGCAAATCGCTGTGCTACCAGCTGCCGGCCCTCTGTCTGCCGGGCATCACGCTGGTGGTGTCGCCCCTCATCTCGCTGATGCGGGATCAGGTGATGGCGCTGGTGCAGCAGGGGGTGGCGGCCGCCTTTCTGAATTCTTCCCTCACCCCCGGCCAGTATGCAAAGGCCACCGCCAACATGGCGGCGGGAAAATACAAGATCATCTATGTGGCGCCCGAGCGGCTGCTGACGCCCCGGTTCCAGGCCGCGCTGGCGGGGCTGGAGGTGTCGCTGGTGGCGGTGGACGAGGCGCACTGCGTGTCCCAGTGGGGGCAGGATTTCCGCCCCGGCTATCTCCAGATCGCGCCGTTCATCGCCGGTCTGCCCACCCGCCCGCCGGTGGCCGCCTTCACCGCCACCGCCACCCCCGCCGTGCGGCAGGACATCGCGGCCCTTCTGCAGCTGGACGACCCGCACATCGAGATGACCGGTTTCGACCGGCCCAATCTGCGATTCCGTGTGATCCGCCCGCAGAACAGAAACGCCGCGCTGCTGCGCCTGCTGGAGGAATTCGACGGGCAGAGCGGCATCGTCTACTGCATGACCCGCAAGGCGGTGGACGCGGTGTGCGAGCTGCTGGAGCGCAAGGGCATTTCGGCGGCGAAGTACCACGCCGGCATGGAGGACGACGCCCGCCGCGCCGCGCAGGAGGATTTCCTGTTCGACCGGGTGCGGGTGATGGTGGCGACCAACGCCTTCGGCATGGGCATCGACAAGTCGGACGTGCGGTTCGTCATCCACTACAATATGCCGCTGGACCTGGAAAGCTACTACCAGGAGGCGGGCCGCGCCGGACGCGACGGCGAGCCGGGCCAGTGCGTGCTGCTGTACAGCGGGCAGGACGTGCGCACGGCGCAGTTCCTGATCGACAAGGGGGCGGAGAGCGCCGACGACGCCCCGCCGCCCGACCCGGTGCTCAAGCAGCGGGCGGAGGAGCGGCTGCGCCGGATGACCTTCTACTGCAACAGCCGCCGCTGCCTGCGCGCCGAGCTGATGCGATATTTCGGCCAGCCCTGTGCGCCGCAGTGCGGCAATTGCAGCGTGTGCCTGGGCGAGGGGAGCGCGGCCGGCGAGGCGGTGAACTTCGGCGGGGCCGCCGTGCGCCGGCAGGCAAAGCCGCTGGCCGAAGGCCCGATGGATTCCGGCCTGTTCGAGCGGCTGAAGAAAAAGCGCGCCGAGCTGGCCCGGCGGCAGGGCGTGCCGGCCTTTGTGGTGTTCACCGACGCCACGCTGCGCCAGATGTGCATCCAGGCCCCCGCCGACCGCGCCGCTCTTCTGCAGGTCAGCGGCGTGGGCGAGGCAAAGGCCCGCCGCTACGGCGACGAGATGCTGGAGGTGATCCGGGCCTGGAAAGAGGAGCAGGGAAGTTGATTTTTGTGTATATTTGGATATAAATATACATTTTGTAGAAGAAAGGGGAAAGGAAAGATGATTTCGTCCGAAATGCTGCGGCTGGGGACCAGCCGCTCGGTGATCCGCGAGCTGTTCGAGTACGGCAACCAGCGCGCCGCGGTGGTGGGCCGCGAGCATGTGTTTGATTTCAGCCTGGGCAACCCCAGTGTCCCCGCGCCGCCCGAGGTGGCCGCCCTGCTGGCAAAGCTGGTCTGCGAGGACCCGGTGTCCCTGCACGGCTACACCAGCGCGCCGGGCGCGCCGGAAGTGCGCGCGGCGGTGGCGGAGGACCTCAACCGCCGGTTTGCCGCCGGTGTGTCGGCCGACCACCTCTACATGACCGCCGGTGCGGCGGCGGCGCTGTCGGCCTGCTTCAAGGCGCTGGCGCTGCCGGGGGATGAATTTGTGGCCATCGCGCCGTTTTTCCCGGAATACCGCTGTTTTGTGGAGCAGGGAGCGGGGGCGAAGCTGGTGGTGTGCCCGGCGGCACAGGACTTCCAGATCGACCTTTCGGCGCTGGAGGGCTGCCTGAACGAGCACACCAAAGCGGTGATCGTCAACAGCCCCAACAACCCCTCCGGCGCGGTCTACACCCGCGAAACGCTCACGGCGCTGGCCGATCTGCTGCGGGACGCCTCGGCAAGATACGGCCACCCCATCTACCTGATCTCGGACGAGCCCTACCGCGAGATCGTCTACGGCGTGGAGGTGCCCTGGCTGCCCGCGCTCTACGGCAACACGCTGGTCTGCTATTCCTGGTCGAAGAGCCTGTCGCTGCCGGGGCAGCGCATCGGGTATGCGCTGGTGCCGCCCTGTGTGGAGGACTGGCAGCAGGTCTATGCAGCGGTGTGCGGCGCTGGGCGCGCGCTGGGCTATGTGAACGCCCCGGCGCTGTTCCAGCGGGTGGTGGCACAGCTGCCGGGGAACACCGCCGATCTGTCGGTCTACCGCGAAAACCGCGATACCCTGTACAATGCGCTGGTGGAGGCGGGATATGAGTGTCCCCGTCCGGACGGTGCCTTCTATCTGTTCCCGGCGGTGCCGGGCGGCGATGCCGGCGCTTTCAGCCGCCGCGCGATGGAAAAGGACCTGCTGGTGGTGCCGGGGGACGGGTTCGGATGTCCGGGCCATGTGCGCATCTCCTACTGTGTGCAGCCGGAGATGCTGCGCCGGTCGCTGGAGCTGTTCCGCCGGCTGGCAAGATCCGAGTGATGCAGAAAAACCACATCCCGCGTGCAAAGCAGGATGTGGTTTTTCGCATTGAAAGCGCCGTTCACACGGGAAATCCCGCCGCCGCGTCCAGGAATGTTTCCATGTATTCCGGCTGCGGCGTGATGACGCGGATGTCGGCGCCGGTGCGGCGGGCGTATGCTTCCAGCATCTCCCGCAGATTCTCCGCCGACTGCATATAATCCCGCAGGATCTCTTCCCGGCTCCTGCCGGCCCGGCGCAGGAGCAGCGCCGACACCACGCCGGTGCGGTCCTTGCCTGCGCTGCAGAAGAACAGGACGCCGCCTTCGGCGTTCCAGATGGTGTCGAGGATGCGCTCCATCTGTGCATCCGCCATTCGCAGATAGGACAGCGGCACCTCCTGCGGGCAGGCGGGCACTGCACTGCCGCCGGTCACCGGCATGCAGCGGTAGACAAAGCGGGCGTCCTCTTCCAGCGGACAGGGCTTCTGCCGCCGCTCCTGCGGCTGGCGCAGATCCACCACCGTGCGCAGGCCGCGCTCCAGCATCCACCGGCGTTCCTCTTCGCTCACAGCGGTGGGGACGTCGCTGCGCACGAACCGCCAGCTGTCCGGCAGAAGGGGACGGGTGTTGCGGCAGCTGGCAAAAATCGGCGGCATCGGGCATCCTCCTCTTTGCTGTCTGCATATCCTTTCCAGTGAAAGGCTCAGTCCTCAAAATCGCAGCTGGCGCGCTCGCGCACCACGCTGTGCACGAAGGTTTTCACCTCCAGATGCGCGGGATGCTGCTGGTATTCCTCCAGCGCCGCCCGGCTGGTGTGGTGGCTGACCAGACACAGGTCCCAGCCGCCGAAGCCGCGGCGCACGGCGGCGTCCACCAGGCCCGGCACCACGCCCGCCAGCGCCTCCAGACGGCGCTTCATCTCGGCGGCGTTCTGCTCTTTTTCGGGCACGTCGTTCAGGTTCCAGAATACAATGTGCGTTACCACGTGTTATTTCTCCTTTTCTTTTGTGGGCAGGTCGATCGAGAGGTCGTCCAGGCCCATGTCGTTGTTCAGCTGGCTGGCCGCGCCGATGGCGGCGTGGCCGAATTTCTGCCGGATGGCGTCCATGCTCTTTTCCAGCCGGGCGCGCCGGGGGTCGGACGCTGCCGCCTCCCCGAACAGATCCAGCTGCACCGCCAGCGGCTGGTCGGTGATGCCCTGCGCGGTCACCGTCAGCATGCGGATGGGCTGGGCGTAGCTCCAGTTGGCGTCGGCCAGCTGCATGCAGGCTTCGGTCAGCTCGCGCCCCAGCTGGGTGGAAAAGGGCAGCTTTTTCTGCCGCGTGATGGTGGCCAGCGCCGGGCTGCGGATGGTCAGCTGCACCCCGGTGGCATACACCCCGTATCGCCGCAGACGCCCGGCCACCTCGTCGGCCAGCGCGGTGACGGCGGTGTGCACGTCCTCGCGCCCCGCAAGGTCGCGCCGGAAGGTCAGCCCGTTGCCCACGCTCTTCACCGGCTCGTGCTGCCCGGCCGGACGCACCGGCGCGGTGTCCTCGCCGCAGGCATAGCGGTGCAGTTCGCGCCCCAGCTTGCCCAAGCGGTCGGCCAGCGCGGCGGGGTCGGCCGCGGCCAGCTGCCCGATCGTGTGGATGCCCATCCCCGTCAGGGCGCGCTCCACCGCGCTGCCCACATACAGCAGCGCGCCCACCGGCATCGGCCAGACCAGCTGGCGGAAATTGGCGCGGGAGATCACCGTCACGGCGTCCGGCTTTTTGTAGTCGCTGCCCAGCTTGGCGAACACCTTGTTGAAGCTCACCCCCACCGAGATGGTCAGGCCGGTCTGGGCCTTCACCTGCTCGCGGATCTGGTGCGCCACCGCCCGGGCGCTGGGGGCGAACAGGTGGCGGCTGCCGGTGATGTCCAGCCAGCTCTCGTCGATGCCGAACGGCTCCACCAGGTCTGTATACTGGTTGTATATATCGTTGACGATCTTGCTGTACTCTTTGTATTTTTCTCGCCGGGGCGCCAGCAGCACGAGGTCGGGGCATTTGCGCATGGCCTGCCAGATGGTCTCGGCGGTCTGCACGCCCATCCGCTTGGCCGGCTCGTTCTTGGCCAGCACGATGCCGTGGCGTCCGCTGGGGTCGCCGCAGACCGCCACCGGGCGGCTGCGCAGTTCGGGGTGGTCCAGCAGCTCCACCGAGGCGTAAAAGCTGTTGCAGTCGCAGTGCAGGATCTCCCGTTCCATCCGCTTGTCCCCCCTTTGGTTCCAGTATACCACCGCCGGGGCGCGGGGGCAAATGGTTGACGTAAAAAATGGGCGTGTTATAATGATAAATAAAGAAATACGCCGCTGCGGCGGCAATTCACCCCCCAACAGAAAGGAAGATGAACGATGGATTCCAGAGATGTACGCCGGATGCTGGAGAGCATGGCCGCCACCGCCCACTCGGCGGCCGACGAAGCGCGCGGGCGGATGCAGAGCGCAAGCCAGACGATCAGCGATAAATACGACGAAGCAAAGCTGAACCTGATGCTGGCGCGGGTGCGCGGCGAGCAGGAGCGCGTGTTTGCCGATATGGGGCGCACCCTGTTTCTGATGAACACCGGCAACTATCCCGACGACGAGGCCCATCCCACCGCCCAGCAGACCATCGACCGTCTGCTGATCGCGGCGGAACAGAAGCAGCAGGAGATCGACCGCCTGCTGGCGAAGATGCACGCGGTATCGGGTGCAGTGGTGTGTCCGTTCTGCGGCCACCGCTGTGAAGAGGACGCCCGCTTCTGTGCGGAGTGCGGCGCCAAACTGGCAAAAGGAGAATGATCCATGTGGCAGACGCAGATCCTGGGTTTCAGCCTGTACCAGCTGGTGTGGTTTTTTGTGCTGTATTCATTTTTGGGCTGGTGCAGTGAGGTGTGCTTTTGCAGCATCAACACCGGAAAATGGGTGAACCGCGGCTTCCTCAGCGGCCCGGTGTGCCCGATCTACGGGTTCGGCATGCTGATCATCCTGGTGGCGCTCACGCCGCTGAAACACAATCTGCTGCTTTTGTTCCTGGGCGCGATGCTGCTGGCCAGCCTGCTGGAGCTGGTGACGGGATATCTGCTGAAAAAGTTCTTCCACACCTCCTGGTGGGATTACAGCGACCACCGCTTCCAGTTGGGCGGATACATCTGCCTGAAATTCAGCATTTTGTGGGGCGCGGCGGGCACGGCGGTGGTCCTGCTGGTGCATCCGGCCATCCAGATGCTGGTGGACCACTTCCCGCCGCTGCTGGGCAAGGTGCTGATCTGGCCGGTGCTGGCGCTGTTTGTCTGCGATGCGGTGGTGACGGTGGTGAACATCACCAAGCTGAACCGCAGCCTGGGCGAGATCAGCCGCCTGACGGCGCTTTTGCAGGACGGCACCGACCATCTGGCCCAGAACCTGGGCAGCGAGGCGCTGGCGGCGCATGGAAAGCTGGAGGAGGGCAAGGCGGCTTGGAACGCCCGCCGCGAGGGCGCCGAGGCCGCCGTGCAGGCGGGCCGTGTGGAGATGCAGGCGCGCCTGGACCTTGCCCGTGCCGATCTGCTGGACCAGCGCCTGCGGGTGGAGAAGCGCCTGCTGCACGCCTTCCCGCGGATGAAGCACACCGCCTATGCCGAGACCTTCGAGGAGCTGAAGCGCGCTCTGCGCGAAAAATGGGGCGAATGAGTGCCCGCGGAAAGGATGACACACGATGGAATACAAATTTGATACCCAGCTGCTGATCGAGGGAGAGAATCTCTCGGAGGACGACATCCACGACTGGATCGTGGCGAACATCCCCGGCGACTGCCTGCTGGTGGTGGGGGATGAAACGGTCATCAAGCTGCATTTCCATACCAATGTGCCCTGGAAGGTGCTGGAATACTGCGCCTCGCTGGGTGAGATCCACGACGTTGTGGTGGAAAATATGATGCTGCAGGCACAGGGCCTGAAAGGCTGACCCGGCGCAGAACCCCACCCCCCAACCGGAAAGAAAACCGGCGCTGCCCGAACCCTTCCCAGGGTCCGGCAGCGCCGGTTTTTTTGTTTTGTGTCAGTATACCCCGTGCCAGCGCCCGGAGGTCTGCTCCACCGCGCGTCCGGCGGCCAGGCTGGCCGGGACGTCCAGGATGCGCTGGTTGGAACTGCCGCGAAAGACAAGCTCCAGGCTGCGGCGGCTTTCCTGATACGGTCCGTCGATCAGCACGTCCAGCCGGGAAAGGAGCGCCTTCTGCGCCTCGGTGCCCTGCAGCAGCTGCTCGAAGGTGTAGCCGGTGTAGCTGGCCACCTCGTAGCCCTTCGCCTTCAGGATGCCGGCCAGCCGGGCAAAGCCCTCGGCCTGCGCGAACGGCTCGCCGCCCGAGAAGGTCACGCCCCGGCAGAGCGGATTCGCCAGCGCGATGGCGGCCAGCGTCTCCTCGTCCATCGGGGTGCCGCCTTCAAACGGCCAGGTCTCGGGGTTGTGGCAGCCGGGACAGTGGTGCGGGCACCCCTGGGCAAAATACGCCACCCGGATGCCCGGGCCGTCCACGATGCTGTCCTCCACGATGCCGGACATCTCAAGCATGACTGCTCAGCCCGTGCTTCACGCGGTCGCGCTCCTCGGCCTTTTTGGCGTTGTTCCACTTGTCCATCGTGCCCACCAGATAGCCGGTGATGCGGCGGATGCGCTCGAAGGAAACGTCCTGTCCCACAACGGATTGTCTCTGTTTTGCTGCCATGAATAAACCCTCCTGTATGTTGTTTTGTATCGATATTCGGTCAAATTCTCATTCACACCCGCAGAACTGGGGAACGCCGGGGTACATCCGGCGCAGTTCGCGCAGCTTTTCCTCGCTGATGGCCTCGCCCTCGCGGCGCCCGCAGCGGGGACACACATCCCCGATCACGCCCACATAGCCGCACACCGGGTCGCGGTCGACGGGGTGGTTGATGCTGCCGTAGCCGATGCCGGCGTCGTGCATGCAGCGCACCACGCTCTCGAAGGCCTCCACATTGTTGGCGGTGTCGCCGTCCAGCTCCACATAGCTGATGTGGCCGGCGTTGGTCAGCGCGTGATAGGGCGCCTCGATGCGGATCTTATCAAAGGCGGTGATCGGGTACCACACCGGCACATGGAAGCTGTTGGTGTAGTATTCGCGGTCGGTCACGCCGGGGATGGAGCCGTAGCGCTGCTGGTCCATGCGGATGAAGCGGCCGGACAGCCCCTCGGCCGGGGTGGCCAGCAGGGTGAAGTTCATCTTCAGCTCCTGGCTCTTGCGGTCGCAGTAGTCGCGCATGTGCTGCACGATCTCCAGGCCCTTTTTCTGCATCTCGGCGCTCTCGCCGTGGTGGTGGCCGTAGAGGGCGGTGAGCGTCTCGGCCAGGCCGATGAAGCCGATGGACAGGGTGCCGTGCTTGAGCACCTCGCGCACCGTGTCGTTGATGCCCAGCTCCTCGGAATCCAGCCACACGCCCTGCCCCATCAGGAAGGGGAAGTTGTAGACGTGCTTGGCGGCCTGGATCTCAAAGCGGTCCAGCAGCTGGCCGGCCACCAGCTCCATCATCTCGTCCAGCTTCTTGTAGAAGGCGGCCTCGTCGCCGTGGCTCTCGATGGCGATGCGGGGCAGGTTGATGGAGGTGAAGCTGAGGTTGCCGCGGCTGTAGCTGATCTGGCGGTCGGGGTCGTAGACGTTGCCCATCACGCGGGTGCGGCAGCCCATCGTGGCCACCTCGGTCTCGGGATGGCCGGGCTTGTAGTACTGCAGGTTGAAGGGGCTGTCCAGGAACACATAGTTCGGGAACAGGCGCTTGGCGCTCACCTTCATGCTCAGCTTGAACAGGTCGTAGTTGGGGTCGCCCTCGTTGTAGTTGACCCCCTCCTTCACCTTGAAGATGTGGATGGGGAAGATGCAGGTCTCGCCGTGGCCCAGACCGGCGTCGGTGGCCAGCAGCACGTTTCGGATCACCATGCGGCCCTCGGGGGAGGTGTCGGTGCCGTAGTTGATGGAGGAGAAGGGGGTCTGGGCGCCGGCGCGGCTGTGCATCGTGTTCAGGTTATGCACAAAGCCCTCCATCGCCTGGTAGGTGTCGCGGTCGGCGCGGCGGGTAGCGCGGGCGCGCACGCGGGCGATGATGCGGCCGATGTCCTGCAGGGACCGGCCGCCGCCCTTGCAGGCGGTGCGCAGGTAGGCGGCCACCTGCTCGTCGAATTCCTTCTCGTTGCGCTCCAGGCGCGGGCCCATGCCGGTTTTTTCGGTGGCGAAGCGGATGGCCTCCTCGGCGGTCCGGCTCTCGTCCTCGCTGTCCAGCAGGTCCTCCAGCGTCTCGGCCAGCTTGCGGCGGTAGGCCTTGGCAAAGGTCTTGGCCACGCCCAGCGCCATGCCGTAGTCGAAGTTGGGGATGCTCTGGCCGCCGTGCTGGTCGTTCTGGTTGGACTGGATGGCGATGGCCGCCAGCGCGGCGTAGCTCTGGATGCTCTGCGGCTCCCGCAGGAAGCCGTGGCCGGTGGAGAAGCCGCCCTGGAACAGGCGCACGATGTCGATCTGGGTGCAGGTGGTGGTGAGGCTGTAGAAGTCGAAATCGTGGATGTGGATGTCGCCTTCGCGGTGGGCGCGCGCCTGCTCGGGGGTGAGCAGGTAGGCCTCGTTGTAGGCCTTGGCGCCGGCGGTGCCGATCTGCAGCATGCTGCCCATCGCGGTGTTGCCGTCGATGTTGGCGTTGTCGCGCTTCATGTCGCTCTGGCGGGCGTCCACGTTGGTGATCTCGTCGATCGTCTTCATCAGGCTGGTGTTGGCCTCGCGGATGCGGGTGCGGTTGGCGCGGTAGAGGATATAGGATTTCGCGGTATCTTCAAAGCCCTCTTTCATCAGCTCGTGCTCCACGGCGTCCTGGATCTGCTCGATGCGGGGCGGGGTGTCGTCGGCGCCCGGCTCCAGCGCCCGGCCCACGGCGGCGGCAACGCGGTCGGCCTCGGGCTGGCCGCCCTCTCCGGTGGTCTGCAGGGCCTTGAGGACCGCGGCCGAAATCTTGCTTTCATCGTACAGCACAACGCGCCCGTCGCGCTTGAGAACACTCTGGATCATAGACGTAAACTCCATTCTGGCGGGGACGGCAAAAGCCCCCTGGGGTTGTGCGGCAGCGCCGCTTGCCGGCACCGCCAAATCTATATATAAGTACGGTATAAACGAACAGTACCTATTATGCCACTACATATAGTGCAAGTCAAGAAAAAAGCGCGCTGAGATTTTTCCTCCCTTTTTGGGACAATTGCCATCTTGACAAGCAGCTGGTATACTATACATACCAGATTTGACAAAAACAGAGAAGGTTTTTTGGCAGGGTTGCCGGAAAGGATTCTCTTTTTATAGAATTGCTGTTCAGAAATGTGCAGAGATGTGGAAAGCAGGTGGAAAGATGTGTGGAAAACAGCAGGTGCGCATGGCGGGCGGCGTGGAGTATATCCTGCAGCGCAAGAAGGTCAAGCGGATCAATCTGCGCCTGCGGCCGGACGGCACGGCGGCGGTGTCGGCGCCTTCCCGGGTGCCGGCCGAGCAGATCGACCGGTTTGTGGCGTCGCATGCCGAATGGGTGAGCCGCGCGCGGGAGAAGGCCGCCCGCCGCGCCGCGGCGCTGGCCGTCCCGCCGCCCGACGCCGCCCGGTGCCGCGCGGTGTTTGCGGCGGCCGACGCCGTGGTGTGGCCGCTGGTGGCCGAGGCGCTGGATGGCCGCCGCCCCGAGATCCGGGTGCGGGATATGAAAACGCGGTGGGGGGTGTGCAGCCCGGCGCAGTACCGCATCACACTGGCCTCCCGGCTGGCGGCGCAGCCGCCCGCGGCGGTGGAGTATGTGCTGCTGCATGAGTATGTGCATTTTTTCCATCCCGACCATCAGGCGGGGTTCTGGGGAATGATGGCCCGCCTGATGCCCGACTATGCACAGCGGCGGGCGCTCCTGCGGCAGAGCGTTTGAATAAACTGTAAATTTGGCGGTGCGGGGAAGTGACGCACAGCCTCCCGTGTGGTATAATAGCCGGAGAGCGGCCATCATAGCCCGCAGATCCCGGCCTGCCGGAAACGCGGTTTTGCCGGGCTTTGTGCGCCGGAAATCTTCCCCGGCGGGCGGATGCTGCCATTTCCATCCGTACAGCCAACTATTTTATCGAAAGGCAGGGCTTGCCTGTGGACAAATACAAACGCCTGTTCTCCAATACGCTTCTGTTTGCCGTGAGCAACTTCTCGGCCAAGATGCTCTCGTTTTTCCTCAAGCCGCTGTATTCCTACACCATCTCCAACGCGGACATGGGCCAGGCCAACCAGATCATCAACTACGCCACCCTGCTGCTGCCGGTGATCTGTCTGGGCATGGACTTCGCGGTGCTGCGGTTCGGCCTGGACAAGACCCAGAGCAAGACCCGCGTATTCACCAACGGCGTGGTGGGGCTTGCGGGCGGCTTTGCAGTGATGGTGCTGCTGGTCCCGGCGGTGCGGCTCCTGCCCAACACCGAGGGCTATGTGGCCACCCTGTATTTTTATCTGCTCATCAGCAACGGGCGGCGGCTGTGCGCGCAGTTCGTGCGGGCAAAGGATATGCTGCGCCTGGTGGCCGTCGACGGCATCCTCACCAGTCTGACGGCGGTGCTGTTCAACGTGCTGTTCCTGGTGGTGCTGAAGGTGGGGCCGATCGGCGTGCTGTGGGCCACGATGGCGTCCGACTTCTGCAGCGCGGTGTTCCTGTTCTGGGCGGCAAACCTGCGCCGGAACCTGCACCTGCGCCGCTACGACGGCCGCCTGATGCGCAAGATGCTGGCCTATGCGCTGCCGCTGGTGCCGTCGCTGATGTGCTGGAACGTGATCTATTCCAGCGACCACCTGTTTGTGGCGAACCTGCTGGAAAACGGCAAGGAGCTGGACGGCCTGTTCTACTACAGCTACAGCATCGCCTCGATCATGCAGGTGGTGGCCAGCATCTTCAACGAGGCCTGGCAGCTGTCGGCCGTCACCGAGGAGGAAGGGCGCGAACGGTTTTTCAGCCGGGTGTTCGGCATCTACCAGGGCGTGATGTTCATCGGCGCGGCGGGGCTGGTGCTGCTGTGCCGCCCCTTCTTCGCGGTGTATGTGAACGAGGCCTCCTACGAGGCCTGGCGGTATTCTCCCTTCCTCACGCTGGGCGCGGTGTACAGCTGCCTGGGCGGCTTTTTGAACACCATCTATATGGTGAAAAAGCGGTCGGGGTTGTCGCTGATGACCTCGGCGGCCGGCGCGGTGTGCAACTGCGTGCTGAACTTCGTGCTGATCTTGTGGATGGGGGTCAACGGCGCGGCGCTGGCCACCTTCCTGAGCTACCTGCTGATCTTTGTGATGCGGGCGGTCAACACGCGCGGGCTTCTGCGGATGGACTATTCCCCGCTGAAGCTGGCGGTGAACACCGCCCTGCTGGTGACCGAATGCGTTCTGCTCATCTGCGAAGTGCCGCTGTGGGGGCTGTGGTGCAGCCTGTGCGCGGCGGGTGTTCTGGCACTGAACTTCGGCGATCTGTACGGCATGGCCCGCCAGCTTCTGCGCCGGCGCAGGCGGTGAGCCGGTCGGCAGACAAAAAAGGGGCGTCCTTCGCGGTGTGCAAAGGACGCCCCTTTTGCATTTCAGGCTGGCAGATTAATAGTTCTTGGCCTGCAGGATGAAGTAGCCCTGCGGATGGTCGCACACGGGGCACACCTCGGGGGCGTGGGTGCCGATGTGGATGTGGCCGCAGTTGGAGCAGACCCACACCTGCTGGGTCTCGCGGGCAAACACGGTGCCGGCGTCCAGAGAGGCGGCCAGGGTGCGGTAGCGCTCCTCGTGCTCCTTCTCGATGGCGCCCACCTTCTCGAACAGGATGGCGATCTTTTCAAAGCCCTCCTCGCGGGCGGTCTGGGCGAAGCCGGCGTACATGTCGGTCCACTCGTAGTTCTCGCCGGCGGCGGCGTCGGCCAGGTTGGCTGCGGTGCCGGGGATCTTGCCGTCGTGCAGCAGCTTGAACCAGATCTTGGCGTGCTCTTTCTCGTTGTTGGCGGTCTCCTCGAAGATCGAGGCGATCTGGTTGTAGCCTTCCTTCTTGGCGGCGGAGGCGTAGTAGGTGTATTTGTTGCGGGCCTGGCTTTCGCCGGCGAATGCGGTCCACAGGTTTTGTTCGGTCTTAGAGCCTTTCAGTTCCATAGTCTGTTTCCCCTTTCATTGTAGAATCATATAAAAAAGCGTCAGTTTTCCTGCGCTTTGCAGGCGGGACAGATGCCGCTGAACACCAGCTTGTGGCCCAGCACCCGGAAATCGGTGTGCTGCGCGGCCTGCTGGTCGATGCCGTCCAGCGGGATGTCGGCCCATACGTCGGCCAGCATCCCGCAGCGCACGCAGTGGATGTGATGGTGGGAGGCGAGGGTGCAGTCGTAGTGGTCGGCGCTGCCGGGCACCTCGATGCGCTGCAGAAGGCCGCGGTCGGCCATCGACGACAGGTTGCGGTATACGGTGGCGCGGCTGATGTTGGGCAGCGTGTGCACCACCCGGGCGTACACCTGCTCGGCGGTGGGATGGTTGGCCAGCGCTTCCACCGCCTGCAGAATGGTCTGCTTTTGGATGGTATTGCGAACTTCCATTGCATGCTCCTTTCTGGCGGAAGATGAATCTATGTTGTAAATAGTATAACGTATCAAAAACAGGTTTGTCAACCCCCTGTCCGCGCGAAAAAACAAAAGTTTTGTCCGGCAGAAGATTGTAAAAGCAACAGTTGTTTGATAAAATAGAAATGTATGCTTTGTTTGAATGAAAGGAGAATGTTGCGGCATGATCAGAAACCTCACCGAAGGGCCGCCGCTGCGGCTTTTGTTTTTCTTTGCCCTGCCGATGGTAGCGGGCAATTTGTTCCAGCAGCTGTATAATATGGTAGACTCGATGGTGGTTGGCAAATTTGTGGGCGAGGACGCGCTGGCGGCCGTGGGCTCGTCGTTCCCCATCGTGTTTTTGGCGGTGGCGGTGGCGTCGGGATTGTCGATGGGCTGCACGGTGGTCATCAGCCAGCTGTTCGGCGCGGGGAAGATCCGCGAGATGAAAACCACCGTGGCCACGGCGCTGATCGCGCTGGGCGTGCTGGGGGCGGCGATCATGGTGCTGGGGCAGCTGGCGGCGCCGCTTCTGCTGCATCTGCTCGGCACCGACGCCGACATCATGGCCGATTCGCTGGCCTATCTGCAAATTTACTTCGGCGGGGCGCTGTTTTTGTTTTTGTACAACACCCTCAACGGCATCTACAACGCGCTGGGCGACAGCAAGACGCCGCTGTATTTCCTGATGGTGTCGGCGCTGGGGAACATCGGGCTGGACCTGCTGTTCGTCATCCAATTCCATATGGGGGTGGCGGGCGTTGCCTGGGCCACCCTGATCGCGCAGGGCGCGTGCGCGGTGGCCTCCTTCTGGGTGCTGGCGGTGCGCCTGCGGATGATGCCCAACGAGCAGCCGTGCCAGAAACTGCCGCTCTTTTCCTGGGACGCAGTGCGGCGCATTGCCCGGATCGGGCTGCCGTCGATGCTGCAGCAGTCGCTGGTGTCGCTGAGCATGATGCTGATGCAGGGGCTGGTGAACTCCTACGGCAAGGTGTTCGTGGCGGGATACACCGCCGCCACCAAGATCGACTCGCTGGCCATGCTCCCCAATACCAACTTTTCCAATGCGATGTCCAGTTATACCGCCCAGAATATGGGTGCGGGCAAGCACGAGCGGGTGCGCCAGGGATACCGGGCCAATCTGCTGATGGTGGTGGTGTTCTCGGGCGTGATCACGCTGCTGATCTATCTGTTCGGCGAGCCGCTGCTGGGGCTGTTCCTCAACGCGGGCGATTCCGGCAGCGCCATGAGCTACGGCCTGGAATACATGCACACCGTGTCGCTGTTCTATGTCCTGATGGGCTTTTTGTTCGTCAGCAACGGCCTGCTGCGCGGGGCGGGGGACATGGGCGCCTTCACCTTCAGCTCGATGAGCAACCTGTTCACCCGCGTGGCGGTGGCCTACCTGCTGGCGGCGTCGCCGCTGGGGGAGGGGGCCATCTGGTGGTCGATCCCCATCGGCTGGGCTGTGGGTTCGGTGGTGTCCTTCCTGCGGGTGCGCAGCGGCAAATGGCGCGGCCGCGACGTGCTGGGGAAAAAGTGAGAGCAGATGGTATAAATGGTATAAAGAGAGCACCGTCCCGCAGGGGGACGGTGCTTTTTTGGTCATTCCTGTGCCAGAAGCTCCCCCAGCGCCGTGCGCTCGGAGGCGGCGAGGTCGGGATATTCGGCGTTGCTGTACAGGCTGTCGTAGCGGTACAGCGCAAATCCGCCGCAGCCGGCCTCCCGCAGCGCGGCCACCATGTCGGCCAGATTGCGCCCGCTGCTCCACTCGGCCTGGTCGTTGGCGCCGCCGTCGCCCGTGCCGATGCGCCAGGCGCCCAGCCCGATGTACAGGTCCACGCCCTCGGCGCGCTCCAGACCGTTCCAGTATCCGCACAGCGTTTTGAACTGGTAGTCGGTGCGCCCGGAGGCGGTCAGGTATCCAAATCCCCAGTAGAGCTGCGGCATCACATAGTCCACATAGCCCGTCTCGCGCAGCCACAGCGACACGTCGCTGTACTGCTGGGTGTAGTTGTTGTCGTTGTTGCCCTGCGGGCTGATGCCGAAGGTCACGTCGGGGTCCAGCTCCTTGATGCGGGCATACACGGTTTTCACCAGCTGGTCCACATTCTGCCGCCGCCATTCGTCCAATTCCAGGCCGCCGCCGTATTGGGCATAGATGGCTTCGTCAAACGAAGGTTCGGTGGTGGGGTAGAAGTAGTCGTCGAAGTGGATGCCGTCCACCTCGTAGTTCTGCACCACCTCGGCCACGCCGTCCGCGATCAGCTGCTGCACCTCGGGCAGGCCCGGATCGTAGTACAGCCCCCCGTTCACCTCGTGCACCCATTCGGGATGCAGCACGGCGGGGTTCGTGTCCGCCAGCGAGGCGGGCAGGTTTTGGGTCAGCTGCACGCGGTAGGGGTTCAGCCATGCTTCTATGCGCAGCCCCCGCGCGTGGGCCAGCTCCACCAGGATGGCCAGCGGGTCGTAGCCGGGGCTCTGCCCCTGCGCGCCGCTCAGCAGGTGGCTGGCGGGGAACAGACTGCTCTCGTACAGCGCGTCGCCGAACGGGCGCACCTGTGCGATGACCGTGTTCAGCCCCAGCGCCGCGCAGTTGTCCAGCATTTCGCCCGCCGCCGCGCGGAAGGTGTTCTCGTCGGCGCCGGTGAGCGGCTGCCATTCCAGATAGCTGATCCACATCGCGCGGTATTCCTCGCCGGGGGGCGGAGCGGTATGGTGGGCGGCGTTGTCGGGCACGCTGGTGAAATCCTGCGCCCAGGGCGTGGTTCCCCCCGCGCACCCGGCCAGCAGCACCAGCGCCAGCACAGCCGCCAGCAGCTTGTATCTCATCCTGTCACCTCACATCCATCTGTCTGGTTACAGATTACGCTCCGCCTGGCGGTAACATTCCACCAGCAGCCAGCCGCGCGCCACAAGGCAGAGCAGCCACAGCACGTTGGAGGGCAGATACAGCACGGTGAGTCCGCCCGGCCCGGCCAGCATGCGCAGCACGAAATTGGCGATCTCCAGGCCGACGATCAGCTGCATCGGGCGGCGCAGCGCCTCGCTGCCGTCCTGCTCAATGAAGGCAAAGTAGGGCCACAGGACGGCCAGAACCAGATAGGTGAGCAGCGCGGGCAGGCCGGCCACCGACAGCACCAGCAGGATGGCGCAGAGCACCAGCTGCTTTTTGCGGCGCATGGGGGTGCCCTTGATGGAGGCCAGGAAACAGAACATCAGGCCGTACAGCAGCAGGCTGATGTTGTCCAGCAGGCTGGCCGGGCTGCCGGTGATGGCAAAAAACGCCTGGCACATCGACAGCGCGGTGCCCAGAATGCCCAGCGTATAGTAGGTTTTGGGGGTCAGATTCAGCATACAGGTTCTCCTTTGCAGAAAAGAATATCACATCCAGTATACTGCACCCCGCGCCCATTTACAACAAAAGCCGCCTCAAAGGCGCATTTTTCACACAAAAAACCGCGCCCCGTTGGGGGCGCGGCCGGCTTGTCAAAACGTGTTTTTGCGGATGTGTGCTGAATGCCTTCCCCTGGCAGGGGAAGGTGCCCTCGAAGAGGACGGATGAGGTCGAAGCTGCAACGCACTGCCCGCGCTTTCCCCAGTGCGGCGAAAAGACGGCTCAGCGGTTCAGTTCGCTCTGGGGTCCGGTGGCGTTGTGTGCCCGGATGATGCGGTCGATCTCCTTGAAGTCGGAGGAAGGCAGGTCGCCCGGGATGGTGTTTTTCACCGAGCTGGTGGCGTTGCCGAACTGCAGCGCCTTGCGCGGGTCGCCGTATTTCAGCAGGCCGAACAGCACGCCGCCCACATAGGCGTCGCCGCTGCCCACACGGTCCACCACGTCGATGTCCTCGTAGGGGTGTTCGGTGAAGAACTCGTCCTGCCGTTTGGAATAGATGGTGGAGGTGAAGTTGTGCTTTTTGGGGCTGATGACGGTGCGCTGGGTGGTGGCCACAATGGATACGCCGTACTCCTCGCAGTAGCTCTTCATGATGTCGGGCAGCTCGCCGGTCTTGCGGAACATGCGGCGGCTGGTCTCCTCCGACACAAACAGCACGTCCACATACGGCAGGATCTGCTGGATGGTGGTGCGGGCGGTGTCCTCGTCCCAGAGGTTCGCGCGGTAGTTCACGTCGAACGAGATGGTGGCGCCGCCTTCCTTGAAGTTTTTGATCAGCTGGACGGCCACCTCGCGGCAGGCGGGCGACAGCGCCAGGCTGATGCCGCTGGTGTGGAACATGCGGGCGTCGGTGTAGACCGAGGCGGGGATCTCGTCCAGCGTGATGCGGTTGATGGACGAGCCGGCGCGGTCGTAGACGATGCTGGGCTTGCGGGGGGCGGCGCCGTTCTCGTAGTAGTAGATGCCCAGACGCGCGCCCGGCTCGCTGTCGTAGACCAGATAGTCGTCCGACACGCCCACAAAGCGGGTGCGGTTTTTGATGTAGGTGCCCATCTCGTTGTCGGGCAGTTTGGAGATGATGCCGGTGCGCAGGCCCAGAAGGGATACGCCGCTGGCCACGTTCAGCTCGGCGCCGCCCGCGCGCTTTTCAAAAATATCGCCCCGCACCAGACGTTCGCTGGCAGGCGGGGACAGACGCAGCATGATCTCGCCGAAAGTGATCAGATCAAAACTTTTTTCCACCATTGTCCGCTCCTTTTCCGGCATTGCCGGCAGAATTCTTATCTTTAGTATAGCAGATTTTGCACCTTGCCACAAGCAAGAAATTTGTGGAATAGAGCCTGTTTTTTGCATTTAAGACACAAAAAACTGGTTGTTTTTGCAAATTGGTCCTTGCATTTTGCACACAAAGTGTGGTATCCTAAAAAAAAGGCGTTTTGCCCGCACGGTTTGGGCAAAGCGCCTTTGGCTATGGAGGCTGTATTATGGAACATCGTATGATCAAGCTGCACGCCAAACACGCCAGCGACGTTACCCTTAAGGTTGTGCCCGGCCATTTCGCCACCAACCACTCCCATATCAACTACTACATCGACATGACCACCCTGAAAACCCGTCAGAGCGAGGCGCAGGCCACGGCACGCGCGCTGGTGCAGCAGTATGTTGCCAGCACCGTGATCGACACCATCCTGTGTCTGGACGGCACCCAGGTGGTGGGTTCGTATCTGGCAACCGAGCTGACCCGCGCCGGCTTCACCAGCATCAACAGCCACAAGAGCATGTATATCATCACCCCCGAATACAACTCCAACAGCCAGATGATCCTGCGCGATAACCTGCAGCCGATGGTGAACGGCAAGCATGTGCTGATCCTGATGGCCTCGGTGACCACCGGCCTGACCATCAACAAGGCGATGGAGGCGGTGCAGTACTACGGCGGCCAGGTGGTGGGCCTGTCGGCCATCTTCAGCGCCGTGGAGGAAGTGAACGGCATGCCGGTGAACGCCGTTTTCCACAAGGACGATGTGCCCGAATACCAGTCCTTCCCCTACAACCAGTGCCCGCACTGCAAGGCGGGCATGCGGCTGGAAGCGCTGGTGAACAGCTTCGGCTATTCCAAACTGTAAATCTAACCACAAATCCCTGTGCCGGGGCGCCCCGAACGCGGGCTGTCCCGGCTTTTTTTGCGCAAAGGAGAAACCTGTATGCAGATCCCCGATTCCCCCCTGTTCGCCCATATCCCGCCCGAAAACCTGCCCGGCCTGCTGGAGTGTCTGCAGGCGCAGCCCCGCAGCTACGAAAAGGGGCAGGTGATCTTCTGGGCCGGCCAGACGGTGGAGCATGTCTGCCTTGTGCTGTCCGGCGAGGCCCAGATGTGGCAGGAGGACATCCTGGGCAACCGCAGCATCATCAGCCGGTTCGGGCCGGGGCAGCTGTTCGGCGAGGCGTATGCCCTGTCCGCCCACAGCGTCATTGCCGGCACGGTGGCGGCGGTGCAGCCCACCGAGCTTCTGTTCATCCACAAGAGCCGCCTGCTGGGCGTGCGGTGCGGGGGCGGCGAATGCTACCACCAGCTGCTGGAAAACCTGCTGGTGCTGTTTGCCGAGCACTCGCTGCAGCTCAGCCGCAAGCTGTCCTGCCTGTCCCGGCGCACGCTGCGGGAAAAGCTGCTGGGGTATCTGTCCACCCAGTCGCGGCTGGCGGGCAGCAACCGGTTTTCCATCCCGTACAGCCGGCAGGAACTGGCCGATTACCTCAGCGTGGACCGCAGCGCCCTGTCGAAGGAGCTGTCCCGCATGAAGGCCGAGGGCCTTCTCGACTACCACCGCAGCGATTTTCTCCTGTTCCCGGAATCGCTGGCAAACGAATGAGCGCGGATCTGCGCCGCCTGTCGCCCCAAACCGACCACCTGTCCGGAATCGGTTGCGGGCGGCGGGCGGTTTTTTTATAATGAAGGGGAAAGGAGCGGATGGATATGGAGATCGAGATCCGGCTGGACCCCGCCTGCACCCAGCCAAAACTCACCCTCACCGCCGCCGCCATGACGAGCGAGCTGGAACAGCTGGTGCGGCAGCTGGCGGGCACGCCGCCGCACGCGCTGGCGGGATACCGGGAGGAAACGGTGGAACTGCTGCAGCCGGAGGAGATCCTGCGGGTGTATGCGGGCGGGAAGAAGGTGTATGCCGTCACCGCGCAGGGGGAGTATACGCTGCGCCTGCGTCTGTACGAAGCGGAGGAACGTCTGGCCGGCGGCCACTTCGTCCGCATTTCCAATTCGGAGCTGGTCAACCTGCGGCAGGTGCGGCGGTTCCATCTGGGATTGTCCGGCACGATCCAGGTGCAGATGAGCGACGGCGGCACCACCTATGTGTCGCGGCGGTATATGCCCAAACTCAAACAAATTCTCGGGATATGAGGTGAACGATATGAGTCTGAAACAGAAAGCGATCCGGCGCACGTTGCACGGCATCCCCTGCGGGGTGGCCATCGGGTATCTGATCACGATTTTGATGTCGCTGTTCTGGGGGCAGGGCCATTATATGGCCTGTGTGCCGCCGCTGGTGGAGCTGCTGGGCAGCGAGGCCACCGCGGTGGCGGTGCAGGCGGTGCTGTGCGGACTGCTGGGCGGCGTGTTCGGCGGCGGCGCGGTGATCTGGGAGATCGAGCACTGGTCCATCGCACGCCAGACCGGCGTCTATTTCCTGCTCACCGCGGCCACGATGCTGCCCGTTGCCTGGCTGCTGTACTGGATGGAGCACAGTGTGGCGGGCGTGCTGCAATATGTGGGGATCTTTGTGGGGCTGTTCGCGCTGATCTGGCTCACCCAGTATCTGCCCGCCCGCCGCGCCGTCAAAAAGATGAACGAAAAGCTGCGCTGATGGGCCGGGCAGGGGGAAGGCGTTCGGTGCCGCTGCCTTCCCCCCTGGGGGAAGCTGTCACGCAGAGCGTGACTGATGAGGGGAAGTCTCTGCCGTTTCGCTGCGCCGGGGAAAGGCGCAGACGGTAGTTTGCAGCCTCGACCTCATCCGCCCTCCTGCGGAGGGCACCTTCCCCGCCAGGGGAAGGCGTTCGGTGTCGCTGGCTTCCCCTGAGGGGAAGTCCGGCGGAATACACTTTCTTTCCCACGGACGCCGCGCAGACGAACACAGCCTCGCCCTCCTCCGCCCCAGCATGCACAGAACTTCGCAGCACGCGATCCACAAACAGAACCCGCCCGCACTCTCCGGCAAAGGAAAGTGCGGGCGGGTTTGCTTTTTCCGGATGGATTCACGCCCGGCCATACCGCGCGCACATCGTGCGGATGGCCTTCGCCTGTGCGGCGGACAGCTGGCTCTTTTCTGCGCGCCAGGTCCAGTTTTTGCTGCTCAGGGTGGAGGGGGTGTTCAGCCGCGCCTCGTCGCCCAGACTCAGCCAGTCGGGCAGATAGACCACCGCCAGGTCGGACGGGCAGCCCAGCACACCGCGCAGCATGCCTTCGGCATAGCCCTCCTGCCGGTTCAGGCCCAGATACTGCTCGGCCCGCCGGACGCTGGCTTTGGATGCCTTCGCCAGCCATCCGCGCAGGGTGGCGTTGTCGTGGGTGCCGGGATACACCACGCTGTTCGGCGGACAGTTGTGGGGCAGGTATTCGCTCTGCTCGCAGTCGAAGGCGAACTGCATCACCTTCATGCCGGGGAAGCCGGTCTTTGCCAGCAGCACCCGCACGCTGTCGAACATCTCGCCCAGATCCTCGGCCACGATGGGGCACTTGCCCAGCTGTTTCTCCACCGCCTGGAACAGCTCGATGCCCGGCCCCTCGCACCATTGGCCGCCGCGGGCATTCTCCGCTCCCGCCGGGATGGCATAGTAGGTGTCGAAGGCGCGGAAGTGGTCGATGCGCAGGATGTCGTACAGGCCCAGCGCATACTGCACCCGCCGGGTCCACCAGGCATAGCCGGTCTCGCGGTGATAGGGCCAGTTGTACAGCGGGTTGCCCCACAGCTGCCCGTCGGCCGAGAAATAGTCGGGCGGGCAGCCCGCCACCCGCACCGGCGCGCCTTCCTCGTCCAGCTCGAACAGCTTGCCGCCCGCCCACACGTCGGCCGAGTCCTCCGCCACATAGATGGGGATGTCGCCCATGATGCGGATGCCCTGTTCGTTGGCGTATTCCTTCAGCGCCTTCCACTGCCGGAAAAACACGAACTGCAAAAATTTCCAGAAATGCACCTCTTTTTCCCGGGTGGCATAGATTTTGTCCAGCGCCTCCTTTTTGTGGGCGCGCAGATCGGCCGGCCAGTCGCGGTAGCACTTCAGCTGGTGGTCCTGCTTGATGGTCATGTAGAGGGCGTAGTCCTCCAGCCAGAAATTGTTTTCGTAGCAGAAGTGGTAGTATTCGTCGGGATACCACACGCTGAACCGCTCAAACGCCTTGCGCAGCACCGCGAACCGCTTGTGGTACAGCGCGGCGTAGTCCACCCGGCTGTCGGTTTCGCCCCACGAAATATTCGCGTATTCGCTCTTTTTCAGCAGGCCGTCCTTTTGCAGCAGGGCGAGGTCGATAAAATAGGGGTTCCCCGCAAAGGCCGAACAGCTCTGGTAGGGGCTGTCGCCGAAGCCGGTGGGGCTGAGAGGCAGGATCTGCCAGACGCTCTGTCCCGCTTTTTTCAGAAAATCCACGAACGCATAGGCGCTCTTTCCCAGCGTGCCGATCCCAAACGGGCCGGGCAGGCTGGATACAGGCATCAAAATGCCGCAGGTACGCATAGAAAATTCCTCCGTTTTCGCCATCGAACAGGCGTGTACTACCTATTATTATAAAGGTTTGCACCGCCTATTTCCAGCCGGGCGGCAAAATTTGGGCATTTTTGCTGTTCGGGCCGGGCGGAATATGGTATAATGACCAAAGACCCAAAAACAGCCACGCAAAGGAGGCGAGCGCCCGTGTGCGCGCCGCAAAAACTGTACTATCAAAACAGCCTGCTGCTGTCCTTTTCGGCCGTCGTCACCGCCTGCGAGGCGGCCGGGGAAGGGAAGTGGAAGGCCGCGCTGACGGCCACCGCGTTCTATCCCGAGGGCGGCGGCCAGCCTGCCGACCACGGCACACTGGGCGGCGCCCGGGTGCTGGACGTGCACGAGAAGGAGGGCGAGATCTGGCACACGCTGGACGCCCCGCTGCCGGTGGGCGAGACGGTGGAGGGGACGGTGGACGCCGCCCGCCGCCTCGACCTGATGCAGCAGCACACCGGCGAGCACATCCTGTCCGGCACGCTGCACCGGATGTTCGGGGCCGAGAACGTGGGATTCCACATCAGCCCCGACACCCTCACGATGGACACCAGCTGCGAGATCAGCGCCGAGGGCCTGGCCGAAGCCGAGCGCGAAGCCAACCGCACCATCTGGAACGACACGCCGGTGCGCTGCTGGTGGCCGGACAAGGAGGAGCTGGCCGCCACCGCCTACCGCAGCAAAAAGGCGCTGGAAGGCCCGGTGCGGCTGGTGGACATCCCCGGCGCCGACTGCTGTGCCTGCTGCGGCACCCATCTGCCCACGGCGGGCATGGTGGGCAGCATCAAGATCATCGCGCACGAGCGCTATAAGGGCGGCACCCGGCTGACGGTGGTGTGCGGAGCGCGCGCGCTGGCCGACCACGCCGACAAATGCGCCCAGACCGCCCGCATCGGCGCCCGCCTGAGCGCAAAGCCGGTGGCAGTGGCCGATGCGGTGGACCGCCTTGCCGCCGAAAACGCCGACCTCAAAGCGCGCCTTGCCGCCGCCGAGACCGGCTGGGTGGGGCAGCTGGCCGCCGCCGTGCAGCCACAGGACGCCCCGCTGGCGGTGGCCGCGCTGTCGCCGGACGGTGTGCGCCGCCTGGCGCTGGCCATGTCCGAGCGCACCGGCCGTCCCTGCCTGGCCGCCGCTCCCGAGGAAGGCCGGATGCGGTATGCGCTGGTGTGGCAGGACGACCGGCTGCCCGCGCTCAACCGCCGCCTCACCGACGCGCTGCACGGGCGCGGCGGCGGGCGTCCGCCGCTGGCGATGGGCAGCTTTGCCGCCGATGAGGCCGCCCTGCGCGCCTTGTGGAGCGAGATCAATCAACAGATACAGGAAGGAACCCCCCTATGAGAATGCGATTCAAGCCCTATGCCCGCCCCGAGCTGAATGCCTGTCCCTTTTCGGCCAGCGACCCGATGGCCCACAAGGGCAGCTGGCACCACAGCTTTGCCCGCCCGGCCCAGCCGATGCACCTGGAGCTGGGATGCGGCAAGGGCGGGTTTCTGTCCCGCCTGGCGGTGCAGCACCCGGAGATCAACTATCTGGGCATCGACATCACCGACAAGGTGCTGATCCTGGCAAAGCGCAACATCGACCGCCAGTACGAAGCCGCCGGCAGAAAGCCGGACAACGTGCAGATCATGAGCCTGGACATCGAGCGCATCTACAACGCCTTCGACCGGCGCGACACGGTGCAGCGCATCTACATCAACTTCTGCAACCCCTGGAACAAGAAGGCGGGCCACAAAAAGCACCGCCTGACCCACCCCAAGCAGCTCGTGCTGTACCGCGATTTTCTGGCCGACGGCGGCGAGGTGTATTTCAAGACCGACGACGACAATCTGTTCCGCGACAGCCTGGAATATTTCCCCGAGGCGGGCTTTGAGATCGTGTGGCACACCTTCGACCTGCACAGGGACGAGCCGGACTGGAACATCCGCACCGAGCACGAGCAGATGTTCACCGAGATGGGCATCCCCACCAAAGCACTCATCGCCGTGAAACGCTAAACACGAAAGGAAGAATCATCATGCTGTATCCGGTATTCACTGCGGCCGCGCCCACGCTGCTGGCGCCCGCCGCCATCCTGTTCGCCTTTGTGCTGTGCAGCATCGCGCTGCAGCTGCTGAAAGGCATCCTGCCGGTGGACGGCGGACGCAAATTCGCCTTCAACGGCAAGCTGACGGCAGGCCGTCCGCGCGGCGCGGGCCTTCTGATCGTGGCGGCGTTTGTCATCACGGCGGTGCTGTTCGTGCCGCTGAAAACCGAGAACCTCGTCTACCTCCTGATGGTGGTGGCGGCGATGCTGTCCGGCTATCTGGACGATCGCTCGGAAACGCCCTGGAACGAATACAAAAAGGGCGCCATCGACCTGGCCATCTGCCTGATCACCTCTTTCAGCTTCTACAATTTCAACCGCGACATGACCACCCTGTCGCTGTTCGGGCTGGAATGGAAGATGCCGCCGGTGCTGTTCGTGCTGGCGGGAGCGGTGCTGCTGTGGGTGGCCATCAACTCCACCAACTGCACCGACGGCGTGGACGGCCTGTGCGGCACCCTGACGGTGGTGACGGTCGGTTTCCTGACCGCGTTCGGCGGCCAGATCGGCATGAACCAGGACGTGCGCGCGCTGTCGATGCTGCTGATCGCCTGCATCCTGCCCTACCTGTGGCGCAACGCCGAGCCCTGCCAGATGATGATGGGCGACGCCGGGTCCCGCGCGTTCGGCCTGTTCATCGGGCTGGTGGTGATGCACACCGGCAACCTGCTGCTGTATATCCCGTTCAGCATCGTGATGCTGCTGGACGGTTTCCTGGGCATCATCAAGGTGTCGCTGGCGCGCTTTTTGAAAATCCGCATCATGAAGAACATCCGCACCCCGCTGCACGACCATGTGCGCAAAAACAAGGGCTGGTCCGGCCCGCAGACGGTGATGCGCTTTGCCATCCTGCAGGGCCTGGTGTCCTGGGTGTGCATGCTTCTGCTGCGCTGAGATGCAAAACAGCCGCTCCCTTCGCGCGAAGGGAGCGGCTGTTTTATTTTCCACCGGCGGCTTTGCAAAAGCCGCCAAATAAAAGTTTTACTCGATTTTTTTCAAAAAATCGCGGATTCCAAAGGCAGCGCCTTTGGGCCTGCCGCAGGCACAGTCAGCTCTGCGTGTCCCGCAGAACGCCCAGAAAAAGCGGAATCCCCGCTTCGCGGTCCAGAACCATGTAGACAAACGGGCGGTCCAGAATTACCTGCTTGGTTGGCGCAGGCGGAATCCCGCCGCACTCCATCTCCAGCAGCGAGGCAGCGCCCGCCCGGGTCCCGCGCGGGGTCACCGACAGAAAGGTCTCGTGCAGCACCCGGCTGATGTAGAGCAGCCCGGTTTCGGCGCTGCCCATCCGGGAGAAATCGGCGCGGAGCGGGTCGAAGGCGTCCGGCATCCCCATTTCCGCCAGAACATCGTTCAGCTCGGTGCTGTATGCGGTCTCGAACTTCGGGATTGCCGTCTGCACCGTCACCTCCTGCGGGCTGTTCAGCAGATCATACAGTGCGCCGCCGTCCAGCGAGGCGATGTATTCGTCCAGCTCCACCCCTTCGTTCGGCAGCAGCACAGCGAAGGCATAGCGGGGATCGGCATAGGGTTCCAGAAACCCGGTGGCACTGTCATCCTCCAGATAGAGCTCCTCATGGCCATACATCATCTCCGCCTCCCGCGTCTCGCCGGTCTCGGTGGTGAAAACGCCGGGCTGGGTGCCGAAGTATTTGTGCTGCCATTCCGCGTCAAAGGCCACCGCACTCAGCAGATACATCACCGCCGTGTCGGAAATCTCGTCGAGAATTTCCGGGATCATGCCGTCGGTGTTTTCCTCCACCCAGCGGTTGACCTTGCCGGGCGCGGAGTCGTCGAAGGGGATGGCCTGCACCTCTGCCCCATACTTTGTTTTGCACACCTCCAGAAACTCCGGCTTCACCGCAAGGCGGTCATCGTCCGCCAGCCAGAGCGAATTGGCAAGGTGCAGGCGGCAGTCTCCGGCCTGCGGCAGGGCGGCGCGGTAGGTTTGCAGGTCGTTGTTCAGATACGACACCGAGCTGTTCAGTGTGTCCTCCATCTGGTCAAGGGTATCGCCGTCGGCACCGTTTGCGGTCATCGACAGGGCATACAGCAGGCAGACAGGGGAGAACAGGACATTTTCTCCCGGCTCGTCCCCAGTCTGCAAAAGCCGAACGGCAAACTCTGTACCGGTGCGGCCAAGGTCGACCGCAAGAGCGGTCGCACTGGATGCGGACTCTGTGCAGCCGGACAGCGTCCCGCCCAAAAGTGTCGCTCCGGCAAGCAGCAATGCGGCAAATCGCTTCATAAATATCCCTCCTTGTTGTTCGATGGATCGTGATTTATTCCAGTGTAATCTGGCAGGCGTCCGCAGAAAGGCCAAAGTGCACAGCCATGGTCTGCCGCAGCGATTCCAGCAGCAGCTCCCCGTCAGTGTACGCGGAACAGTAGGCAAGATTGGCGGTCACCGTCAGCTGTACGCCGTCCTCCTCGGCGGTGCAGGAAAGCAGCTGCACTTCCTCTGCGATGCCGTTGGCCGTCCTCCACGCCGCGAATACATCCTGCGGGTCCAAAAGCGGCGGAATCCGCTGTATTTGCAGCTCGTCCCCCTCCACATACCACACCACGGTTTTTCCGGCGCCGAACATGGGTTCGGATGGCATGCTCGCTGCGTACGGGACAGAGTCGCTGTCGCTCTGCGGCGAAGAACCCGCCATTTCGAGCGGTTCAGCACCCTGCAAAAACGGAACATAGGCCGCGGCCAGCGCCAGCAGCAGGCAGGCTGCCGCGACGGCGGGGAGCATCCGCCAAACAGGTGCTCTGCGTCTGGGAGGCCGGTCGGCCTCCTCGATCAGGTCCGGGTCGATCTGGCCCACTGCGTCCAGAAGATCGTCGCCTCTCATAGCGCGTATCCCTCCTGTTCCAGAAAAATCCGCAGTGCGTTGCGGGTGCGGAAAAGCATCGTTTTCACCTTGCTCTCGCTCAGCCGATACCGCTGCGCGATGCGGGAAATATCGTCCAGATACCAGTATCTGCGCACAAAAATGGTGCGCTTTTCAGCCGGGAGGGTCCGCAGAAAGCGGCTGATCGCCTGCCCCAGCAGGATGCCGTCCACCTGGCAGGGGGTGTCGCCGGGCGCAGGGATGCACTGCTCCATCTCCTCCGACAGCTCCACCACCAGAGCCTTTCGCTTCAGCCGCGCATTGCGGCGGCATACGTCCAGCGAGAGGTGGCGGCAGATCCGCGCCAGAAAGGCGAACAGATAGCCGGCGGGATCGTGGGGCGGGATGGAGTTCCACGCCTGCAGATAGGTATCGCTCTCGCACTCCTCGGCGCTGCCGAAATCGCCCGTGATCCCCAGCGACAGCGCGCGCAGTCTGTCGCCGTAGGTTTCGCGGGTGCGCGCGATGGCAGCTTCGTCCCGCGCAAAATACAGCTCCACGATCTTGCCGTCCTCCAAACGTCCACACCTCTTTTCGCTGCAAAGAGCCTTCACCCCATACAGCGCTTTTTTACACGCTCTGGTTACACAAAAAAGAAAAAAGCCTTCCCTTTTTGCAGGAAGGCTCAGCCTGTCGAAAACGGGACGGTCTGCGCGGCCCAAAATCTTTCCCCGCATCCGCCGCACAAGGGAATCGCCGGACGGACAGCCAGACACGGCCCGCAAGGAAAGTTTTACTCGATTTTTTTCAAAAAATCGCGGATTCTAAAGGCAGCGCCTTTGGGCCTGCCGCAGGCACAGTCAGCTCTGTTTATACACCCGGGTGTACACGAGGCGGCGGAACTCCTCGAACTCCTCCGGCCCGATGGCGCGGGGAGCGCTCATGATGGCCAGCGGCAGCGGGTTGCGCCCGGCCGAGATGGGCGGCTGCACATACGGATACGGGTTCAGCACAAAGCCGCTGCGCTGGTAAAACCCGATGCGGCGGCGCGCCATCTCGGTCTCGGGCAGCTCCACCTCCAGGCATACCGGCTTGCCGGCCGTTTCCAGCAGCTCGGCCAGCATCCGGCTGCCCACTCCGCCGTTGCGGAAGGCCGGATTCACCGCGAAATGCTCCACATACAAACATGCGTCAAACTCCCAAACGGCGAAAAATCCCTGCACCTCACCGTCCGGCGCGGGCAGCACCAGAATCCGGTAGGCCTCGTCGTCCAGCAGGGCTTCCTGCTCGCTGCTGGGACGGTGTTCGTCGGGCGGGAAACTCTCGTCCATCAGAGCATACACCTTTTCAAAATCGGCACGGTTCAGTTCCTGTAACATGATAGCCTCCTTTTTGATGTCAGCATACCATATTTGTCCCCGCCTGGCAAGCCCGGACACAAAAGGCCCGGCCGCTTTGAAACGGCCGGGCGGGGGGGAGAAACCCGAAGAATGCGGGATATGAAAGCGTCAATACAGCTTCTCGCGCTTCACATAGCTGGTGTGCAGGATGTGGTGCGCCTTCTCACTGCCCGGTTCGCCCAGGTAGCTGGCGTACACCTCTTTCACCAGCGGGTTTGCATGGCTCTTGCGCAGGGCCATGCCGGCGTCCTCGTCGTACAGCGCCTTGGCGCGTGCGGAACGCAGATCCACCGCGTTGCGCACGCGGGCCGGCTGGATGGGCTGGCCGCCGCCGTTCACGCAGCCGCCGGGGCAGGCCATGATCTCGATGAAGTCATAGTGCGCCTCGCCGTTGTTGATGGCGGTGAGCACCTTGTCGGCGTTGGCGAGGCCGCTGGCCACGCAGACGCGCACCGGCAGATCGCCCACCTGATAGGTGGCCTCCTTGATGCCCTCCACGCCGCGCACCTCGACGAAGTCCAGCGGGGTGGCTTCCTTGCCGGTCACCACCTCCACGGCGGTGCGCAGGGCGGCCTCCATCACGCCGCCGGTGGCGCCGAAGATGTGTCCGGCGCCGGAAGCAATGCCCATCGCATCGTCGAATTTCTCGTCCGGCAGATCCTCGAACCGCAGGCCCGCGCGGTCGATCATGCGGCCCAGCTCGCGGGTGGTGATGGCGATGTCCACGTCGGGGATGCCGTTTCCGGCAGCGCTCTGGTCGGCGCGGCCCACCTCGAATTTCTTGGCGGTGCAGGGCATCACGCTCACCACCACGATGTCGGCGGGGTTCAGGCCCATCTTCTCGGCATAGTAGGTCTTGGTCAGCGCGCCGAACATCTGCTGCGGCGATTTGCAGCTGGAGAGGTTCGGGATGAATTCGGGGTGGAAGGTCTCGCAGTATTTCACCCAGCCGGGGCTGCAGCTGGTGATCAGGGGCAGCTGGCCGCCCTCCTTCACGCGGTGCAGGAACTCGGTGGCCTCCTCCATGATGGTCATGTCGGCGGCAAAGTCGGTGTCGTATACGGCAGCAAAGCCCAGACGCCGCAGGGCCGCCACCATCTTTCCCTCCACGTTGGTGCCGATGGGCATGCCGAAGCACTCGCCCAGCGCGGCGCGCACACTGGGCGCGGTCTGCACCACAACGTGCTTGCGGGTGTCGGCCAGCGCGTCCCACACCTTGTCGGTGTCGTCCTTCTCGGTCAGCGCGCCGGTGGGGCACACCGCGATGCACTGGCCGCAGCTGATGCAGCTGGAATCGCCCAGCGGGTTCTCGAAGGCGCAGCTGATGTGGGTGTTGAAGCCGCGCTCCACTGCGCCGATCACGCCCACGCCCTGCCACTTGGCACACACCGCCACACAGCGGCGGCACAGGATGCACTTGGAGTTGTCGCGGATCATATGCACGGCGGAATCGTCGGCAAAGTAGTCGATCTTTTCGCCCTCAAAGGCGTTGGTCTTATCCACGCCGTAGTCGCGGCAGAGCTTCTGCAGCTCGCAGTTGCCGCTGCGCACACAGCCCAGGCAGTCCTGGTTGTGGGTGGACAGCAGCAGCTCGAGGTTGGTTTTGCGGGCGGCGCGGACCTTGGGGGTGTTGGTGAACACCTCCATGCCCTCGTTCACGGGGTACACGCAGGCAGTCACCAGACTGCGCGCGCCCTTCACCTCCACCACGCAGATGCGGCAGGCGCCGATCTCGTTGATTTCTTTCATATAGCACAGCGTGGGGATCTCGATGCCGGCGCAGCGCGCCGCCTCCAGAATGGTGGAGCCGGCGGGCACCGAGCAGGCCACGTTGTTGATCTTCAGATTGACCATATCCATCTTGCGTCACTTCCTTTCCCGTTAGCCCTTGCTGATCGCGCCGAACTTGCACTTTTCCATGCAGGCGCCGCACTTGACGCACTTGGCGGTGTCGATCACATGGGGAGTTTTCACGCTGCCGCTGATCGCGCCGGCCGGGCACACCCGGCTGCACAGGGTACAGCCGCGGCACTTCTGCGGGTCGATGCGGTATTGCAGCAGCGATTTGCACACCCCGGCGGGGCAGCGCTTATTCTGGATGTGCTCCAGATACTCGTCGCGGAAATAGCGCAGGGTGGACAGGACGGGGTTGGGCGCGGTCTGGCCCAGGCCGCACAGGCTGTTGGACTTGATGAAGTCGGCCAGCTCCTCGATGCGGGCCAGGTCCTCCATCGTGCCCTTGCCCTCGGTGATCTTGTTCAGCAGCTCCAGCAGGCGCTTGGTGCCCACACGGCAGGGGGTGCACTTGCCGCAGCTCTCGTCCACCGTGAATTCCAGGAAGAACTTGGCGATGTCCACCATGCAGGTGTCCTCGTCCATCACGATCAGGCCGCCCGACCCCATCATGCTGCCGATGGCGATGAGGTTGTCGTAGTCGATGGGGGTGTCGATCAGGGAAGCGGGGATACAGCCGCCGGAGGGGCCGCCGGTCTGGGCGGCCTTAAACTTCTTGCCGTTCGGGATGCCGCCGCCGATCTCCTCCACGATCTCGCGCAGGGTGGTGCCCATCGGGATCTCCACAAGGCCGGTATTCTTGATCTTGCCGCCCAGCGCGAACACTTTGGTGCCCTTGCTCTTCTCGGTGCCCATCGAGGCGAACCACTCGGCGCCGTTCAGGATGATCTGGGGCACGTTGGCGTAGGTCTCCACGTTGTTCAGGATGGTGGGCTTGCCGAACAGGCCCTTCACGGCGGGGAAGGGAGGACGGGGGCGCGGCTCGCCGCGCTTGCCCTCGATGGAGGTCATCAGAGCGGTCTCCTCGCCGCACACGAAGGCGCCGGCGCCCAGCTTGATGTCCAGATCGAAGTCGAAGCCGGTGCCGAAGATGTCCTTGCCCAGCAGGCCGTAGGCGCGGGCCTGGTCGATGGCGGTCTGCAGACGGTGCACCGCGATGGGATACTCGGCGCGCACATACACATAGCCCTGGTTTGCGCCGATGGCATAGGCCGCGATGGCCATCGCCTCGATCACCACATGGGGGTCGCCCTCCAGGATGGAGCGGTCCATGAAGGCGCCGGGGTCGCCCTCGTCGGCGTTGCAGCAGACGTATTTCTGGTCGGCTTTGTTGCCGGCGGCGAATTTCCATTTCAGGCCGGTGGGGAAGCCGGCGCCGCCGCGCCCGCGCAGGCCGGAATCCAGCATGGTCTGGATCACCTGCTCGGGGGTCATCTCGGTCAGCACCTTGCCCAGGGCGGCGTAGCCGTCGAAGGCGATGTACTCGTCGATGTTCTCGGGGTTGATCACGCCGCAGTTGCGCAGCGCGATGCGCTTCTGTTTTTTATAGAAAGCGGTCTCGTCGAGGCTCTTCACGGTGTTGTCGGCGGCCACCGTCTCGTCGTACAGAAGGCGGGTGACGGGGCGGCCTTTCAGCAGGTGCTCGGAGACGATCTCGGGCACGTCCTCGGCCTTGACCATGCTGTAAAAGCTGGCTTCGGGGTAGATCACCACGATGGGGCCCAGCGCGCACAGGCCAAAGCAGCCGGTGCGCACCACCTTCACTTCATTTTCCAGCCCGCAGGCGGCGATCTCTTTTTCAAAGGTCTCGGCAATGCGGTCGCTGCCCGAAGAGGTGCAGCCGGTGCCGCCGCAGACCATGACATGGCTTCTAAACATAGGCGTCTGATTCCTTTCTCGTGTGTGCTGCCGTTCAGCGGGCGGCGCCGATGGTGTATTCGGTCACGGGGGTACCTCCCACCAGATGCTCGCCCACCACGCGCACGGCCTTTTCGGGGGTCATCTTGACGTAGGTCACCTTCTCCTTGCCGGGCATATAGACCTCCACCACCGGCTCATACTGGCAGATGCCGATGCAGCCGGTCTGGGTCACCAGCACGTCGTGCAGCTCGCGGCGTGCCACCTCTTCGGTGAAGGCGTTCAGCACCGGGCGGGCGCCGGCGGCGATACCGCAGGTGGCCATGCCCACCACCACGCGCACGCTGTCGTGGGCGGCTTCGCGGGTGCTGACGGTCTGTTTCATGCGGTCGCGGATGGCGGCCAGCTCCTGTAAGCTCTTCATAGACTCTTCTCCTTTTTCAGTAATGGGGCGCTGTGTTCGTCGATGTATTCCCGGATGAACAGGGCCACCTCGGGGCTGGACAGCGGCACGCCGTCCAGGATCGCCCGGAACTCGCGGCTGTCGGCGCAGAAGCTCTCGCCGTCCACCGCCAGCGTGTAGACAAAATCCACATCCGGGTTGCACTGCATCAGGGTGGTGACGGTGGAGGCCATGTCGCCCAGCGGCGCCAGGTCGATGTGCCCCAGCACAAACCACGCGGTCACCGTGGTACCCCTGCCGGGGGTGCTTTCCAGCTTCATGCCGCCGCCGGTCAGCTCGGCCGCCATCTTCAAAAACGGCAGCCCCAGCCCCACCTTGCGGGTGGTGCGGCTGGTGCAGAACGGGTCGGTCACCCGGGCAGCCAGCTCGGCGCTCATGCCGCAGCCGTTGTCCGCCACCACAAGTTCCAGCCGTTTTTGGGCGGTGTTGATGGAAATGCCGATGCGGGTCAGCTGCGCGCCGGCCTTGACGGAATTTTCCGCGATGTCCAGCACATGCATCGAAAGCTCCTGCATCCGCGCCCCCTCCTTCTACATGGTCACGCTCAATATTTGGCCAGGATCTCGTCCAGCTCGTCGCCGGTGAGGCGGCCGTACACGTCGTCGTTGATGGTCATGACAGGGGCCAGACCGCAGGCGCCGATGCAGCGGCAGGCGTCCAGGCTGAACTTGCCGTCGGGGGTGCATTCGCCGCCGCCGATGTTGAGCTTTTCCTGCAGCAGCTCGTAGATCTTGCCGCTGCCCTTGACATAGCAGGCGGTGCCCAGGCAGACGCTGATCTTATACTGCCCCTTGGGGCACAGGCTGAACTGGGAGTAGAAGGTGGAGATGCCGTAGATCTCGGCCAGCGGCTTGCCCAGCGCATCGGCCACCATTTTCTGTACTTCAATGGGAAGATAGCCGTAGATCTCCTGCGCCTTCTGCAGGGCGGGCATGGCGGCGCCGGGCATATCCCGGTGTTCGTCCAGCCAGGCTTTCAGCTGATCCTCCTGGGCTTTTGTGCCGTTGAAAGGCACGCTTGAGAAACGCCTCATAGTTTTCCTCCTGAGTGTGAATTGCGGCGCACCCTCTGCGCCGGGGATAGCGCCTGCTCCTGGCGCTGCACATACCGATTATAGCATAAAAGGTATGAAATTTCTATATATTGTGCAGAAAGTTTCCTGTTTGTTATACAAAATATGAAAAGTTTTTTGTGAAAAATGTACATACGTGATTCCGCCGCGGCCGGTTGTCAGAGCGGCGCGGATGTTTTATACTGAATACAAAGAGCGTACCGGAGCGGCCGGACGCAGACAGAAAAGGAGAGTGAACACAGCAATGACCATCCAGCAGATGCAAGAGATCCTCGGCGCACGGCTGCTCACCCCTGCGGCCGATCTTTCCCAGGAGGTGCACACCGCCTGCGGCAGCGATATGATGAGCGACGTGCTGGCCTATGTGAAGGACCAGGCGGTGCTGCTCACCGGCCTGAACAATCCCCAGGTGGTGCGCACCGCCGACATGATGGACATGGTGTGCATCGTGTTCGTGCGGGGCAAGATGCCGGGAGACGAGGTGCTGGGGCTGGCCGAGAGCCGGGATATCGCGGTGCTTTCCACCGACCTGCCCATGTTTGCGGCCTGCGGCCTTTTGTACCAGCACGGCCTGCGGGGAGGTGAATGGCATGGATAACGCCATCTGCATGGAATATGTGGTGCCGGGCGACGACTTCACCCGTGCGGGCGAGGCCAGCGCCAACATGAAGCAGAGCCTCAAGCGGCTGGGGGTCCCGGCGGCGGCGGTGCGCCGGGCGGCCATCGCGCTGTACGAGGGGGAGATCAACCTGGCCATCCACGCGGGCGGCGGTCGCATCCGGGTGGAGGTCACGCCGGATACCATCGCGATGCATCTGGAGGACGACGGCCCCGGCATCGCCGACATCCCGCTGGCCATGAGCGAGGGCTACACCACCGCCCCGGCCGAGGTGCGCAGCCTGGGCTTTGGGGCCGGGATGGGGCTGCCCAATATGAAAAAGTACACCGATACCTTCGAGATCCAATCCACCGTGGGGGTGGGCACCACCATCGACATGAGCGTGTCCATCGCGTGAGCGCCCCGCCCCCGCCCTGCACGAGGCAACACACATGGAAACTTTTCTGCATTCCGTAACGCTGGACAGAGACCTCTGCCGCGGCTGCATCAACTGCATCAAGCGCTGCCCCACCGAGGCCATCCGGGTGCGGGACGGCAAGGCCAGCATCATCGCCGAGCGCTGCATCGACTGCGCCGAGTGCATCCGCATCTGCCCGCACCACGCCAAAAAGGCCCAGTACGACACGCTGGACGTGCTGAAGAAGTTTGCATACACCATCGCGCTGCCCGCGCCGAGCCTGTACGGGCAGTTCAACAACCTGGAGGAGCCGGACATCCTGCTGGCGGCGCTCACCGACCTGGGCTTCGACGCCGTGTATGAGGTGGCCCGGGCCGCCGAGCTGGTCAGCGAGGCCACCCGCCGCCTGATGCAGACCGGCAGCCTCCCCCGCCCGGTGATCTCGTCGGCCTGCCCGGCGGTCACCCGGCTGATCCGGGTGCGCTATCCCGACCTGATCGACCACGTGCTGCCGCTGGTGGCGCCGGTGGAGCTGGCCGCCCGCCTGGCCAAGGACGAGGCCCAGCGCAAGACCGGCCTTGCCCGGGAGGAGATCGGGTGCATCTTCCTGTCGCCCTGCCCGGCGAAGGTGACGGCTATCCACTCGCCGGTGGGCACCAAAAAGAGCGAGGTGGACGCGGCGGTGGCCGTGAAAGAGATCTACCCGCAGCTGCTCGGCCCGATGAAAAAACGCCAGACCGCGGATTCCCCGGCCACCGCGGGGCGCATCGGCATCGGCTGGGCCGAGAGCGGGGGCGAGAGCGCCGGCCTGGTCATCACCGACAGCTACCTCGCCGCCGACGGCATCGAGAACGTGATCCGGGTGCTGGAGGACCTGGAGGACGAGAAATACCCCGGCCTTGATTTTGTCGAGCTGGACGCCTGCGCGGGCGGCTGCGTGGGGGGCGTCCTGCAGGTGGAGAACCCCTACATCGCCAAGGCCAAGCTGAAAAAGATGTGCCGGTATATGCCGGTGAGCAAGAACCATCTGGACAGGAGCATCCCGCCGGCCATGCTGTGGGACGCCGATCTGGAATACGCGCCGGTGCTGGAACTGGGCGGCACCCGGGCCGAGAGCTTCGCCCGCTACGGCCAGCTGCAGAAGATCGTGGAGCAGCTGCCGGGGCTGGACTGCGGGAGCTGCGGTGCCCCCACCTGCCGGGCGCTGGCCGAGGACGTGGTGCGCGGCCACGCCGCCGTGGACGACTGCGTGGTGCTGCTGCGCCGCCGGATGGAGGCGGTGCTGCAGGCGGTGATGGGCCAGCCAGGAAAGGAGGACGAACCATGACCACAAGCAAACTGCACGAGCTGGGCTTCTGCCCGGTGTGCGAGGGAGAAGAAAAGGAGATCACCGGCGGATTCTGCGGCGACCTGCTCAGCTGGGCGATGGGCAGCGCCCAGGAGGGGCAGGTGTGGTTCACCGTGATGGGCAACATCAACACCATCGCGGTGGCCTGCCTGGCGGACGTGGCGGCGGTGGTGCTGTGCCACGGCGCCGCGCTGGCCGACGACGCCCGCGCCCGCGCCGCGGCCGAGGGCGTGAACCTCTACACCACTTCTCTGCCGGAATTCGAGGCGGCGGCCGCCTTTGCGCGGGCCTTCGCGCCATGAAGTACGACCTGCATATCCACACCTGTCTGTCTCCCTGTGCCGACCGCGCCATGACCCCCGCCACGGTGGCGGGGATGGCAAAGCTGTCCGGCGCGGAGCTGATCGCGGTGGCCGACCACAACAGCGCGGCCAATCTGCCCGCCGCGCAGGCGGCCTGCACGGCCTACGGCCTGCGGCTGCTGCCCGCCATCGAGGCCTGCACCGCCGAGGAGATCCACCTGCTGTGCTATCTGCCCAGCGTGGAGGCGGCGCTGGAGCTGGGGGAGGTGTTCCGCCGGCATCTCCCGCCCTACCCCTACGACCCTGCCGTCTGGGGCGAACAGTGGGTGATGGACGAGGACGACAACATCCTGCGCCGGGAGGGGCGGCTGCTCACCGGGGCGCTGGAGCTGGACATTTATCAGACCGCCGCCCTCTGCCGCAGCCACGGCGGCATCCCGGTGCCGGCGCATGTGGACAAGGACAGCTATTCGCTGCTCAGCGTGTTCGGCCTGTGGGACGACAGCCTGGGCTTCGAGCTGGCCGAACTGGCCGACCTCTCCCGCGCGCCCGCCCTGCTCCAAAGCGGGCGGCTGCCGGGCGGCCTGCCCCTCCTCACTTCCTCCGACGCCCACGCGCTGGAGACGATGCGGGAGGAATACCCCCCGCTGCCCGCCTGCGCGCTGGAGCGCCTGCTGTGAAAACGCCAGTTCGGCCAAACCGGCAAATGACTACGCTTGCACCATCAACACCCCGCCCCTGCCGGCGGGAAGAAGGAGGCTCGATTGCATGAGCACACGGTATCTTCTGGCGCTGGACCAGGGCACGACCAGCAGCCGGGCGATTCTGTTCGACGACCAGCAGAATATCCTCGAGGTAGCCCAGCAGGAGTTCGCCCAGCACTATCCCCGCGAGGGATGGGTGGAGCACGACCCGCTGGAGATCTATTCCACCCAGTATGCGGTGATGATGGAGGTGCTGATCAAGAGCGGCATCCCGCTCGGCCGGCTGGCCGGCATCGGCATCACCAACCAGCGCGAGACGACCATTCTGTGGGACAGGGCCACCGGCCGCCCGGTGTACAACGCCATCGTCTGGCAGTGCCGCCGCACCGCCCCCATCGTGGAGCAGCTGAAGGCGCGCGGCCTGGCCGAGACCATCCGCAGGGCCACCGGCCTTGTGCCGGACGCCTATTTTTCCGCCACCAAGATCCGCTGGATCCTCGACCATGTGGAGGGCCTGCAGCAGCGGGCCGAGCGGGGCGAGATCCTGTTCGGCACGGTGGACAGCTGGCTGGTCTGGCAGCTGACGGGCGGCAAGGCGCACGTCACCGACGTCACCAACGCCAGCCGCACGATGCTGTACAACATCCGCACGCTCGACTGGGACGACGAGCTGCTGGCGGCGCTGAACATCCCGCGCTGCATGATGCCCACCGTGATGGACTCCAGCTGCATCTACGGCACCACCAGCATCCAGGGCGTGGAGGTGCCCATCGCGGGCATCGCCGGCGACCAGCAGGCGGCGCTGTTCGGCCAGACCTGCTTTGCCAGGGGAGAGGCGAAGAACACATACGGCACCGGCTGCTTTCTGCTGATGAACACCGGCCGCGAGCTGTGCGAGAGCCGCAACGGCCTGCTGTCCACCATCGCGGTGGGCCTGAACGGGAAGGTGGAGTACGCGCTGGAGGGCAGCGTCTTTGTGGGCGGCGCGGTGATCCAGTGGCTGCGCGACGAGATGCGGTTTTTCAGCGAGAGCAAGGACGCCGAGTACTACGCGCAAAAGGTGCCGGACACCGGCGGGGTGTATCTGGTGCCCGCCTTCACCGGCCTGGGCGCGCCGCACTGGGACATGTACGCCCGCGGCGCCATCGTGGGCATCACCCGCGGCACAAAGCGCGAGCACATCATCCGCGCGGCGCAGGAGTCGATCGCCTACCAGAGCATGGAGCTGGTGCAGGCGATGGAGAGGGACACCGGTATCCCCCTGGCCGAGCTGCGGGTGGACGGCGGCGCCAGCCGGGATGGATTTTTGATGCAGTTCCAGGCGGATATGCTGGGGCGCCCCCTGCGCCGCCCGGTCATCCGGGAGACCACTGCGCTGGGCGCGGCCTACCTGGCCGGCCTTGCCACCGGCGTGTGGGACAGCCGCGAGCAGATCCGCAGCGGCTGGCGGTGCGACCAGGTGTTCCAGCCAAAGATGGACCCCGCCGTCTGCGCGCGGCTGGCCGAGGGATGGTCCCGCGCGGTGGAGCGCAGCCTGGGCTGGGCAAGGTGACGCCGGCCAAAAAGGTTCGCATCCGAACATCTTGCGTGCGATGGAATTTCCCTTTATAATAGATAAAAGGCCCGCCGTTGCCGCAGGCCGGAAAGGAGAGGAAATCATGCTGCCATGCATCATCACCATCAGCCGTGAGTTCTGCACCGGCGGCCACCGCATCGCCAGACAGCTGGCCGATACGCTGGGGCTGCCGTATTACGACAAAGAGCTGATCACATTGGCCGCCAAGGAGAGCGGCCTGTCCGAAGAGGCGGTGCGCCAGAGCGAGAACAAGCGCACCGGCAGCCTTTTGTACAGCCTGTACTCGATGAGCCAGGAGCTGCCGCTGACCGACCAGGTGTACCTGGCCCAGTCGAAGGTCATCCGCGACCTGGCCGACCAGGGCCCCTGTGTGATCGTGGGCCGCTGCGCCGACTATGTGCTGCGCGAGCGCACCGACTGTTTGCAGGTGTTCATCCATGCGGGGATGGACTACCGCCGCGCCCGCCTGCACAGCCAGTATCCCGAGCTGCGCGAGCAGGAGCTGGACGCCCGGATTGCCAAAGAGGACAAAAAGCGCGCCTCCTACTACAACTACTACACCCAGCGCCGCTGGGGTTCGGCGGGGCACTATCACATCACGCTGGACGCCGCGCTGGGGCAGGATGTCTGTGTGCAGATCCTGACACAGGCCGCCCGCGCTTTTGCCCAGAATCAGAAGGTGGGTGGCTGATGACACAGGAAAACAAAATGGGCGTGATGCCGGTGGGCCGCCTGCTCATCAGCATGTCGGTGCCGATGATGATCTCGATGCTGGTGCAGGCGCTGTACAACGTGGTGGACAGCGTGTTCGTCTCCCGCATCAACGAAAACGCCCTCACGGCGGTGAGCCTGGCGTTCCCGATCCAGAACCTGATGATCGCCATTGCGGTGGGCACCGGCGTGGGCGTGAACGCGCTGCTCAGCAAGAGCCTGGGCGAAAAGAACCAAAAGGCCGCCAACGACGCGGCCGAGAACGGCCTGTTCCTGGCGCTGCTCAGCGCGGCGGTGTTCCTGGTGTTCGGCCTCGCCTGCTCCCGCGTGTTCTTCGCCAGCCAGACCTCCGATGCCCAGATCGTGCAGTACGGCCGGGATTACATGTGGGTGATCTGTGTGTGCGGCTTCGGCATGTTCTTCCAGGTGATGCTGGACCGGCTGCTGATCTCCACCGGCAAGACCCTGTACACCATGTTCACCCAGGGCGTGGGCGCGATCATCAACATCGTCCTCGACCCGCTGTTTATCTTCGGCATCGGGCCGTTCCCCCGTCTGGAGGTGATGGGCGCGGCGGTGGCCACCGTCATCGGCCAGATCGCCGCGATGTTCCTGTCGCTCTATTTCAATCTGGCCAAAAACCACGAGATCCGCCTGCGCCTGCGCGAGTTCCGCCCGCATGCGGCCACCATCGGGCGCATCTACGCGGTGGGCGTGCCCAGCATCCTGATGTCCAGCATCGGCAGCGTGATGACCCTCGCCATGAACAACATCCTGATGGTGTTCAGCTCCACCGCCACCGCGGTGTTCGGCGTCTACTTCAAGCTGCAGAGCTTCGTGTTCATGCCGGTCTTTGGCCTGAACAACGGCATGGTCCCCATCATCAGCTACAACTACGGCGCACAACGCCGCAGCCGCGTCACTCAGACCATCAAGTACGCCACCATCTACGCGGTGGCCATCATGCTGGTGGGCCTGGCGATCTTCCAGCTGGCGCCGGATCTGCTGCTGGGCTTTTTCAATCCCTCGGAGGATATGCTGCGCATCGGCCGGGTGGCGCTGCGCATCATCAGCCTCAGCTTTCTGCTGGCGGGCTTCTCCATCGTGTGCAGCTCGGTGTTCCAGGCGCTGGGCCACGGCGTGCTCAGCCTGCTGGTGTCGGTGGGCCGCCAGCTGGTGGTGCTGGTGCCGGTCGCCTGGCTGCTGTCCCTCACCGGACGGCTGGAACTGGTGTGGTGGTCCTTCCCGATCGCAGAGGTCATGTCCGCCGCGCTGTGCGTGGTGTTCCTGCGCCGGGTGAACCGCGAGGTCCTGGCCAAACTGGAAGAACCCGCCTCCGCCGAAGCCTGACCCCTTCCTCCCGCCGCGGCTCTGTGCGGCGGGTTTTTTGTGGTTTGTTGCAAAAACAACCGACTATCCCGCCCCGGATGGGGTACAATACAGCCATCGGAACAACATCCCGCCGCACAAAGCGGCCGAACAACGATAGAAAAAGGAGAGAGTGAACATGTCTGTTATCACCATTACCGCCGCCAACTTCGAGCAGGAAGTGCTGCACAGCGACGTCCCCGTGCTGGTGGATTTCTGGGCCAGCTGGTGCGGCCCCTGCAAGATGCTCAGCCCCATCGTGGACCAGATCGCCGGCGAGGCCAACGGCTTCAAGGTGGGCAAGATCAACGTGGACGACGAGCCCCAGCTGGCCGCCCGCTTCAACGTGATGAGCATCCCCACCCTGATGGTATTCAAGAACGGCCAGGTCGCCAACACCTCCGTGGGCGTGAAGCCGAAGGCCGCCATCCTGGCCATGCTGTAAATCCGAAAGGAGAGGCTTTCCCATGCTGGATCTGATCATCGTGGGCGCCGGCACAGCCGGTCTGTCCGCCGCCATCTACGCCACCCGCGCGGGCCTTTCCACGCTGGTGATCGAGCGCGCCATGTACGGCGGCCAGATCACCGTCTCCCCCGAGGTGGACAACTACCCCGGCATCCCCCACACCTCCGGCGCCGAGCTGGCACAGGGCATGTACCAGCAGGCCGAGGATCTGGGCGCGCAGTTCGCCTTTGAGACGGTGGAGAGCGTGGAGGAGGAAGGCGGCCTCTACACCGTGCGCACCGACGCCGGCACCCACACCGCGCCCGCCCTGATCCTGGCCACCGGCGCGCAGAACCGCCCGCTGGGCCTGGCCGAGGAGCAGCGCTTCACCGGCCGCGGCGTCTCCTACTGCGCCACCTGCGACGGCATGTTCTTCAAGGGCCGCCCGGTGGCGGTGGTGGGCGGCGGCAACACCGCGCTGGAGGACGCCGAGGTGCTGGCCGGCATCTGCAGCACCGTCTATCTGGTGCACCGCCGGGACCAGTTCCGCGGCGAGCACGCCCAGGTGGAGCGCCTGCGCACCCATGCCAACGTCGAGTTCGTGCTGGACAGCGTGGTCACCGCGCTGGAAGGCGAGGACAAGCTGCAAGCCGCCGTGGTGGAAAACCGCAAGACCGGCGAGGTGCGCCGGCTGGAGGTGGACGGCCTGTTTGTGGCGGTGGGGCAGATCCCGCAGAACCAGCCGTTCGCCCATCTGGCCGAGACCGACGCACAGGGTTATCTCAAGGCAGGCGAGGACTGCCGCACCTCCCGCCCCGGCCTGTTTGCGGCGGGCGACGGACGCACCAAGACGGTGCGCCAGCTGGTGACGGCTGCTGCCGACGGCGCCGTGGCGGCGCTGGGCGCTGCCGAGTACCTGCGCAGCCGGTGACGGCATATCCCGTACAGCAAAAAGCGCCCCCGTATCCGGTGCGGATACGGGGGCGCTTCGGCTTGTCGAAAACGGGATGGTTTGCGCAGCAGCCCAAAGCCTTCCCCTGGCAGGGGAAGGTGCCCCCGATAGGGGGCGGATGAGGTCGAATCTCTCCCGCCGCACAAAGCCTGGCAGCAGGGGCAAAAGCGGAAACGGCGCTTTCCCATCGTGCGCCGGATGCCGCAAGACTTCCCCTCATCAGCCGCTGCGCGGCAGCTTCCCCCCAGGGGGAAGCCAACGGTACGGGGCGGATGAGGTCGAAGCTGCCCCGCCGCACAAAGGGAATCGCTTGCTGGACAGTCTGAAGCGCCCCCGTATCCGGTGCGGATACGGGGGCGCTTTGCGCGGCAGGGCATCACAGCACATAGCCGATGACTGCCGCCACATGGCAGGCGGAACCGGCCAGGATGAACAGGTGGAACAATTCGTGGAACCCGAAATCGGGCGAGAAGTTCGGCTTTTTCAGGATATACAGCACCGCTCCCACGCTGTACAGCACGCCGCCCGCCGCGATCAGCGCCAGGCAGCCGCCGGGGATGCCGGCCAGCGCGTCCAGGTCAAAGACGATCGCCCATCCCATCGCCAGATACAGCCCAGTGTACAGCGCGCGCGGCGCCTTCATCCACAGCAGCTTGATGAGGATGCCGGCCAGCGCCAGACCCCAGATCACCGCCAGGAATTTCAGCGCGTGCCCCTGCTCCATGAAGGCCAGGCACACCGGCGTGTAGCTGCCGGCGATCAGCACGTAGATCATCGAGTGGTCCAGCTTGCGCAGGCGCAGCAGGATGGACGGAGCCGCCACCACAAAGTGGTACAGGCTGGAGGCCGAATACAGCGCCGTCAGCGACAGCCCGAATACCACCGCGCCCGCCACCAGCACGGCGGGAGTATCCTTCGCGATGCCGATTGTCAGCATCAGCACGGTGGCCAGCACGCTGGCCAGCGCCCCCCAGAAATGGGTCCAGCTGGACATCGGGTCCCGCGCACGGCTTGCAAAAAAGCGACTCATACAACATCCCTCCAAAAACTATATTCTTTGTCATTATGTGACATAGTTGTGGAAACCAGATTACAATATCATACTATACACAAAAAGCGGTTTTGTCAAGCAAATGGCGGGATGCTTCACAAAAGTGTTACAAATCTGCGCCTTTTCCCCGGAAGGTCGGCCCGGTTCCTTGACAGGCTGCTTTTCAAAGTAGTATTATTATAACCAAGTGCCCTGCTTTTGCCGGCGTGGGTGCGCGAAAAGAAAAGGTTGTGATCGTATTGTCGTTTTTAGATAAAATCTTCGGCAGCTATTCGGACAAAGAGCTCAAGCGCATCCGTCCCATCGCCGACAAGGTGCTGGCGCTGGAGCCCAAATACCAGGCCATGTCCAACGCCGAGCTGCAGGCCATGACCCCCGCCTTCAAGGAGCGCCTGGCCAATGGCGAGACGCTGGACGATATCCTGCCCGACGCCTACGCCGTCTGCCGCGAGGCCAGCTGGCGCGTGCTGGGCATGAAGCATTTCCCCGTGCAGGTCATCGGCGGCATCGTGCTGCACCGGCGCAACATCGCCGAGATGCGCACCGGTGAAGGCAAGACGCTGGTGGCCACCCTGCCGGTATACCTCAACGCCCTCACCGGCGAGGGCGTGCACGTGGTCACCGTCAACGGCTACCTGGCCCGCCGCGACAGCGAGTGGATGGGCAAGCTGTACCGCTTCCTGGGCCTGAGCGTGGGCCTGGTGGTCGCGGGCATCGACCCCGACACCCGCCGCGCCGCCTACGCCTGCGACATCACCTACGGCACCAACAACGAGTTCGGCTTCGACTACCTGCGCGACAACATGGTGACCTATAAGAACCAGATGGTGCAGCGCGGCCACGCCTTCGCGGTGGTGGACGAGGTGGATTCGATCCTGATCGACGAGGCCCGCACCCCACTCATCATCAGCGGCGCGGGCGACAAGAGCAGCCAGCTGTATGTGCAGGCCGACACCCTGGCCCGCCGGATGCATTCCATCACCCAGATCGAGCTGGAGGCCCGGGAGGCCGAGGTGGTGGAGAAGGCCAAGAAAGACCCCGAGACCATGGCGCATCTGGAGTCCATCAAATACCCGCTGTACGAGCGTCCCGACCGCATCAGCAACGACATGCGCCTGCAGGCCACCGGCATCAAGGCCGACTATGTGGTGGACGAAAAGCAGAAGATCGCCACCCTCACCATGTACGGCATCAAAAAGGCCGAGGAGGCCTTCCATGTGGAGAACATCGCCGCCGGCGAGAACATGGAGCTGTACCACCACATCAACCAGGCCATCAAGGCCCACGGCGTGATGAAGCGCGACGTGAACTATGTGGTGAAGGACGGCGAGGTCATCATCGTGGACGAGTTCACCGGACGCCTGATGATCGGCCGCCGCTACAACGAGGGCCTGCACCAGGCCATCGAGGCCAAGGAGGGCGTGGAGATCGCCGACGAGAACCGCACGGTGGCCACCATCACCTTCCAGAACTACTTCCGCATGTACAAGAAGCTGGCCGGCATGACCGGCACCGCGCTCACCGAGGCCGAGGAGTTCCGCGAGATCTACGGCCTGGAGGTGGTCACCGTTCCCACCAACAAGCCGGTGCAGCGCCAGGACCTGCCCGACAGCATCTACAAGACTGAGGCGGCCAAATTCAACGCCGTCATCGAGCAGGTGGTGGAGTGCCACAAGAAGGGCCAGCCCGTTCTGGTCGGCACCGTGAGCATCGAAAAGAGCGAGCAGCTGAGCAGGATGCTGTCCCGCCGCGGTGTCAAGCACGAGGTGCTGAACGCCAAATACCACGAGAAGGAAGCCGCGATCGTGGCGCAGGCCGGCAAGTTCGGCGCCGTCACCATCGCCACCAACATGGCCGGCCGCGGCACCGACATCACCCTCGGCGGCAACGCCGAGTATATGGCCAAGGCCGCGATGGCCAAGGAGGAATTCCCCGAGGAGCTGATCGCCGAGGCGGACGGCCACGGCGACACCAACGACGAGGAGATCCTGGCCGCCCGTGCCCGCTATGAGGAGCTGTACAAGAGCTTCAAGCCGGGCGTGGAGGCCGAGGCCGAGAAGGTGCGCGAGGTGGGCGGCCTGTTCATCGTGGGCACCGAGCGCCACGAGAGCCGCCGGATCGACAACCAGCTGCGCGGCCGCGCCGGCCGCCAGGGCGACCCCGGCTGCAGCCGCTTCTTCCTGTCGATGGAGGACGACCTGATGCGCCTGTTCGGCGGCGAGCGGATGCAGAACATGATGTCCAGCCTGGGCGTTGAGGACGATATGCCCATCGACAGCAAGATCGTGTCGAACGCGCTGGAGAGCGCCCAGAAGAAGCTGGAGGCCCGCAACTTCCAAACCCGTAAGAGCGTGCTGTCCTTCGACGACGTGATGAACACCCAGCGCCAGACCATCTACGGCCAGCGCCAGGAGATCCTGGACGGCAAGGACCTGTCCGAGAGCCTGCAGACCATGCTGGAGGAGACCGTCCGCAGCAACGTGACCCACTTCCTCACCGGCGACAGCGCCGACGACTGGAACTTCGAGGGCCTGCGCAAGCACTATATGGGCTGGCTCACCACCCCGGCCGACTTCCAGTACACCGCCGACCAGCTCAGCCAGCTGGAGACCGAGGACGTGGTGAAGATCCTCACCGACCGCGGCAAGGCCATCCTGAAAAACAAAGAGCAGCGCTACACCGCGCCGGTGATGCGCGAATTCGAGCGCATCTGCCTGCTGCGCAACATCGACACCAAGTGGATGGACCACATCGACAACATGGACCAGCTGCGCAAGGGCATCTATCTGCGCAGCTACGGCCAGAAGGACCCCGTGGTGGAGTACCGCCTGGAGGGCTTCGAGATGTTCGACGAGATGGTGGACAGCATCCGCGAGGACACCATCCACCTGCTGCTGGCCGCCGAGCTGCGCACCCGCCGCGAGGAAGTGATGAAGCCCACCGCCACCTCGGGCGGCGGCGACGACACCGAGGTCAAAAAGCCGGTGCAGGCCGCCAAGAAGCCGGGGCGCAACGATCCCTGCCCCTGCGGCAGCGGCCTGAAATGGAAAAAGTGCACCTGCGCCAAGTACCATCCCGACCTGGCCAAACAGCAGTGATGCTGCCATACCACGCATGAGCAAGGCGCTCTCTGCCCGCCGGGGCGGAGGGCGCTTTCTACATCCGCCCCGCCGCCGTTTGTGCGGGGCATCATCCCGCCCGCCCGGGCGGACGACCAAAAGGAGGAACCCATGCACCCATCTCCCGTTTCCGCCCGCGCCGCCCGCTGGAAACAGCTGTGGCAGATCGCGCGGGGCTGCCGGCACAGCGTCCTGCTGGCGCTGGTGTTCACGGCTCTGTCGGCCGCAATGGCCTATTTCACGCCGCTGGTGGTCAGTTTCACGGTGGACAGCGTGCTGGGCAGCCAGCCCATGCAACTGCCCGCCCCGCTGCTGCGCCTGGTGGAGGACGCCGGCGGCCGCACCTGGCTGCTGCACAACCTGTGGATCTGCGCCATCGCCATCTTTTTGTGCAGCGCGGTGAACGGCCTGTTCACCTGGCAGCGCGGCGTGTTTGCCGCCAGGATGGGCGAGGGCGTCTCCCGCCGCCTGCGCAACGCCCTCTACCGCAGCCTCACCGCCGCGCCCTATGCGTGGCACAAGGCCAGCCAGACCGGCGACCTGGTGCAGCGGTGCACCTCGGACGTCGAAACGCTGCGCCGCTTTATCCAGATGCAGCTGGTGCAGATCGTGCGCACGGTGGTGATGGCGGTCACCGCCATCTCCATCATGCTGCCGCGCAGCGCGCTGCTCACCGGGGTGGCCGTCTGCCTTTTGCCGTTTTTGATCGTGTTTTCGTTCTTTTATTCCCGCGGCGTCCAAAGCCGGTTCACCTTGGCCGACGAGGCGGAAGGCCGCCTCACCACCGCGCTGCAGGAGAACCTCACCGGCATGCGGGTGGTGCGCGCCTTTGCGCGCCAGAAGCAGCAGCTGGACAACTACACCCGCCTCAACCGGGAATACCGCGCCATCGCCCTGCGCCTGAACGACCTGATGGCCGCCTATTGGGGCGTGTCGGACACCATCGGCTATCTGCAGATCGCGCTGGTGCTGCTGGCGGGCGTGCTGCTGGCGGCGCAGGGGACGGTCACGGTGGGCACCGTGCTGCTGTTCACCAGCTATGCCGGCATGCTCACCTTCCCGATGCGCCAGCTGGGGCGCGTGCTGGCCGACCTGGTGAAGGCCGACGTATCGCTGGGCCGCCTGTGCGAGATCCTGAACGCCCCCGCCGAGACCGAGCCGGGGCGCGCGCTCACGCCGCCGGTGGAGGGGAAGGTGGAGTTCCGCCACGTGGACTTCTGCTACGACGACGGCCGCCCCGTCCTGCGGGACATCAGCTTCACCGCGCAGCCGGGGCAGACGGTGGGCATTCTGGGCAGCACCGGCGCGGGCAAATCCACGCTGGTGCAGCTGCTGCAGCGGCTCTACCTTCCCACCGGCGGGCAGATTTTGCTGGACGGCACCGACATCCGCGACATCCGCGCCGACCATCTGCGCCGCAGCGTGGGCATCGTGCTGCAGGAGCCGTTTTTGTTCAGCCGCACGATCGGGGAAAATATCTCGCTGGCACGCCCGGACGTGGCCGAGGATGAGCGCTTCTCCGCCGCCCGCACTGCCTGCATCCACGACGTGATCTGCGGCTTTGAACACGGCTACGACACGGTGGTGGGCGAGCGGGGCGTGACCCTCTCCGGCGGGCAGAAGCAGCGGGTGGCCATCGCCCGGATGCTGGTGCAGAACACGCCGGTGTGCATCTTCGACGACTCGCTCAGCGCGGTGGACGCCGAGACCGACGCCTCCATCCGCGCGGCGCTGGCCCGGCGGAACACCGGGACCACCTTCCTCATCAGCCACCGCGTGTCCACCCTCCGCGCCGCCGACCTCATCCTGGTGCTGGAGGACGGCCGCATCGTCCAGCGCGGCACCCATGCCCAGCTGGCCGCCGAGCCGGGGCTCTACCGGCGCATCTGCGCGATCCAGAACGAATTGGAGGAGGCGCCCGTATGATCCAGGAAAAAGACTACAATGTGCAAAAGATCAACCTGCGCGTCTGGCGGCGCCTGGCGGCCTACGCGCTGCGCACGCCGGGGCGGGTGGCCTTTGTGGCCGGCGTGCTGCTGGTGGTGGCGGCGGTGGACCTGGCCTATCCCCAGATGACCCGCTATGCCATCGACACCTTCATCACCGGCCGCACCACGGCCGGGCTTGGCGCCTTTGCGGCGCTGTATGTGGGCATGGTGGTGCTGCAGGGGTTCGGGGTGTTCCTGTTTGTGAAAAACGCCGGGCGGCTGGAGATGGACATCAGCTATGCCATCCGTCAGGACGCCTTCACCCGGCTGCAGCAGCTGTCCTTCAGCTTCTACGACACCACCAGCGTGGGCTGGCTGATGGCCCGGATGGGCAGCGACGTGGCGCGCCTTTCGGAGATGATCGCCTGGAGCGTGGTGGACCTGATGTGGGCGGCCGGCTTCGTGGTGGGCGTGGTGGGCGTGCTGCTGGCCATGAACTGGAAGCTGGGCCTGCTGGTGCTGGCCGTCACGCCGGTGCTGGCGGTGGCCTGCGTGTATTTCCAGCGCCGCATCCTGGTGCAGCAGCGGGCGGTGCGCCGCGCCAACAGCCGCATCACCGGCGCCTTCAACGAGGGCGTGATGGGAGCGGTCACCACCAAGACGCTGGTGCGCGAGCAGGCCGCCCAGCAGGAATTTGAGGAGCTCACCGGCCACATGTACGCCTCCAGCGTGCGCGCGGCCTCGCTCAGCGCGCTGTTCATGCCGCTGGTGGTGAGCCTGGGCGCCATCTCCACCGCGCTGGCGCTGTGTGTGGGCGGCAACCTCGTCTTTGCCGGCAGCATGGGTCTGGGCACGCTGGCCGCCTTCATCACCTACACCACCCAGCTGTACGACCCCATCCAGCAGCTGGCCAACATTTTGGCCGAGATGCAGTCGGCCCAGGCCAGCGCCGAGCGCGTGCTGGACCTTTTGGACACCGAGCCCGACGTGAAAGACTCCCCCGCCGTGGAGGAGAAATACGGCGACCTGTTCACCCCGAAGCCGGAAAACTGGCCTGCCATCGAGGGAAAGGTGGAGTTCGACCACGTGTCTTTCCGGTATAAGACCGGCCAGGAGGTGCTGCACGATTTCTGCCTGACGGTGCAGCCGGGCCAGACCATCGCGCTGGTGGGCGAGACCGGCGCGGGCAAATCCACCATCGTCAACCTGGTCTGCCGCTTTTACGAGCCCACCAGCGGCAGCGTGAAGATCGACGGGGTGGACTACCGCACCCGCAGCCAGCTGTGGCTGCAATCGCGGCTGGGCTATGTGCTGCAAACGCCGCATCTGTTCAGCGGGACGGTGGCCGACAACCTGCGCTTTGCCCGCCCCGACGCCACCGACGAGGAGATCCGCCGCGCCGCCCGGATGGTGAAGGCGGAGGAGTTCATCCTCACGCTGCCGGGCGGGTACGACGCCCAGGTGGGCGAGGGGGGCGGCCGGCTCTCCACCGGCCAGAAGCAGCTGCTGAGCCTTGCCCGCGTTCTGCTGGCCGACCCGCGCATCTTCGTGCTGGACGAGGCCACCAGCAGCATCGACACCGAGACCGAGGCGACCATCCAGGAGGCCATCCAGACGGTGCTGGCCGGGCGCACCAGCTTTATCGTGGCGCACCGGCTGTCCACCATCCGGGCGGCGGACTGCATTCTGGTCATCCGGGACGGCCGCATCGCCGAGAGCGGCACCCACGACCAGCTGATGCAGCAGCGCGGCCTCTACCACAGCCTCTACACCCACCAGTACCGCGCCGAGGCCACCCGTGCGGCGCTGGCGCACGGAGAGGGCGCGGAAAAGATTGGACTCTGAAACTTTCTTCCTTCTTTGCTCGTTTTATGATATGATGAAAGATGGGGGGCAGGATAGCACTGTACCCCGTCAAAACGCATCGACAAAGGAGGAGATCCCCATGTGGAGCCGCAGAAATCTGGCAGATTTTCGCCGCTGTGTGGCCGATCTTTTGCAGGACGCCGACGTGCAGCGGATGCACGCCATCCCCCAGCATGCGAAAGGGATCGACTGCTTCGACCACAGCCTGTTCGTAGCCTATCTGTCCTTTTCGCTCTGCCGCCGTCTGGGCCTCGACGAGCGCGCCGCCGCGCGCGCGGGCCTTCTGCACGATCTGTATCTGTGCGACTGGAACCAGACCACCGTGGGCCTGTTCGAGCGGCTGGTGATCCATCCGGGCATGGCGCTGCGCAACGCGCGCCGGTTCGGCCTGTCGGGCCTGGAGGAGGACATCATCCGCACCCATATGTGGCCGGTCACCCTGCGGGACATGCCGCGCCACCGCGAGTCGTGGGTCGTCAGCCTGGCCGACAAGCTGTGCACCGTCGGCGAGGTGTGCGCCTTCTACCGTCTGGCACGGGTGCGCGCCCGCCTGCAGCCCGAACGAGCCTGAATCCTTCCGCCCGCCTGCCGCACGGTGCAGGCGGGCGCTTTTACATCTTCGGCGTACAAAACAACAAAAAATGTGTACAAAAGAGTTTGCACATAAAAAGCTATCGCGCAAACGCTGCGGATGCGCTATAATAGCCGCAGGACAGCTGTTATACCATACTTTTTATGCGCTTTTTCCCGCCCCTTGCGGGCTGGCCGGAAAAGATAGCGAAAGGATACCATTTCGCCTGCGCTTCGTGGTATAATAAAGGCAAGACAGGCGGGGCTGTACGCCCGCCGCAAAAAGCACAAAATAGAAGGAGTGTTGCATCATGATTATCCGCAACGGCAAGATCTTCACCGAGAACGCCGAGTTCGTGGCGGCCGATATCCAGATCGAAGACGGCAAGATCGTCAAGGTGGCTCCCGCCGGCACCCTCGAGGGCGACGGCATCGACGCCGCCGGCAAATACGTCACCCCCGGCTTTGTGGATATCCACATCCACGGCGCCGCCGGCAGCGACTTCTGCGACTGCGTGGACGGCAGCGACAAGTATATCCTGGACATGAGCAAATACCTGGGCAGCCAGGGCGTGACCACCTTCATGGGCACCACCATGGCGTTCAGCGAGGAGATCCTCACCAACATCTTCAAGACCGCCCGTCCCCTGTTCGGCAAAGAGGGCAACGGCGCCGTGCTGCGCGGCGTGAACATGGAAGGCCCCTTCTTCAACAAGGCCAAAAAGGGCGCCCAGGCCGAGGAATACATCATCGACCCCGACAAGGACATGTTCGACCGCCTGTTTGAGGTCAGCGGCGGCAACATCCGCCTGGTGGACGTGGCCCCCGAGCTGAACGGCGCCGAGGACTTCATCGCCCATGCCAGCAAGAAGTGCGTGGTCAGCCTGGCCCACACCTGCGCCACCTACGAGGAGGCCAAGAAGGGCTATGCCGCCGGCGCCACCCACACCACCCACCTGTTCAACGCCATGCCCGCCTTCACCCACCGCGCTCCCGGCGTTGTGGGCGCCGCCAGCGATGACGCGGCCCATGTGGAGATGATCAGCGACGGCATCCACCTGCATCCGGCGGTGGTCCGCAGCGTATTCAACTGGTTCGGCAAGGACCGCGTCTGCCTCATCAGCGACAGCATGCGCGCCTGCGGCATGCCCAACGGCGAGTACAGCCTGGGCGGCCAGAAGGTGTTCATGAAGGACGGCCTGGCCACCCTGGAGGACGGCACCATCGCCGGCAGCGCCACCTGCCTGGCCGAGTGCTTCCGCCGCGCCGTGAGCTTCGGCGTGCCGGTGGAGAAGGCTCTGAAGGCCGCCACCATCAACCCCGCGCAGGCTGTGGGCCTGTTCGACGAGCTGGGCAGCATCACCGAGGGCAAGCGCGCCGACGTGCTGGTGCTGGACGAGACCCTGCATCCCGAGCACATCTTCATCGGCGGCACCGAGCTGTGAGCAGCAGCGCCGCCGAATCACCAAAAAAGCAAAAGGGCTTCCCGCCGTGTGCGGGAAGCCCTTTTTATTTGCCGAAAAAGCGGTGATTCGCGCACCCCGCCAAACGCCTTCCCCTGGCAGGGGAAGGTGCCGCCGACAGGCGGCGGATGAGGTCGAGACCGCAAAAAACGATCCGTGCTCTCCCCCGGCGCGGCGGGATGGCAAAGCCTCCCCCTCATCAGTCCCCAGTAAAGCGGAGCGGATGAGGTCGAAGCCTTCCCGCCGCACAGAGCCTTCCGGCGGCACCAGCAAACAAAGGGCTCCCCGCACTCGGCGGGAAGCCCTTTTTGTTCGCTGTGCTCAGCGCACCTGGTGCGGCATGGTGGCGCGGCACTGGCGCACGATGGTGGTGCACAGCTGTGTGTAGTAGTCCATATAGGCCTTGCGCCGGCGGCGGTCCAGCTCGTTCTGGGCCTGGATGGTCTTCCAGCGGGCGCAGGTTTTGTGGCATCCTTCACAGTAGTGCGGGCATCCGTTTTTGCAGGGGATCATGGCAAACGCTCCTTTCCATCGTGTGCCCCAAAGCAAAAGCGCCCTGCACACCGGCAGCGCAAACGCGCAGTCCGGCGCACAGGGCGCACAAGGGCGGGGCAGGGCAGAGGGGCCCCGCGTCGGCAGTCGCTGGCAAAGCGGTGCGCAACATACGGCAGCCCTCCCTTTGGGTATCGTTCTGGGTACAGTATATTCCTTTCCCGCCCAAATTACCAGCATAATTTTGTGAAAAAAGAGATAAATTTTCCTCTTTTTTTGCAAAAATGGTGGAAAACTCCGCTCAGTCCAGCCGTTTTTGCAGCACCAGGCGCTGCACGCCGCCGTATTTTTCCTTTTGGCACACCACCTGCCAGCCGCATTGTTCAAAATTGCGGCGGCTGTGGAGGTTGTCGGGGCTCACCGTCGCGCCCAGTGCGCGGATGCCGGGCGCGAGGAACCGCTCCGCCGCTGTCAGCAGCGCCTGCTGCAGGCCGTTCCCGCGCAGGTCCGGCCGCACCAGGACGGTGTCCAGATTGGCCCAGGCGTCCAGCTCGCTGTCCGGTGCGCCGGCGTCCCGCCCGTAGCTGCGGGGGGAAGAGCGGCAGTATTCCATCGAGACATAGGCCGCCGCCTCCTCGCCGTCCCACACCGCCAGGATGAATCCCGCCTTTAGCTGGGCGGCCAGTTCTTCGGGCAGAGTGGGCATGAAGAGGGTGGGGTCGGGCAGTGCAGCCAGCACCTGCTGTTCCAGCGCCCACAGCGCCGGGATGTCCTCCGGTGTGCACAGACGGGCGGGCAGCGTTTCGCGGCAGGGGATGCCGCCGCGGCGGGTGATGATGAATTCCATCGTCCAATCGCTCCTTTTACACGAGATACGGCTCATAAATATACAGGTCGGACGCCTTCACGATGCCCTCCAGATACACGCCGTCCTCGCGGTATTCCTCCACGTTCACGCTGCCGCGCTGGCGCATCGGCCCGGCCAGGCCCAGCTGGGCGTAGGGCAGCAGCACCTTCACCGGGCGCATCCGGTCGGACAGCATCCCGTCCAGCTTCTGCAGCAGCTGCTCGATGCCGCGCCCGGTCTTGGCGCTGGTGAGCAGGATGTCCGGGTCGAAGGAGAGCGCGCCCTCCAGGTCGCACTTGTTGTATACGGTCAGCTGGGGGATGCCGTCGCAGCCCAAGCTGTGCAGCACCTCGTCGGTCACCGCCAGCTGGCTGTCCCGCTCGGGGTCGGCCGCGTCGGCCACCTTGACGATGATGTCGGAATAGGCGGTCTCCTCCAGCGTGCTCTGGAACGCCTGCACCAGATGGTGCGGCAGACGGCTCACGAAGCCGACCGTGTCTACCATCACCACGTTCAGGCCGCTGGGCAGGGTCAGCTTGCGGGCGGTGGGGTCCAGCGTGGCGAAGAGCATGTCCGCCTCCAGCACCTCGGCGCCGCACAGGCGGTTGAGCAGGCTGGACTTGCCCACGTTGGTGTATCCCACCAGCGAGATCACCGGCACGCCGCTCTTCTGGCGCGCGCGGCGGTTTTCGCCCCGCCGCGCCTCCAGCTCCTTCAGGCGCTGGGACAGCGCGTCGATCCGGCGGCGCAGATGCCGGCGGTCGTATTCCAGCTTGCTCTCACCGGCGCCGCGGCGTGCGCCGGCTCCGCCGCCACCGCCGCCGCCCTGCCGGGACAGGCTCTGCCCCAGGCCGGTGAGCCGGGGCAGGCGGTAGCGCAGGGTGGCCAGCTCGGTCTGCAATTTGCCTTCGTTGGTGACGGCGCGGCTGGAGAAGATCTCCAGGATCAGCATGGTGCGGTCCAGCACCTCCACCTCCAGCGCCTGCTCCAGGTTGCGGATCTGGCTGCCGGACAGCTCGCCGTCGAAGATCGCCGCCTCGGCCTGCAAATTCTGGCACAGCAGCCGCGCCTCCTCCACGCGCCCTTCGCCCAGCACGGTGGCCACGTCGATGGCGTCCCGCTTCTGCAGCACCTGCGCCACCGCCTGCATGTGGTTGGCCTCGGCCAGCGCTTCCAGCTCGGCCATGCTGCGGTCGGCGTCGTACTGCCCCAGATCCACCCCCAGCAAGACCACCTTCACCGGCGGCCGCTGGGTCATATCCTTCTGTTCGGTCATAGTGTCAAGTCCTCCCTGTTCAATCTGTAAAAGCGGCAGTCCACCGGAGTGCCGTCGAATTTGCGGTGCACGCCGGTGCGCAGGAAGCGGAATCCCGCCTTCTCCAGCACCCGGCCGCTGGCGGGGTTCTCCACCGCATGGCAGGCGCACAGGCTGTCTCCCTGCACCTCCTCGAACCAGAACCGGCACACTTCGCGCAGCGCCTCACAGGCGTATCCCTGCCCCCAGAACGCCCGGCCCAGACAGTAGCCCGGCATCCACATCCCGTCCTCCCCGGGCGGGGCGAGGCTGATGCTGCCCAGCAGCGCGCCGTCCTGTCTGCGGCAGATGCCCCAATTGTAAAAAGCGGGCTCGCCGGCCTGCTGCTGCCACAGATATAAGATCTCGGCGGTCACGGTCCAGTCGCGGTGCGCCTGCCAGCGAAGCCAGCGGGTCACCTGCGGGTCGCCCGCCCAGGTTTCAAACATCGCATGGCAGTCGTCGAGGCCCAGCGGCCGCAGGAAAAGCCGCGGCGTTTCCAGCCGCACGGTCCCCCGATGGCACAAAGCAGCGCGCCCCCCTTCCTTTGAAAATACTTCCCTACGATTATACGCACTGGGGCGCACCTTCGTCAAGACGCGCCAAAAACGGCCGGATAAAACGCGATATATCGCGCTGTATTTCGAGGGATTCCGCCCGTTTTCGCCCCAAAGCGGGCCTTGCGACTTTACAAATGGTTTACATAAACCATACAAACCTGTGGTGTCTGGCGGGGGTTTCATGGTGTAAAGTATAAGCGTACCCGAAATCAAACAAACACGCCGGATGACCGGCAGAATTTGGGAGGAGAAAAAGTATGAAACTCGTTAAAAATATCCTTGGTATCACCGCCGCCGCCGCTGTGTTCGCCGGCGCCCTGGCCGGCTGCTCGTCCGAGAGCAGCACCCCCGCCGGCACCAGCAGCACCGGCAACGACGGCTCTTCCGCTGCGGCCCAGCTGAGCGGCAGCGTGACCACCGGCGGTTCCACCTCTGTGGAGCACGTCGTCAACGCCTTCATCGAGGCCTTCATGCAGGAGAACCCCGACGTGGACGTCACCTACGATCCCACCGGTTCCGGCGCGGGCATCACCGGCGCTTCCGAGGGCACCCTGGACATCGGCCTGTCCAGCCGCGCGCTGAAGGACGATGAGACCGGCCTGGACTCCACCACCTTCGCGCTGGACGGCATCGCCATCATCGTGAACAACGAGAACACCGTCGAGGACCTGAGCCTGGAGCAGATCAAGGGCCTGGCCACCGGTGAGATCACCAACTGGAGCGAGGTTGGCGGCCCGGACGCCCCCGTGGTCCTGATCGGCCGTGAGGCCGGTTCCGGCACCCGCGACGGCTTCGAGAGCATCGTGGGCGTCGAGGACGTCTGCAAGTACGAGCAGGAGATCCCCTCCACCGGCGGCGTGATCGCGGCTGTGGCTTCCAACCCCAACGCCTTCGGCTACGCGTCTCTGTCCGCTGTGGATGACAGCGTGAAGGCTGTCACCGTGGGCGGTGTGGCCGCCACCGAGGAGACCGTGCAGGACGGCAGCTACCAGATCCAGCGTCCCTTCGTGTTCGTCACCAAGCAGGGCGCCGAGCTGAGCGACGCTGCCAAAGCCTTCATGGAGTTCGCTGCCAGCGATGCCGCCGCCGAGCTGATCAAGAACGCCGGCGCCGTGCCTCTGGCCTGATGCACTCCCTGCAGAAGATGAATCGCGGGCCGGCCGACAGTGCCGGCCCTTTTTCGAGGGCGTGCAGCGCAACATCCTGAAAGGGGAAAAGGATCGAAGGATATGGAACAGAAACAACCCGCAGGCAAACGCCTGCATACGATCGTGCGCGATGGCATTGAGCGCGTGATGAACACCGTCTTTTTCGTCTGCGGTATGGTGGCGATCCTGGCGGTGGTATTGATCAGCGGATATATGATCGTGGCCGGCCTGCCGGCCATCAAGGAGATCGGCCTGACCGAATTTTTGTTCGGCACCGAGTGGGCCTCCACCGCAAAGGACCCCAAATACGGCATCCTGCCCTTCATCCTCACCAGTGTGTGGGGCACGCTGGGCGCCATCGTGATCGGCGTGCCCATCGGGCTGCTGACGGCGGTGTTCCTGTCGAAGGTGGCCAACCCCCGCGTGGCGGCGGTGGTGCGCCCGGCGGTGGAGCTGCTGGCCGGCATCCCCAGCGTGGTCTACGGCCTGATCGGCATGATGGTGCTGGTGCCCGCCATGATGGACATTTTCAACCTGAACAACGGCACCTGTCTGCTGGCCGCCATCCTGGTGCTGGCCATCATGATCCTGCCCTCCATCATCTCGGTGAGCGAGACGGCCCTGAACGCCGTGCCCAAGGAGTATGAGGAGGCCAGCCTGGCGCTGGGCGCCACTGAGATCGAGACCATCTTCAAGGTGAGCGTCCCCGCCGCCAAGAGCGGCATCGTGGCCGGCGTCGTGCTGGGCGTGGGCCGCGCCATCGGCGAGGCGATGGCCGTGATGATGGTGGCGGGCAACGTGGCCAACATGCCCGGCCTGTTCAAGAGCGTCACCTTCCTCACCACCGCCGTGGCCAAGGAGATGAGCTACGCCAGCGGCCTGCAGCGGCAGGCGCTGTTCAGCATCGCGCTGGTGCTGTTCTGCTTCATCATGATTATCAACGCACTGCTGAACTTTGTCCTCAAGAAGGGGGATCGCCATGAATGAGATCGAAAAGCGCAGCGCAAAACGCCGTGCATATGATGTATTTTTCCGCACGATCGTCTATCTCAGCGCCGCCGTCACGGTGGGCCTGCTGGTGGTGCTGATCGGCTATGTGATGGTGCGCGGCCTGCCGCATGTCACCTGGCAGCTGCTCTCCACCGCGCCCAGCGCCATCAAGGGCACCATCGGCATCCTGCCCAACATCCTGAACACCCTGTACATCATCCTGTTCACCCTGCTGATCGCCCTGCCTCTGGGCGTGGGCGCGGCCGTCTACCTCACCGAGTACGCCACCAACAAGCGGCTGATCGCCGTGGTGGAGTTCGCCACCGAGACGCTGGCCGGCATCCCCTCCATCATTTACGGCCTGGTGGGCATGCTGTTCTTCGCCCAGATGCTGGGATTCAAGACCAGCCTGCTGTCGGGCGGCTGCACGCTGGTGGTGATGATCCTGCCCACCATCATCCGCACCACCCAGGAATCGCTCAAAACGGTGCCCCAGAGCTACCGTGAGGGCGCGCTGGGCCTGGGCGCCACCAAGTGGCATATGATCCGCACCATCGTGCTGCCCTCCTCGCTGAACGGCATCATCACCGGCTGCATCCTGTCCATCGGCCGCATCGTGGGCGAAAGCGCCGCGCTGCTGTTCACCGCCGGCGTGGGCACCGTAGTGGCCGACAACATCATCAAGGCGTTCAGCCGCAGCGGCGGCACCCTCAGCGTGGCGCTGTACATGTACGTCAGCGAGCGCGGTGAGTTCGACATCGGCTTTGCCATCGCCGCCATCCTGATGCTGCTGGTGCTGCTCATCAACGCGGCCGCCAAGCTGGCCGGCAAACAGCTGAAAAACAAGGCCTGAACAGGCGTGCAGAGAGAAATAAGGAGATACGATATGGAAAGTTCTGTGATCCTCGAGACCAAACAGCTCAAGCTGTTCTACAGCGACTTTGAAGCCCTGAAGGGCATCGACATGGCCATCCCCGAAAAGCAGATCACCGCCTTCATCGGGCCGTCCGGCTGCGGCAAGTCCACCTTCCTCAAGACCCTCAACCGCATGAACGACCTGGTGCCGGGCGTGCGCATCGAGGGCCAGGCCCTGTACAAAGGGCAGGACATCTTCGACAAGAGCGTGGACGTCACCTGGCTGCGCAAGAAGATCGGCATGGTGTTCCAGAAGCCCAATCCCTTCCCCATGAGTATCTACGACAACATCGCCTACGGCCCCCGCCTGCACGGCACCCATTCCAGGGCCGAGCTGGACGAGCTGGTGGAGCAGTCGCTGCGCGGTGCGGCGCTGTGGGACGAGGTGAAGGACCGCCTGAAAAAGAGCGCGCTGGGCCTCTCCGGCGGCCAGCAGCAGCGCATGTGCATCGCGCGCGCGCTGGCAGTCCAGCCGGACGTGCTGCTGATGGACGAACCCACCAGCGCCCTGGACCCCGCCTCCACCATGCGCATCGAGGACCTGATGAACAATCTGAAAGAGCAGTATACGGTGGTCATCGTGACGCATAACATGCAGCAGGCCGCCCGTATCAGCGACAAGTGCGCCTTCTTCCTGGTGGGCGAGCTGGTGGAGTTCGGCGACACCACCCAGGTGTTCTCGATGCCCGCCGACAAGCGCACCGAGGACTACATCAGCGGCCGGTTCGGCTGATACCTTTTGCGGTAACCGATTGTATTCTGTGCAAATTCATCTTATAATGAAAGGAACCAAGCCCATGAGCATCCGTGAAACCTACGACCTCCAGCTGGAGAAATTGTCCGAAGAGCTCATCCGCATGGGGGCTGCGGCCCGCCAGGCGGTGCAGCAGGCGGTGGACGCGCTGAAAAACAGCGACGTGGAGCTGGCGCGCGCCGTGATGAAGGGCGACGAAGCCATCGACCGCATGGAGCGCGACATCGAGCACCAGTGCCTGACGCTGCTGCTGCGCCAGCAGCCGGTGGCCGGCGATCTGCGCAAGGTGGGCACCGCCATCAAGATGATCACCGACGTGGAGCGCATCGGCGACGCCGCCAGCGACATCGCCGAGCTGAGCACCCACATCCGCTCCGACCAGTTCCCCACGCTGCTGCCCCACATCCTGCAGCTGGCCGGCACCGTGTCGCAGATGACCGACGACGCCATCCGCGCCTATGTGCAGGAGGATTTGAAACTGGCCGGCGAGGTGATCGACCGGGACGACATCGCCGACGAGGCGTTCTGCGCCATCAAGCGGGAGATCGCCCAGAACATGGCAGGCAACCCCGCCGGAGTGGACGCCGCGCTGGACTGCCTGATGGTGGCCAAATATCTCGAGCGTGTGGGCGACCACGCCGTGAACATCTGCGAATGGGTACAGTTTTACAAAACCGGCATCCATAAGCACGAGCGCATCGTGTGAGGAGAGCGGGAACAAGGAAAGGAACATCCCATATCATGGCCGAAAAAAGACCCCTGATCTATATTGTGGAGGACGACGAGAGCATCCGTGTGCTGCTGGCGGCAGCGCTGCGCGCGGCCGGGTTTGAGCCGCGGGAGTTCCCCGGCGCGGCCGAGGCGCTGGACGCACTGGCCGAAACGATGCCGGCGGCGGTGCTGATGGACATCATGATGCAGGGCATCGACGGCATCACCGCCCTGAAGCTGATCCGCCAGAACCCCGAGACCGCGGCGCTGCCGGTGATGATGCTCACAGCCAAGGACACCGAGGGCGACAAGGTGCTGGGCCTGGATTCCGGCGCCGACGACTACATGACAAAGCCCTTCGGGGTGCTGGAGCTGTGCGCCCGCGTGCGCGCGCTGGTGCGCCGCACCACCTCCCGCCCCCGGCCGGAGGTGACCTCCGAGCGCCTGTGCGCGGGCGAGCTGGAGATGAACCTGGCGGTGCGCGAGGTGCTGCTGAACGGCCGCCCGGTGGAGCTGACCCTGAAGGAGTTCGAGCTGCTGCGGATGCTGATGCAGAACAGCGGCCGCGTGGTCAGCCGGGACGAGCTGCTGCAGCAGGTGTGGGGATACGAGTTTGTGGGCGAGACCCGCACGCTGGACATGCACATCGGCACGCTGCGCCACAAGCTGGGGGACGACGGCCCCGAGCGGCGGTTCATCAAGACGGTGCGCGGGGTGGGCTACCGCTTCCTGCAGGACGTCACCCACGCCGCCTGCTGAGGGGGAAAAGGGGAAACGCATGAAAAAGGCCATTCTGAAAGGAAATGCCGCGGCGCTGGTCGCGGCACTTTGCTGTGCCGTGGTGCTGTGCACGCTGCTGTTCGACGCCCGGCTCACCGCCCATTCGCGCGATTCGCTCACCGGCATGGTGCGCCTGGCGGCGCTGGGACTGGACGAAAGCGGCGACCTTGGCGCCCAGGCCGACACCATCGCCACCGACACCGGCCTGCGGGTGACCATCATCGACGCGGACGGCGTGGTGCTGGCCGACTCCCAGGCCGAACCGGCCGCCCTGCCCAACCACGGCCAGCGCGAGGAGATCCAGCTGGCGGCGCAGGGCGAGGTGGGCATCTCGGTGCGCAACAGCGATTCGATGGGCAAGCGCATGATGTACGCGGCCACGCGCACGCCGGGCGGGCTGTATCTGCGCCTTGCGGCCACCTACAACGGCTTCTGGCTGGATCTTGCCATGTTCTGGCCGGCGCTGGTGCTGGCGCTGGTGGTGGGGGTGGCGGTGGCCGTCCCGGTGGCAAGCCGGCAGGCCGCCACCATCACACGCCCCATCGCCCAGCTCAGCCGCCAGCTGTCGCAGGTCAAGCAGGGCAGCACCGTGCCGGACATCGACCGCTATCCCTATCCCGAGCTGCGCCAGATGGCGGGCGACATCAACCGCCTGTCGGCCGAGGTGTCCTCCAGCCTGCACCGCCTGCAGGAGGAGAAGGCCAAGATCGACTACATCCTCGACAACATGAGCGAGGGTTTCCTGCTGCTGGATGAATACCAGCGGGTGCTCACCATCAACAAGGCGGCCTGCCGCTTCTTCAACTGCCGCCGGTCGGATACCCAGGGCAAGAGCCTCCTGTTTGCCACCCGCTGCACCGCCGTGCTGGACGCACTGGATACCGTGATGAGCGGCCGGGAGGAGGCGGCGGCAGCTGAACTGCCCCCCGACGGCGGGCGCAGCGTGCAGGCGATCATCAGCCGGGTGACCGAGGGCCAGACCGGCCTGGCCGGCGGCGCCATCATCATCCTCAGCGACGTCACCGACCAGAAAAACGCCGTCAAGATGCGCCAGGAGTTCTTCCAGTCGGCCAGCCACGAGCTGAAAACCCCCATCACCTCCATCCGCGGCTTTGCGGAGCTGCTCTGCGGGGACCTGCCGCTGGACGACGCCAGCCGGCGCGAGTTCTCCCAGCGCATCCTGAAGGAGGCGGGGCGGATGTCCAGCCTGATCGGGGACATCATCATGATCAGCCGGCTGGAGAGCGGCGACATCACCTTCGAGCGCGAGCCGATAGACCTGGCCGACGCGGTGAAGGAGAGCGCCGAGAGCGCCCGCAACCTGGCCACCCAGTCGGAGGTGGACTTCGTGCTGGAGACCCAGCCCTGCCCGATGACCGCCAGCCGCCGCGAGATGAGCGAGCTGTTCGGCAATCTGATGGTGAACGCGGTGCGCTACAACCGCCCGGGCGGACGGGTGGAGGCAAAGCTCACCTGCACAAACGGCAGGGCAGTGTTCTCGGTGTTCAACACCGGCGAACCGATCCCGGTGGAATACCGTCAGCGCATCTTCGAGCGGTTTTTCCGCATCGACAAGGGCCGCAGCAAAGCCAGCGGCGGCACCGGTCTGGGCCTGGCGATCGTCAAGCACATCGCGGCCGGATACGGCGCCGAGATCCGTCTGGACGTCACCGACGAGGGCAACCGCTTCACGGTGGAGTTTCCCTGAAAAAGCAAAAACGCGCCGCCCCTCTCCCGCCTGGGAGCAGGGGCGGCGCGTTTGCATCTGGGGAAGCCAGCGGCACGGCAAGCCTTCCCCTGGCCAGGGGAAGGTGCCCCGCGGAGCGGGGCGGATGAGGTCGAATCCATCCCTCAGCACCGCGCCCCACCCGGAAAGCAGGCGCATGCAGCCAAAGCCGAACCCTTCCAAATCTCCCGTATACCCCCCGGATCGGCACGGTAATTTTTCCCGCGCGCTTTTCTTTGACAAATCGGTGCGGATATGATATAAATGAAATATAGCATTTTGGTATAGTTAAAGGAGCGCCCGCCATGCATATTACACAGGAATCGGATTACGCCGTGCGCATCGTCTATTGCCTGGCCTGTGCCGGCAGCCGGATGGACGCCCGCGGCATCAGTGCCCAGGTGCACGTCACGCTGCGCTTCACCCTCAAGATCTTGGGCAAGCTGGCGGGGGCGGGCATCGTGAACAGCTTCAAGGGCAACCGCGGCGGCTACGAGCTGGCCCGCCCGGCCGACCGGATCACCCTGCTGGACGTCATCGTGGCGGTGGAAGGCCCCTACCGGCTCAGCCGGTGCATCGGGCAGGACGCCGCCGAATGCAGCGGGGGAATGTCGGGCTGCTGCGTGTTCCAGCAGGTGTTCGGGCGCATCTCCGACTCCATCAACCAGCAGCTGGCCCAGGTGGACTTCGCCTCGCTGGTGCGGCAGGGGCACCCCGGCAAACTGCAAGAATAAACACACGGTGCCGGGCGTCCGCACACTTTACAAACTTTATAAAAAAATGCCGGGGAGGCCTTGACGGGCCTCCTTTTTTGGTTTATAATGCTTTAATGTATCATAATGGCTTGGAGCGTCCATAAGGAAGTTATTTGTGCTGATCTTTGGTGAATATGGAAAAAATGTTTGGCGGGAATGCACAAAAAATCTTTCTTTCCGGGCTGTTGTTTGCTGTCTTTGCAAGGATATTGAAAATAGATGAATAGGAGTGGTCGCTTTTTATGATGAAGGTCAAGCCCGTACAGCTCGGCAAAACCCAGCGCATGAGCTTTTCCCGCATCGATGAGGTCATCGAGATGCCCAACCTCATCGAAGTGCAGAAAAACTCGTACCAGTGGTTTCTGGACGAGGGTCTGAAAGAGGTGTTCCGTGACATCTCCACCATCGAGGACTATACCGGCAACCTGGTTCTGGAATTCATCGACTACCGTCTGGATTCCGAGCCCAAGTATTCCATCAAGGAATGCAAAGAGCGCGACGTCACCTACGCCGCGCCCCTGCGCGTCACCGCCCGTTTGCTGAATAAAGAGACCGGCAATGTGCAGGATCAGGAGATCTTCATGGGCGATTTTCCCCTGATGACCGACAGCGGCACCTTTGTCATCAACGGCGCCGAGCGCGTGATCGTTTCCCAGCTGGTGCGCAGCCCCGGCGTGTATTTCGGCTGCACTCAGGACAAGGTGGGCAAGAACCTGTTCAGCGCCACCCTGAACCCCAACCGCGGCGCCTGGCTGGAGTTTGAGACCGATTCCAACGATGTGTTCTATGTGCGCATCGACAAAAACCGCAAGATCCCCGTCACCGTGCTGATGCGCGCGCTGGGCCTGGGCAGCGACCAGCAGATCCTGGACTACTTCGGCCAGGACGCCCGCGTGCTGGCCACCCTGGCCAAGGACACCACCAAGAACGAGGAGGAGGGCCTGCTGGAGATCTACCGCAAGCTGCGGCCCGGCGAGCCCCCCACGGTGGAGAGCGCCCAGAGCCACCTCACCAGCCTGTTCTTCGATCCCCGCCGCTACGACCTGTCCCGCTTCGGCCGCTATAAGATGAACAAGAAGCTGGCGCTGGCCCGCCGCATCACCGGCGCTGTCGCCGCCCGCGAGATCGTGGCCCCCCTCACCGGCGAGCTGCTGGTCGCCCCCGGCGAGAAGATCACCCGCGAGGCCGCCGAGGCCGCCGAGAAGGCCGGCGTGAGCCTGGTCTACATCGCCGGCGAAGACGATCTGGAGATCAAGGTCATCACCAACGGCACCGTGGAGGCCAACGACTTCTTCTCCTTCGACTGCACCCCTCTGGGCATCAACGAGCGGGTCAGTTTCGCCGAGGTGCGCGCCATCCTGGACGCCACCAGCGACGTGGAGGAGCAGAAGGAGCTGGTCGTGAAAAACCGCGACCGCCTCATCAGCAAGACCGTCACCATCGACGACATCTTCGCCTCCATCAACTATCTGAACAACCTGGGCTACGGCCTGGGCGTCACCGACGACATCGACCACCTGGGCAACCGCCGCATCCGCAGCGTGGGCGAGCTGCTGCAGAACCAGTTCCGCATCGGCTTCTCCCGCATGGAGCGCGTCATCCGCGAGCGCATGAGCCTGCAGACCCAGGACGAGACCAAGATCACCCCGCAGACCCTCATCAACATCCGTCCCGTTGTGGCGGCTGTGAAGGAGTTCTTCGGTTCCAGCCCCCTGAGCCAGTTCATGGACCAGAACAACCCCCTGGCCGAGCTGACCCACAAGCGCCGTCTGTCGGCGCTGGGCCCCGGCGGTCTGAGCCGCGACCGCGCCGGTTTCGAGGTGCGCGACGTACATTACAGCCACTACGGCCGCATGTGCCCCATCGAGACGCCGGAAGGTCCCAACATCGGCCTGATCTCCTACCTGGCCACCTTCGCCAAGATCAACGAGTACGGCTTCATCGAGGCCCCCTACCGCAAGGTCGATAAGGAGACCGGCTGCGTCACCGACGAGGTAGTCTACATGACCGCCGACCTCGAGGACGAGTATGTGGTGGCCCAGGCCAACGAGCCGCTGGACGAGGAAGGCCGCTTCGTGCGCCCCCGCGTCAATGCCCGCCGCCGCGACGAGATCCTCGAGATCGAGCGCGAGAAGGTGGACTACATGGACGTCAGCCCCAAGATGGTGGTGTCGGTGGCAACTGCCATGATCCCCTTCCTGGAAAACGACGACGCCAACCGCGCCCTGATGGGCTCCAACATGCAGCGCCAGGCCGTGCCCCTGATGATCACCCAGCAGCCCATCGTGGCCACCGGTATGGAATACAAGGCCGCCTGCGACTCCGGCGTCTGCATCCTGGCCAAGAACGACGGCGTGGTGGAGAAGGTGACCGCCGACAAGATCATCGTGCGCACCTCCAAGACCACCACCGACGAGTATGAGCTGATCAAGTTCATGCGCTCCAACCAGGGCACCTGCGTCAACCAGCGTCCCATCGTGGACAAGGGCGAGGAGGTCAAAAAGGGCCAGGTCCTGGCCGACGGCCCCGCCACCAAGAACGGCGAGATCAGCCTGGGTAAGAACGCCCTGATCGGCTTCATGACCTGGGAGGGCTACAACTACGAGGACGCCGTCCTCATCAACGAGAAGCTGGTGCGCGACGACATCTACACCTCCATCCATATCGAGGAGTATGAGATCGAAGCCCGCGACACCAAGCTGGGGCCCGAGGAGATCACCCGCGACATCCCCAACGTGGGCGACGACGCCCTGAAGGATCTGGACGAGCGCGGCATCATCCGCATCGGCGCCGAGGTCTCCGCCGGCGACATCCTGGTGGGCAAGGTCACCCCGAAGGGCGAGACCGAGCTGACCGCCGAGGAGCGCCTGCTGCGCGCCATCTTCGGCGAGAAGGCCCGCGAGGTGCGCGACACCAGCCTGCGCGTGCCGCACGGCGAGTACGGCATCATCGTGGACGTGAAGGTGTTCACCCCCGAAAACTGCGACGAGCTGCAGCCCGGCGTGCGCCAGGTGGTGCGCTGCTACATCGCCCAGAAGCGCAAGCTGAGCGTGGGCGACAAGATGGCCGGCCGTCACGGCAACAAGGGCGTTGTGTCCCGCATCCTGCCCCAGGAGGATATGCCCTACCTGGAGGACGGCACTCCGCTGGACATCGTGCTGAACCCCCTGGGCGTGCCTTCCCGTATGAACATCGGGCAGGTGCTGGAGGTCCATCTGGCCTACGCCGCCCGCGCGCTGGGCTGGAAGGTGATGACCCCTGTCTTTGACGGCGCCCACGAGGACGACATCCGCGAGTGCTTCCGCATGGCCAGCGAGATGCGCCCCGAAATGGAGTGCGCCGGCACCAGCGGCATCGACTTCAGCAAGATCACCCTGAACGAGGACGGCAAGAGCATCGTGTTCGACGGCCGCACCGGCGAGCCGTTCGAGAACCGCGTCACCGTCGGCTATATGCACTACCTCAAGCTGCATCACCTGGTGGACGATAAGATCCACGCCCGTTCCACCGGCCCGTACAGCCTGGTCACCCAGCAGCCCCTGGGCGGCAAGGCCCAGTTCGGCGGCCAGCGCTTCGGCGAGATGGAGGTGTGGGCGCTGGAAGCCTACGGCGCCGCCTACACCCTGCAGGAGATCCTCACCGTCAAGTCGGACGACGTGGTGGGCCGCGTGAAGACCTACGAGGCCATCGTGAAGGGCCAGCCCGTGCCGCGTCCCGGCATCCCCGAGAGCTTCCGCGTGCTCATCAAGGAGCTGCAGAGCCTGGGCCTGGACATCAAGGTTCAGGACGAGGAGGGCAACGAGGTTGACCTGAAGCAGAACTACGACGAGGACGACGTCACCTTCGAGCAGGGCGATGCCCCCGGCGAGGACGTGATGGTGGAGAGCGAGCTGGACGACAGCTACAGCGTGAACGAGGTGGACGAGGAAGAACTCGAGCCCGACGAATCGGCGCTGAACGCGCTGGACGACAGCTTTGCCGCTGACGACGACCTGTTCGGCGGCGACCTGTTCGGCGACGACGAATGATCACCCGCCAGGGCATCCCGGCCGCCGGACGGCCGGGACGGCCCGGTTTCATGAGATAGATGTAAGGAAGGGTTCGATTTAATGGAATACAACGCTTTCGATTCGATTAAAATTGGCCTTGCTTCCCCCGACAAGATCCGCGAATGGAGCTATGGCGAGGTGAAGAAGCCCGAGACCATCAACTACCGCACCCTGAAGCCCGAGCGCGACGGCCTGTTCTGTGAGCGCATCTTTGGACCGACCAAGGACTGGGAGTGCCACTGCGGCAAGTATAAGCGCATCCGCTACAAGGGTAAGATCTGCGACCGCTGCGGCGTGGAAGTGACCCGCGCCAAGGTGCGCCGCGAGCGCATGGGCCACATCGAGCTGGCCGCCCCCGTGTCCCACATCTGGTACTTCAAGGGCATCCCCAGCCGCATCGGCCTGATGCTGGACCTCAGCCCCCGCCTGCTGGAGAAGGTCCTGTATTTCGCCAGCTACATCGTCACCGATCCCGGCTTCACTCCGCTGGAGAAAAAGCAGCTGCTGAGCGAGAAGGAATACCGCGAGATGCGCGACCGCTATGAGGACGAGTTCAAGGCCGCGATGGGCGCCGAGGCCATCAAGGAGCTGCTGGCCGAGATCGACCTGGATCAGCTGAGCGCCGAGCTGCACGCCGAGCTGGAGGACGCCGGCGGCCAGAAGCGCATCCGCCTGCTGAAGCGCCTGGAGGTTGTGGAGGCGTTCCGTCTGTCCGGCAACCGCCCCGAGTGGATGATCCTGGACGTGGTGCCCGTCATCCCGCCCGATATCCGCCCGATGGTCCAGCTGGACGGCGGCCGCTTCGCCACCAGCGACCTGAACGACCTGTACCGCCGCGTCATCAACCGCAACAACCGTCTGCAGCGCCTGCTGGAGCTGGGCGCTCCCGACATCATCGTGCGCAACGAGAAGCGCATGCTGCAGGAGGCGGTGGACGCCCTGATCGACAACGGCCGCCGCGGCCGTCCGGTCACCGGCCCCAACAACCGCCCGCTGAAGAGCCTGTCCGACATGCTGAAGGGCAAGCAGGGCCGCTTCCGCCAGAACCTGCTGGGCAAGCGCGTGGACTACTCCGGCCGTTCGGTTATCGTCGTGGGCCCCGAGCTGCAGATGTACCAGTGCGGCCTGCCCAAGGAGATGGCGCTGGAGCTGTTCAAGCCCTTCGTGATGAAGGACCTGGTGGAGAACGGCATTGCCAACAACATCAAATCCGCCCGCAAGATGGTGGAGCGCGCCCGCGCCGAGGTGTGGGACAGCCTGGAGACCGTCATCAAGGGGCATCCCGTGATGCTGAACCGCGCGCCCACCCTGCACCGTCTGGGCATCCAGGCCTTTGAGCCGGTGCTGGTGGAAGGCCGCGCCATCAAGCTGCATCCGCTGGTGTGTACCGCCTTCAACGCCGACTTCGACGGCGACCAGATGGCCGTGCACCTGCCGCTGAGCCGCGAGGCCCAGCGCGAGGCCAAGATGCTGATGCTGGCCTCCCGCAACCTGCTGAAACCCTCCGACGGCAAGCCGGTCACCGTGCCCACCCAGGATATGGTTCTGGGCAGCTACTACCTGACCATGGTCAACGAGGGCGACAAGGGCGAGGGCAAGATCTTCCGCGATGAGAACGAGGCCCTGATGGCCTACGCCGCGCACATCGTCACCCTGCAGGCGCCCATCAAGGTGCGCCGCACCCGCGAGGTGAACGGCCAGACGCTGAGCAAGGTGGTGGACACCACCGTCGGCCGCATCATCTTCAACCAGCCCATCCCGCAGGACCTGGGCTATGTGGACCGCAGCGACCCCGAGCACATGTTCGACTTCGAGGTCAGCTTCCTGGTCACCAAAAAGACGCTGGGCAAGATCATCGACCGCTGCATCGCCATCCACGGCACCGAGGTGACCGCGGTGGTGCTCGACCGCGTGAAGGCCCAGGGCTTCAAATACTCCACCATCGGCGCCCTCACCGTTGCGGTGTGCGACGCCCTGATCCCGCCGCAGAAGGCCGAGATCCTGGCCGAGGCCGACGCCAAGGTCAGCAAGATCACCAAGAACTTCAACCGCGGCCTCATCAACAACCAGGAGCGCTACCAGCGCGTCATCGACGTCTGGCAGGACACCACCGAGAAGGTGTCGAAGGCCCTGGAGCATCACCTGGACGCCCGCAACCCCATCTTCATGATGGCGGACTCCGGCGCCCGCGGCTCCATGAGCCAGATCAAGCAGCTGGCCGGTATGCGCGGCCTGCTGGCCAACACCGCCGGTCACACCATCGAGATGCCCATTCGCTCCAACTACCGCGAAGGCCTGAACATCCTGGAATACTTCATCTCCAGCCGCGGCGCCCGTAAGGGCCTGACCGACACCGCGCTGCGCACCGCCGACTCGGGCTACCTGACCCGCCGTCTGGTGGACGTATCGCAGGACGTGATCATCCGCGAGGAGGACTGCGGCGCCACCGAAGGCATCATGATCGCCGACATCCGCGAGGGCAACGGCGTGATCGAGAGCTTCGAGGAGCGTCTGGTGGGCCGCTATGCGGTGAAGGACGTCGTCCATCCCACCACCGGCGAGGTCATCGTCAGCAAGGACAAGATGATGGACCTGTTCGACGCCAAGCGCGTTGTGGACGCCGGCATCGACCATCTGGAGATCCGCAGCGTGCTGAACTGCCGCGCCAAGCACGGCGCCTGTGCCCGCTGCTACGGCGCCAATCTGGCCAACGGTCTGCCGGTCGGCCTGGGCGAGGCCGTGGGCGTCATCGCCGCTCAGTCGATCGGTGAACCGGGCACCCAGCTGACCATGCGTACCTTCCATACCGGCGGTATCGCGTCGGCCGAGGACATCACCCAGGGTCTTCCCCGCGTGGAGGAGCTGTTCGAGTCCCGTCGTCCCAAGGCTCTGGCCATCATGACCGAGATCGCCGGCACCGTGCGCATCGAGGACAAGAAGAGCAAGCACGTGATTGTGTCCGGTGTGGACGAGAATGGCGCCCCCTGCGAGAAGAGCTACCTGATCCCCTTCAACCAGCGCCTGCGCAGCGTCATCGTGGACGGCGCGCAGCTGGAAAAGGGCGAGATGCTCACCGAAGGCCACGCCTACCCGCACGACATCCTGGCCATCAAGGGCCGCGTTGCCGTGCAGGACTACCTGATCGAGGAAGTGCAGAAGGTATACCGCCTGCAGGGCGTGGAGATCAACGACAAGCACATCGAGGTGATCGTGCGTCAGATGATGCGCAAAGTGCGCGTGGACGACGCCGGTTCCACCAGCCTGATCGGCGGCGCTCTGGCCGACAAGATGGAGGTGGAGAGCCAGAACGAGGCCATCATGGCCCGCATCGCCGCCGGCGAGACCGGCCTGAAGCCCGCCAGCTGGACCCAGGTCCTGCTGGGCATCACCAAGGCGTCCCTGGCCACCGAGTCGTTCCTGTCCGCCGCCTCCTTCCAGGAGACCACCCGCGTGCTGACCGAAGCCGCCATCAAGGGCAAGGTCGATCCGCTGATGGGCCTGAAGGAGAACGTCATCATCGGCAAGCTGATTCCGGCCGGCACCGGCCTGGATGAGGTGGAGGAGGAGCTGGCCCGTCTGGCCGGCGACGTCCCCGAGGAGCAGCCCGAGGCTGCCGAACCCGCCGATGAGGCTGCCGGCCTGTAAGCCGCAGCCCAGGCGATCCAACAAGAAAGCCCGGCCCCCGTACCGCATCGGTACAGGGGCCGGGCTTTTTTGCGTGCAGTCTATGCTGCTGTTTTGGTTATAGGACACCGTATGCGGCGCACAGACCCGAAACCAGATTGGACACTGCATGGATGATCCAACTGGGAAGGATGGAGCCATCCGCCTTTTGTTCGTTGATATAGCCCATGAACCAGGCGATGGCTGCGGTGAACAGGACGAGCAAAACGGTTTTTCCAACGCCTGCCGTCCCCAGAAACAAAGCGCCGTGCAGAAGGCCGAACAAAAGCGACTGTGTGATATTTGCCGCCACGAACCCAAACTGCGCTTGCAGGCGCTTGAGCAAAAAGCCGCGGAAGAGCAGTTCTTCGGGGAAAGAGGTATTCAGCACGGCGTATACAGCCACAGCAGGGACCGCCTGTATCCCTCTGCCGGAAAATACAGAAACGGCGGTCTCTGTGCCCTGGAACGCAAAAAGAAGCGCCAGCCCCACCGCTGTAAAAGCGGCGGATATTCCCGCGATCCACACGCCGAGGTGCGTGCTGCGGTCCTTCCATGGTTTCAGCCCGATCCACTGGGTGAACGGTATGCGCTTTCTGGCGGAAAGCAGCCACCAGATAAAGGGAAGCGCTGCAAAAAAGATGATTTGAATGATACTGTTCAAAATTGTGTTGAGAAACATCCCCACGCCAAATCCCTCCTTCGCGTAAAGAACGGTCTGTTTTTGGGCAACTCTGCCGGATTTTTCAGGCAGGCTGCGCACTGCCAAAACTTTCGATAAGGCCGCCGCTCAGTGCCCCCGCAGGTCAAAGTCTGACAGCGGCGCCTCCTTGGCAAACTCCAGGATATAGTAGTCCTTCTGCGCGCCGGTGGCGGTGGAGGGTTCGGTGAATGCCAGCCCCAGCCGGTCCATGACGTCGGTGGAAAGCCCCTCCTTTGCCGCGTCGTGCAGGTAGGGGAACTGCCGGCGCAGTGCGTCCGCGCCCTCTTCCGCGCTCACCAGCACCGCCACATACAGCTCGGTGTGGTTCCCGGTGGGCCCGGTGTTGCCGCACCCGCTCACCGTCTCCACCACGTGTGCGCCGGCGGGCAGGGAAAGACTGTCCAGCACCCCCTGCCGGTATCCGGGCAGCGCCAGCTCATCCACCACGACGGCCCCCAAAAACAGGGCGATCAGCCCGGCCAGCAGCGCCGCCGGCAGGCCTATCACCGCGCAACCGATCCCCTTCAGGACACGTTTCATTTCCATCCCTCCTTTGTGCCGATTATAGCACAGGCAGGGCCGCCGGCACAACAAAAAAACGCCATCCCGTTTGGGATGACGCTTTCCTGGCGCCTCTTGTTGGGCTCGAACCAACGACCTACGGATTAACAGTCCGGCGCTCTACCGACTGAGCTAAAGAGGCATGTTTTTTTCTGTGAAAAATACTATATCATATTCTGTCGTAAAATGCAAGAAAAAATTCCACAAAAAATTCAAAAATTTCCGCTTTCCCTTTTTCTTGCGCCCACCGGCCCCGCATGCTACAATAGCACCCGAACGCCGGACCTGCGTTCCGGCCACACAGAGAGGATGAGGAAATGTGGAAAACACCATCACCGTCGCCATTGCGGGCCTGGGGAACCGGGGCCGCTGGACCTATGCCGAGCTGCTGCGCCGCTGCCGTGAGATGAACGCCCGCGTCGTGGCAGTGGCCGACCCGGTGGCCGACCGCCGCGCCGAAGCCGCTGCCGCCTTCGGCCTGCCGGAGAGCGCCTGCTGGGCCGATGCCGCCGACCTGCTGGCCGGGCCCCGCCTGGCCGACGTACTGTTCGTCTGCACGCAGGACCGCCAGCACACCGCTCACGCGCTGGCCGGTCTTGCAAAGGGATACCATCTGCTGCTGGAAAAACCGGTGTCGCCCTTCCTGGCCGACTGCCGCGCCATCGCCGCCGCCGCACACGCCGCCGGCCGCCAGGTGGCCGTCTGCCACGTGCTGCGCTATACGCCCTTCTTCGGCTATATCCACGACGTCATTGCCTCCGGCCGGATCGGCGAGGTGGTGAGCATCCAGCAGATCGAGAACGTTGCCTATTGGCACCAGGCCCACAGCTTTGTGCGCGGCAACTGGCGCCGCCAGGACGAGACCAGCCCCATGATCCTGCAAAAATCCTGCCACGACATGGACATCCTGCTGTGGCTGGCCGGCAGGCACTGCCGTCGGGTGTCCTCCTTCGGCAGCCTGCGGCATTTCCGCCCCGCGCACGCGCCGGCGGGCTCGGCCGCCCGCTGCTCCGACTGCACCGTGCGCGAATCCTGCCCCTACGACGCCTATACGATCTATCTCACGGGCGAAAAGACCGGCATCCTCGCCGGCAACGACGACTGGCCCTGCAACGTGCTGGCCCAGCATCCCACCGAGGCGACTGTCCGCGCCGCCATCGAGACCGGCCCCTATGGCCGCTGCGTCTACCACTGCGACAACGACGTGGTGGACCACCAGGTGGTGAACCTGGAGCTGGACGACGGCGTGACGGTGAGCTTCACGATGTGCGGCTTCACCAGCGCCCACGGGCGCACCGTGAAGGTGATGGGCACCCGCGGCGATATCTGGGGCGACATCGAGCAGAACCTCATCCGGGTGAACGAATTCGGCAAACCGGAGCAGGTGGTGGACGTCACCGCGCTGGCCGAGGACCTCAGCGGGCACGGCGGCGGCGACCGGCGTCTGCTGGCCGATTTCCTGAACAGCGTGCGGCAGGGGAAGGCGAGCGGGCTGCTCACCGGGATCGACGCCTCGCTGGAAAGCCACTACGTTGCGCTGGCGGCCGAGCACTCCCGCCTGCACGGCGGCGCGTGCGTGGAGCTGGATACGTTCGTGCGCGCGGCGCAGCCTTGACGCAACCGCCGTTCGGGGGCTATAATATATAGGATACAATCGGCGGGCAAAGGGCGTTGCAGTGCCCTTTTGTCCGCCTGCCAGAAAGGAGATGCCCCCTGTATGCAGATCTTCAATACCCTCACCCGCAAAAAGGAAGAATTTGTCCCCATGAAGGAAGGGGAGTACCGCATCTATGTGTGCGGCCCCACTGTGTATAACTATATCCACATCGGAAACGCCCGCCCGGCCATCGTATTCGACACCCTGCGCCGCTATCTGGAATACCGCGGCAACAAGGTGCTGTATGTCAGCAACGTCACCGACATCGACGATAAGCTGATCCGCCGCGCCATCGAGGAAAACACCACCGTGTCCGAGCTGGCCGCCCGCTATGAGGCCGAATATTTCAAGGACACCAAGGGCCTGAACGTCAAGCCGCTCACCGCCGCGCCCCGCGCCACCGAGCACATCGCGCAGATCCTGGACATCGTGGCCGACCTGATCGAAAAGGGCTATGCCTATGTTGCGCGCAACGGCGACGTCTATTTCCGCACCAAGCGCTTTGCCGGGTACGGAAAGCTGAGTCATCTGGTGCTGGAGGATCTGGAGGCCGGCAACCGCGAGCTGCGCAGCCAGATGGACGACGACCTGAAGGAAGACCCCGCCGACTTTGCCGTCTGGAAGGCCGCCAAGCCGGGCGAACCCGCCTGGGACAGCCCCTACGGCCCCGGCCGCCCCGGCTGGCACATCGAGTGCAGCGCGATGGCGCGCGCCCATCTGGGCAACACCATCGACCTGCACTGCGGCGGACAGGACCTGATCTTCCCCCACCACGAGAACGAGATCGCCCAGTCCGAGTGCGCCAACGGCTGCACCTTTGCCCGCTACTGGATGCACAACGCGTTCCTGAACATCGATAACCACAAGATGAGCAAGAGCGCCGGCAACTTCTTCACGGTGCGCGAGATCGCCGAGAAGTACGGCTATGAGCCGATCCGCTACTTTATGCTCAGCGCCCACTACCGCAGCCCGCTGAACTACACCGCCGAGCTGATCGAGGCCTGCCGTTCCAGCCTGGACCGCCTGTACACCTGCCGCGACAACCTCGATTTTGCCATCTCCAACGCGTCCGACGCCGGCAGCAGCCTGCTGGCCGAGAAGGCCGCCGCCGCGAAGGTGAAGTTCAACACCGCGATGGACGACGACCTGAACACCGCCGACGCCCTGGCCGCTGTCTTTGAGCTGGTGAAGGAGATCAACACCCTGTCGGCCGACGCCTCCCGCGGGGCGCTGGAAACGGCCGCCGCCGCCTTCGACGAGCTGACCGGCGTGCTGGGTCTGGTCTACAACCGCCGCACCGACGAAACTCCCGCCGAGGTGCTGGAGCTGGTGCAGAAGCGCGCCGAAGCCAAGAAGGCCAAGGACTGGGCCACTGCCGACGCCATCCGCGCCCAGCTGGCCGAGATGGGCTGGAACGTGGAGGACACCCCCCAGGGCCCGAAGGTCGTGAAGAAATAAGCCTTCCGAACCCAAAATCCGCAAAAAAAGTACAGCGCTCTGTGTGCCCAAACCCGCACGCAGAGCGCTGTGTTTTTTATTGTCCGGCAGCGCCGCGGCGCTGTTTTTTCAGCGCCAGCAGCCCGCCCAGCAGCAGGAGAGGGAACACCAGCGCCGCCAGCAGCCCGGCCTGCAGCCGTCCGCCGGCGATGTCGGCCACCGCGCCCACCAGGCCCGGCCCGGCCGAACAGCCCAGATCGCCCGCCAGTGCAAACAGCGCAAACATCGCGGTGCTGCCGGTGCGGATGGCCGCCGCTCCGGTGCTGAAGGTGCCCGGCCAGAAGATGCCCACCGAAAGCCCGCACAGCCCGCAGCCCGCCAGCCCCAGCGCCGGCCAGGGGGAGAGCGCCGCCAGCAGATACCCGGCCATACAGCCCACCGTGCAGACCGCCATGCAGCGGTGCAGGTCGAGGCGGTCGCCGAATTTGCCATACAGCGCGCGCGAGGTGCCCATCAGAACCGCAAACAGCATCGGTCCCGCCAGATCGCCCAGCATCTTGCTCACGCCAAGCCCCTGTTCGGCGAAGGTGGAGGCCCACTGGCTCATGGCCTGTTCGGACGCGCCGGCGCACAGCATCAGCAAAAGCAGCAGCCAGAAGATGCCTTTCCGGGCCAGCTGCCCAACCCGCAGCCCGCTCTCGCCCTCCGGCAGCAGCGGCGCCAGCGGGACATGCAGAAAGGCCGCGAGGTTGCACAGCGGCACCAGCGCCCAGCCCAGCGCCAGCAGCGGCCAGCGCCCGGTGCCGGCCACCGCAAAGAACAGGGTGGACACCGCCACCACCGCCACATGCCCCCAGCAGTAGAAGGAGTGCAGCAGGCTCATGGTCTTTTCCTTGTGCGGGGTGGGGCAGGCCTCCACGATGGGGCTGATGATGACCTCCAGCAGCCCGCCGCCGCAGGCGTACAGGCAGACCGCCGCCAGCAGCCCGAGGAACGGGTCGATCACAAAGGGGAGCACCGCCATCCCGGCAAGCCCCACCGCGACCAGCAGATGCGCGGCCACGGCCGCCGCCCGGTAGCCGATGCGGTCCACAAAGGCGACGGATGCCAGGTCCACCGCCAGCTGCAGGAGAAAATTCACGCTCACCAGCAGCGTGATGCGGGACAGCGAGATGCCGAACTGTGCCTGAAAGGTGACAAACAGCAGCGGCGCCAGATTGTTCACGATGGCCTGCACCACATATCCCGCAAAGCAGGCCCGAACAGTGGGACGATAGTCGGTTTTCATGCCCGGTCCTCCTGTCTGCAGGCGGCCAGCAGCCCCTCGCATCCCTCCCATACGTCCCGGAAGGTGGTCTCGAAATCGCCGGTGTACCACGGGTCGGCAATGTCGCCCGGGCGGTGGGTGAAGTCCAGCAGCAGATGCAGCTTTTGGTCCGGGTCGCCGCCCAGCAGCCGCAGCATGTTGCGCATGTTGTTCCGGTCCATGCCGGCAATGATGTCAAAATGCCGATAGTCGGCCATTGTCATCTGCCGCGCGGTGTGTTCCATACAGGGAACGCCGTGGGCGGCCAGCACCTGCCGTGTGCCGCGGTGCACCGGCCAGCCTTCGGCCTCCGTGCTGGTGGCGGCCGAGTCGATCTCAAATTGATGCTCCATTCCTGCGCGGCGTGCCAGCTCGCTGAACACCGCCTGCGCCATCGTGGAACGGCAGATGTTGCCGTGGCACACGAAAAGTATTTTTATCATCTCTCCCAAACCCCTTTATTGTATAGTTTGCTGGTGAAATTTTATCATATTCAAGCGATAAAGTCCACGTGAAAACTCTCGTGTACCAGTGCTGCGGCAGGAAAGAGGGGATATAAGAAGATCCACTGTTTGCCAAGCGGCATTCCGTGCAGAAAAATACAGGATCCCCCTGCGGAGAAGGCAACCGCAAGCAGAACAGAGTCAAACTGTCAATCCAGAAAACAAACCAAATATTTCAAAATTCGTTTGTACAATAAGCACAAAAACTTTTCTCGATCTTCCGCAATACTTTGTAAAACACAATATATATAAACTGATTGCAAAGATTTATACAGAAACTGACCAAAGCATTCGCTATAATGGGAGATGACCAGCAAGCTCGAACCCGCCCGGCGCGCAGAGCGGTTTTGTGCTTGCGCTTTTCACACTCTGCATTATGGAAAGACCTGCTAATAAAAGTCAAGTAGAAATTTCAGATTTTTTAGGGAGGCAAAAAGGCAACACAAAATCAAGCCGCTGAGCATCTCAAAATTAAAACGGCGGCCAGCCAGATGGTATAGCACAAGAAAATCAGTCGTGTTCCAGGGAATCCAAGTAGGATTTCACAGAAGCGTAGTAGATACGCAGGAACTTATTTGCGGAGGCCATCATGTAGACACGGTAGGGCTTGCCTTCGGAGCGTTTCTTGTTCATGAACTGGTAGACCGGCTCATTCATTGGAGCATGCTGTAGGATGACACTCATCACCAGAAAGAGCGTTCTGCGCAGCGAAGCAGATCCGCGTTTGGAAATGCTGCGGCTACGGACATCCATTTGGCCGGATTGGTAGGGTGGGGCGTCAATGCCCGCAAAGGCCACCAGCGCTTTCTTGGAATGAAAACGGCGCACATCGCCAATTTCAGCCATGAGTTGAGGGCCGAGAGTAGGGCCAACACCAAACATCTCCATCACCACAGGATACTCCGGCAGAGAAGCCGCCAGGGACTGCATCTCCTGTTTGAGAGCAGCTAATGCGGAGGAAGTTGCCCGGAGTTGGGAAATAGCCTGTTCCACCAAAAGTTTTGCCGTATCCGTTTTGGGCATGACACCGAAGTGCCCACGGGCGGCGGCATAAATGTCCAGCGCCTTGCCTTCACTGAAATTGTAGCCGTACTTCTTGCACCACTTCTGGTATTTGGCGGCAAAGGCCTTCTCAGACAGGTCACAAACGCACTCGCGATGCCAAAAAGTAGCTACAAAGTCTATCCACTTCTCGCGGCCATCGTCGCGGGGCGGACTGGTGAACAGGCGGTTTGCATCTGGAAAAGTAGTGTCCAGCAGGGAGATCAGGTTATTCTTCAGCATGGTCTGTACTTTTGAATACTGCTGGTATTGCCGGTAGCAAGCCTTCAACATGAGACGAGTGTCCTCTTCCGGGACATATCTCGGCAGCGTGAGCCAGTGGTCAAGGCCGTAGTTGGCCAGCTTTATAGCGTCCTTCTTGTCGGTCTTGGCCCGTCTTAAACTGTTGTTCCCATAGTCGTGTACCAACATTGCATTGACTACGGAAACATAAAGCCCCGCGTCGTGGAGCAGCCAAGCCACCGGCGCGTGGTAATTACCCGTGGATTCCATCACCACACGGGTCTCGCCGTCCAAGCTTTTGAGTAGCCCTGCCAGCTCGCTCAGTTCATTGGCGGTATGACGTACTTCAAAAGGTGAAACCACCACTTCTCCGAAAGGCCGCATGACGGCGATCATGCTTTTCCCTTTGGAAACATCGATGCCAACGCAGTTCATCCATATTCCTCCAATACAAAGAATCTGCAACCGGAGTCCATCTTTTCTCGCTGCCGATTCAATCTATTGGGTGACGCGAACTCTCCGGCATCCGGTGGCTCAACCTGCTTAAATCGAACGCTACAACAAGAGGATGGCTAACAGTCTTTCCAACGGACATAGAAGCCCAAGGAGGGATAGGTCAGCCAGTTGCTCCTCTCATTGTAGCTTAGGCACGAGATGGAGGGAAAGCCGGACTGGCTGCCCGGCTTTCCTGTCCAAATTTATTGTAATAGGAAGGATCCGAACGTCATGAATCTGGACATGAAACGGCGATTGCTCAGCCTGTCTGTGGCAACGGCCATGCTGGTGTCTGTGGCGCAGCCGGTGGTGTATGCCGCCGAGCAGCCCGCCGATTCCGCGGCAGCCGGCGAAAGCCAGCCTGTCGAAACGCCTGTGCCCGAGAGCACCGCAGCGCCCGAAGAAGAACCGGCCGCCCCGGCACAGGAAACTCCGGCGGCGGAGGAAGAAGCTCCCGCAGCTGCTCCCCGGGCCGTGTACGAGGATGCGGTGAACACCGGCACCTGGACCGGCAACGACAAGGGCACCTTAGCGGTGGAGGACGGCTGGCTGCACATGAAGTCCACCTCCGGCGACAACGGCGCCAACCAGTTCTATGTGACCAATCCCGACATCAGCTTCGACCAGAGCGAGGGCTATCTGGAGTTCACCCTCAAAGCCAACAGCAGCGGCCCCACCACCCGTTTCGGCGTGTATCTGCGCAGCAACGGTATCAACGACGGCCTGTTCGTGGGCTGTGACAAGCAGGGCTGGTTCTGGCAGACCTACGACGGAGCCGGAAATGCTTGGTATCAGGGCAGCCGCCTGCCCGCCCCCAACGCCGGGGAGGAGATCAAGGTCCGCATCGACTACACCGAG